>JBOFSQ010000066.1:0-35789 GCA_051651625.1 Thermoguttaceae bacterium | reverse complement strand
GCGGCTTGTCACTTCGTTTGGGCCGCGTACAATGGGTCGCCGTGTTTGGTAGCGGAATGGCCGCTAACAAGTACACGCACACAACTTTCTTCTCGGAGGACTCTTGTCATGACAAAGACGCTCAATGTCGGTATGCTCGGTGCTGGATTCATGGGACGCACCCACTCCAACGCTTACAATCAAGTCACCCACTTCTTTAGCGACGTTCCGTTCAAACCGGTGCTCAAGGTTTGTTACGGTCGCCAAGAAGACATGGAATCGCTTCTGAAGTTTCAGAAGGCGTGGGGATACGAGGAGATCGAGACCGACTGGAAGAAAGTGATCGCGCGGAAAGACATCGACATCGTTGACGTCGTCGCACCGAACTTCCTTCACAAAGAGATGGTGATCGCTGCGGCACAAGCGGGGAAGATGGTCGTCTGTGAAAAGCCGCTTGCGATGAACGTCGCCGAGGCGGAAGAGATGGCGGCGGCGGTTGAGAAGGCGGGCGTTGCGAATATGGTGATGTTTAACTATCGCCGCGTCCCAGCGATTTCGCTCTTCAAGCAGATCGTTGACGAAGGCCGCGTTGGGCGACCGTTCCACTATCGCGCCGTCTACAATCAAGACTATACGATCAGTCAAAAAGTTCCGTCGGGCGGACAAGGTTTGTGGCGACTCTCGGCGAAAGTTGCTGGGAGCGGTGTCACGGGCGACCTCCTCGCACACTCCATCGACACCGCCGAATGGATCAACGGTCCGATTCAGCGCGTCGTCGCGCACACCGAAATCTTTATCAAAGAACGCAAGAACAACGACACCGGTGCGATGGAAAAGATCACCATCGACGATGCGTGCATGTTCCTCGCGGTTTTTGCGAACGGTTCTATCGGTACGTTTGAAAGTACACGTTACGCACGCGGTCGCAAGAACTACAGCACGATGGAGATCAACGGCGAGAACGGTGCGATATTCTTCAATCTTGAGGAGCCGGAATATCTGCAATTCTTCCGCTACGCCGACCCAGAAACGGGGAAGAAGATCGAAGACCATCTCACTGGTTGGCAGCGGATTCTCGTCACCAACGGCGAACATCCGTACATGGACAAATACTGGGTCCCCGGAACGACCATCGGTTACGAGCACACATTTATTAACTGCCTAGCCGACTTCTTGCGCGGCGTCGCTGGCGGCAAGACTTACGAACCGAGTGTACGCCAAGCGGCGCGAACACAAAAAGTCTGCGACGCCATTATCCGCAGCGCAAACGAAGGGAAGTGGGTGGAGATTTAGGCTTACCGTATCATTCGTCACTCCAGCGTACTCGAATCGGAGCGGGAAGTGTCCGAATAAGAACACGAAGCGTAAGCGAGTGCCCGAATCGCCATTCAGCGCAGAACTCGTCATTCCTGCGACAGAAGCGATGGGGCCATCATCTAACAACGTGGTGACAATTCTATGCCTGCGCGGGACGTGGTGCTGGCGATGATGCTGGGGATCGGTGTTGATCGCGTGTTGTCACTCCCGCTCGTGGTGTGGAGCTGGATGCTGTTTGCGTTTTGCTGCGCGGCGGGACTTACGTTTTTCGTCGAGAGATTTTTCGCAGCGGTCGCACGGTGTGCCCGTACCGCCGCGCTGCTGGCGATGTTTGCCGGACTCGCCGGACTCTGGCACCATTTGCAGTTCTCGTCGTTCCCCGAAGACGACATCGGTCTTCACGCCACACGCGAAGGGAGACCGTCTTACGTCGAAGGCATCGTTCGCACGCTCCCGCGCACGATGCTACCAAGCGAGTCTAACGCAACACCGTTTCAGCGCGGCCCGCGAACGGTGTTCGTGCTCGATGTGAGTGCGATTTGCGTCACGTCAAAAGGGACGCAGAATGCGACGCAAAGTACATCGCATTCTGCGTGGCAAACGATGAGCGGGCGCGTTCGCGTCATCATCGACGGTGAGTGTGAATCGCTGATGGTTGGTGATCGCATTCGGTGTCTCGGTGAGCTTATGCGTGTCGCACCGCCTGCAAACTACGGCGAATTCGATCAGGCGACGCGGCTCCGCGCCGAACGTATTCTCGCTGCGCTTCACGTTAGCACGCCAGAGGCGGTAACGTGTGAAGCTGTCGGCGACGCATCGTGGTCGCGGTGGCTTGCAGAACGTCGCAAGAAAGTGGAAGAGACGTTTCACGCAACGATGTCGCCGCGCGGTGCCGTACTCGCTTCGGCGATGCTCTTGGGATTTCGTGACGGACTCGAAGAAGAAATGCACTCCGCGCTCGTCGAGACAGGGACGATTCATCTGCTTGCAATCTCCGGTCTTCATCTCGGACTCGCTGCCGCCGCCGTTGCGTATTTTTTGTCGTGGTGTCGTCTCCCGCGTGAAGTTGTAATCGCTGTCACCGTAGCGGCGACGATTGCGTACCTCGCTATGACCGACATTCGCCCGCCAGCAATTCGCGCAGCGACACTCATTGTTGTCGTTGCCATCGTCTCGCTGTTGCGTTTGAAAACGATTTCTGTTAACACACTTGCGGTCTCGGCGATTGTTGTTCTCGCAATCAATCCGACCGAGATGTTTCAGTTCGGCACGCACCTCTCGTTCGTTGCAACAGGAGTTTTTCTTTGGTGCCTCACACTGCCGCCGTGGCGGACGCCGCTTTCACCGCGCAAGTACCCAATTCTCGCACGCACCACGAGCGTTGCACTTGGCTGGGGACGCCGCGTCGCGCGACTCTTTGTGATAAGTTTTTTGATCTGGATCGTTTTGGCACCACTGATCGCATCGCAGATTCACATTGTCACGCCGATTGCGGTTGTGATCAATCCGATTTTGATAGTGCCGCTAACTTGTTCGCTGCTCTTGGGACTTGCGACGATGCTGGCGAGTTTCGTCTGTCCGCTGCTGACGTTTCCGCTTGGTGCGATGGCGTCGTGGTGTTTTGAGACGCTCGACAGTATCGTTATGTTTTCGCACTCGGTCCCGTTCGGTTATTTTTGGACTTCGGGAATTGTCAACTGGCTTTTGATACTGTTCTATGTGCCGCTCGTTTTTTGGACGCTGTTTCCGGCGTGGCGTCCTTCGCAGCGAGTTCTTTGGTACGGATTTTTCGCGTGGATTTGTTTGTGCGGCGCAACGTTTGTTGTGACGAAGTATGCACGCTGGTTCTCTGGTTGCGCTGAAATAACTGTGGCGAGTGTCGGGCACGGACTTGCAACCGTCATCATTTCGCCGGACGGACGGAGCCTCGTCTTCGACGCTGGTTGTTTGTCGTCACCGCGTCGCGCGGCGGATATTGTTTCGCAGCGTCTTTGGCGTGCGGGGTTGTGTCGCATCGACACGCTCGTGATTTCGCATCCCGACTTTGACCACTATTCTGCGGTGCCGATCTTACTCGAACGGTTTGCGGTCGGCGAAGTGCTGGTGCCGCCGGGGATGTGGCAGAAAGACGACGACGCACTGCGTTCGTTGGCGGATACTTTCAAGAGACACAAAGTTTCGATTCGGAGTGTGACTGCGGGCGACAAACTTGTGTCGTCCAGCGCGCTGGTTGACGCGACGTTTCTTCATCCGCCGTCATCGTGGCGTGACGCAACCGAGACAATGCGAAGTAACGAGCAGAGTTTGGTGATGCTACTTCGCTATTGCGGGCGACAGATTCTTTTCGCTGGCGATCTCGATCTCGCCGCCCCGCCGTTCATAGGCACGCCACTCGCGTCGCCACTCGACGTGATGCAACTCCCACACCACGGCGGCTACAGTGCGAGCACGGAACCGCTCTGGACTTGGGGACACCCGCAATCGGTGATCGTAAGCGGCGGTAGTTTCGTCCGCAACGAAGCGTACATCGACTCGCTTCGCAAACGTTGCAACATAATCGACGACACATTCCGCGACGGCGCAATCGACCTGACAATCAAACACGACGGAACAATCGTCCGCAAGCGATATGAGATGGTAGCCCCGTGACGTGGGTAGTTCACCGGTTGAGTCTGCTGCGGCTGATGCCTTGGATGATCTTGTCAACTTCGCCGCGCGTGAGTCTGACACGCTCAAACGGTGGGACAATCTCAAAGAAATGACTCTGATCTTCGCCGGTCTTTGCGTCGATGCGCGTCGCCATCGCTTCGTCTTGGAACGCCGCAAGCCACTCCGGTATTTCGTAACCAACTCCAGCCGGAGCCATCGCAAATATCTCAACCTGCGCCGCAAGTATACGAAACGTCTCACGCTGCGAATGAGGGAGCTTCGCTTCTCGAATCGCCTTCGGTACGAGTCCACACATCCGATCAATCTGAAGCGGACGGATAAAACGTTCTTGAAGACGCTCAAATATGCTCGGTATCCAGAGACCGTATTTCGTCGAGAGTCGCTGATAACGTCTGATATGTTCGTCGGCGGCGGTGACGCTTCGGTTGGCGACTGCGGTCTCCCACAGTTTTGCTGCGTCCAAACACTCCGCACGAATCATCGCGTTGTGAATCCAGTAAACCGGTTTGAGATTCCACGAAATCCGCTCGTACCCCGCAAGCACTCGCAGCATGTCGAGCAACATATAGAGCTTCTCGCCGTGGTCGCTGTGAGTCGTCGTACTGTTGTAGTCGATGTACTCGGAGTAGTTCTCCGCAATCGCCTCGAAAATCAGTTCGAGACTCGCAACCGCTTCCTCCATCGCAATCGTACCCGAATCAATGTCGGCAAGAAGACGCGCACCAAACTCCGGCTCGTCGTCGTCTTCACGCATCTGCAACAGTTGCGTGAGGTACGTCTCAACTCCCTGATGAAGTATCGCGCGGAGATTTCCAAACGCCATAAATTGTTGCGTGAAGATGTCTTCGCCGTAACGCTGAATGAACTCCTTGATCGCGTTCCAAACCGCGCGATCGCCAACCGATTCAAGCGGCGAAATGCGTATCTGCCGACTGTGCGAGAGCCACGCATCAAGAAGTAACTCAACGATCCGTTCGAGGTAGTCAACGAGCGCATCGGCAGACGTACTGAATTGTGAACTGGTTCGACGAATCACCCACGTCTTCGACGACTCTGCAATACACGTCGCAATTGACTGCGTCGCCGCTTCGACGAGGCGGTCGTACTCCGTAATCGCACCGCTCTTCGCCGGAAAGACTCGCTCCATCTCCTCAATCTGTTCAAGCAGCGAAAACGTCTCGGAGAGCAATCCAAGTCGCGGCGCAAACTCGAAGAGACGCAATATCACCTGCTGCAAACTTCGGCACGCCACTATCGCCGACGCCGGACCACCACGCGCCGTCGGAATGTAAAGGAGCGACTCCGATGCGAGTGCCTTGAGCATCTTCTTCCACGCACCACACGCACCATTAACGTCTCGACGCAAGATCGCAGAAAGTACCTGACACACCGGCTTTTCCCACGCCTTGTTCGTCATCGTGATCGTCGGCGATCCCAGAACGGCCTGCAATATCAAAATCCCATCGGCCACTTCAACCATCGTCCAGATGATTCGGTCGATCAAAATTTCTTTCGTCCCGCGATGGCGATCATAACTCGCAAGCGAGTCTGGCGTGCCGCGCGGAACCGGAACTTTATAACGCGAAACCTTGTCGAGTAACTGCTGCAAGTCGTTCCAGTAGCGAACACTCTGCGAGAGCCAGTCTTCGAGACGAGATGTTTCACTCCCGCCAGATGTACTGTCACTTGAACCCGCATCGGCAGGCGCAACAAGTTGCGGCGCGCGGATCGCCGTAAACTTCCAGCTCTTGCAAACCGTCACCAAAAACGAGAGGCGTTCGCTGATCCGTTCGGTCTCGTGCGTGAGTTCGAACTCTTCGTCGTCGTCGCCAAAACTTGGGCCGGGTGCATCCATGAGGTTGTCGTCGAAACCGTCGTCGGCGGAGTCTTGGAACGTCATGTTTTCGTATGCCGCACCGTAGAGCGGGTCGCTCCCAGTCGGACGACGCTGCGCGGTGTCGCCGTCTTCAAAGAACGAGTCGAACGCCGCCTTCATCACGTCGTTGTCGTCTTGATTTGGGTCTGACGCCACATTCGGTCCGCGTTTACCACGCTGCGCAGACTTGTTGCCACCGCGCGTTGCCTTCGGCTGTTCAAAAAACGAATCGTCAAGTTCAACGTCGGGAACGGTGCCGTAGAAGTCGGCGTTGGCTTCGAGGTAGTCGAAGAACTTTGTCGCAAGTGCCCAACGTTCTGAGTGCGTCAAACGCGGGATGTGTGGCGCAGGATTGACGGCGGCGTCACCTCCGGACTCGTTCGCAGCCGGATCGGTGCGCCAGAGTTGTTCGTTCCATCGCAGGACGATTGTGTGAAACGAGTAGTTCGCTTCGGTGAGCGGGATCGTTTCGGAGTGGCTGAGCCAGTACATCAGCAGTGCCATCGTTGCGACCAAGTCGCCGCGTTCGAGTAGTGCTTCGGCGAGCAGAACGAACGCCTTCGGCGAATTGAACCGCTCGACGTGGCGACTCCAAAATGCGATGTCGCCTGCGGCTGTTCCGGCTTTGTTCCATGCCGCCAGCGCGGTTGCAACTTGCGCCGCCGACTCCCACGCTGCCGCCCCCGAAAATCCTTCAACGCTCGAAACTTCCGTCACGCCGTACTGGTCCCACCAGCCAGCGAGGTCGCTCATTTGGTCGGAGAGGTCGGCCCGCAAGTCGTCGAGTCCCGCCGCTGCCGCCGACTTGAGAAGGCGACTGTAAAAATCGAAGACATCATCGAGTATGTTGATCAGGTCGTCGATGCGGTGGTCGTGAATTGAATTCTCCGCACTCTGAAAGAGCGAGAACTGCGCACCAAAACCAAGTATCGTCCACGGATCGACAATCGCTCCGCACGCGATTCCGCGGCGGATTAACTCTTCGAGTTGTGCTGGGATTTTCGCTGCGGGATCGACATTATCGCGGTCGAGCAGAAAGTGTCCTTCGGTGATGAGGCAGTCGATTTGGCAGAGCATACGCGCCGAAGCGACGGCGATAATTTCGGTCTGTTCGCGTGCGGCGTCGAAGTATCCCATTCGCGCATAAGTCCGCGCGAGGTGGAGCCGCTGGAGCTGATCGGCACGCCGTTTGGCGAGACGTTTGTTGAGGTCTTGTCGCGCGCCGCCGAACGGCTGAAACAGTTGTCGCTCTTCTTCAACGAGACGTGTCTTGATTTTTTCTGGTGTCCGCTCAAGGAGCGACGTGTAAAATCGGTCGCGGTAGCCAGCGATGATTGGCATCAGCGAATTTATTGTGACGGTTGAATCGTACGCACTCGGCCCGCTGCCGGTGACTCCGCTTCCCATCAGCATCGTCCCCAGCAAGACCGCGCCGCTTTCGTAGACAAGTTCATCGCGCGGGACGTTTGAGACGGTCGAGTCGCCCATATACGCCGTATCAACTCGTGCCAGTGCGCAGTCGAGCAAGACTTGATGAACGACGTAACGATAATACTGGCCGCTGTTGTCGATAGCGGTTGGGTCCCAGTAACCGAAGTGGTAATTGGGGCGGCGATTGACGGGGTGATCGAAGTCGTAGGCGCGCGGATCGAGAACGATTTCCGTAAGACACGAAGGTTCTAGCCCCGACTCGCGGACGATGTCGCCATCAACGCCGTCGAACATATTGAGAGCGGCTTCGAGGAGTTCGCGGTATTTTCCGGTTGCCGCGCCGATGCCGCGAATCCAGAGCGGGATCGGCGCGACCCATTCGTGCGCGTTGGGCTGGTGACGCTGTTCGCCTTCGAGCACTGGGACGGGGCGATAACCGATCAAGTCGCAAACGGCGTCGAGCATTTCGGCGACGACAGTTGTTGTATCGGTCTCGTTGGTGAGCGGTTCACTTCGCGCCAGAAGAGTCTCGAAAACTTTTGCGAGCAGGAACGAATTGAAGAGTGCGTCTTCGTTTTGGTGGAAGAAGAGGTCGGAGTGAAACTGTCTGTATGCGTCGAGAAACGTGTCGCGGACAAACCGGATGAGTCGTCGTCCGGGGGCGACATCGCGGAACGCTTCGACTTTTCCGGCGAGTGAATCGAGTTCGTTGTCGAGACGAGTTAGCAACTGGCGAACGACGGAGTTTCCCGCATCGTTCGTGGCCGTTTGCTCGTTCAACTGGTCGGCGTAGAGCGTGTTAAGCGACGTAAAAAACTGCGGGTCGCGCTGGCCGGACGAAAACTGGATATAACCCAAAACGTTCTGCAACGCTTGAGCAACATCCTTGTCGGCATTCATGTCGCGGACACGCGGGGATGGCTTCGGAGATGACTTCATAAAAATAGAGCGTGGTGAAAGATATACCCGTTACGGGTAGATTTGTAGGCTTCGCCCTCCACAAGACCGCGGCCTCGATGGGCCGCTACCGTTTTGGTACGGGAAACTCAAACCGTCTTGAGTATAAAAACAGCGAAATCAACCGCCCTATTGTGAATGAATCGGCGGCGGCGTCAAGGGCCAGCGGCAAAAGCCGCGTGTGACAGAATCGACTTGTTCGGAAACTTACACCCGCACGGCGGTTCGGCATAGCCGAACCCTCCAGACGCCTGCGGCTTATGACAACTTGGAGGGTTCGGTTATACCGAACCGCTGTACTACTGCCGTTTGATAACGAATCCACTTCGTTCGAGGTGGCGGCAGAAGATTGTGAACTCGTCTTCGGCGTCGGCGGCGACGGTTACGTTTAGAACTGGTCGCCAGTATTTGTTCGCACCGGCGATTCCCCACGTCTCCATAAAGTCCCAAACTTCACCGACAAACGCCTCGATTGATGTTTGAGTTGAAGCAGGCGTTGTGATGTCGAGTGGGATGTCGCGCTTGCGAGAAAGTCCCGCTTGCTGCGGGAGCGAGAGCCGCGTCTTCTCGCACACAATTCGTATCGAACGAACAATCGGTGTCGCCTCTTCCGTCGCCTCGCGGATTCCCCAGTTGTCTTTGACTTTCTGCTGGCTGTGCATCTGTCGCGCCGATTCGCCAGCAGAGTTTTCACCGTAAAGAACCTCCGGCGGAACTTCTGGAAACTCCTGCGGCCCAGCAGTCTTTTGCAGTTGACCTTGACCGATGCGGACATCACCGATTTTTTGAATCGCGTCTTTCTGTTGTTCATTCTCACGCTTGGCTTGCTCACGATCCTGCTTTGCGATCTCACGCTTGGCTTTGGCGTAAGAATCGGGGTCGTTGATGTTGAATCCACGCGGCGCACGAACGTAGGGAGAGATGTTGGAATCGCCGTTTTGCTCGATGTGTTGCAGCATAACATCACGGCGTGCGGAGTTGGAATCGACGTTGTAGTGTTCCTCCGGTGCACCATCGGGAAGTGACGAGTCGGTCTTGAGCTGCGGTTGGGGACGCCCCAGTCCAATCGGTGGCAACGTCGCCCGCGACGCGATTTTCGTTCCGCCAGAATCAATACGTTCGACAACGCCGCCGCGTCCAACGCGATACGTTCCGCCACTTTGCGATGCGTTAGTCTCTTCTTCTCGCATCTGACTCAAAAACGCAAGCAAACGCTGCCGTGCCGATGCAACTTGCGTTTCGAGTCGCTGCCGAACTTCAGGATTGGGTTGCGGGTACTGAATGTTCCAGTCTTCATCGACCATCTCGTAACCGTAGTCGGTGATCCATCCGCCGAGCGACGCACGCACCGCAGGGAAAATCGCCGCGCCCGACGGACGAATCACCACCAGCGGATACGGCTCCTCGGTGTCGCCGCTCTCCGCAAAATACTGCTGCAAACTTCGCAGCGCAGTGTTGAGCGGTCCTTCAGGACGCCCCGCCATCAAGAAGTCTACGTCCGTGAGAACGATCCCTTCGGGTTGCAAGATAACCGTGTTGTCACGACACTCAATAAACATCGGTCGCCGATATGTTCCGCGACTGGTGGGAGTCGGAACAATCGCGTAAGACTTGTTCGCACTTGCTGACTTCGTTCGCAATTCGTTCAAACGTTTTGACGCCGCCGCGAGTCGCGATTGCTGCTCTGCCAGCACAGCTTCGAGCGTTTCGCGCGACTGGCTTGGCGTTTCGCCAGCGCGGATCACATCGAGCGAACGCGCGAGGAGTTCCGCTTCTTCGAGACGTTTTTGCGTTTGCGATTCGAGAAACGCGAGCGTCGCACGCTGGAGTGCGAGTTTTTCACGTTCCACATCTTGCGCCGCGAGATACTGGTCGGCGAGCCACTGCGTCTCTTCCGTCGCCGCCTTGAGCGCAGACAGTTCGCGTGCCGCGTCGCTGGCGACGTTTGGCATTAACGTCGCCGCGTCTTGCTGGTCGCGGACATCTTTCGCAACGACAAGAAGCAACATTATCAGTGCCCCCATCGTACACAAAAGAACCGCAAGAAACGGCATCAGCGTTACCGTGCCTGCTGGTGATGAAGAACGCATTCCTTTGCCTCCGTGCATCTGGGGGTGCGGCCCCTCAAAAAATCCGTGAACGGTTGCTCCGCACGTTCGTCATCCGGCGTTGCCGCCAAACGTTCGCCAACTTCGTCGATCATCGGGACAAGTCATGCGTTCAAAACGTGAATGCTCCGTTGACCGAGATTCGCTGACCGCTGATAAAAGTCGTCTCTTCGGCAGCCAAGAAAGCAACAGCGGAAGCCACATCGTCGGGAGTGCCGTGGTGTCCCATTGGAATTCTTGCACGGTATTGATCCAATTTCTCTTGTTGGTCTTTATGCCGCTCAGTAGGAATCCAGCCGGGAGCGATCAGGTTAACGGCAATGTTCCACGGAGCAAATTCCAACGCCCATGTTCGCGTGAGACCGAGCATGGCACACTTGGCCATCACATAAGGCGAGAAATTCGGACGGCAATCTTCCGCCACCTCGCTGCCGATGTTGATCACTTTGCCAAAACGTGCTTTTTTCATCGAACCAATCAACTCCTGCATCAGCAAAAACGGGGCCTTGATGAAGAAGTCGATCTGGTCTTCGAAATCCTTCCACGAATACTCCTCAATCGGCAGGTCCGGTTGAGGACCGGTGGCGTTGTTGACAAGAATTTCCACATTGCCCCATGTCGCGGCAATATCCTGTAACATTAGTCTCACGTCCTCTTTCTTGGTGACATCGCCTTTGAAAGCCTTGGCAATTCCACCCTTTTTGGCAATTTCAGCGACAACGCCTTCGGCTCGCTCTGGACTGTTGAAATAATTGACAGCCACACGAAAACCGTCTTTACCAAGGCGTTTTGCCATCGCGGCACCAAGTCCTCGCGATGCACCGGTAACAAGAACAACACGTTGTTTATTATTCATTTCGATTCTTTCAATGGTGTGGTTATACTCAAGATGGTTTGAATTTCCCGTACCAAAACGGTAGCGGTTCAGCGAGGCGTTATTGCCGTAAGCTGCGGCGCAACAGCGGGCGAAGCCTACAAATCGACCCGTAACAGGGCTAAATATCGTTTCAACTCTTCAACCGTAAAACAAATATGATCCGGTTTCAGATTTTGGATTTTCTCAACATCGACCGCAGTATCCCATGCCGCCGAAATAATGGACATGCCGACTGCCCGACAGGCAACAATGTCACTTGGAGCATCTCCGATATAAACGCAATCTTTAGGCGACAGATCAAGTTTTCGCATCACGTTTTGAAGACCAACTGGTTTGCTTGGACCATGCGGAACACCTGTTTCAATCGCATCGAAAATGTTGTTGAGACCTAAAACATCCATGCTGATCTCCAACGAGTGTGGCCCTTTTCCCGTTACAAGGGCAAGAATGTGGGCTTGGTCTTTCAGGGAATGTAATAGCTCGACAATTCCATCAAACGGTGTCGAACACATGCAGTGTAGTTGACGATACTGCTCGAAAAAACTGACCAGCCCTTCTTCATAACGGTCAGAAAGCAAGGCGTGGATCGTTCCTTCCTCCGACGGTCCAAACGTCGCAAGAATCTCTTCATCGGAAATAGAGTGACCAAGAAGTGGTTCCACAGCACGATGAACAGCAGCAACGCACAATGGAACAGTGTCGGCAATCGTTCCATCCATGTCGAAGATTACGCATTTTAGCATAGAAAATCTTGCGTGTATACTCGCGGTACAAAGCTACCTAATTGATGCTCATTTTGTTTGTACGCGTGCTCCGCGTTCTCTCTCCCTTTGCGCATTTTCATGAACAAAAAATCTGCAAAAATCGGCGTCATCTGCGGATTATACATGAACGCTGCTTCGATAGCTTTATACTACCGCGTCGGTGCCCACTCAGGGAAACTCGACGTGACCGGTACGGCAGACGAAGAATCAATGACGGTCGTGGGAACGTCGCTGCTTGCGAGTCGCGGCGGTCTGACAAAACTCGCTGGCGGCAAAGCCGGTGATGGACGCGACGGCGGCGAAACAGGAGTTGTCGCTGGCAACGTCGGCGATGATGTCGGTGGCGGTGCTGGAGCGTTCCAGTCTTGCAACGCTGGCGGCGGCGTACTGCTGCCGCTGCCGGTCGGGATCGCCGATGGCGAAAAGATCGGCGCAGAATCAAGCGGTGTCGCACTCGTCTCCGCGCGACGACGCGGCGACTCAATTACCATCGACGATGGACCATCGTCGTTCGGCACGGCCAAAGACGTCTGTCGCAACGTCGTGTTTTCACGCTGCGAGTCGGAGAGTTGGTAGTGCGTCAGATAGAGAGCCTGCTCCAGTTTTTGGTTCTCCTGAAGCAAGAGTGCCTGATCGACCTCGTACTGATAACGACTCACACAACCAGTGAGGCAAACCAGCGAGACACAGCATGTTAGCAAATTTTGCGAGAGTTTCTGCGGTAGTTTCATTGTTGGTCCCATCCGTGGGAAATTGTGCAGTGGTTATACTCAAGTCGGTTTGAATTTCCCGTACCAAAACGGTAGCGGCCCATCGAGGCCGCGGCATTGCGGGAAGGCGAAGCCTGCAAATTGACCCGTAACGGGTCTACTTCTTTTTTGTCGCGGGGGCGTGTTCGATCACCTGATCAATCAGTCTGTATTCGCACGCCTCGTCGGCAGACATAAACCGGTCGCGGTCGGTGTCTTGTTGGATTTTGTCGAGCGGGTGTCCGGTGTGTTTGAGCAGAATCTCGTTCATCCGCGTTTTGATCTTCGCAAACTCGCGGGCGTGGATCAGAATCTCTTCGGCGGTGCCTTCCATTCCGCCGAGCGGCTGGTGAATCATGATCCGCGAATTCGGGAGCGCAAAACGTTTCCCTTTCGCACCCGCTGTGAGCAAAACCGCTCCCATCGACGCACACTGTCCGATGCAATACGTCGCCACATCGCACGAAATAAACTGCATCGTGTCGTAGATCGCAAGCCCCGCCGTGACGCTGCCGCCGGGTGAATTAATGTACATGTGAACGTCCGCACTCGGATCGTCGCTGTGCAGAAACAACATCTGCGCGACTATCGCATTGGCGACTTCGTCGTTCACGCCGCTACCAAGAAAGATGATTCGATCTTTCAACAAGCGACTATAAATATCCATCGCGCGCTCTTCGCGCCCAGTTTTTTCAATGACGTAAGGTATCAGTGGCATGGTGAATTGTTGTTTGAGGTTGATATGTGGTTGGTGTAGAAAATTTTGCAATCGTTCACGGACTGTTTTTGGTATCGTTTCCTAGCCGCGTAGCGGCGACCTTATTGTAGCCCAAGGCAAGCGGTATTCCGCGCAGCCTTGGGTGGCGATCACCACGGAATTCGTAGCTCCGTAGGAGCGGCCTTATTTGAACTGCTCGACAACATTGACGATGTTTTGCCCATTCGGAATAAGGTCGTCCCTACGGGACTTCATTCTATTTGGGGCCACAAACCGAGGGCTGCGACGAGTACGTCTTGCCCTCGGCTACAATAAGGTCGTCCCTAGCGGGACTAGGAATATGCCACGGCGAAACAGTCCGTGAATGGTCACGAAAATTTCAACGCAGGTTTACTCGAAAAACTCGTTGAGGTCAAATATGACTTCGGGAAACAGAATCGACTTGACCTGTGTGTTGTCTCCGTCGTAGACGGTTCCGTCGTGATAACACCCGTCTTCGTGCAGGACGAAAATTTCGATTGATTTTGCGAACGGGTTCACAATCCAGTATTCGCTGACACCGCTGCGTTCGTACAAGTCAAACTTGACGCGATAATCGCGTGCCATCGTACTCGGCGACAAAATCTCCACGACCAAATCGGGTGCGCCAATGCAGCCGCGTCTGTCGTACTTCTTACTCAAATCGCAGATTACGCAAACGTCGGGCTGGACGACGGTGTAGATTTCGTTGTCGTTCGTTTCACCATTCCTTGGAAGCCGCACGTCAAACGGTGCGTGAAAAACCTTGCATTTGCCGCGATGCTGCTTGATGGTTTGGTAAAAGTTCGAACTGATGCTAACGCTAATTTCTGCGTGGTCCCACGACGGCGCGGGAGGATTCATCAGCGTCATCACGCCGTCGATGATTTCGCGCCGAACGTCGTCGAGCCACGTCAGGTAGTCGGCATACGAGTAACGCTGCTGCGGTTTTGCGGCGAGTGTGGACATTGGGTTTACTCCTTGTCTTTGTCTTCATCCAGCGCAGATTTTTGGAGGATGTCATCGACGACACCGTATTCTTTGGCGGCGGCGGCGTTGAGATAGAAGTCGCGGTCGATGTCTTTGGCGATGACTTCGATTGGTTTTCCCGTGTGCTGCGAGAGGATGTTGTTTAGGAGTGTTCGGTCTTTGATAATTTCTGACGCTTGGATTTCGATGTCAGATACTTGGCCTTCGACGCTCCCCCACGGCTGGTGAATCATGACCTTTGCGTGTGGAAGAGCAAAACGTTTTCCGCGCGAGCCGCCAGCGAGCAAGATCGCGCCGCCACTAGCAGCGAGTCCAACGCAGTACGTCGCCACGGGGCAACTCAAAATCTGCATCGTGTCGTAGATTGCAAGTGTTGCCGAGACGCTACCGCCCGGAGAATTAATATAGAAGTGAATGTCTTTGCGGCGATTTTCACTCTGCAAGTAGAGCAGCTTCATCACAAGCTCGTTCGCCGTTTCGTTCGTAATCACTCCTTGAAGGAAGATGATTCGATTTTCCAAAAGTAGGTCGCCGAGCGTCATCGAACGCTGGCGTTGATAGTCGCGGTAGTTTGCCATTGCTTGCTTGTGAATAATTTTGAAGTGTTGAGGTAAGTCCCATCGGACTGGAACATCATCCGAGTACACTGCGGAATTGTCGCCGAAAAAGCGGTTTCAATCAAGGGCAGATAAGAAAAAAAGTGTTGGGTTTCGCCATTTCTCCCAAACTGCGTTTTCCCCCAAGAACGCTGTGGACAATTTTTTTCGTCTTCCGCTCCTTGCCACGCGGCGTCTCTGTGGTAAACTCCTACCATTCGTGGGCGTTGGAGGCGAATGGTTGAGTGCGGCGGATGTCGAATCCCAAAACGTGGTATCCGTGTTTGGTTATGGAGAGATTTTCATGCGATTGGTAACGCGGGCCGACTTTGATGGTTTGGTTTGTGGAGCGTTGCTGGCCGAACAGGGGCTGGTTGACGACATTGTGTTCGTTCACCCCAAAGACCTGCAGGACGGCTATTTTCGTGCGGAGTCGCGCGATGTGCTTTGTAACGTGCCGTTTGTCGAGGGGTGTGCGATGTGGTTTGACCATCACGCCAGCGAACTACAGCGGGTTGGGGTTGAGAAGTCGTCACATGGCGAGAGTCGTCACGCCGATTCGTGTGCCCGGATTATCTACGACTACTATGGCGGTGCTGAAGCATATCCGTGGGCGAACGAACTGATCGAAGCCGTTGATCGCGTCGATTCTGGAAAGCTCACGCCGTCTGATGTACTCAATCCACAAGGATGGGTTCTGATCGGTTTCTTGACCGACCCGCGCACCGGTCTCGGACGCTTCCAACAATTCGGTACTTCGTCTTACCAACTGATGCTCCGTTTTATTCGCGAGCTTTACAAGCTGCCGGTCAACGAGATTCTTCAACTGCCAGATGTTAGCGAGCGGGTCAAGTTTTACCACTCTGAATCGGATGCGTTTCAGGAAATGGTGCGTACTCACACGCGAACCGTTGACAACGTCATCGTTACCGACTTGCGTGGCGTTGACGTCATCCACGCCAGCAACCGTTTCGTCATCTACGGGATGTATCCTGATCAGAACGTTTCACTCTGGGTCACGCCGACGAAGGGGAATATCGCAAACATGCTCGCTTGCGGTTACAGTGTCATCAATCGTTCGTGTACTGCGGATGTCGGTAGCCTGATGGCCAAACATGGTGGCGGCGGACACCGCCAAGTCGGGACGTGCCAAATCGTTCGCGCCGAGACCGATGCCGTACTCGAAGACGTTATCAAAAATCTACGCGGCACATAGAGACGGTCATTCTGGTCGCCACGCGCGGCGTCCACCGTTTACTTCGAGTGTTGCGCCGGTGATGTACCGCGATTCGTCCGATAGCAGAAATCGAACGGCGTCTGCGACCTCTTCGCTCTCCCCCCAGCGTTCCAAAAGTGTCGTCTTTTCTGGAACGTTGGAAAACGGACTCGCATCGTCGGCAGCGACCTTGTTGCCCCATCGTGTCTTGATCCAGCCTAGGAGAAGTGTGTTGACGCGGACTTGCGGCGCGAGACTTTGCGACAGCGACTGCGCAAATCCTTGCAGTCCGCCTTTGACCGCACCGTAGAGTTGTGCCGTTTCGGTGACGCCGCCAGTTGCAACGCCGTCCCAACCGAGGAAGACAATGCTTCTGCCCAGCGTCTCTGATGTTTGCATCTTCGCGCCGAGCGTCCGCGCCAGTACCATCGGTGCAACGAGATCGACCTCCAACAAATAACGGAGCCGCTCGTCGAACGTCTTCTGTCGCAGCGAGTTGTTCATCAGATCGCAGCCCGATGCGATGACGACGTGGTCGATTGTTCGCGCGGTCAATCGCACAGTGAGACTCGCGACTTGTTCGCGGTTGGCGAGATCGGCTTGTTCGCAGTCTACAGAAACGCCGAACGCAGCACAGTCGTCGGCGACACGATTTGCGGTGTCGCCATCGAAACCGTAATGAAGAATGAGACCGCCCCCCGCCGCCGCCAGCGTTTTCGCAACAGCCGAACCGATCCCGCCCGTCGCTCCCGCAACGAAAATTGTTCGGCCCGAAAAATCTCTGGCAGAACGTTGACAGCGCGAGTCGTCTACCGAATCAGTTTTGGAAGGTGATCGCCGTGACATCCGTAACGATAACCTCCTTGACGAATTCGGCCCCAAGCAGATCGTTGACAACATCGACAATCCGATGTTTGATCTCGTAGAGTGTCGGGTCTTGTCGTTCGGCTGGCGTAGCTTGTAGGATGAGCAGAGCAACTTTTTCGCGGATTTCGTTCTTGCGAGTCGGGAACAGCGCATCGTAAACTGTTTCGTCTCGCTTGTCAATTTTGAGAAAGAACGTAGCCGAGAAGGAGTCGGATTTTGTGTTGTCGTCGTGATTTGGCGTGATGATAACGACAGGTGCCCCGAGCGGTTTCTCCACCGGTGTGACGAGTTCGGTGGCAGCGACGTAAACATCGCTCGAACCACCACAACCGCCCAACGACAAAACCACTCCGGCCAAACAAACGACTGACAAACCCGCCGACAGACCCGTTGTCAACCACTTTTTCATGGGGATACCACGCCAAAACCAGTTAGCATTGCCTATCAGGTTGAACCAGCCGGAACGCCGCCAACGTTCGGATTTGCAGGCCCTTTTGCTGGTCCCGACGACGATTCTTTCGGACAACCTGTGAGCACCAAACAGACAACCAGTACACTCATAGCAAGAACAATACGCATGGCTTAAACCTTTCTGAAGTTGTGAGGAATTGACTCGCGTCCCAAGAACGGAGACTTCGCGGCGTATTTTCGCGGGAAAACGCGATGCGTCAAGGAGGGTACGCGGCCACGACCAGATTTGTTGTTTGCGACAATCACAAAGCGGGGCGTTGACGACTGCCGCGACTTGGGTACAATGTTCAGGGTTTGCGCAGGTGCCAAAGAGTTGACTATCAATGCGCGGCCCGTTCAACAGTACCACTATCCAGCGTCCCCATAAGTTTGAAAGGTTTCACCGTATGCCAAAGCGTACCGACATTCACAAGATTCTCATCATTGGTTCAGGCCCGATCATCATCGGTCAAGCGTGCGAGTTTGACTACTCCGGGACGCAGGCGTGCAAGGCGTTGCGGAGTTTGGGGTACGAAATCGTGCTCGTCAATTCCAACCCGGCGACAATCATGACCGACCCCGGTATGGCCGACGCCACATACATCGAACCACTCACCGTTCCGTCGCTCGAACGAATCATCGACAAAGAACGCCCCGACGCTCTCCTCCCAAATCTCGGCGGACAGTCGGCTCTCAATCTTTCATTGCAGCTCTCGAAAGCTGGGATTCTCGACAAGTACAATGTGAAAGTAATCGGTATCCAACTCTCGGCGATTGAACGCGGCGAAGACCGCGAGATTTTCAAACAAGCGATGGACGAACTCGGTATCGAAACCGCAAAAAGCGAAATCGCAACAACCGTCGAACAAGCCGAGACAATAGCTGAAAAACTCGGTTATCCGGTTGTGATTCGTCCGGCGTACACGATGGGCGGCACCGGCGGCGGAATCGCGTACAACCAAGAAGAACTGCGTACAATCGCGTCGCGCGGTATCTCGCTCTCCATCGCGTCGCAAGTTCTCGTCGAAGAATCGGTACTCGGTTGGGAAGAACTCGAACTCGAAGTCGTCCGCGACGCAACCGGAAAAATGATCACCGTTTGCTTTATCGAAAACGTCGATCCGATGGGCGTTCACACCGGCGACTCGTTTTGCACCGCGCCGATGCTCACAATCTCGAACGAACTGCAAGAACGACTCCAAGACTACGCATACCGAATCGTCGAATCTATCGGCGTCATCGGCGGAACGAACGTTCAGTTCGCACACGATCCGGTTTCTGATCGTGTTGTCGTTATCGAAATTAATCCGCGAACGAGTCGTTCGTCCGCGCTCGCGTCGAAGGCGACCGGTTTTCCAATCGCGCTTGTCTCGGCGAAGTTGGCGTGCGGACTCACGCTCGCCGAAATGCCGTACTGGCGCAGCGGCACGCTCGACAAATACACTCCAAGCGGCGACTACGTTGTCGTCAAGTTCGCGCGGTGGGCGTTTGAAAAGTTCAAAGGCGTCGAAGACCGACTCGGTACGCAGATGAAAGCCGTCGGCGAAGTAATGAGTATCGGCAAGACGTTCAAAGAGGCGTTCCAAAAGGCGATCCGTTCGCTGGAGCAAGGACGTTACGGACTCGGCGAAGTCCGCGAAATCAAGGCACTTTCGCTCGACGAGATTCTCTACAAGTTAAACGTCCCGACGAGTCTTCGCTACTTTCTCATTTACGAAGCACTGTTGCGCGGAGTTTCCGTTGATGTCATTCACGACAAGACGAAAGTCAAACGATACTTCTTGGAGCAGATGCTTGAACTTGTTGAAGTCGAGAAGACTTTGGTCGCGCACCGCGGTTCAAAACTTCCCGACGATCTGTTGCGTCAAGCGAAACGCGACGGATTCTCCGACCGCTACATCGCGCAGCTCTTGCACGTCACCGAGCGTGATGTTCGTTCGCAACGTTTGGCAACAGGTTTGGCACAAACGTGGGACGCGATTCCCGTGAGCGGCGTTGAGAACGCGCGGTACTACTACTCAACGTACCACACCGAACGAGTCGAGCATCGTCAAGAGTTGTCGTCGAGCGACAAGAAGGTGATGGTTCTCGGTGGCGGGCCGAATCGAATTGGTCAAGGGATCGAGTTTGACTACTGCTGCGTCCACGCGGCGTTCGCGCTCCGCGACGCCGGTTTTGAAACGATAATGGTTAACTGCAACCCTGAAACTGTCTCGACCGACTACGATACTTCGAGTCGTCTCTATTTTGAACCACTCACGGTTGAAGACGTGCTTTCGATTTACGAAGCGGAAAAGCCACGCGGCGTGATCTGTCAATTTGGTGGACAGACTCCGCTCAACATTGCGTCGCAACTCGAAGAGGCGGGCGTAAAAATTATCGGTACGTCGCCGAAGACGATTGACCTCGCCGAAGACCGCGACCTGTTTCGCCAAATGATGACGAAGCTCGGTATTCCGCAGCCGGAGTCGGGGATGGCCAGCACTCTCGACGAGGCGATTCAAATCGCGTCGCGGATCGGTTATCCGCTGATGGTGAGACCGTCGTATGTCCTCGGTGGACGCGCGATGGAAGTCGTTCACGACGAGTCGATGCTAACGCGATACGTTACGGCGGCTGTCGATATTGCGCCGGAGCGTCCGATTCTGATCGACCGTTTCTTGGAAAACGCAATCGAGTGCGAGGCCGACGCGATCTGCGATGGCGAGACGGCGTTTGTCCCAGCGGTGATGGAGCACATCGAACTTGCTGGGATTCACAGCGGCGACTCGGCGTGTGTGATTCCGCCGATTAGTCTGTCGCCGCAGCAGATCGAGACGATTGAAGAGTACACTCGCCGCATCGCACTTGAGATGGGCGTTGTCGGACTCATGAACATTCAGTACGCAATCGCCGACAAAACGATCTATATTCTTGAAGCGAATCCGCGAGCGTCGCGGACGGTGCCGATAGTCTCGAAGGTTTGCGCGATTCCGATGGCGACGATTGCGACAAATCTTGTTGTCGGAAAACGTCTCGCAGAGATGAACGTTGCGTCGTCGCGCATTACGCATTTTGGCGTGAAGGAGGCGGTTTTTCCGTTCAATATGTTCCCTGAAGTCGATCCGATTTTGGGGCCGGAGATGCGTTCGACTGGCGAAGTTCTTGGGCTTTCGGACTCGTTTGGACTCGCATTTTTCAAGTCGCAGGAAGCGGCGGGCACGAAGTTGCCGACCGAGGGCGGTGTGCTAATAACTGTCACGCCGACAGACCGTCCGGCGGTTGACGACGTTGCGCGGCGACTGGCGACACTCGGCTTCAAAATCTTCGCCACCACCGGTACACACGAACATCTCAAGAAAATCGGGATTGATTCTGTTTGCGTTAACAAGGTTCACGAGGGGCGTCCGAATCTGACCGACGAGATGAAGAACGGTGCGATTCAACTTGTGATCAACACGCCTTCGGGGAAGTCGAGTTCGAGCGACGATTCGTACATTCGCAAGACGGCGATTCGTTTGCGGATACCGTACATCACGACGCTCGCCGCCGCTGTCGCCGCCGCGAAGGGGATTGAAGCGATCCGCCAAGGCGACCACCGCGTCAGATCGCTGCAAGAATATACGCAGTAGTTTTAGGTTCGGAAATAGCCCGAATCTGCCAGCAGTTCAGGTTCGGCTATGCCGAACCGCAATGCGGACGCAAGTTTCCGAACTGGTCCATTTTTCTCTCTTCACGCGGACGCGGCGGATTGGTACAATCCGTCCTATGAATTGGTCTTGTGTGATTGTTTCTTGTGTTTTCGCTCTAATTGTGGGTTGCCAGTCGCAGCCACGCAACAGCGATGGCGTTGCCTATTTTGGGCAGGCGAAGTACGATAAAGCCCTCCTCGCGTTTGAATCTGCGGCGGCAACGGACGCCAACGCAGCCTACAACATGGGGGCGACGTATTACTATCTCGGAAAAAACTCGGCGTCGCTCGGCAAGACCGATCTAGCACAGCAACAACTGGCGGCAGCGGAAGCTGCCTACAAACGCTGTCTCGCAACCGACCCGAATCACGTCGCTGCCAATCGCGGACTCGCGGTGCTCTGGAGCGAAACTGGCCACCCGCAGCAGGCGTTCGACCTCTTGATGGACTGGAATCGCAGGGCAACATCGTCTACCGATGCGAAGGTCGAACTCTCGCGACTTTATCAAGAACACGGTCACGCAAACGAGTCGCAGATGTTGCTACAATCTGTGTTAGCATACGATCCGAACAACGCCCGCGCGCTGCGTGCCGTCGGATATTTTTACGACGCCGCTGGTCAGACCGCGCAGGCCGCTGAAAATTATCGTCGCTCGATAGTTTCGAGTCCGCAGCAGCGCGACCTCGAAGAGCGACTCCGCGTTCTCCAAGCAGGACTCGCAGCACCAATCACACCAGCACAATCGACGCAGTACGCGCAAGGCCCTGCGACGATCTACCCTGTTCGTTGACACCACCCCCCCTATCGAAGGAAGTCTCAAACCATGAAAGGAAACTTCAATACCATGACGCAACTCACGCCAACAACCGTCCCGATTGGGAATGTGCCAATTCTCGATCTCAAGCGTCAATACGCCGTCGTCAAAGACGAGATGATCGACGCCTTGGTACGAGTTTGTGACTCTGGCCAGTTCATTCTGGGGCCGGATGTAAAGATACTCGAAGAGCAAATCGCGGCCTATTGCCAAGCCGAGCACGCTATCGGATGTGCGTCGGGGAGCGACGCGATTCTTCTCGCGCTGATGGCCGCCGGAGTCGAAGCGGGTGACGAAGTGATTTGTCCGAGCTTCACGTTTTTTGCTACCGCCAGCGCGATTACAAGACTCGGTGCAACACCGATCTTCGCCGACATCGATCCCGATTCGTTCCTCATTTCGACAGGTGACGTTGCCGACAAAATCACCCACAAAACACGGGCGATCATACCGGTTCACCTCTTCGGACAAATGGCCGACATGATGACGATCAACCGCTTGGCGTGTGAACACGGCGTAGTCGTGATCGAAGATGCGGCGCAGTCGATTGGTGCCGAACTCGATGGTCGTCGCGCTGGCTCGTGGGGCGATATGACCGCACTTTCGTTTTACCCAACCAAGAACCTCGGCGGTGCGGGCGACGCCGGAATGCTCACCACTCGCAACGAACTGTACGCCGCGTCGCTGCGTCTCCTCCGCGTTCACGGAATGGAGCCGCGATATTATCACCAAGTCATCGGAATCAACAGCCGTCTCGACTCGTTCCAAGCCGCGATTCTCAACGTCAAGATGCGTTACATCGATCAGTGGACCGCGTCGCGTCTACAAAACGCCGACCGTTACACTGAAATGTTTTGCGACGAGAGACTCTACGACACGATTGTTTTGCCGACTGCGCTTCCGAATCGTCGTCACGTTTGGAATCAATACACTATTCGCGTCCCCGATGGCCGCCGCGACGCAATGCGAAGCTGGCTTGCAGAGCGAAAAATCGGATCAGAAATCTACTACCCACTCGGCCTCCACGAACAAGAGTGCTTCCAGTATCTTGGTTACAGACCAACGTCACTGCCGGAGACGTTCCAAGCGAGCCGCGAAGTTCTCGCGCTTCCGATGTTCCCCGAACTGACCGAGGCCGAGCAGCGACTTGTCGTCGATGGCGTCCAAGACTTCTACGAGCACAACGCCGCGCGGCGGCACTATCCAGTTGCGGCGTAGAGCGGTTATACTGCATCACGTCCCAAAGTTGGCATTCGGAATTTTACCACGGAGACACGGAGGTCACGGAGAGGATTTGTCTTCTCTGTGCTATCCGTGTCTCCGTGGTGCAACAAAAATAAGTAGAGCGAATCGAAAATATCATGTCAATGGTGGTGCGCGGTATAGCAACATTTCGTACTCTGCGACGATGCGATCAATCGAGAAGTGCGTAATTGCGCGAGCGCGGTTGGCATATCCCAAACGCGCAGCGTAGCCAGCATCGCTGGCGATTTTTTCGAGTGCAAGTTCAAACGCGGCGTCGTCTTCGGGCGGAAAGATTTGCGAGTCAACGTTTTCGCCGAGGAGTTCGCAGACGCCTTCAACGTCGGCGGCGAGTACAGGTTTTCCAGCGGCCATCGCTTCTAATACGACGTTCGGCATCCCTTCCCACCGCGACGGGAGCAGCAGCAAATCACTCGCGGCGAGGAGCGACGCCGCGTCGCTGCGCCAGCCGAGAAACTGAACCCGCTGACGAATCGTATCAAACGCCGCGTTCTCGACTTGCCGCTGGAGCGACGCACGTTCGGGACCGTCGCCGACGATGACGAGTTCCCAGTTTGTCAGCCGCGCAAGCCATCGCGTTGCACTTGCGAGTAACCAGTCGATCCCTTTTTGGTGGTGCAAACGACCGATCACAATTGCGCGGTGAAGCTGATTTGCCTGCGTGGTTTGAATTGTGGGGATCGCTATTCCGTTCGGAATGACGACGATTTTTTCTGCGCTAATGCGATGGTGTGTTGCGACGAACTTTGCAACATCGTCGCTGACGCAAACGTATTTGTGAACGAGTGATTGCGTGATTCGGTCGAGAGTGACGTGCCAGTGGTGTTGGCGTTCGGCGACACGAATCCCAGCGAGACAGACCGGCACGCCAGCGATGCGTGATGCAAATCGCGCCGCGATGTTTGCGTGAAAGAGAAACGGCAAAACGACATCGGGCCTGTTGCGTCTTATTTCCGTTACGAGCCGCGAAAGCAAAATCGGTGCTTGCCACCAGCGGCGGATGCCGAGAAACGTGACCGGAATCGACGCCGATTCCAGCTTCGCTGCAAGAGTTTCGTCGCGCGGTGTACGCGGGCCAAGAACGACAACCGATGGTGCGAACCGTTCACGATCAAGTCGCGTCGCCACCGCGACGAACGCATTTTCCGCACCGCCGACGTGAAGCTCCGTGATGCAAAGCAAAACCGCAAGAGGTTTCAAGGTTTTTTCGTCCGCAGAGTTTGTCCCGGGCGGGGGCCGAGAACGGCTTCGCCGTACTCCTCGATCTGTTCGGGTAGTTCAAAGTATTGGTCGTACACCCACATGTCTTCGTATTCGCATTTATCTGTGGTATAATCGCGGCAGATTTGTGGCCGCGTCTCGTAAATACCACACAAGTTGTCACTGCGGAGGTGTTTGCAAGTTGTGTGAACGAGAAGGTGCCACGTCGGATCGTCGTCGTCAACGAAGACCGTCGCGCGGTCGTGAAGCAAGAACCAGCGAGCGAAGTCGAATTCTTGCCACGTCTCCGGCTTGTCTATCGGGAGCGCAAAATAACGACAACACTTCGCCGCACAATACATACAAAGAACTTCGCCGGCGGCGAGGTCTTCACGTTTCTTTTTTGAGTTAGTCATAGGGCGAAAGTATAATCGAGGAATACGATGCGTCAACAGTATACACTTCTTCAAATCGTTTTGTTCTTGGCGGCGGTGGTAGTGATTTTGGCTGGGTTGGCGTCGGCGTCGGCGTATGTCGGGCAGATTTTGCTCACGGTTTTTTTCACCGTCGTCTTGACGATTCCGCTGCGGTGGCTCAAACAGAAAGGGTTTTCCAACGGCGTCGCGGTTTTGATGGTCTCGTTTTTTGTTCTGATGGGCGGACTTTTGCTCGTCGGCGTTGTGGCGTCGTCGGGTGTACGCTTCGCGGCGAAGTTGCCGGAATACCAGCGAAAACTGATTCAATATGTTGACGTGATCGACACACAAATTAACGACCTCGCCGCAGCGTTTGAACGACAAACTGATTCACTAGCGAGTACGGTTTCGCAAACCGTACTCGGCCCCGCAACGCCGCCAGTGGCCGAGGAACAACCCGCAGATGTGACAGCACCAGACGCCGAAGCAGAACTCGTCGCAAGCGACGTTCACGACGATGCTCACAACGACATTCACATCGAAGCTGCTGTGCCGAAGACTGTCGAAGACGAGAAGGCGTCTGCGATGCCGACGGTTGGCGGTCTTGGAACGCATCCGCCGCGCGAACGGTTTTCGATAGCGGCGACGCTCTCGTCGCTAGTTATCGCGGCGACGCAGAGTCTCATTTCGAGTATGATCGACGTTGCGAGCGTGGCGATGATTATTGTTGTTCTTGTGGTGTTCGCACTGCTTGAGGCGGCGCAATTTCCTGCCAAGATCGAAGCGGCGTTCGGTCAGCGGAGTGCGGCGAGCCAGCAACTTCAGGAGATCGCGCGAACGATGGTTCACTACACTGTCATCAAGACGGTCGTGAGTTTGGGAACCGGCGCAGCGGTAACGCTGGCGATGTGGCTTGTGGGCGTGGAGTACGCCGTACTTTGGGGACTGCTTGCGTGTTTCCTAAACTTCATTCCAAACTTCGGCCCGATTATTGCGTCGGTGCCGCCGGTTTTGTTGTCGCTCGTCGATGGCGACTTGACGAAAGTCGCCCTCTGCACGACAGCGTTAACTTGTGTTCACAGCATTTCTGGGTACTTGGTTGAACCATATTACATGGGTGACGGACTTGGGATTTCGCCGCTGGTGGTTTTGCTTTCGATGGTGGTTTGGGGCTGGTTTTTCGGTATGACGGGGATGTTCCTTTCCGCACCGCTGACGATGGCAATGAAGATCGTTCTCGACGCCTACCAAGAAACGCGATGGATCGCAATCCTGCTCGAAGACAAACCGCGCACGATGCCGGCGAGTGGAACGTAGGCGAACAGCGTTCGTTCTTCGCGCATCGTGAGCGTGCCCCTTGCGTTTGGGACGAGTTTGCGTAGAATACCGCCTTGTCCGCTCTGCGTTTGCCCGGGTTCATAATCCCCTCCCCGGTCACCTTGCTGGCGGACAATCACTCAATTTGAGGGGCAAGAAAGGGACATTATGTCTACACCGTCACAGTACAATCCGTTCGCCGTTGCGCAGGCCCAGATCGACAAAGCAGCAAAAACTCTAGGCCTCGACGACGGAACACACGCACTCCTTCGCACACCGCAACGCGAAGTTCACGTTGCGATCCCCGTCAAGATGGACAACGGCACCACGCGGGTCTTCCAAGGTTTTCGCGTCCAATACAGCACCGCTCGCGGCCCCGCAAAAGGTGGAATCCGCTGGCATCCCGAAGAAACCATCGACACCGTTCGCGCTCTCGCCTGCTGGATGACGTGGAAAACGTCCGTCGTTGACATCCCACTCGGCGGCGGAAAAGGTGGCGTGATTTGCGATCCGAAAAAACTCTCCGACGGCGAAAAAGAACGCCTCGCACGCGGTTACATTCGTGCCGTCGCGCCGGTGCTCGGTATCACCAAAGACGTTCCCGCACCCGACGTTTACACCACGCCACAAATTATGGCGTGGATGATGGACGAGTTTGAAAAAATGACGATGGAGTGTCACCCCGGCGTCATCACGGGGAAACCGCTCGCACTCGGCGGTTCGCAAGGTCGCGGCGACGCCACTGCACGCGGCGGAATCTACATCACACGCGAAGCGGCAAAGGCGTACAACATCGAACTCAAAGGTGCGCCGATGGCGATACAAGGTTTCGGTAACGCTGGCCAGTACGCCGCAACACTCGGCGAAGAAATTCTCGGTCTAAAGTTGGTCGCAGCAAGCGACTCGACTTGCGGTATCTACATCAAAGAAGGTGTCGCGGCGAAAGAACTCATCGCCTACAAAACCAAGACCGGTTCGCTCAAAGGATTTCCGGGTGCGAAAGAAATCTCCAGCGACGATGTTCTCGCTGTTGAGTGTACAGTGCTGTTTCCGTCGGCACTCGAAAACTCGATCAACGACAAGAACGCCGCCAAAGTTAACTGCAAGATTTCGTGCGAACTGGCCAACGGCCCGACGACGCCCGAAGGCGACGCGATTCTCGACAAAAAAGGCGTGATCGTCTTGCCCGACTATCTTGCGAACGCTGGCGGCGTCACGGTTTCATACTTCGAGCAGTGCCAAAACGCGCAGAACTTCTACTGGGAACTCGACGAAGTGCAAAAACTTCTCGACAAGAAGATGACCGCAGCGTTCAAGGCGGTTCATCAGATGAGCGTCGAGAAGAAGACGAACCTCCGCGACGCGGCGTACCTCGTCTCGATCAAGCGCGTTGCCGAAGCCGCGAAGTTGCGCGGTTGGTGCTGATGCGTTTCGATTCGGCAAGGTAGGCGACGGGTGTATAAACCCGTCGCACGGCGTTTGTGTACTCACAAACGCCGTGCGAATTGCCAATCAACCGTAGTTCGTGCGCGACATGCGTCGCGTGTGCGGGGTGTGTAAACCCCGCACCTACCATTTCATCATTCTCCTCAAATCAAAACCATGTACGATAATCTAGCCATTGTTGGTGCGACGGGAGCCGTCGGCACGATCATCCTTGAAGAGCTTGCGGCGCGGAAGGTGCCGTACAAGACGATTAAGTTTCTCGCTTCGTCTCGGAGTGCGGGGAAGAAAATTGTCTTTGCGGGGAAGGAGCACACCGTCGAAGAGATGACGCCGCAGGCGTTTGACGGCGTGCAACTTGCGATAGCGAGTACGCCCGACGAAACCGCACGCGACTTCATTCCCGACGCGACAAAACGCGGTTGCCTCGTCATTGACGAGAGCGGTTACTGGCGGATGGACAAAGACGTTCCGCTCGTGATTCCCGAAGTCAACGCCGAAGCGATTCGCACCGTGAAGAAGGGGATTATCGCCAGCCCGAACTGTTCGACGACGCAACTCGTCGTCGCCCTCAAACCGCTTCACGACGCTGGTCGCGTGCGGCGTGTTGTCGTCAGTACATATCAGGCCGTGAGCGGCGCGGGACTTGTCGGGACGCGCGATCTCTTGGGCGGTGCAAAGTCGCACCTCGAAAACGACGGACGCGATTCATACGCCTACGAAAACTTCGCGCACCCGATTGCGTTCAACTGTATTCCGCAGATAGGTTCCGAGAAGGACAAGGGTTATACGTCCGAGGAACTCAAGATGCTCTACGAGACGCGCAAAATTCTTGGCGACGAGACAATTCAAGTCTGCCCGACGGCGATTCGTGTCCCCGTTGCGAACTGTCACAGCGAGAGTATCTTGGTTGAGACGGAAAAGAAGATCACGGTGAGCGAGGCGAGAAAACTGTTTGCGGCGTTCCCCGGAATCGTCGTGATGGACGATCTTTCCAAGAAAGAATATCCGATGCCGATTAACTGTGACCGTCGTCCAGAGGTTTTCATTGGCCGAATTCGTGAAGACATTTCGTCGCCGAACGGTCTTGCGTTTTGGTGCGTCAGCGACAACCTCCGCAAAGGCGCGGCAACAAACGCCGTCCAAATCGCTGAGTGGATTCAGAAGAATCTGTGAGTTTCTTTTTGCAGAGCCGTTCACGGATTCCCCCGACATGCGTCACCCCCGCGTACTCGGCGGGGGCCTAGTGCCTTGGAAACTTCAAATGTTGGGGGACGTTCCGTAGGGGCGACCGGCCGGTCGCCCCTACAATACGCGACGTTGGTGGTGAATTGTCTCATGTTGCCAATCCCCAAAAACAAACGTTCCAAGGCACTAGAGAGAGTGGCCGCAAGAAGGCGCGATAGCGTTCACGGTGGGGCTTCGGATTCGGTACGGCGTGTGCAATCTTGTTAGCGATGTCTTCGCTATGGATTCCCGCCGAGTACGCGGGAATGACGAAACGTGGCGGGAACGGGTACGAGCGTTCGTGAAACTTCACACATTCCCAATCGGTGCGATGGCGAAGATAGTTGCGCTCCAGAGTGAGTGAGAAACGATGAGGGCGAACGTGTCGCGTCGCCAGAGGTAGATAAGTCCCCAAAACGAACCAGCAACGAACGCCGCGCCAGTTAACATGACGTTCATCGAAAAGATGTGAATTCCGCCGTAGAGCAACGTCGTCAGAAGAAAACCGCGAAAACTTCCGAAACGTCGCGCGAGATTTTCTTGCAAAAAACCTCGCCAAAAAATCTCTTCCCCCGGCCCAGTCACGAACAGGAGCAAGAGAAAAATTCGCAGCATCTGGCCGCCGTCAATGAGACGTTGTGACGCTTCTGCGCCACCAAGATGGTAGATGTTCTGAACCTGCGCAGCAGCGTTCGGAACGACAAACGCTGAGACGATGTGGCCAATCGCAAAAATCGCGTACAGCACAACCGCCGAAGCGATGCCCAGAACGGCACCGCTCCAAGAGACGCGAATTTGCGGACGTTGCCACGCCATCGCATAGGCCGCAAGCGCGGCAACAGTCAGGCCAATCTTGACCCAAAAGTTGCCGACGTCAAGGCCAAACGTAATTCCCCACCCAACAATGACGAGGCAAATCGCACCGAAAATCATGTTGCGTCGGGCGTCTTGAAGAGTGGGCCGGAGCTGTCACCAACGCCGCCTTTGAGCATGTCGGGCTGGACGTTGTGACCAGCCGCCGTCGCCGTCGCTGCTGCGTCGGCGGCGGTTTCTTCGTCTGTCCACTCCGCACGTTTACGCGAGAGACCAATCTTGCGATCCTCTTGGTCAACCCGCAAAATCTTGACCTCTATCTCTTCACCAAGTTTCACAACCTCTTCAGGATTTTCAACCTTGTGATTCGCAAGCTCCGAAATGTGGAGAAGTCCTTCGAGGTCGTCGCCAAGACTCACGAACACGCCGAAGTTGGTGATCTTCGTCACCTTCCCCGTAATGAGCGTTCCAGCTTGGTACTTCTCCGGGATCGTCGTTTCCCACGGGTCTTCGGTCATCTGTTTGAGTCCGAGCGCGATGCGACGATTTTTCTTGTCTACCGAGATCACGCGACACTTAAGTTTGTCGCCCTTCTGCACCACTTCGCTGGGGTGCGCGATCTTGCGAATCCAAGAGATGTCGCTGACGTGGAGAAGTCCGTCGATCCCCTCTTCAAGCTCGACAAACGCACCGTAATTTGTGAGGTTGCGGATGATACCTTCAACGTCGCTGCCGACCGGATATTTCGCCTCAACAACGTCCCACGGATTGTCGTGAGTCTGTTTGATACCGAGTGAGATTTCTTGTTTGTCTTTGTTAATGTTGAGAACGACAACGTCAATGACATCGCCGACGGCGAGAATTTCGTTCGGATGCGAGACGCGGCGCGTCCACGACATTTCGCTGATGTGAACCAGCCCTTCGACGCCCTCTTCCAGTTTGACGAACGCACCGTAAGTCATCACGTTTACGACCGTTCCCTTGATGCGGGCGCCGACCGGGTAGTTCGCCTCGACGGCAGTCCACGGACTCGCAGACTTCTGCTTGAGACCGAGCGAAATTTTCTCGCGCTGTAGATCGACCGCGAGGATTACGACTTCGAGTTCTTCGTCGATCTTGACGACTTCGGACGGGTGATTGATTCGTCCCCAACTCATGTCGGTGATGTGGAGGAGGCCGTCGATACCGCCGAGGTCGATGAACGCGCCGAAGTCGGCGATGTTCTTGACGACGCCGGTGCAGACCTGTCCTTCTTGCAGTCGAGAGAGAACGGTTGAACGTCGTTCGGCGCGTTCGTTTTCGATCAGGGCACGTCGGCTGACGACGATGTTGCGACGCTCTTCGTCGATCTTGAGGATGACGCACTTAATATCTTGGTCGATATATTCACCGATGTCGTTCGGGCGACGAATATCGACTTGGCTGGCTGGCAGAAATACGTTTACGCCGCCGAGATCGACCAGCAAACCGCCCTTAATTTTCCGCGTTACATGACCAGTGACGGTATCGCCTTCGTGGATCGTCTCCATCATCGCGTTCCAAGCCTCGATCTTCGCGGCTTTACGGCGACTCAACGAGACCATACCACGAAGTTCTTCACCGGGCGGGATGTCATCGTGCTCTTCAACAAGCACCTTGATTTGTTCGCCTATGGTTGGTGGAGCTTCGCCTTCTTCCCACTCGTTTAGCGGGACGAATCCTTCGCTCTTGTGGCCTATGTCTACGATAGCATGTTCGGGGTCGATGCGAACGATTCGTCCTAGGACGATCTGGTTCATGGAGATTTCACCACCGCCCCAGTCGATTTCGTCGGTGTTGACTCCGGCCATTGAGGCATCGAGTTGGGCTTCCCAGTTGTCTTGGTTTTGATCGAGTGTACGAATGAGATTACGATTGACCACGGCTGATGTTTCCTCTTGTGCAAAATGGGGTACAAACTTTCGGCGAGACATTCACCCGCTGAATCTCCACGCAGCCACCGTGCGCCAAGCACGTTTTGCGCGATGCAAGAACCAGCGTCCCGCCGACAGACTTTTGAGGGCAGGGAAAAGTGCTGCAATTCTACCAAACGTTATCAAAGCGACAAGTGTGGGCCAGAAACTCCGCGAGTTTCAAGTTTGCGAGTTTGCGTTGCTTGGTGAGATTAGCGCAAATGGGGCGACAGATGTTTGATTCTCGTAACAGGGTCTCCTTGACAACGGCAATATGTTTGAGACAATTCCGCGTCTCTTTCGTGTGAGGCCCCTTCGTCTAGTGGTTAGGACACGGCCCTTTCAAGGCCGCGACACGGGTTCGAGTCCCGTAGGGGTCAGTCGGTAGGTTTTGCGCTGGACGCAATGGGGCGTCATGTGGCGTGTTTTTTAGGCTTTTGACACTTGCCGTGTTTTTGTCATTCTCCCCCAAAACGCCCCGTTTCGGCAAAGCGCGCGTCGGAATGCGCGTCAACTTTTCGGCGTGATTTTCTCCTCGCTCCTTGGGTGACTCTGGATGCGTCCCAAAGATGGGTTCGGTGCTGGCGTCCGATTCGTCGGCAACGTCAAGAATCATACCAAGCGTCGCCGACAAGTCGCCACAAAACTCCACCGACGACGATCTCGATTCGGCAACGTCGCCAGCTTTCAATTCTACAGCGGCAACTGGTGGTGATTCGTAAACTCCGTCGCGCGTCGCTTCGCTGGTGACTTGCGGTAACGCGACAAACGATAAACCCGCTGCACGCGTAAGCTCCGACGACGTACTATCGTGATAATGACGCAAACCAATAGCGTCTGTATTCCCAAGCCATTTTGAAACAGTCGCGGGTGCAATCCCCGCGTTGATAAAGTCGGTGTAGCAAGAAAATCGCAGATTATGCCACGTCTTTTCCCAAGCGGGAATACCGACTCGCTTCAACCGCTTGCGTAACATTGTCGCAAGGTTTGTGTGATTCCGTATCGCTGGCGAAAAGACAAACCCGTCCGGCTCGCGTGGGGCCTTCGCTGCCGCCTCAAGGAACGGCATAAGGTCGGCAACTATCGGACACATCCTATACTTTCGCCCCGCGTGTCGCTCGTTCTTCGTAGACGTGATACGCATCGTCCGCCCCGACAAGTCCATGTCCACCCACTTCAAAAGACGCGGCTCCGACGGAACACGCAAACCCGCAAAGCGAGACAACGCAATGAGTAGCTGCCACTCAAGCGAAGGGGCCGCGTCAATGACACGCAAAACAATCTCTGTGGGAATGTACTCTTGCCGCTCGGTTAAATCGCCGCCGTGTGCTTTAACATACTTGAATGGATTCTTGACAATAACGTCGTCCCTCACCGCCGTCTCAAAAACCGCACGCGCTGTCTTGAATCGGCGGTGGACGGTATCCGGTGCCAACGGTGTACCGCTCCCTCGCTTGGCGGACTGCGTTTGCAAGTGTCGCAAAAAAGATTCCGCGTCGGCGACAGTGATTTCGTCTACTGGCGTGTCGCCAAAAAACTCACGCAAGTTTCGGATCGCTTGGGCAGCGGCTCGCGCGGTCGATGCCTTCACCGCTCCCTCACGACGTGCCGTGAAGGCGTCAAGCAGTTCGCCGACGGTGGTGCGATGCTTGCTGGCGATGTCAATCAAACCGGCGGTAGCGAGTTTTTGCTGTAGCTCCGGTGCCAGTGCCGCCAGCCGCTCCGATGTTTTCGCCGGAATCGGCTGGTCGTGCCGCTGGTGTTGCAATAGCGACTCCACGAGGTCGCGTAGGTCGTTTGCCCAGCGTGCCGGTACGATGCCAAGATGGACGGTCTTGCGGTTTCCGCAAGCCCCCTTAAAACACAGGCGGCGAGTGCCGTCCTTGGCGGTGCTGATAGATGCCATAACATTGATCTCCTCGTTGTGATGCCGCTGGTGGCTGGTGACAGTGTACCCTATAAGGGCGGATGTGGGAAGTCGGTTTTTGCGGCGGGCTGGTAAAATCAACACCAATTGGGTGGTGGGTTGGGGTTGGTGCTCTCATCGGCGGTCAGACGCGGTCTATAGACCGAAGCGGCTGTACCGCCGTTCTGTATACTATCTGTATTGGTAAAGCTGCTTTACCACCTTCTGCCGCTCTTTTTTACCACGGTGGTAAAGCTACTTTACCACGCCTTGCGGCAGCTTATTGCTTTTGTATTTACCAAACATAGTATAGCGACTCGGAGAATCACCAGTCTTTCTGGATACAATTTTTAACGCTCCTTTTTTCTCCATACCTTTTATCGCTTTTTGAATTGTTGGTCTCGAAAGGTTACAGCTATCCTTGAGGCGTCTGTCCGAGATACAGCTTTCCCCATATCTATTCGCATGCCGATACATAGCAAGCCAAATCAAACGCTCGGTGGCGGTCAGGTCGAATCTATTAAATCCTCCGTCGATCATATAATTGCTCGTCCCCCATCGGTCGTGCGGCTTTTTAGGCTTCGTTGATTCGGCGTTTGTCATTCGTTAATCCCTTCGTCTTCTTCCTTCTCCTCCGAGGTATCATTACCACTTTCTTTTTGCAATTTGGATTTCAAAACCACACGGTGTTCCGTCGCAAATCGCTGAAATTTCCCGTCAAACGTGAGTTGTATATCTCGCGGCTCCCCGCTGCGTTTTTTAGGCAACGGAGCACTCGGTTGGAGTCGGTACCAAGTACGGTCCCTTTTTCATTCTCGTTGAATTTGTCAAGAATCCAAATGTCGTCGGCACCGTACTCGAATTCGGAGCTATCGCGAAAGGATGTGATGCTCTTGTTATGCCCATTGTCGCCACGCGAGAGTGCGGAAACGGCGATGACGCATCGCCCCTCGTTTGCAAAACTGCGAGAGTCTTCCATGATGATGTTGATTTTATCGCGGGCTGATTGTCCTGCGTGAGACTTTTCGATTCGTAGCCGCTGGGTATAGTCGAGGATGACGATTTTCGGGTCAAGTGACTTCACCATCTCCTTGATCGCTTCGATAGTGTATGGCGGTTTTGCAAACGAAAACCGAGACACGGCTTCGTGGATTTTCTCTATTTCTGCTTCAAGTCGTGAGGTCTTTTCAGGTGTCAGATCCAGTTCGATAATGTCGCCGAGTGGGACACTGGCTTGTGATGCCAGCAGGCGTTCCAGCAATTGCGAAGACGTCATTTCTACGTTGACAAAAAGGGCTGTGACTTCTTTGTCGATCTTCATCGCTTTGTAAACCGTCTCCATTAGAAAAGCGGTCTTGCCCGCGCCGGGTGCGCCACCGATAACGATCACCACACCAGGACGCATCGCAAAGCCGTTGATCGCACTCTTGGGGTCTGGGTCGCTATGCCACCGCTTGGGTGGTTCGCCGTGTTGAATCGAATGCCAGAGGGCGTCGAGAGCATCGGTGCCGCTAATGACCGATGACGTGATATCTGCGGCTTTCGCACCGTTCGCCGACGCTGGCTCGCCCGCTACCCCATCGGGCAACTTAATTTGAGTGCTGCCATTGCTACCATAGCCATCGGCAATGAGTGCTTTTGTGGCGGCTGATAGATTGTCACCATGCTCTAGGATCGCGTAGGCTTGGAAGAAGTTGTACGCCCGATTCGCTTCAAACGGGAAGGCGTTTGTAGAGAAGACATAGAAGAGTGGTTCGGTCAAGTGAAGCGTCGCTGATGTGCCGTCGCCGTCTTTTTCCGGTCGCCGCCAGTGTTCGTTGTCGCCGCTCGTGTACTCATACTGCCAGCCGTGTTTTTCAAGACACTTTTTGAATGTCTCACGCCCGCGCGTGTTAAAGTTGTCGGCAGGACTGTCGCCGTTGGAGGTGACAGACACCGTTTGCGGCTGGTGTTTCGGTTTTGGCTTGCGCTGCGTCGTCGATGTCGGCTTTGCCACCTTCTCGTTCAATGCGCGTGCCGCTGAAAGAAACGTCTCCACTTCGTCGGCGGTCAAGATTGGTATTGCACTAGAGCATTTTACGTTTTCGCATACCCATCGTGTCGGAAGTAGTTCTTGCATTCGGTTGGCGTGAATAGCTGTGGCGAGGTTTGTAGAAATTCCTGCAGTTTGGAAACTTCACGAATCTGCTCACTACGCAACACAGA
>JBOFSQ010000065.1:0-256414 GCA_051651625.1 Thermoguttaceae bacterium | reverse complement strand
TTCCAATCGCGCTGTACGGTCGAATATCGAGCGGCACTTCGTTCGCCGCAAACTCTTCTGACGCAGTTACCAGCAGTTCGTGCTCTTTCGGCGTCGCCCAAATCGACATCTGCCCCGGCGTCGTGTCGGCGACAACTTGCACCGTCGGAAGTTCCGCACGCGCCGTCGTGATGAACGCATTCAATCTGCGCTGCTGCTCCGCGGTCAGGCGATAGATTTGCAGAATCGGCTCTTCGGGAACGGTGAACGAATCGAGAATCGTTTTGAGATGTTCGACGACGAGTTGTTGTTCGTTCGGACGCGCGATCACCATGAGCTGTTTGTTCGCAGCATCGGGGACGATCTGCGCCGCTGGCACAAGTTGCCGCAGCGGTGAAAGAATCGTCTCTGTCGGTTTGGTATAGAGCGGATAGAACTTGACTTCGAGCGCGTTGGGACTCGGCTCGTCGGGGTCGAGCGATTCCAGTAGTTTGGCAATCTTTTCGTGCGTGACGAGCGACGCATCAACCAAGATGCTCCGGTTTGCGTAGTCATAAGTGGCGGTAACGTCTTGGTATAGACGGTTGATCATCCGCGTAATCGCATACGGGTCTACGTTCTTGAGCGGATACGTCTTCGGCACGAATCGTCCAGAGTCGCCTTGGTCGAGTTTGGCAAGTATCGCACGGACTTCCTCTATCTCGTTCGGCGTCCCTCGAACGACAAGCCGCATGTCGTCGCGCGATACGTCGAGATCGGGAAACATATCGCGGATAATCGAGGAGAGCGTGTACGGTGAGAGGACACTCGGCGTATAAACGAGTGCGTCTCGCCGCCCCTCTGCCATTTCCTCGGCGGTGAGTGGCTCGCCGAGGAGTTTGGCGATTTCCGCTTGCTGTCTTTCCGTACCAAAGACGATGAGGCGTCGTCTCTGTGGGTCGGGCACGAGCAGGGCCGACGCGAAGATGCCGTCTTGACGCGACTGCGAGGCGAGTGCCTGCACCTGCGATGCTGGTATGTTCGCAGTAGAGTACGTTGCAGCACTGCGTTCATCGACGAGTGCGTCGAGTTCACGGAACGTGGTAGCGACGAGTTCGTGCTCGGATGGCGTACCGACGACAATGACGACATTCTGCGACGAGTCGCCGGAAACGGTCGCACTCGGGACGAGCGTGGTGATCGCCTGCACCATCTCACCCACACTTCGCTGCGTTGCCGACGCTGGCATTTTGTAAACCTTCGCATCAACACGCAACTCTGCGGGCGGTTCCGTCTGCTGCGAGAGCGACTCGAACAACTCACGAATCTTCGTGTGGTCGGAGTCCTCGGCGAACACGACAACTTTTCCGGCAACCGGTTGATCGATGACGACTATCGACGGAAACGACTTTTTGAGAAACTCGACGACGCTCGTCGCGGCGGCGATGGCTTCGTCGCGTCCCATCATTCCGCCTTGCTGCCACTGGTTCATTCGTTGACGGAATCCGCGAAGGGCGGCACTCATCCGCATCTGTTCGAGAGTGTACGCAACAACGCTACGCCGCTTAACTGCGCTACCATCTTTGTTGATGATTTCGACAATCGCCTTGATCGCTTCGTGGTTACCGGGTTGCGTGAAGTAGTGAATCTCGTTTGAGTTTTCGAGCCGAAGCGATTTAGCGTCGCCGACGAATTCAGTGATAATTTTTTCCGCCTGCGGCATATCGACACCGGTGATTGTGTACGCCTCCCAAGTTGGCGGTGGTGGCGGTTGCGGCGGCTCTGGCGGTTTTGGCTTTTCAGGCACCGGCGGATTGTGAACCGCCTCGGCGACCTTCCAAAGAACTTGCAGATTCCCCGCCGTGTCGGTGACGAGGAGCGAGTTGCCGGGCATCGGAATGTAACTGAAATACTGTCCCTGAAACGGCGTCATCCGTTGTAACACATCGGCTTGGTCGCGGCGTTCGAGCGGGAACGTGCAGGCAACAATTTCAAACGCTCCGTACTCGCCGAGGTCTTGCGGTTTGACTTTCGGCAGAAACTGCGCTGGCACTTTTCCGCGTGCGAGGTTGAAGAGCATCAGCATCTTCTGGTAACGCACGAGCGTGTAACCTTTTCGCAAAAGTACACCGTTGAGCATATCGAGATACTCGGTCGGTGTGTAGTCGCGGTCGGCGGCGTAGTCGAACGTGCCGGGTGGCGGGGCGTCCATCACGAGTTGCAGACCGATTTGTTCGGCTGTCCACGTTAGGACTTGTTCCCAGCTTTGAAACTTGAAGATCGGTCGGATTGTTTTTTCTGTGAAGACTTTGTCCCACATCGCACGCTGCGGCGGTGTGAGGATCGCTTCGAGTTGTTTTTCGCTGGTGTGAATGAGTTCGTTCCATTTGTCGGCGGTTGACTGCGCGAGTTTTTGCGCACGCTCGGCGAGGAGACGTTGTACTTGTACCAACTGCTCGTCGGTGAGATGGACTCGTGTTGCCACAGACGGATGCGCGAGCCGCGAGAAACTCTTCTGCGGATCAATCGGTGGAAGTGGTTCTGGTGTTGGAGTTGCTTCCACTGCTGGTGATGGCGTCTCTGGCGATGACGGTTCCGGCAATGCCGGTTCCGCAGCCGTTGCTTCTACGGCTGCGGGTGCTTCCGTTGCAGACGGAGTTTCTTCTTGCGTCATAGCGAACGTTGCCGACGCCAACACAAAAACGATCCCGAACAGTTTGCGTATAGATTTGGTCATACAGTTTTCCTCGTGCGAAGATTCTACGAACTCGGCTCATTTTATCGCCGCTGTCGCTTCGCGGAAGACGTAAAACTGAAGTTTTTGTCGCAACCCGTCGTGTGTGTGCTGTCATAAACTTCCCAAGGTGTTCATTACGCACGACCCGCGAAACGGCAAAACTGTGTTTAATCGATTCTATCGGACAAACCGTTCGTAATGGGCGAAATCTGTCAATCGCCTTGAGACTGGTTCAAAAGCTACCATCTGAAACTCCCCCACTTGCTTGAGACGATTTTGTCGGTAGAATCACAGCCTCGTTTCTCTTTAGGCAAGGCAATATGTAAGATTGGGTAGACATCATGTCACAGCAAATGGCAGCCGGGACGGCGGAATATGTTCGTCCCACCAAAACCACCGACACAACGCTCCTTCTGCGTGCGGGTGAGCGCGAACCGCAGTGGTGGACGGTCGATGGGACCGACAAAGTCGTCGGTCGTCTCGCGTCAGACATCGCAATGATCCTGATGGGAAAGCATCGTCCCACATACACCCCAAATGTTGACACTGGCGATTATGTTGTCGTCACCAATGTTGACAAAGTCGTTTTCACGGGCAAAAAGCTCGATCAAAAGCGTTACACTTGGTATACGCAGTGGCCGGGGCTTCGCAGCGAGACGGCCCGCGAACGGATGGCGTCGAAGCCGGAGATGATTCTCATGGAGGCCGTTCGGCGGATGCTCCCCAAGAACAAGCTCGCGCGGACGATGCTCAAGAAACTCAAAGTCTATCGTAGCGGACAAACTCACCCGCATCAGGCCCAGTCGCCGCAACCGCTGGAAATTGGTTGAAGGCAAAGCGTGTTTGTGTTCGTCTGTGCAAGTCCGTGTTCGTCCATGTAAAGATTCAAGGAGTTTATGATGGTCAAGATTGGCGATTTTGTGATTGAAGGAAATGGCAAGAACGACTCGCTTGGAACGGGGCGACGTAAGTCGTCGGTTGCGCGTGTTCGTGTTCGTCCGGGGAGCGGCAAGATCAGTGTAAACAGCCGCGAATTTGAAGAGTTTTTCAAGACGGCGCAGCAGCGGCAAGCGGTTCTCAAGCCACTTGAGTTGACAGAGAAACGCAACAGCGTCGATGTCATCATCAAAGTTGAAGGTGGCGGGACGACTGGTCAAGCCGATGCGTGCAAGCTCGGTGTCGCGCGGGCACTGAAGTTGTTCGACCCGTCAATCGAAGCGATTCTCCGCGAACACAGTCTTCTCACTCGCGACGCCCGCGAGGTCGAACGCAAGAAGTACGGTCTCCGGGGTGCCCGCCGCGGAACGCAGTTCAGCAAACGCTGACCGTTACCGATTGATGTTTGTTGTACAGGAAACCCGTGGAGTTTTTCAGCTTCACGGGTTTTCTGTATGGTGATTGGGAGTAACACCGGTGAGGGTTTTCGATGTCCTCGAAAGTAGCGAATCCTCTGGCGGCAGACCGCGACTTGGTCGCGCGATACCAGTCTCCCGAAGACGAACAAGAACGCAGTGCCTATCGTAACGCGATACTCACGCCGCTAGCGGGGCCGCCGCTTGAACCGGTTCGCGTCTCTGCGCGTTATCGTTTGGCGTTGGCTCTTGTTGGTGTCTTTGTCCTTCTCTTGCCGCTGGTCTACTTTGGACTTCTTGGCGGCCTCGGTTATCTTGAGTACCGTTGTATTCTGTCGATCATCAATCGTCCAACGCCGCCGCTCACCGAACAGCAACGCGCGGAACTCGGATACGGTATCGTCGCTGCACTTGTTTTGGGCGTGACGCTCATCGTTTTAATTCGACCGCTCCTCTTCGGTTGGGGAAAAGATACACGGCGGCGCGTAACGCGAGAAGAAGAGCCGCTGCTGTTTGAGTTTGTCGATAACGTCTGTCGCGTTGTCGGTGCGCCAACGCCGTCGCGGATTTTCATCGACTGCGAAGTCAACGCCGCCGCCGCAACAACGAGCGGCTTTTGGGGCGCGCTCACCGGTGGCAAGAAGTGCGACCTTCTCATTGGTCTACCGCTTGTCGCGGGTCTCTCAACAGTGTCGTTCGCTGGTGTTCTCGCACACGAGTTCGGTCACTTCACGCAAGTAGGTATGCGACGTATCCAATACGTTGTGCGAACAGTGATCGCGTGGTTCGCCCACATCTACTACTACCGCGATGGACTTGATCGCACGCTTCATTCCGGTGTGACAATTGGAATCCCTTGGACAATGCTACCGTGTTTGTGCGTCGTTGCAGTTGTGTGGTTGATACGCCGCGTATTATGGTGTTTTATGACGGCGGGGCATTTTGCAGCGGGGTTTATGAGTCGTCAGGCGGAGTTCGATGCCGACACGTTCTCAACACGTCTCGTCGGGAGCGAAACGACAGCGGCAACGCTCGAACGTCTAAACTGGCTCCAATTCGCCGACCAGAAAACAAAAGGCGATATTCTCTACATGCTCAACGAAGATCGTCTCCCCGACAACTATCCGATTCTCATTGCGGCCAATTTGGACTTCGCAAAACAACTTTATCCCGATGCCGTCGCCAACGCTATCCGCGACTCCAAGACCCACTTTACCGACACGCATCCGTGCGACCGTGACCGCATCGCAATTATCAAAACTGCGAACACAGCAGGTGTGTTCAACGCCGATTCGTTCACACGTTGGCAGACACCAGATGGTTCGACCTACAATGTCGTCAACACCAGCACCAAAGACGAGTCGTTGATTAAGCGTCCGGCAACGTGGCTCTTTCGTGACTTTGTTGCACTCAGCCGCGACGCGACACTTGCCTTCTACCGCGATGTCCAGAACTGGACATTTCAAGACGACAACCTACGCGACATCGGCGACGTTGTTGCGCAGATGCAGCGAGAAACACGCGGCTGGATGGCGTTCAAACAGTTTTTTCAAGACGCCTACTGTTCTCAAATTATCCTTCCGATGGCGTGCGATGGTGACAGCAATAATGTTGACAACAACGTTGGCGACGCTTGGACACGTCTTGTGCAAGCCCGCATCAGGCAGAGTGACACGCGAACCGCGTGGAAGACCGCTTACGACGCACTCCCAGCGGCGTCGGAGCAGATCGCCAAAACAACCGCTTGCCGTACACTTCTGCTCAACCGGAAACGAATTACTCGCAAGATGTTTGGCGGGATGACGTTCAAAAAAGTAAGCGACGCCGAAGAAGCAGTTCGCGCGGCGAACGCCGCGTGGGACGCGCTGATGGACGCGATGCGTCCGCGCGACGTAGCGGTGTGCGACAGACTTCGTGCCATCGCTTCGCTCCTCACGAGCGGCGAACTCGACGATGCTCTCGACGACGCCCAACAACTCGCCGAACGCTTTAGTACGCTTCTCGACGTGCTGACAAAACTGGCGACAATGCGGGAAGGATGGATGGGTTCAAAACACATCAACCAAACTCTACAGGTAATCTTCACGGCCTCGCAACCAGCCACGCAGGCGCAAGCGAGTCTATTTTTCACGCACTTCAAGGACGAGTTTGCAGCACTGCGACATTTGCTGCGAACCTGCCACGAGGCGTGTGGTGTCACGCCGTATCCGTTCGACCATAACGACAGCGACATAACGCTTGCTGCATTCATCGCCCCGTGTGACCGCGACGTACTTGAGAAGCGTTTCCAAGAGAGCGTAGCGAACCAATCCAAAAAGGCGAGTAAAGACGCCGCCGAAGCGAAAGATGGTTTCGACACTATCAATGTCATGGAACTGTTTGAACTTGGCGATGTCTTTGAACAACGTATTGCGGTTACTTATCACCTTGCACTGGCGGAGTGTGCCGCCATCGCCCTCGCGGTCGAAAACGGACTCGGCCTCGCCCCGCTTGAACAGTTTCCCGAAACCGAAAATGAAAGGAAGTTGCAATGTTAAAACTGAATCGTCGCTGGAGTCTGTTTGGAATCGTTCTCTGTTTGGGGATCATGATGTGTGCGTTTGCATCTGGTGCCGAAACAAAACCCGATGTGAAGTCAGAGGTTTGGAAACCGCTTTTCGATGGCGAAACGCTCGATGGTTGGGAAGTTCCTGTCTATGGCGGTGACGGCGAAGTGACCGTCAAAGACAAGACGATCATCATCGGTGCTGGTGCCAGCGCGACGGGTATCCGTGCGAAAAAGTTCGACGCGAAGACAAACTACGAACTGCGTTACGAAGCGATGCGGCCATCTTACGGCGACTTCTTCGGCACCGTAACGTTCCCCGTTGACGACACGTTTTGCAGCTTCGTCCTCGGTGGATGGGGCGGCGCGACGATTGGTCTCAGCAGCATTAACGGAATGGACGCTTCCGAAAACCAGACAAACGGTTATCACTCGTTCCGCGAAAAAACGTGGTACGCCGTTCGCGTTCGCGTGACGGATGATCGCATCGGCGTCTGGCTCCGCACAATTCCGAGCGACACCAAACCCGCCGAAAAAGACTCAAACAAGAAAGACAACTACGAAGAAAAGCAAGTCGTCGATCTTGATCGCAAAGACGCGAAACTCTCGATCCGTTGGGAGATGCAGGCATACCGTCCGCTCGGTTTTTGTACTTGGTGTACGACGGGACACCTCCGCAAAATTGAATTCCGTAAACTCGTTGGCGAAGACGAGAAACCGTGAACGCAGAAAAACCATGCAAATCATCGGCATCGGCACCGACATCACGGAGTGTTCTCGCATTGCGCGGATGCTGGAGCATCACGGCGAAAACTTTGTTGCGCGGGTTTTCACGCCGCGTGAGATTGCGTATTGCCAAGGGCGACGCGATTCCGTGCTACGATTCTCTGGCCGCTGGGCCGCGAAAGAAGCGGTACTCAAAGCCATCGGCACCGGTTGGGCAACCGGAATAACTTGGCGCGATGTTGAGGTCGTCAACGCTCCGAGTGGGAAACCGTCGGTCATCCTCACCGGTGGTGCCGCTTCAGTCGCAGAAAAACTCGGCGTGAACGAAGTCATGATCTCTATATCACACTGCGACTCGCACGCCACCGCGTTCGCCGTCGCCAGTGGCAACGCTTCGTAACGATGAAAACGGTTGTACTCCAAAAACCGTTTGCGAAAACTTGACGTGTTGCGAAAAATAACGTGGCGCGCACTTTCTCTCAAGGTATACTGAAGCGGAGATTGGATTTTTCCCGTCATTCCCGCGCAGGCGGGAATCCATCCGAACCACACTGCACTCGCTTACGCTTCCCGCTTCGATTGGGCACTCGCTTACGCTTCGTGTTCTGATTGGATACTGATTTGTCACTCGCTTACGCTTCGTGCTCCGATTGGGCACTCGCTTACGCTTCGTGTTCTGATTGGGCACTGATTTGTCACTCGCTTACGCTTCGTGCTCTGATTTTTCACATGTCACGCCATCACCTCCAAATCGCGTTTCTCGTTACTGCGATACTGATCGCAGCGGGGGCGGGGTGCGCGTCGATGCGTGGGGGTGGGAACGATTCGCTTCTGCCGTCGAGCAACATCGACCCCACCGGTGAGAGGCTCTTTTCGGGGTCGCCGTTCGGACTCGGTACCGGCGATGGTTGCCGCTGGTTCAAGTGTCCGACGAGCGACAAATCGTCGCCCGCGACGACGCCAGAAACAACACCGTCAGCAGCGACAACCGCACTGCCGCCATCGGCGTTACCCGGAAACTTGGGCGACACGCGGACAACAATGACCAGCACCGCGACATCGCCAACAGGTTTTCCCGCGTCAGGAATTTCAACCGCAATCGTGATGGAACCCGACCGCGAACGCGCACCGTTTCATGGTGCCGGTGGGAGCGGCGGCGTCGCGCGACCGACTTCGCCGATAGAAGGCCCCGCCGTCGTCGCCACGCCAAACGAACAGATCGCGCCGCTCGGCAGCGAAGTAATTATTGTTGCAAGTTATCTTGGGACGGGCGACAATCTGATCACAAACGAACCAATCGAGTGGGCGATTGATGGCGTTGGGCACATCATCGCGTTCGACACCGGTTCGGTCTGCGATCCGCTCCACGCCGACTTGCGGAAGGCGAAAAAAGGAACGGAAAAATCCGCTCTCACAAAGACGAGCGCGGTCTACCAGTTCCTCACGCGCGGCACCCCCGAAACTTCCGACGACATCCAAATCTTGCGTGGCCAAACGTGGGTCTCAATTAACTCGACACGCGAAGGGACAAGCAACGTCACCGTCACCGGCACGACGATGAAAGACTGGTCACGCCGCAGCGACCGCGCGATTATTCACTGGGTCGATGCTGAATGGGAACTGCCGCGAACAACGATTGCAGCGGTCGGTTCGTCGCGCATACTCACGACGACAGTTCGTCGCAAGACCGATGGTTCACCGCGAGCAAACTGGGTTGTGCGTTACGAAATCATCGGCGGCCCAGCGGCAACGCTCGATGGTAACGCGCAGGTGCAAGAAGTTGTCACAAACAGTCAAGGACAGGCGACCGTCGAACTCAAGCAAACGGAAATGAAGCAAGGGACGAGTACGGTTGCTGTTAGCATTATTCGTCCGGCGGGGATCGACGACGGCGAAAAACGGATCACTGTCGGGCGCGAGACGATTCGGCAGACTTGGGCGAGCGGCGGCGTTTTGACGATTCAGACGCAAGGGCCGCGTCAAATTAAACTCGGCGAAGAGGCGAACTACACGCTCACAATCACAAACGCAACCGGCGTGGCGACCCCCGCACGAGTTTGGTTGCCGCTTTCGCCGGTTGTTCAGTTCGTTCGCAGCACGCCGCAACCGGTCTCGCTCGGCGAACTTGTGCAGTGGGAACTGGCCGCGATCCCGCCGCAACAATCGGTGATGATTCCGCTCACGCTAAAGTTCGCCGCGCAGGGCGACGCAAATGTCGAGGCGTTTGTCGCACCGCTCACTGTGCCGACGAGCGTCGTGCCGCCTTCGCCCAATGGTTCACCCAGTTCGATTGTCCCGACGATTCCATCGACGGGCATAACACCCGCGCCGACTTCTCCGAGTTCACCGTCGTCGCCAGTATCGCGTGGGCCAGCAACGACTTACACGCCGACAACGCCGCTTCCGGCGAAGGAGCTTGAATATCGTTGGGAACGAACGGACGAGCCAGGGAACGCGGTGAATACGCCGATTCGTGTCGGCGACACGGTAATTTACTCGCTGATTGTGAAGAACACTTCGCCGCAGACGCACAACAACGTCCAGCTTCGCGTGCTACCACCGCAGAATGCCGCCGCTCTCGAACCGATTGAGGCGACGAATGGAACGGAACGCCTAGGCGACGGAACGCTCGTTCGTGTCCTCGAATCGCTGCTTCCGAACGCAACGCGACAACTTCAAGTCCGTTACGTTGCGCGTGAAGCAAGCGCGCGACAAACGCTCCGGGCAGAAATCTTTATCGGCAACCGCTCCATCGCCACACCCGAAACGACGCTTTCTATCGGACGATAGATGTGACGCGCTGCCGTTGCACGTTATCCGAATCTTACACGTTCACGGTTTGTTTCGTCATTCCTGCGTAGGCAGGAATCTAAAGGGAAGACATCGTCAACACAATTGCACACATGGCACCAACTCCTCTCGCACACATGTTCCGCTGTCGCGTCTGCTTGATGCGTGTGATTTGGATTCCTGCCTCCGCAGGAATGACGGATGTGGAAATCAACCCTGAACGGTTATCCGAATCGCGGTGCAATTCCGTTGATGACGGGGAACTCGCTTTCGCCTTGCAGACAGCGGATTAGGTTGGCCGCGAAGAGTCGCGGCGTGTTACGGAAGGCGTCGGCGGTGCTGCCAGCGAGGTGCGGAACGAGCGTTACGTTGTCGAGCGTGAGAAACGGCGAATTGGGCGGGAGAGGTTCGTCGTCGAACACGTCGAGTGCCGCACCCATAATACGCCGCGTGGCTAGTGCGTCTACCAGCGCACGTTCGTCAACGAGTCCGCTGCGGGCGGTGTTGACGAGTACCGCCGTCGGTTTCATCATCGCAAACTCGCGCGCGCCGAGCATGTGTCGCGTTTCCGGCGAGTAGCGTGCGTGAAGCGAAACTACGTCTGATTCCGTTAGCAGCGTTTCAAGCGAAACGGCGGCGACGCTAGGATTGTCGCCGCGATAGAACGGATCGTAAACGACAACACGCGCATCGAACGCAGCAAGAAACTTCGCCACAAGACGACCGACCGCACCGAATCCGACGAGGCCGACCGTGCGACCAAACAGTTCGGGGATGTCGTTTTTGTTTGGATAGTCGCGCGTCCAGACACCGCTTTTTAGGGCGTGGTGTCCGCGTGCGATGTTTCTCACTTCGGCGAGAATGAGTGCCAGCGTTGCCTCGGCGACGGCGCGTGCGTTCCGCCCCGGCGTGTTGAAGACCGAAATTTTTCGACTGGTTGCAGCAGTAACGTCAATATTTTCGACGCCGCTTCGCAAGACGCCAATTAACTTTAACTTTGGCGACGACTCGATCACTCGCCGCGAGATCGGCGGAAACTGCGTCACAACGATGTCGCCACCGCGAATCGTCTCGTCGAGCGACGCCGGAAGCGGAACGGCGTCTGGCCCTTCTTGTTCGATCTTGAGATTCGCCGCTTGCAACTCTTCGAGCGTGTCGTGCTCCCACGGACAGACGACAACCTCGATCCCAAACGGTTTGAGGTCGGCCAGCCCCGCCTCCATCGCAGCACGCGGAATGTAACGATCACTGATGGCGATTAATTTCATGGTTTATACCTGTTCACTGATTTTTGAGGTGTCTCACTCGGAGGCACGGCGAGGAGATGAATCCGCAGATTGCGCAGACGGTCGCAGATTTTTTGTGCTTGATTTGCGATTGTTAGCAGTTCTTTTTTTCTCACACCAAGGCACAAAGGCACGAAGAGGGATAGACTTTAGAAACTCCTTTGTGCCTTCGTGCCTTTGTGTGAGGCTCCTAAAAAATCTGTGTGAATCTGCGAAATCTGCGGACAAGTTTATTGCGGTTCCGCGCGGTGCTGCCGGATCGAGTCGCTGATTTCGTCGATTTCTTTTTCGGTGAAGGTACGTCCGTTTCCGCAGCCGGGGCAGTTGCGTGTACGCGACTTCCACTCACTTTTTGAGGCGATGTTCTCTGGCCAGAACGGCCAAGTGCGACACTGAAGCGGACGCGACAAGTAAACACTGCAACCACCATCAACACGCAGAAGACAGCAGTCGTAGTTGTCGAGTTCGCGGAGCGTCTTGCGCCCGCTTCGGACGGTGCGGACGTACTTTTTTTCCCACACGTCTCGCGGCGTTTGCATCGCGGCGGCGAGTGCGGTGATCTCGTCTTCAGTCACCCACACAAACCCCGGCCCACCACCGCAGCATCCGCCACACGCTTCGCACTCAAACGCCAGACCATTCGTATACCACGGACGCGGTGATGTCGTTTCTTTTTTCGTTGACTCTACGTCTGCTCTCACGTTGGCACTCGCTTACGCTTCGTGTTCTTGTTTTCTACCGTCCGATTCGCAGACGGGCACCGAGATACGGGTCGAGTTCGGGGATCGCGGCGATCTTCGCAATCGTCTTTTCAACCGGGTATTCGACGCGATGAAACTCAAGGAACGATCCATCTACCGTGACGAAGCAAGCACGCGGGTCGTTGTCGCGCGGCTGACCGACCGAGCCGACATTGATCATCAGTTTTTTGTCGGCGAGAACAAACTTGTTGTCGATCTCCGACGGCGAGAAGAACTCGCGCGACTCGGTAAAGACGCCGGGGACGTGAGTGTGTCCTTGGAACGAGTATTTCGGGATGATCGAGAAGAGACGATCCATTTTGCGTTCGTCGTAGATGTCGTCGAGAAATACGTATTCGTTTAGCGGATTGCGTGGCGAACCGTGAACGAAAATGGTGTCGCCTTCGCGGTGAGACCGCGGGAGTTCGCCGAGGAAGTCCCAGCAACCAGTCGATCCGCTGCTCGCCGGTTTTTCGAGTTGTTCGCGTGTCCAGAAGATTGCGCGTTCGGCACCAGAGTTGAAACCTTCGGGGTCGAAGAGGGCCGCTTGATCGTGGTTGCCGAGGAGGCACGTCTTGACCCGCTGGCGAACCAGTCCGATGCACTCAAGCGGATTCGGGCCGTAACCAACAACATCACCCAAACAGACGATTTGGTCAACGCCCAGTGTGTCGATTCGCGCAAGGACAGCCGACAACGCTTCTAGATTGCTGTGAATGTCACTGATGATTGCTTGCTTCACGCGAACCTCCTCTTTGTCCAAACGGACCGCAAATATACTCAAGACGGTTTGAATTTCCCGTACCAAAACGGTAGCGGCCCAACGAGGCCGCGGCGCGATGGATGGCGAAGCCTACAAATTGACCCGTAACGGGTCTGGAATCGTTCCCCAGCCAAAATGATGGGCGGCATTATACGGAAATTTCTAGTCTTGTGAAGTCTTGTCGCGGATACGCACCCCCACTTCCTAAAACGCGGCCTCGTGGTACGCTCTTGCCCTATGAGTCAACCACCGCCCCCACCGCCACCATCATCACCGAAGCAGCAGCGCAACCTCGGCGATGTTCTACAAGAATTTGGTCAACACTGCAAACTGATGCAGGATGAACTGGGGAAGGTCATCGTCGGCCAGCACGATGTCGTTAGGCAAATACTAGCGGCGATCTTCACCGGCGGACACTGCCTACTCGAAGGCGTTCCCGGACTTGCCAAAACGCTGATGGTCTCAACCATCGCACGCATTCTCGACATCGACTTCAAACGAATTCAGTTTACGCCCGACCTCATGCCGTCCGACATCACCGGCACGAGCGTGCTCGACGAAGACGCCGATGGACGACGCTCGTTCAGATTCGTTCAGGGGCCGGTGTTTACGAACGTTCTCCTCGCCGACGAAATCAACCGTACACCGCCGAAGACGCAAGCCGCACTCTTGCAAGCGATGCAAGAACGTGAAGTGACCATCGGGCAGACAACGTATCCGCTCCCCGAACCGTTTTTCACCATCGCAACACAAAACCCGATAGAGCAAGAAGGGACGTATCCGCTGCCGGAAGCGCAGCTCGACCGGTTTATGTTCAACATCAAAATCGACTACCCAACGCTCGACGAAGAAGAACGAATCTTGCTTGCGACGACGCGGGGCGAGAGGCCGGAAGTCCGCAAAATAATGAGCGGCAAAGTGATCGTGAACTTGCAAAAGCTGGTCAGTTCGGTTGCGGTGAGTCAATACATCGTTCAGTATGCTGCGCGGCTCGTCCGCGCAACTCGCCCACGCGACGTTTCATCGCCGAAGTTTATACGCGAACTTGTTGACTGGGGAGCCGGGCCTCGCGCGGGACAGTTTCTCATCCACGGCGGCAAAGCACTCGCAGCGATGGACGGACGTTTTTCGGTTTCCATCGACGACATCCGCGCCGTTGCGATCCCCGTTTTGCGTCACCGTATCAGCACAAACTTCCAAGCCCAAGCCGAAGGAATGACCAACGACGACGTAGTAAAACGCCTCGTCACCGAAGTCCCAACGCCAACGATTGAGAAGTACGAAAAAGCACCGATGATAGTGGCGAGTGCAGAGTAGTTCAGGTTCGGCATAGCCGAACCCTCCAGCGTTTGGAGGGTTTGGCTATGCCGAACCGCTGTGCGATTGTGAGTTTCCGAACAGGTCTATTGTCCATCAAGTCCACAACATCCATCGTGTCCACAAGGAGAATCACAAATGAAGATCGGTCTCTACGGCATCGGCCTCGATACATACTGGCCGCAGTTTGACGGGCTGCGCGAACGGCTCGTCGGTTATCAGCGCGTCATCGCGGAGCAGATAGCGAGTCGCGGTGTGGAAGTCGTCGATGCAGGACTCGTTGACAACCCCGTCGCCGCACGCGACGCTGCCGCACTCTTTCAGCGTGAAGGCGTCGAGTTAATTTTTCTCTACGTCTCAACTTATGCACTCTCCGCAACGGTGCTGCCGGTTGTTCAGCAGGCGAAGTGTCCGGTTGTCGTGCTCAACCTTCAGCCGACTGCCACGATTGACTACGCTTGGTTCAACGGACTCGGCGACCGAACTCGTATGACCGGCGAGTGGCTTGCAAACTGTCAAGCGTGCAGCGTACCGGAGATCGCAAACGCATTCCTCCGCGCGGGGATTCGATTTCAACAAGTGACCGGCATTTTGAAAGACGACCCGATAGCGTGGCAACAGATTGACGACTGGATCGACGCCGCTCGCGTCGCGTCGGTGATGCGGCGAAATCGTGTCGGCCTCCTCGGACACTACTACGGTGGGATGCTCGACATCTACTCCGACCTCACGCGACACTCGTCGCAATTCGGTTCGCACTTCGAGTTTGTCGAAATGAGTGAACTCAAGGCGGCACGCGATTCCGCAGGTGTCGCCGATGTTGATGCGAAGGTTGCGGAAATTCGTTCGCACTTCGACGTTCAGCCCGACTGCGGTGCCGACGAAATCGTTCGCGCTGCGCGCACCGCCGTCGCGCTCGATTCTATCGTTGACAAGCACCAAATCGGTTCGCTCGCATACTTCGTGAGCGGCACCGGCGACGACACTTATGTTGACTTGATTGGTTCAGTGATTGTTGGCAATTCGCTTCTCACTTCGCGCGGCGTTCCGGTTGCGGGAGAATACGAAGTCAAAAATGTTCAGGCGATGAAGATTCTCGACTCGTTCGGCGTCGGCGGTTCTTTCACCGAGTTTTATGCGGTCGATTTCAACGACGATGTTGTACTCATGGGGCACGACGGCCCCGGCCACACTCGCATCGCCGAAGGGAAAACGAAACTCAAACCGTTGCAAGTTTATCACGGCAAGGTCGGTCACGGTTTGAGTGTTGAGATGCAGGTTCGGCACGGCGCGGTCACGCTGCTGTCGGTTATCGACGCCCCCGACGGCGTGCTGCGACTCTTGATCGCCGAAGGGACTTCGGTTGCCGGTCCGATTCTCGAAATCGGTAACACCAACAGCCGTTACCGTTTTCCGCTCGACGTTCGTGAGTTTGTAAATGCTTGGAGCGGCCACGGACCGGCGCACCACTGCGCCATCGGTGTCGGGCACGTCGCATCGAAAATTGAAAAATTCGGAACGCTGATCGGTATGGAGACGATTCGTGTTTGTTAGGACCCAATGTGTCGTCAGTTGTCACAAGGCAAGGTAGACGATGGGTTTACACACCCATCGCACGGTGTTTGGGCTCCTCTGCAAAAACACTGCACAAACACCGTCATGAATTGGCAATCAACCGTAGTTCGTGCGCGACGGATGTCGCGTGTGCGGGATGTGTAAATCCCGCACCTACCTTTCCCCCCTGTTTCCCATGCGTGTTGTCATTTTGGGTGGTGGAATGGTCGGCTCTGCTATTGCTGACCTTCTCGCTGCCAATCGTCATACAGTTACCGTCGTCGAACAAGACCCGCATCTTGTAGAGCTTCTCGACGAGCAGCACCAAGTCTCGGTGGTGGAGGGGAACGCATCGCGTTCGAGTGCGCTGTTCACGGCTGGTGTCGGCTCGGCTGATCTCTGTCTGGCCGTAACGGGGAACGACGAGACCAATCTTATCGCGGCGAGTATGGCCAAGGCGATGGGAGCGAGGCGCGTGGCGGCCCGCGTCTATTCGCAGATTTTTCACGACCGAAGTACATTCGATTACCAGCATCACTTTGGGATCGACCGTCTCCTCTCGATAGAATACTTCACCGCGCTGGAACTCTCTCGCCGCATCCGCAGCGAAGGTGAACTTGTGATCGAACACTTCGTTCGCGGTGCGATTGAGATGCAAGAAGTATTGATCGCGCGGCAGTCGGGATCGACGGGCAAACCGCTTTCGGCGTTGTCGCTACCGAGTGACGTTCGGATCGGTGCGATTCAGCGGGAATCGACGACGCAAATCGCCACCGCCAGCGACACTATCGAGCCGGGTGATCGCGTCACGTTCATCGGTATTGCTGGTGCAATCGAGGAGATCAAAGGGAAGTTTTACACCAAGTCGATTGTGCGTAAAAAGGTTGTGATTGCTGGTGGCGGCGAGACAGGGATGCACCTTGCGACGATTCTCAACACGCGACGTTACAGCGTTCGCGTGATGGAACGGAGCCGCGTTCGGTGCGACGAACTCACGTCGCGGAATCTCCCAGCGACGGTGCTCTGTTGCGACGCGCGTTCGCGTTCAAATCTTGAAGAGGAAAACGTCGGCGACGCCGAGGCGTTCATCGCTTGTACGGGTCAAGACGAAGACAACATCCTTGCGTGTGTTGAGGCGGAGGCGGTTGGCGTCCCGCTGCGTGTTGCGATCATCGACCGTCCCGACTATGCCAACATCGTTACACGTCTTGGAATTCAGGCGGCGGTATCGTCGCGTGCGGTGCTTGCGAGTCACGTTTTGAGTATGCTCAACACTGGTGCGGTTGTCGTTCGTCATTCGCACATGCTTGGGAGCGGCATCGACATCGTTGAACTCGAAGTTCAGCCCGGCGCACCGATAACGCAAGCTGCTCTCAAAGACGTAAACTTGCCATCGCCGACAGTGATTGGCGGCGTCGTCCAAGAAGGCGAACCGATGATGCCATCAGCGACGTTCCAGTTTCGCCCCGGCGACAAGGCAATCGCCATCGTCCACGTTTCAAACGTGATGGAACTTGCGAAGTGTTTCAGTACACCTACGCGGGAATGACGCAACAAATGGTGAACAACTCAAACATACCAGCGCTCTCGTTGACGGCACCCGCCAAGATTAATCTCTTCTTTGAGGTGCTCGGAAAGCGTGACGATGGTTTTCACGAAATCGTATCAGTGGCAACACCGATCTCACTGGCCGACACGCTCCACTTCACTCGCCGCGATGACGATGTGATTCGGCTCGCCGTCTCTTCGCCTCGTGGAGAACCGATTGACGCGATCCCAACAGGCGACGACAATCTGGTCGTCAAGATGTTGCGTCACGTTCGGCGAACTGTTTCGCAAGCGGCAGAGTGCGGTGCAGACGTTGCGCTCGTAAAACGAATCCCATCGCAGGCGGGGTTGGGTGGCGGTTCGAGCGACGCCGCCACCGCACTTCTGCTGGCGAACGAGGCGTGGAAACTCAATCTCACACGCGACGCAATGATCGAAATTGGTGGCGCGATTGGTAGCGACGTGCCGCTGTTCTTGGTCGGTGGTGCAAGTGTGAGTCGTGGACGCGGCGAACACGTCCAGCGTATTGCAAGTCTGCCGCGACTCGATGGTGTTGTCGTGAAACCACGCGAGGGACTTTCAACGGCGGATGTCTACCGCGTCACGATGCTTCATCACGACGGCAAGCGGCGCGATGTCACAAAGTTCTTGGACGCGGTGTCGCACGGCGACTTTCGGGCGATGGTTTCGCATCTCTTCAATCGACTGGAATCACCGGCGTTTGCGCTCTTGCCGTCGCTGGCGAAGATTCATGCAGAGTTGACCAAGTGTGGCGGTGTTGCCGTTCAGATGAGCGGTAGCGGGACGGCGTTCTTCACGCTCGCGCACCACGCCAAACACGCGAAGCAAATCGCCGCAAGAATCCGTGCGGCAAACTTTGCCGACGTGTTTTTGTTTACGAACGGTACACGATGAGTAACCATTCACGGTTTGATTCGCGTGTCCGTCATTCCCACGCAGTCGGGAATCCATCTGGCGGCTATTCGTGGACGCTACGTTTGCTCCGCTTCGGGCACTCGCTTACGCTTCGTGTTCTTATTAACGCAACGCATTAAGAACACGAAGCGTAAGCGAGTGCCCAGAATCATAACACGTCAACGACAACGCGACCAAATTACATGAACGCTTACCACGATGACGACGCATTAACCGCCAATCACACCTTCAACAGGGCTGGAAGCAGTTGCGTAGCGGCGACGCGGAATACGTCCGGCGAGGAACGACGCGCGTCCCGCTTCGCACGCCTTCCACATCGCCTCCGCCATCAAGACGGGGTTCTGCGCGTGTGCGATTGCCGTGTTTAGAAGTACGCCGTCAACGCCGAGTTCCATCGCCCGCGCAACGTCGCTCGCCGCGCCGACACCCGCATCGACGATCACCGGATATTCGATGTCGCCTTCTTTGAGATACTCCAAACAAATCTGTAGCGCGTTCGGATTGAGTACGCCCAAACCGCTCCCGATAGGACTCCCCGCAGGCATCACCGCTGCCGCACCTGCGTTCTTGAGTCGCCGTGCGACGAGCGGGTCGTCCGACGTGTAAACCAAAACCGTGAAACCGTCTCGCACGAGTTGTTCGGTTGCCTTGAGCGTTTCGATTGGGTCGGGCAGGAGCGTTTTGGTGTCGCCGAGACATTCCAGCTTGACCCAGTTCGCACCGCGATTTCCAAGCTGCGAAAGCAGTTCACGCCCAAGTCGCGCGACGCGAACTGCGTCGTCTGCCGAAAAACAACCGGCGGTGTTCGGCAAAATTGTGTAGCGATTCGAGTCGATGAAGTCGAGAATGTTTTCGCCTGCTGCGTTGACGAGTCGTTCGCGCCGCACCGCAACCGTGATGCAATCGGCACGCGACACTTCGAGCGCATCACGCATCACCGCGTAAGTCGCATACTTTCCCGTCCCAACGATGAGACGACTTGACAATGTAAAATCTCCGATGGTGAATGTAGACATGGTGAGTAGTGGTTAGTGGTGTATCAGAGCGGGAAGCGTAAGCGAGTGACAAATCAGAACACGAAGCGTAAGCGAGTGCCCAAATCGGAACGGACGTGACACTTACAAAGTGTTGTCAGGACGGATTCACGCATTCGCGGGAATGACGGAAATAGGGCGTTCACAGTTTTCCAGAAAGTATTGCAACGAAAACATGTTGATTGGTTTTGGGAAGACCGCCGCAACGCCGTACTCTTGCATCGCCGCAACTTCGTCGCTGCGCGGGCTGTGCATGATGGCAACGACTCGTGACGAACATACTAGCGGTTCAAACGTCGCGCGAAGTCGTTCACTCGAAACGTCGGCAACGTCAACGAGCGTCCAGTCGGCGACGCTGTTGTCGTTTGTCACGGTGAAACCTTGCGTTGTCAAGAAGTTGTTCAGCATCGCCGTCATCGCGCGATCAACGCCGTGAATCGAGACCGAAATCGTTGACGTGATTCGCGGCAGCGTCTCGGCCAAACTCCGTTCGTCGTCGCCGCTCGTCGCTGGCAACATTGAACGCGAACAGACGCCGCGCCGGATTGTGTCGAGTTCGCGCTGTCCCCAACCGGGCCACTGCGTCGCGGTGATGCGTGCGACTCCACGCAGCGGCGCGGAACCTGTTCGCTCTTCGCCTTCGCACCACGCACCGAGTACAACAACTATCGGCACTAGCGGCATCGCGGCGCGAACGCGGTCGATAAACGCGGGCGAAAACTCGCCGGGAAACGACTGGCAAACAACAACCAGATCGAACTCACTCTCACCGAACGACTCAACATCGTGAACAGATTCAAAAACGGTGACACGCTCCGCAGCAACGTCGCTGGCAACAGACGCAAACTCCGCACGACGAATCTGGCCGATAACAAGAACCGAGAGCCGTGATTTGTCCAAGATGTGTTGAAGTTTCACGATCCACCCGTCAGCGCGTCTATCGCCGACTTGAAGTATACGATGCGGCGATCTCGGTTTTTCTTCATCGCGTAGCGATATGCGCTACTCACTGTTTGGGCGGAGATTCTACCAGCATCTCGCTTGGCGACAATGGTGTCGATGTAGGCTTCTTCGGCTGGCGTCTTGGCGATGAGCGTCTTCTTGAGAACGTCGGCAGTGAGACCGCTGGCACTGTTCACCGTCACGGATGGCATCGAAGTCGAAGGCACAGAAGTCGTTATCGTTGGTGACGTGACCGGTGCCGGTACTGAGAAAGTTGGTTCCGCTGGCGGCGCGAAGACGCTGCGAAAACTACGCCCTATCGAAGACGACCACACCGAGAACGTGTCCTTCAAACCACTGCCCTGCGCCGAAACCGGCAACGCCACCGACAACGAACAGATGACAACAACCAAGATTGACGCGATTTGTTTTTTCATGGGGCACTCGCTTACGCTTCGTGTTCTGATTTGTGTACTCGCTTACGCTTCCCGCTCTGATTCTGTTCACCGCAGCGCGGTTGGGCGTGCGCCTTGTTTGATCGATTCGGCTAGTCGCAGGCAACGCTGCGCGTCTTCGGTGTTTTCGAGTTTGGTGTACATTGTTGCTAGGTTTGTGTACGGGACATGAAGCGCAGCGGGCGGAACGGTGCCGGTTTGAACGCCGCGTTCCATCTGCCGGAGTCCAGCTTCGGTGAGTGCGATGGCGCGGTCGTACTGATTGACTTCCCAAAACGAAACGCCCATACTGACAAACGTCTCACCAAATCGACCGAGTTCTTCAGGTGCGATTGTTGGAATGAGCGGTTCGAGCATCGGGATCGCCTTGTCAAACCAAACTATCGCCGCGCGGTGTTGCTTCATTCCGATAGCGTGAATCGCACCGAGACGGAAATAGAGTCGCCCAAGAAGATAAACATCGGTCTCGCTCCGCCGGTCTTCGAGTCCGCGACTCAAGTAACGTGCCGCCTGTTCGCCGTATTGTAACGCCAGCGGAAATGTCTTGCGTATCTGAAAAATCTGAACCGCGTCGTAGAGTGCCAGCCCGATCTCACGCCAGTATTTCTGCTGCCGAAGCGGGTCGCTGGTGTTGGCGATAACGTCGTTGCCGATGGTGACAACATCTTCGATTCGCTGCTCGATGGCTGTCGATTCGGGGAGACCAATCTGCGTTGCCAGCGAGCAGACGGCAAGCTGGAAGAGACGGTCTTCAACGACGGCGATTGGTACAGTTCCGTCGTCTTCGGAGACAAACTTTGCCGCACCGGCGATCCACCGTTTGATCGACTCGTCTTTGTCGTTCCAGTCGCCCCAAGCGACATCGCGGGCCGCACTCAAGTGCGACTGAAAGAGTACCTCTTGGGCCTGCGCACGGACCGTCTTTTGCGGCGAGTCGATTGCTTTTGATGCCAAACGGATCGCCTCACTGTGAAGCTCAATCGCCTTTTCGTATTGCGGCGTGATGGCGGTGCGGTAAAGGTCGCCGAGCGTGACGAGAATCTGCGCCTTTTCGTGTGGGAACGCCGCCGCTATCGGTATTGTCGATTCGAGATAAACGCGGGCTTCGTCCGCGCGGTTGAGTTGAATGAGAATCTGTGCGAGTGTGAGGTGGTAGAGCGGACGCGATTCGTCGAGCGCAATCGCTTTCTCGCAGCTTGCAAGCGCGGCTGGGATGTCGCCACGCAGCAAGAGAAGACGCGACAAAAGCCAATTCACTTTCGCGTCGTTTGGAGCGAGTTTGGCCGCGTGTACGAGGTCGCGTAACGCCTCACTCGGACGTTCATCGAACGCCGCTTCACCCCGCAGTGTAAACGAGTCTGCCGCTATCGGTTCGATGCCGATGTGCGTAACGAGACGTTCCGCATTACCAGACGACCGCGCCGCGAACAAGAAAAATACACCGCGTTCAGGAAAGATAACGCCGACAATTTTCCCGTCGCCATCGGGGAGCATCACCGGTTCGACACGCTTCAGTTCGTCTTGAAGCGACTCCGTAACCTGCGACTCGCTCAGCGGCGAATCGAGTTTGACCAAAATCGACGCGACCTTGTCGGCGTCAAAGACAACCTCAATGTGCGAGAGTTCTTCGGTGGAGTAGAGGTGCGCGGTTTTCCCAGCGAGTTCTGATACTCGCTGCGGCTCGCCCCAAAGTTCGACGACTTGCTGGAGTGTCGTCACGCCCGGCATCACGCCCAAAAACGACGCGACACAAACGTCGAGTGCGGGCAGAACACGCGGCGTCGCCGGCGGAAGCGGCGGAACTGCTGGTGCCAAAACCGAAAGCGATGTAGGTGGCGCAGGTTGCGACGGTGCAATCGTCGTGACTTTTGTTGTGTCGGTAAGCGTGTTACCTGCAACCTGCTCGATTAACTGCGACACTTTTCGCTGCAACTTCGCGCGCGTCACAACAACGTCAGACCGCGACGTGGTTGGCGTCGTTTCGCTCGCCTGCACCGAAGCGATCTCGCTGACACCTTCCGCCGAAAACGCTGAACGCGCTGTGCGTGGCAACGGCAGCGGTTCTTGCGCGAAGAGCGTAAACGTGGCCGGCGCAGCGGTACACAGTGCTATTGTCAAAAAAACTTGAACGCCGATTTTGTGCTGGTTGTGGGCCATTCGCACCGTCCTCCTGTAGTGGGTTCTCGGTGGGAATGTACACAATTTCTCCGGCGGTGTCCAGAGTGAAAATCGTAGAGAAATAGTAGTTCCGGTTCGGCATAGCCGAACCCTCCAATTGTCATACGCCGCAGGCGTTTGGAGGGTTCGGCTATGCCGAACCGCTGTACGAGTGCAAGTTTTCAAACAGGTCTAATCGGCAGACGACGGTTCTACGCACGGGCGGGGAACGCTGCGTGCGGGCGGCGGAATCGGCGACGCCAAAGCGGGACGACTAACGATGCCAGCGTAACGCCAACCCACATCAGTCCAAGCGTTCCCGGCGGTGAAAGACACCAAAGTAAAAGCCCCAACCAGACCGACCAAAAGTGTGGCGTCATCGAAATCGTCTGACGCAAAGACACACTGAGCGGAAGCGCGAGAGACAAAATCAAAAGTCCAATCCAGATCGGCATCACACGCGAGACATCTCCCCAGTGGTGTGCCGATTGCGCCGCTGTCGTCAGTTGCAGTCGCCCCAGTCCTCCGCGTGAAACTCCAGCAAAAAACGCCGTCCCGCAGTGATTACGATCCGACCACGACTCGATACTCGTAAGCGGCCCCCAACCCGTGGTGCGTTCGCGCGTTAGCCACGAAAGAACCGCTCCGTCGGATAGCGAAGATTCCGTGCCAATCGTTGGAGAAGACGTTGCCAGCGAAGACGCTTCTGGCGAGGACGTTCCAAGCGTAGATGACGACGCACTCCCTCTCGAATCGAACGATGCAAGCCAAGTGCGAAATCGCGTTTGCAAAATGTTTCGCGCACTGTCGAGCGACCGTATCGACCGCACAAACGCCGCCGCCGAACCGTCATCGGTACCCAGAGCGGAACCGTCCGCGATGAGTGTTCGTCCTAGCGAAGATGTCGTTGTCAATTCCGGTTCGTCGCCGAGTAGTCGGTCGAGAAAGAACGTCTGTTCGTTCCACTGGCGTTCCCAGTGACCAAACCACCTGCGTACATTGATATTCTCTCGCGGTATCTCTTTCGGAACTTGTTCGAGACTCACGAGCATCCGCTCAAGCCGCAGTGCGGCGAGTGTCGCCATCAGCGACGTTGTATCACGCGGCACGACAACTTGATATGCGATCCCCAAATCATCGTCGCCACAACGTATACTCATCTCTGGATGGACGCCGCGTTCCATTTCTAATGCGACCGTCCAGAGCGTCTCTTGGACTGTAATCCCATCGAGTTTTGGTATCGGAAGGTCACTTGTGAGCAACTTTTCACCGCTGCGAACACGCCGCTCAACGTGTCCGTGATAAACTATGTCAAGACGCTGCGGCATCGGATACGCACCGACCGTAAGCGACAAACGGTGACGCTGATCATTCGGAATCGGCACCGTAATCCCACTCATCGACACCTCAATCATCGGCGTCGTCGGCGGGAGCGAAACGACAATCCGTCGCCCCAAACCACCTTCGGCGTCGCACGTTGCGAAGGCGAAAAACTCGCCGTCGTTGCGAACGAAGAAACGAACGTCGAGAAGACGAATCGTGCCACCGCTTCCGATAACCTGCCCGCGACCAGCGTAGGCGTCGCCTTGAACGACGAAGAGTTGTTCGCCCGCGCGAAGCAAGTCGCTATGCACCGTCGGATCGGCGGCGACGGCCCCGGAAATCTCCCACTGAATCGCCCCCTTTGCGAACGTTGGTACGGCGAGGAAACGTTTCAGCGACGCAAACTCACGGTCCATTTGGAGCTGCGGCAAAATTATTTCCTTGTCGCCTTGACGTACAGCAGAGGTGATTGTCATCGCTACATGTCCACTGGCCGGGTCGCGTAACATCAAAACGACGCGCCGCTTGCCATCAATCACGGCGTCTTCGGCGACACGAATCGTTGAAGGCTCAACCTGAAGCGGGCCTGTACACAGTGAGTCAAGCAGGATCGGAATGATCGCAACTTCACCGTCTTGAATATCGAGTGTTAGTTCCCACTGCGCACTCCACGTCTCGGTTGAGGCAAGGTGTCGCAGAGTCTCGACTATCTTCCCGTGAATTTGTGGATGGTTTTCGGTGAGAGTGTAGAGCGGAGTTGCCGCAATGACCGGTGCCGCCTCGCCAGAAGTTTCGCCGCTCACGCTCGTCGATACTTCGCTTGTTGCCACCGGTGTAACGTAACGTCCAACAAAAATCATCTCAGCAAAGTCAAACGGAGATGTCGGCATCCGATCTATCGACATCCACTTCGAGGCGTCCACACTGACGAGGACATCCGACGTGCGGTAGATGGCGAGTGTGGCAGCGGTCGTGATCGTCCCGACGAGTTCCACACGCGGCAGTGGTGTTGGTTGTTCGATATTTGGAGGAGTTGGAACCGCACCACGCACTCGAATCGTTGCAGCCGTTGCGAGTGGACGTTTGAGAAAGATGTGAACGTTTTGACGGTCGGAAACGACATCGGTAACAGCGTCGGTTGTTGCAACGTCTGGTGACGTGAGTGTCCGATTTGGTGTCGCTGTCACGCTGCGAAACTCGATCCGCTGCGACGATGCATCTAACAGTTCGACAGAATCAATAGCCATCGTCTTCGGTAGAGAAAGCGTTTGCGAAAACAGTTCACGCGACGGCGTGATCGTAGCGTCGAAGATTACTTCGGCGGTCTGTCCGTTGAATGCGACTGACTCGTTTATCACTGCGCGCACTGTCGCAGGTGCGGCCTCAATCGAGACGACGCCATCGCGCGGCATCGTTGTCATTGAGAATGCACGCTGCGGCAAATCTGGCGGCTCGACGCGCGGACGAAAACGTTCCCACTGCGACACAAACTCACTCGTCGCCACCTGCGACTGTTCCGTTGCCGCACCCGTAATTTGTAGCTTGAGCGATGGTTCGCACGATGTCATCAAAAGCGACTTCGATACACGCCCCGAAACCGGAGCAATGTGCGGAAGCTGAATCTGACCGATCCCGCCAAAGTGACGAAGTACGAAGTCACCGCAAACGAGAATCGTTCCACTAACCGGCATTGCAAGGTTGAGCACCGTCGCTTGTCCTGTATCAACGCCGTGCGTCGCGGCTTGATCGAGCGAGAGCGGAACGAGTTCGACCGACGTGATCGGTATCTCTGTCGGTTCGTCTGGAAATGTATCGGCCAGAGCGAGCCGCCGTTCAGGGACGTGATAACAGTGGTATTGACCAGAGAGCCGGAAACGTGGGTCGATTACGATTTGCAACTGCGACACCGTACCCGACAAAACGCGAAACTCCCACTGCGCTCGCAGGTTCGTTTGGTGCGCGCGGCACCAGAGCCAGAGAAGCTGATCGACTTCGAGCGATGCCTGTTCCGCTTTTGCACGCCGTTCAAACCACGAAACCGCCAGCGTTGAAACCGGTCCTACGCGGGCTGTAAGTTCGCTCGTTCCGCTGTTCGATGGTGAGACCGTAACGCCACCGAGTGACTCAGAAACTTTTGGAGTTGCAGCGTCGCTCGGAAACTGAAGGATCAGCGTGGCGTCGGTGACACGCGGCACCGGAAAGTTGCACTGCCGCAGATCGCCAACAGAATCAATCATCGGACTCAAGACGATTTCAAGCTCGTGTCTCCCAAGCGTCTGATTCTCAACGACAAACTCGATTCCGCGATCACTCGGTAAAAATCGTGGCGAGATCGGCGTCGCATCCCACGTTGCCGTGTTGGGGGTACTGCCTGACGGGGCGAGTGGAAGTGGCGGAAGAACGATGGTCGCTTTGGGCCGTTTGATGTCGATGGTGAACGTCACGGTACACGTCTGTAGTGCGAGTGTCTGCGTGAGCGGACTCACTGCAAGTGTTGCACGGTACGTCGCCGCCGTGATGACGCTGCCACCGGTCGCGCGGCGAGTTTGTACACCACTTTGAGTGAGCAGGTTGTAGAACTGCGTCGAGACCCAAACATTCTCACCGACGACGCGCTGCTCGTCATCGACTGGAATGAGAACGCGATACGGTTCGTGACGCATAGCACCGACATTTGTATTCAAATCGGCGTGCGCTGATGGCACCAACGACATTGCCAACGCTGCCGCAATCGACAACGCTGCCGCAAGTATTTGGTGTACGCGATTTTGTGGTGTTGATGGCTGCATTTTTTTGTAACCGTTCACGGTTTGTTTCGTCATTCCTGCGTAGGCAGGAATCTAAAGCGAAGATGTTGTCGAAGCGTTTGCACACGTTCGCATTGAATCCAAAGCCCCAACGGGGCGACAATAACTTAGCCGTGGGTGAGCGGTATTCCGCGAACCCACGGTACGGAGACCTCAAGTTGATGGTAGCCCCAACGGGGCGAAAGAAATCATAACGTCAATGTTAGACCCATGACGGGTCGATTTGTAGGCTTCGCCCTCCGCAAGGCCACGGCCTCAATGGGCCGCTACCGTTTTGGTACGGGAAATTCCGTTTTGAGTATGTTACGCCCCGTTGGGGCTACGGATTCTTTTGGTATCGCGTACCGTGGGTTCGCTGCGCTCACCCACGGCTAAGCTCTTGCAGCCCCGTTGGGGCAACGCTATCGCGTCTTCTTGGGCCGTGTTATTTGGATTCCTGCCTACGCAGGAATGACGGGCATTGGGATCATCCCTGAACAGTTATGTAACTTGTACGCCGCCATCGATTTCAAAATCTGTCTCGTGAAATGTCGTGACGCGGTGTGGTGCCACTGTTTGCGTCGAGTATTCGGCCTTTCGTTGCAGACCGTATTCGTCCGTTGCCAGAGTGCTGGCGCGTTCACGACGACGAAGTTGGCGGCGAGCTTGTGTCGCCGTAAGCCGTACCAGTGAGATCAAGAGTGAAAAGAGACCGCCGAGAAAAACTCCTGTCGGAAGCGGTGCGTAGCAGAGCGTTATGTTGCGTGCGACGACCTCAGCTTGAATTATCACGAGGAGCAAAAAAATCGGGTGCGATAACGGGCGTCGCTGCGTTACGAGGATCACCGCGATACACAGCAGCCATCCCCACGCAACGATTGTGTCACGCTGAACGACGTAGAGCGACGGATACTCCGATGTCGTTAAACTCGGATAGGCGTTCCAAGTTGGCGTGACAGATACGAACTCACGCTCGTGCAGATTTGTCCCCCAAAACGAGCGTGCGGGGGTGGTTTCGGATGTCCACCGCATCGCTGTTACCCACGCGAGTTGATTTGTAATCGGTGGGAGAAATGGTAGGCCAGTTGAGTCGATCTCACTGCTTCCGCTCTCTTGCGAACCTTCTTGAAACGCCCACACCGACTCGCCGAGGAGCGGAGAAACTTCGTCGCGGTGACAAGCCAGATTGAGAAACGTCGTCAGATAAAACTGCGTTGTCGGTTCTCCGCCGGGTGTTTCTTGTTGGTTTGCCAACACGACAATACCGGCGGCGTCGAGCAGTGCAGCAGCATCTCGGACAGTGGCGACATCTGGGAGCGGCGTTGTCGGAAACACATCCCACCCCGCGAGCGACGTGCGGTCGATGAGTAGTTCAAACCGACGCGATGTGTTCGCACGCGGTTCGCTCGGTGTCACCGTACTATCAACCGCGCCGACGAGTTGGCGTACAACGTCGCCCCAAGTTCCGCCGTGTGGTGTCGCTTCGCGCACGTCGTGAAGCGTTTTGCTGAAGAGCGTGATGAAGTCGTTTGCCGCTGTTTGAAGCTCGGTCTCACGCGACGGACGCTGTCGCCAAAAGTCCCACGTCAACATTACGAGTGGGTCGAACGGGCGTGCCTCACGACTCGATGACGGGGTTAAAAAAAAGTCGATACTGCGAAAGTCCTCACCAATTTTTGTCGTCTTGTGACTGACAACAAAGTCTGGCGGAATCCACGCGATCCACTGGTCGTTGACGACTGGGATATTCGGTTGCGGCGTCGCGGGTGACAGTTTTCGCTTCTCTGCAAGTGGACGGTCACGCAGCGTGAACTCGACCGTCACGGTAACGAAGCGATTACGTTCAGGGAGCGGAATAGTGATCACGAGCGGCGCAGTGACCGCCTTCGGCACCCACGCAAGCCGCCTGTCGCCGACCCAAATACCGCGAATATCTTCGCTGGTAACACCAGCGGGGAACGTCAGGTCAAAGTCGGTTGTACCGCGATTTTCGATCCGCAGCATCGCACTACTGCGTACCACGCCGCTGGTCTCGAATTGCGAGTGAAGACGCTGTATCCACACCCACGCCGCAGGGAGTACCGAGTCGGCATCGGCATCGAGGAGCCGCACGGCTGGGTCTGTTGAACGGACTTCCTGTTCGGGGATGTATCGCAAGATCGATCTAACGGTTGAGAACTCACCCATTTGAGGTACGGGTGGTGACAAGAGTTCCAGCCGTGTGTTGTCGATACGAAATCGCACCAACTCTGTTGACTCGATGAAGAGTTCTGCTTGCTGCTCTGTCGCAGAGAGAACCGACGGAAGCGCAATCGACATCCCAGATACGATTGGCTGTGTTCGCGTGGCGATGATCTCAAACGCCGCACTCCGCGGATTGGCGAAGCGAATCTCCCACACGCTTCCTGATGAGCCGCCCGCCGAAGAATCGCTGGCCGCACCGCCACTCAAACGCACGACCTGCGGACGCTCCGTTTCGTCGCGGAGTCGCCAGTCCCAAATCGGTACTGACGACGCTTGATCATCAGCCGCAAACTCAATCGTGACACTATCAATCGTCGAACCCGACGGGCGACACCGAAACGAATAGACCTGCTGTACCTCCTGTTCACGGACGACGATGTGTGCCTCGATGTTGACGGCGAGTGCGGGTTGTTGCGGGACCAACATCAGATCGAGTTGCGATGTCGCACGCTGAAGCGGGAAGAGTGTTCCGTCGGGGTTTTCCGAGAACCGTCTCTCGACTAGCGGGTTGTTGTTTGCGAGAATCTGTCGCTTTGGAAAACGCAACAAGTCCCACTGAAGTCTAAACGTCTCCGGCGTGTCGATGGCGACGCCGTGTTCACCCCGAAGCGGAAACGACATCGCTATCGGAATCAGATTCGCCAGCGACGACGTAAGTCCGCCGGAGTGTCGCCCCTCGATGCGGAGGCGACGCGACGGGCCGCCGACTTCAAGTGGTGTGGCCAGTTTTACTTCGAGCGTTCGTCCGCCGGTGTGTGGCTCGGTGGTTGAATCTGCGATGTCGTGCCGAACACTCCACGAAACAGCGTCAGAGGCGTTCGCCCACTGCACCGATTCGATGTTCCAACCGGCGTGGATCGGGAACTCAAGTAAGTAGACGTTCCCGTAAGCGGCGGAAACATCGAGCGTCATTGAGGCTGCGATCTCGGAACCGTTCCAAAAAACTTGCGTCCCCGAACTCCACGCAAACTCACTTCGCTGCTGGTCGAGACGCACTGTCACCGACGCATCGCCGTCGAAGAACTGGAATGCAAAGACATCGCGGTCTGGTCGTTCGTTGATACCGACGGGCGATGTTTGTGACGCCCGCTGAATCGCTATCTCGCGGACTAAAAGTGGGCGGCGTACCAGCAGTGTTCCGCGCGACTCGCGGACATATATCGAAGGCGACACCAGTCGCATCTTCGGCAGTTCGAGTGTAGTCAATGTCGGCTGATCCGTTATGGAGACGGCGGCCTGCGCCGTGACTTCAAGCTCGGTCATCTCCGGTGATGTCGATTCGGGGAGACGGATCAATACTCGCTGTCGCCGCACCGTGTCGCCGGTTTCACTAGGCGATTCTGCATCGACTAGCGGTTGCTCGACCGGCAGAAATGTGACGGGGACTTCGTCGCACTTGACATCGACGAGCCGGAGCGGCGCATCGAGATCGAGAAAGAACTCGCGCGGACGCGGATCGGTCGTGTCAAACGTGATCTTCGATGTCGCCTGCATCCCTTGCGGAGCGACATCCCAGAGAATTGTTTCGGTAATCCCTGTCTGCTGATGTGCTACTAAAGCAAGCGGCGGACGGGTTAGCGTGAGCGTAGTGCTCGAACGAGTACCGAGAATGATTCGCCAATTTTTGATAGTGTCGTTTGCTGTTTGCGTAACTGGGCCGACGACGAAGCCGCTGGAAACCGTCGGCGTCCAAACAGCGGGGAGTGCGAGTTCAATTTCTGTCGAGACACTTTCGGGGAGTTTGAACGCGAAGACGAGCGTGTTTGCGTTTGTCGATAATCCGCCGAGTGACCATTCGCCTGTCACGATGTTGGCACTGGAATCGGTGGTAGACGTGGGTACGTCTGCGCGAAACCAAATCGTTGATGTTGCGAGCGTTGTTGGTGAAATGTTTGCGTCTGATGTGAGTGGTAACGTGAACTCCGCACGGCCACTCAAGACGCCCGCTTCAAGACGTGCGGTGTAACGAGCGTCACGAAACAGCGGCGCAGCGACCAAATCGGAACGCTCAAACTGTGCGATCCACGCATCGAAATCGTGCCGCGAGATCGGTACATAACAAGGCGCGTCGCCGAGTGGCCAAACCTCCGGTTGCTGATACGGGACGTACCAATACCGGTAGCGCGCAACATTGTCTCGACCTTCGTCCTGACCGAAGACCGGCAAAAATGCGGCAACGAAAAGTAGTGCGAACCAAATCAAACGCATGGTAACAATGATTGTTTTCCGGCAACCGTTCACGGTTTGTTTTGCTATTTGTCCTTTGCCCCGTCGGGGCAAACACGGCAACGCGGTCAATTCCGTGAACGAGTACACGATTTGTAACCGTAAACGGCGGTCGCACATCACGCGCCTTGCTCCGGTGCAATTGCCGCTGGAGCCACTTCGGACTCGTCAATAATAACGGCATAAGGAGTGTGTTGCGACGGGGCGGCGTCACCAACTGGAGCCAAGGCGTAAGGCTTTCTTACAACAAACAGACGATAAAAATAGAGCGAAACTATCACGAGCAGTATCCCCAAAACAGACGCCTGCATCGCCAGCAGCGAAAGCGTCGGCTGGACTATGACGGCTGCCACGGTCGCCAAAAGTAAAATTACGAGAGACGTTGCGTACCGAAGTCGTGGGAAGTATATCACCGCAAGACTCGCCGCAAGTACAAACGCACTGGCAACAAACACCATCACCGAACGACTCAACACCACAAGACTCGCCGCCCCACTCGGATTGAACGAGCTAAACAAATACTGATTCGTCTGTGGCGATGCGGTGTAGTCTTTCAGGAGATCGCTAGGGAAGTCGATCTGGGCGATGTCGATGAGCGGTGCGCGCGTCCAGAAGAAGCCGTTCCACTTCCATCTATATTCGGGCGTCCAGCCCGCTGGCGTGCTGACGAGGTGTTGCTGCGACGGCAAGACGACGTTCCAGTAGACGTTGCGAACGAGCGTACTCTGAAGAAACTGTGGTAGTTCGAGTGTTGGCCACGCGCCCGATTGCGCTGGGAGCTGGTAACGAACGTCAACGACGACCGGTTCACGCGACCGGTTTTCGCCGAGCGGTATCTGTATTTCGTTGTCGCCGAGTAGCGGCGCAACGACGGAGACGCCACCGACAAGGGCGTGACACTTGTCGGCCACCACACCGGGCGGAAGTTTGATTGTCAACGACGGACGATTCGTTGAGACGAGCATTGCCAAAAAGTCGGTGCGAACGTCGCCCTTGAGCCACGTTTGCAGCCACACGCGACGAACGACCGTCATGCCGAGCGCATCGGGGTCGTCGAGTGCGAGCTGAATGTTGATCGTCGGTTGCGGTGCGACATCGCTTGCGACAAACGTAAACCGCTGTTGCTGATAGACTGAATACGATTTCGTCTCGCGCGGTGTCCACGTTGTTCGTGACGTGTCGTAGAGTGTAACACCGATCCCGCGTGGCACTTCCACCGTTACCGACTGAATGAGCGGAAACGGGTCTGCGGGAACGACGAGTGGAATCGTTCGCTGAATCGAAACGCCTTGACGAACATCAATCGGATCAATCGAGTACGATAACACCAGCGACGAGTAGCCGAGTCCGGCAAGAAGTATGCTCTTCTTAACGTAGACGATTCCATCTTTTTGGATTGTTTCTCCCGGTACGGTGCTGATCGTTAGTTGGTCGCTCTTCCCCGCGAGAGAAACTCGCAGCGTCGCCTTCTGATTCTGGGTTGGGTTCTGGTCAAGAATGCTTGGCACCCAAAGAGTGACTCGTTCTAGCGGTTCAAACTCGACGGTGTAACCGATAGTCTGCGTAACTTGTTCGCTCGGTTCTGTTGGACGAATCACCGTTTCGGAGACCATCGACACTCGTCTCGGAGTGTACAGCACACCCGCCACAAAAACCGGCGTGTCGCCGCTGGTTTGATAGATTAGCGGCTCCTGCTGCTTCCGCGGAATCTCACTGCGGAACAGCAGAAAACGGCGAATGTGCGAGACCAAATCGGTTGTGACTTGCGAAACGTCGAGCCAGTCATACGCCGAGTCGCGCGATACCGGAAACAGCTTAATGTTGTCGGCGGGGACGATAGCAACCGGTGCCGGTTCAACCCAATCGCCAATCGGCATCGGGATCGGAAAGTCGAGGAGCTTTGGTGTTGTGGCCGTCAAAAGTTCCCACGGCAGATACGCCTTCAGTTCGATGTCAACAACACCTTCGGTGAGTCCACGAAGCGGAATATAGAGACGATTGTTCGCGTCTTTGAAGACTCCACCGATGTCGATTAGGTGAGACGGGCCGAGTTCGATCCATCTCCAAGTGCCGAGATCGATTTGTAGTAGGTCGGTCTTCGTGCCGTAGATGTTGAACGTGAAACGCGACGTGAGCAGCGCGCGGTCGCGTGAGATTTGGATGACGTGTTCGGGCTTGACGTTGATGCGACTTTGCGGCGTGCGCACCTTTGTTTGAATGGCGAACGGTACGGTGAAGTAGTCGAACTTTGCTGCGGATTCGCTTGCGAGTTCTGGCGGTAGCGGTGCGCGGTGAAGTCCGCTGCCGTGGCTCCAAGACGTGTGAACATCGTTCGGTGCGATTACCGTTATCGTACCGAACTGCTTTTCTGCGCCGATGACTTCAAACCCGCCGACAGTTTCACTCCAGTTGTCTTCGTTCCCTTCGGTAACGGCGTGAGTTGCGCGGAGTGTGAGTGAGACGGGGCCGAGTGTCGGCGGGTTGAACGCGATCTCCAAAACTTCGCCGCGAGTTGGGTCGTTCTGCGGTGCTGGGCGGACGGAGTAGTTTACGACCGAGTGCCGCGTCGTCGCATCGAGTGTGGCACCGACGGGGAGACGCACCGAGATGCGGTCGATTGGCGTTGTCAGACTGCGTACTGGAATCTCCGCTTCGTAACGTGTTTCGCTCGGCGTGAGACGGACGACGACAACGCCGTTCTCGGCGACAACGACTGGTCTCTCGCGGACGAGGTCTCTGTGGAGTGGCCGCCACGACAACTCAAAACGATTTTTGAGCGACTGAATCGTAAACGTTGTATCTTGTTGGCGTGCTCCACTCGGTTCGGAAGCGAGCAAAATGGCGTCGCGTGGCACGGTCGCGGCGGCGTCGGCCATCGGAACAGTCACCTTCATTTCGGAAGTGAGTGCGTTCGGAAATGAGATCACGCACCGATAGTCGTTCTCGCCCGTTGCCACAACGGGGAAACACAGCGTAAGTGCGACATTGGTTGTGTACGGCGCACCGTTTACCGATTCGCCGTTGGCGTCGTTTTCGGTGTTATTCGTGATGATCAGAATGTACGTTCCGTCGGGGGCGATGGTGAGTTCAGCGCGTCCGTGACCGGTACAAGTGAGTGGTTCGCCGCCAGCGAGGATTGCCCCTTCGGACATCGCTATCGGTACACGAACAACGCCCTGCGAACGTGTAACAACTTCGAGATTGATTCGCAATCGGAGCAAACTTGCGACAGGTTGGTCGGCGTTTGTGCTGACCGGCTCAACGCGGCCTTCGGCGCGGAGGAGACGTATTGTGTACGGCGTTTCAGGCGACTGGCGGTCGCGTGTTAAGAAGCGATGAAACTCGTCGATGACATCTGGCGACCAGTCACCGGGAAGCAGCATGACTCGTTTTCCGGTTGCGACATCGACGAGGTATACAACGTCGTTGACGACGCGCTGAAGTCGCGTGATAACCGGTTCGGTTGTGGTGGCTGGTAACGATGCCGCAGTGGGAGATGTGACCGGTGGTGTTGCTGGCGATGACGTTCCGTTTGGTTGCGGCATTGCGAGCGGTACTGCTGGCGCGGTTGTCATCGTCGCCGCCGAAGAAGCAGTTGGTGACGTGAGCGTACTTGGCGTTGCATCTGCGAACACTGTTGCCACTGCGAACAGAATCGCAGCGGCGCAAGTACAAACTATGTTTATTGCTGGTCGCGTCATTCGTTTCACCACATTTCACCCAGAGACCCCAATCGACAATCTGCCGCGTTATCGCCCGCATTGCCCAGTCGTTTGAGTCGCGTCAGTAGATTGAGCGGTTGTGACGATTGTTCCGCTAGAGAAGTGTTCGCGGTTCAGGTTCGGGCATAGCCGAACCCTCCAGTTGGCATACGCCGCAGGCGTTGAAGGGTTCGGCTATGCCGAACCGCAGTGTGAGTGCAAGTTTCCGAACAGGTCTATTCGCGTATACGTTCATCATTCCCGCCTTCGCGGGAATGACGAAGCTCCACCACCTTCTTCCCAAAGACCCAAAACAGTGCTGGGCGGACGAAGAATTCGGTGAGCGTTGACGTGAAGAGTCCACCGACGACGACCGTTGCTATCGGGTAGAGAATCTCGCGGCCCGGTGTGTCGGGCGAGAACGTGAGCGGCAGCAGTCCGAGCATAGAAGTTAGTGCTGTCATCAAAACAGGTGCAACGCGGTCACGCCCCGCGCGGACGATCATTTCTTTCGACATCGACTCGCCCTCTTCACGCATCAGATGGAAATAATGGTCGATGATCAAAATCCCGTTCCGCGACGCGATCCCGCAAATCGCAATCATCCCGACAAGATTCGGAATCGAACGCGCTTGCCCCGTTACCACTATCGCCGCCACCGCACCAACAAGCGCAAGCGGAAGCGACGACATAATTTGAAGCACGATGTTCGCCGACCCAAACATACTGTAGAGCACCAGAAATATCGACACGAGCGATATACACGAAAGCAAAAGCAGTCGCTGCGACGACTCCTGTTCACTCTGAAAAAGCCCAGTGATTTCAAGGTGAACGTTGTGACTCGTGAGTTCTGCAAGATTTGGAGCGAGGGCACGGTCGATGTCGTTTTTCACATCGACCGAACTGCGCAGCCGCGGGTTCATTTGAATCGTAACCTGCGTCTGTCCCGCTTCGTGATCGATGCGACTCGGGCCGGTTGCATTTGCGTCGATCTCGGCGATGGCGGCGAGTGGTAGCAGCGTGCCGCTCGGCGTTTGGATCGGTATTTGTGCGAGCGTTTCGAGATTTTCGCGGTCGGAGTCGTTGATGCGTAGCAGCACGTCGGTTGCGTAACGCCCTTCGAGAACCTGCGTTGCAACGACGCCCTGCATCGCCATTTCGATCATCGCACTGACATCTTCGGGGATGAGTCCGCACGTCGCCATCACATCGCGCCGCAGACGAAACTGGACTTGCGGGATGTCTTTCTGAACGGGGTCGATTCGCGGGTTTCCGATGTCGGCAATACCGCTGATGATCTGTTGTATTTGGTTTGCGCGCTTGCGCAAGATGAGCGGGTCGTCGCCGCGAACCTTGATGGCTATCTTCGCACGAGTCCCCGTTCGCAGGTGTGCGATGAGGTGCTGTAACGGCTGGTCGTAAAACGCGACAACGCCGGGGAGATTTTCGGGCGAGATTACGTTTTCAATATCGGCGAAAATCTCATTGATACCGCGCGGCGACTTAAGGTCGAGTGTGCAGAGCATCTCCGACATGTTCACCGGAACGGCGTGTTCGTCGAGTTCGGCACGCCCCGTTTTGCGAACGACCGAGAGAACGCCGTCGATTTTCAAAAGTTCCTGCGCAACACGCGACGCGATCTCTTCACTCGTTGCAAGTGACTTCCCCGGCGCGAGCGATACGTTAACTTGCGGCGCACCTTCATTGAACGGTGGCATAAAGTCGCGCGGCAGCGTGAAGAAGACGAGTGCCGCCGACGCCGTTACGACAACCGCCACGGCGAGAATCGCTTTCGGAAACGTGAGACTGAATCGAATCGCAAGTTCTGCACACCACTTCGCCACGCGGAGAATCCACGATTCGCGGTCGCGGTGTCGCCGCGCTTTTGGCGGAAGCAGCCAAAACGAGAGTACCGGCGTTATCGTAATCGACGCGACGAGCGAAGACAATATCGAAACGACATACGCCGCACCCATCGGCGCGAACATCTTCCCTTCCATCCCCGGCAGCAAAAATATCGGGAAGAAAACGATCACAACAATCATCGTCCCGTAGACTATCGAGTTGCGAATTTCGCAGCTCGCTCGAAAGACGACCACAAGCGTTGAAAGTTGTTCGTCGAGATTACGTTGAAAATTTTCGCGGAGTCGGCGGTAGATGTTTTCGACATCGACGATGGCGTCATCGACGAGTTCGCCTATTGCAACGGCGATTCCGCCGAGTGTCATCGTGTTGATTGAGAGGCCGAACCACGCAAATATGAGGCACGCAGTTATGATCGAAACCGGCATCGCAAGAACGGTGATTAACGTCGCACGCAAGTTCATCAGAAACAGCGAGAGAACAATCACGATGAGAATCGCGCCCAAGATCAACGCCTCGCGGACGTTCGCTATCGCCAGATTGATGAACGCCTGCTGCTGATAGAGCGGGACGATTCGCACGTCGGGATATTCGATGTTGATTGTCTTTTGGATGTTCGCGGCGATGTTGAGGATTCGCTGCGACAGTGCGCGGGTGTCTTCGCTGACTTGCTTCTCGACGATGAGCACCACCGCTGGCCGCGAGAGTGTCGAACCATCGGGGTTTTTGATGTAGACTCCGCTCGCACCGACTTTCGCCGCTGGAGCGATTTCAATGTCTGCAACTTGGTGGAGGAGAATCGGCGGATCGTTGTCGCCCTTGACGACGAGCGAACGCAAGTCGTCGATGGTTTCGACGCGACCGATTGAACGCACGAGCAGTTCGTCGGGGCCTTGTCCGGTGAGGACGCCGCCGGTGACGTTGCGGCTGCTCCCTTCGAGTGCGCGGCGGATGTCGGCGAGTGTGACGTGGTTGCGGAACATGTCATCGAGTCGCGTGAGAACTTGATACTGCCGAACGTCGCCGCCGATGACGAGCACTTCCGAAACGCCGCCCGCGTTCAAGATGCGCGGACGCACGACGCGGTCGGCAAGCGAACGCAGCTCCATCGGTGAGAGATGCTCCGCCTCGTCCCAAAGTGTGAGGTACATAACTTGCCCCATCATCGACGCCATCGGGAGCATTCGCGGTGTGACCGCCGCAGGCAACCGGTCGCGTGCAAGCTGCAAACGTTCCTCGACAATTTGGCGACAACGAAACGGATCAATACTCCAGTCAAACTCGATTGTGAGTACCGAAAGTCCAGACGTTGAACTGCTACGAAGTGTCGTAACGCCGCTCGCGCCGTTGAGGTACATCTCCATCGGAACCGTCACGAGCGTCTCGACTTCTTCGGGTGCCATGCCGAGACACTCCGCCATCACGATCACGCGCGGACGACTCAAATCGGGAAGCACGTCAACCGGCAAAAGCGTCGCGCGATAACCGCCAAAGACAATCAGCAGCACCGACAACGCCAAAACCAAGAGGCGATTGTGAAGCGAAAAGTTTATGATTGATGTGAACATAAAATCAGAGCACGAAGCGTAAGCGAGTGGCAGAAGATCAATAGGCCCTATAGGACTTATAGGGCCTATAGGGCCTATAGCTAACGATCAATGAACATGATCGCCGTGTTGCACGCCTCCGCCGCCGCTCCCTTTTTGGTTGGCGGCGGTGAGTGCGGCGAGGAGTAGGCTTGCTCCTTTTGCGGCGATTTTCGTACCCGGAAAGATTGCGCCGTCGTTTGCGATGACCGCTACATCTTTGGTTTTGTGGATGATGTGAACGGGCGTTTTTCGCCAAACGGCGTCGTCGCCTTCCATGCCGACCCACGCGAAGACGCTTGTCTCAACGATGTCGTGCGCGATGGCGTCTGCGGGGACGACGAAGACTTGTGGGAGCGTTTCGTATTCAACGTGAAGTTCGCACCTTTGGCCGGGTTTGAAACGCCACTGTGCGTATCTGCGTGGCGGATTCCCAGCGAGTTCGTGGATTTGGTGTTCGTTTGTGAGATCGACGTAACATTGCAGCGTCCCGCTGGCGGTGTCGATTCGATTGGCGATAGATTGAAGTCGCAAGTTGTTTACGGTTTCGCGTTTCCCTTGGTCGCCTTCAAACACCGCCGAAACGTGGCTCTGCGACGCGAGTGCTTTGTTGAGGTCGGTTTCTCTGTTTGCGAACGCCCTGCCGCGAATTACTAGTTCGCACAGGTCGGAGACGTTGCAGAGCGTCTCGCCGACATCGACTTTTTGGCCCGCCGTCACCGCGAGCGAATCGAGTGTGAGCGGGTCGCCTTCGTCGGTTTCTGTCTTGTGGCCGGCGGGGGCGGTGATTGTTATTGTGCGAACGATCTGCCCTTCACCGTCGAGCGACTCGGTTATCATCGGTAGACTCAATCCGTGCGAGATGAGGATGTTGCGCTGTAGCGCGATGTCGAGTTCGATCTGCTCCTGCGCGTAGAGAAGTTCGCGCCGCTGACGTGGTACGATGTCGGCATCGAGCTGGGCGATTCGCTCTAGCTCTGTTTGATTGACCTTGCGTTTTTGAAGGAGTGCGAGGTATGCGTTTTGTTCTTCGATCATCGTTTGCTGGTTGAGTGCGATGTCGAAGAGTGGCTCACCCGGCGTTACGGCGACGCCTGCTTCGTGATAGATTTTTTCAACGATTCCCGCCACTGGCGATGCGACGGCGATTGTTGTTCGCCCGACGTGTTCGGCGACGACAGCGGGAAACGTTATCGTCTTTGGGAAGTCGGCGGGTTGCAGCGTGATGATTGCGTCGCCGTAGAGGCCGATATTTTTGGCCGCTGTCGGCGAAATGGCGACCTCGACAATCGCCTGCGGCGCACTCTTTTCGGCGACTGGTTCTGCGTCTTCGTGCATCGGCCAAATCCGCGCGACAAGCGGTTCGAGCGACGTACCGTGAACGAACTCGCCGACGCCGGTGCGAACAGCCGGTACGTTTGCGGCGACGAAGTAAAACGCTACCAGCGATAGCACAATCACAAAACCCGCAGCCACAACGGCGCGAGCGATTTTATAGAGACGACGTTTCATGTGAATATATGGGAAGTGTAGGCAAACCAGCGACGCTGACAAGAGTTTTCGCATTCTGCCAGCGGAATCGAACGGCATCATTATTCTAGCTGTAACGCCCGATAATAGAAGCGGTGCCCTAGGAGAAAATGTGATGACAGTTCGATTCATGAGTTTGTTGATAGTTGTGGTTGTTGTGTCGCAATCGTTTGCGCGTGGCGATTCGATGACGATTGACGAGCTTCGCGCGTGGGGGAGTGACCAGCATCCGGCGGTACGGAAGGCACTTTCCGAGTGGCGTGCGGTGCGCGGCGATTGGATTCAGGCGGGGCTTGGCGAAAATCCGAACGTCGGCTGGGTCGCCGACACTATTGGTGCTGGCAATTCGGCGGGACAGCAAGGCGTCGCCATTGAGAAGACGTTCACGCCATCGGCGACGTTATCGGCGCGACAGAAAGTTGTCGTAGAGCAGTCGAATGCAGCCCGCGCGGCATGCGACACCGCACGGCGTCGCGCCGCTGCCGATGTGACGTTGCTCGGTTATCGCATCTACTTTTCGCAGCAGCGTTTGACTTGTCATCTTCGTCTCATTGAGACGATTGCGCAGTCGCTCGCGGCCAACGAAAAACGTCTTGCGGCTCTCGAAATTTCTCGCGCCGAACTGCTACAAGAAAAGATCGAACTCAATCGTCGCGTCACCGCCGAACGCGAAGAGACGCGGCGACTCGAAGGACTTCAGCAGCAACTCGGTCTCCTCATCGGACGCGAGATGCGGGGCGTTGTGATCGTTCCACCGTCCGACGTTTCGACGGGACGAATCATGCACGACCTTGGCATAAACGAGGCTGCGATGCTGGCGACGAGTCCTGAAATGCAGCAGCGTTACGCCGAGATCGCCGCCGCGCAAGCCGAGCTTGCGAAGGCCCGCGCTGAGAACTGTCGCAACGTCACAACTTCGGCGGCGATGCTCTACGACACCGAAACGCGCGAAGGAATCGTCTCACTCGGCGTGATGATTCCGCTGCGAACGGCGAACCGTAATCAAGGGGCGATTCTCGCGTCGCAGCACCGTGTCGCCTCTGCACAACACAACGCCGACCGCGCACGACTCTCGCTCCAATCGCGTCTCGCCGAAAGACTCGCCGAGTACGAGGCCGCGTACAGCACTTGGCAATTTTACACCACGTCGCTACTTGCCGACGCCCGCGAGATGCTCAAACTGATGTCGATCAGTTACACGCACGGCGAGTGCTCGTCGCTCGACGTTTTGATCGCGCAGCGAACACTCGCACAAGTCGAACTAGAATATCTCGACGCCTTTGAACGCCTCGCCACCGTGCGAACCGAGTTGGAATATGAACTGCTCTCCGGTGCGCTGAACGCGGAGTGAGTGGTGAGTAGGGAACGGATTTATCCGTTCCGCAGAGCAAACGTAAACTGACACGATTGCATTCCATTGCATCGAGAATCCCACGCCCCAACGGGGCGATAAGAACTTAGCCGTGGGTGAGCGGTATTCCGCGAACCCACGGTACGCGACCAACACAATCCGTAGCCCCAACGGGGCGTAAGAACAGGCCTTCTGAATTATTTCGCCCCGTTGGGGCTATCAGTATCGTTGTGGTTCCGTACCGTGGGTTCGCTCCGCTCACCCACGGCTAAGTTCTTGCTGCCCCATTGGGGCAACGCTATCGCGTCTGTTTGAAGCGTGTGATTTGGATTCCTGCCTACGCAGGAATGACGAAACAGTCTGTGAATGGTTACACGGAATCAAACCACAATGTCACTCTTTCCGCGAACAATTCGTGCTCGCATTTTGTTGCTGCAAATGTTGCCGCTGTTTGTGGTGCTCTGTCTTGGCGTGGCGACGGTGCGGCTGATATTCGACTACCGCGACTTGGTACAGAGTACCGAAGAGAGCGCGAGTGCCGCGCCGCAGCAGACGCAGCTCGTTCGCGGCGTTGACAAACTCCGCGAATCGCTCCTCGAAGTTCGGTTCACACTCACGTTCAGCAGAGTTGCGACGCTCTTCGCCACCGAACGGAGCCAAAAGGCAAACGCATTTGAGAAAGAACTGGTCGCGTTTCAAAAGGAGTGCGTCAACTATTCAAAGTCGTTCGGTTCGCCGGAAGAACACGCAAAACGCGACGCACCGTTTTGGGAAACTTTTCGCGCAATGCGCGAACCTCTCGACACAATCAAAACCACAACAAGCAAAGACGTTTGGTACAACGATCTCGAATCGCTCGAAACGATGAGCCGTGCCCTCGACACACTTCGGAGCGAAACCGAAAAACTTACGAACTTACTTTTCGACCAACTCAAAGAACGCGCCGACGCAACACGCCGCGGCAGCACGCGACTTCTTTGGTGGACGGTTGTTCTTCTCGGTCTCGCAGGCGGCGCGATGTTTTTGACGTTCTATCTTTTTTCACGCTGGATGACACAACCGCTTCACCGCATCGTTGAAGGTTCGCGGCTGGTGGCGGCGGGAAATCTCGCACACCGCATCGTGCTCACGTCGCACGACGAGATGGCCGAACTCGCCGAAGCGATGAACGAAATGACGCGCCGCTTCCAAGCAATCAGCGATGACCTCAACCGACAAGTCCGCGAACGAACCGCCGAGGCGTTGCAAAACGAGCGGCTTGCGAGTGTCGGTTTCCTCGCCGCCGGAGTCGCGCACGAGATCAACAATCCGCTTGCTGCGATAGCGATGTGTGCCGAGTCGCTACAAAAACAGATCGACATCAAATCATCCAAGGCCACGCAATACCTTCGCGTCATCCAAGACGAGGCGTTTCGTTGTCAGGGGATTACGGAGCGTCTCTTGGGACTCGCGCGGGCACCGTCGGGGCGGTGTGAAACTGTCGCGCTTGCGCCGCTCGTCGAAGACATGATTACGATCATCACAACGCAAGGACAGTACCGCAACAAAGAAATTGTTCTCGATCTCGACAGCAATGTTTCAGCATCGGTCTCGCCGCAAGAGATCAAGCAGGTGATTCTCAATCTGCTGACGAACGCATGCGAAGCGACCGGCGACGGCGGACGAATTGTCGTCGCGCTGGCAAACGAAGTTGATAACGCAATTTTGACTGTGACCGACAACGGTTGCGGCATGAACGTTGACGTACTCAAGAACGTTTTTGAACCGTTCTTCACGCAGCGTCGCGGCGGAAAACCGGGGACCGGTTTGGGCCTTTCGATTTCGCACCGGATCGTCGCCGACCACGGCGGTTCCCTAACCGCAATGAGTACCGGCGAAGGCGACGGCGCAACATTCACCGTAAAACTGCCGGTGAAGTGAGAGACTGGAATCCGTTCACAAAATCAGAGCGGGAAGCGTAAGCGAGTGAGAAGTGTCATTCGGCGTAGAACACAGCATTGCCACACTACGCATCAATCGCAGCGCGGTCAGTCGGAAAAGTTTCCTTCCACGGCAGTCCCCAGTCACCGATTTGGGACATGAAGATTTCTGGGTCGAACTGTTCCATGTTGAAGACGCCGCTGCCGCGCCATTCGTTCGTTAGCATCAACTTCGCTGCCAGTGCGCACGGTACGCCCGTCGTGTAACTCACGCCCTGCGCGCCGGTTTCGGCGAAACACTCTTCGTGGTCGCAGACATTGTAGACGAAGTAGTTCTGCTGCGAACCACTCTGCGACTCTCCACTTACGAAAACGCCGATGCACGTTTTCCCTTTTGTTCTCGCGCCGAGCGACGCCGGATCAGGAAGTAACGCTTTCAAAAACTGGAGCGGTACAATCTCGCGTCCCTTGAACATCACAGGATCAATCCGCGTCATGCCGACGTTTTCCAAAACGCGAAGATGCGTCAGGTACGATTCGCCGAACGTCATCCAAAATCGCATCCGCTCGACTTCGGGGAAATGTTTCGTGAGCGATTCCATCTCTTCGTGATACAGCAAATACATGTCACGATTCCCGACTTGCGGAAAATCAAAAACACGTTTGACCGAGAGCGGTGGCGTCTCGACCCACTTGCCGTTTTCAAAGAATCGTCCCTTCGCTGATACTTCGCGGATGTTGATTTCGGGATTGAAGTTCGTGGCGAACGGATAACCGTGGTCGCCCGCGTTGCAATCGAGAATATCGACGAACTGCATTCGTTTGAAATGTTTTTTGCGTGCGTAGGCGGTGTAGACGTTTGTCTGCCCGGGATCGAATCCACCTCCGAGAAGTGCCATAATTCCAGCATCAGCGAACTTTTTGTGGAGTGCCCACTGCGGGGCGTAACAGAACTTCGCCTCGTCGGGGTGTTCGTAATTTGCGGTATCGAGGTAATCGACGCCGCACTGCAAACACGCCTCCATAATCGTGAGGTCTTGGTACGGCAGCGCGACGTGAATCACCAACTTCGGCTTCACGTCTTTCAAGAGCGCGACGAGTTCGGGGACGCTGTCGGCATCGACCTTCGCCGTTGCGACGTTGCGATTGTAACGCTTCTTGATGTCGGACGCGATTTCGTCGCACTTACTCTGCGTGCGACTGGCCAGCGTGATATTGCCAAAAACCTCGGAATGCTGCGCACACTTGTGCGCCACAACGCGGCCAACGCCGCCCGCGCCAATGATGAGAATCGGAAACATGGTGTGTATGCAACTGGGAAAACGTGGTGAAAGTTGAAGCGGACGAACTTGCCCGAATACCAACACGCAAGAGTATACCCTATCGCCGCAAAAATCATAGAGCAGACCGGAATCGGATCAGGTAAACCGGTGTAGCAAAATTTTGGCTGCACTCGCCACGTCGAATCCACATGGCCAAAAGCCCGTTCTATCCCAGTCTAGTGACTTGAAATTTGCATTTTTGAGGATTGCGTTACCGGGTAACGGTTCACGATTTCCAGGACAGCATACATTGTGCACAAAGGACACGAATAGTCTGTCAAGTTTTTTTCCTTTGACCATAGGGCAACAATATCACACAAGACTTGTTCAAAAACGTCAATTTGGGGCGATTGGGTAGTTCTGGTTCGGCATAGCCGAACCCTCCAGTTATCAACGCCGTAGGCGTTTGGAGGGTTCGGCTATGCCGAACCGATGTGCGGGTGCAAGTTTCCGAACAGGTCTATAGAACAAAGCCACCCAGAAAAAATCTTCTTGACATTTCGCCAAAAGAGATTAAACTCCCCTTTCTCAATGACTGGCAAGTCAGTCACCACTGTTGTTCCTTGCCGAACATTTCCTGATTGTGAGTTGTCCAATGCCGTTTCAAGCCCCTATTGTGTCATTCCAAACCGTTATTGATACACAATTTGGCGAAGAAGTATCGTCCTCCTTTAGTCGTGACAAACGTGACGCTATTTTTGATGCGGCAGCTAAAATCTTCGCTCAAAACGGTTTTCACAAAGCGGAGACACAAAAAATCGCCGACCTCGCCGGAGTTAGTAACGGTACTGTGTTTAGGTATTTTGTTAGTAAGGAATACCTCTTTTGGGCACTCTCTATATGGATCGGTGAGATGCTGGAAAAGCGTACTCAACCCATAGTTGACTCCAATGCAGATTGCATTACGAAGCTACGTCAGATGGCGGCAACATGGTGTGAATTTTACAGTGAACGTCCTGATTTTGTTGACGTGGCTATCAGACAACGCACTATGATTGCCGGAACAGTGCCAGACGATTTTTTTGAATACACGAAAAAACAGTTCTTCCTACCATTCTACAATATCGTTCAGGCCGGAGTCGAACGTAGGGAGATATTCGTTGATGACATCAGGATTGGTGCGTTCACAATATGTGAAACCATTCATAGTGCGACAATGACCCAGATTTATGCTAGGGGATTGGTCACACTCGAACAGCACATGCACAACATGCTCGAACCACATTTAGAGCATTTGGCGCGTACAAAGCCTATCACCAAGTAGCCGCATCAAACAAGGACCCGTTACGGGTCAATTTGTTGGCTTCGCCCTCCGTCGCGCCGCGGCCTCGATGGGCCGCTACCGTTTTGGTACGGGAAATTCAAACCGTCTTGAGTATATCACCTTCACCACATTTCACCACTGAACTAACCAATGAAAATCTTCCACAGCATTCTCGCCAAAATCCTTGTACCCGTCATCGGAATGTCGCTCGTGTTGATCGTCGTTGCGATGACGTTCACGGCAATGACATTTCGTAGCATCACCAATAAAGTTTTGGAAAGCGAACTGGATGGCTATGTACAAGGTGTGACCAACGAAATGAGCCAGCTACACGATCTCTTGATCGCGCAGGTCGAAGGCATGTCGAAGCTCGATGCGGTCATTCAGTACACCGAAACTGAAAATCGTGACGCCTTGCAGGAACTCTTCAAAAAATACGATGTGCCGAACAAGAGCGACTTTTTCACGGTCAGTGATGTGAATGGAAAAGTTATCTTCAGAACAGCAAACCCAGCAAAGTTCGGCGATACTCTCGAATTTCTTGGGAGTTTGAAAAATGCCCTCGATGGGAAGGCTCCCGTTGCGTATTTCGAATCGACACCGAATAATCCCTGCTCTGTCCGCACTTCCGCACCAGTTCGCAATCGAGATGGCAAAATCATCGGAACGCTTTCCGGTGGATTTCGTCTTGACGGAACCAAATGGGTCGATGCTATGAAAAAGAACACCGGACTCGAATACACAGTCTTTTCCGGCGACACCCGCGTCGGCACCACATTGCTCGATCCGCAGACTGGGGAAAGAGCGGTCGGTACAAAACTTGACAGCAAAGAGGTTTTGAATCATTTATTCGATCAACAAGAGAACTTCATGAACCGTGTCACGGTCTTTGGTGTCCAGATGCATGCTGCGTACCAGCCGCTAATCGGTTCGGACGGTAAGACAGTTGGTGCGATTTTCTGTGCGCGGTCGGCAGAGGAGGGAGATGCTTTGGTGCGAAGCGGTATCACGAACAGTGTTGTTGTTGCGATAATCGGCACTCTCTTGTTTTGGGGGATACTCTGTATTATCGTGTTGAAAAGTATCATTCATCCTCTCCGTCGCGCGCAAGGTGCGATGGCGTACATTGCTGAAACGGGAGATGTCAGTTTGCAGGTTCCTGCGAGTGATCTGAACCGAAAAGATGAAGTCGGCCAAATGGCGAAGTCGTTTTCGCAGATGATTGATGAATTGCGCTACATTGCGGAGCTTGCCGCAAAACTGGAAGCGGGGGATTGGAAAGTTCACGTTGATGTTAAAGGGGAGAAAGATCAGGTCCACAAAAGTCTCGCTTCGATGATCGCCTCAATCAACATGACTCTCGAAGCTGTCTTGAAGGCGGTTGATATTGTCGAGAGTGGAGCGGGACAGATTTCTATCGCGTCGCAGCAACTTTCGTCTGGGGCATCGGAGTCGGCGGCGAGTATTGAAGAAATTTCGGCGGTGATGACGACCTTACAACAACAATCAAAAGCGAACGAAGGAACGGCGGCGAATTCAACAACAGCGGTCGCCACGACAAACACAATTGCGGTGGACGGTCAGTCGCTCATGCAGCAGTTGCTCGGTTCGATGCGTGAAATCACGGAGACATCGACGACGGTAAAAAAAGTCATCAAAATGATCGACGACATTGCGTTTCAGACGAACTTGCTCGCCTTGAATGCAGCGGTCGAAGCAGCCCGCGCTGGTCAGCACGGAAAGGGGTTTGCTGTTGTCGCCGAAGAGGTAAGGAATCTTGCGGCACGGAGTGCGAAAGCGGCGAAAGAAACGGCGGACTTGATCGACCAGAGTACAAAGCAGATCGAGTCGGGCGCGAGTCTTGCGGAAAAAACGGGAGGCGTTCTCGACAAAATCGTCGCATCGCAGCGGGAGGTGTCGGGACTTGTGCATGAAATTGCGGTTAGCAGCAAACAACAATCGGAGGGGGTTTCGCAAGTTTTGGAAGGTGTGAGGCAAATCGAAGGCGTGACACAATCGAACGCATCGAGTGCAGAAGAGACCTCGGCTCAATCGACAACGCTTTCAGAAGAAGCGGAAATCTTGAAGACGCTTGTCGGCAAGTTCCGTCTGCGACGAGACGCAAACCGTCCAAGCGACGCAGAGTTTTTCGCAGCGAATCCACATATCGCACAGCAAAGAAGGGCGAAACAGCAGGGCTTTACGATGTAGGCTATACTCAAAACGTGATGAAACTGGCCACTCACGGATAATTTGCGATTGTATTTCCGTAAGCGTTCAACGGTTAATCGCACAAACTTCATTCGCGTAACCCACGGTGTCCGTCCCCTACCCCCGTACTCGGCGGGAATCTAAAGCGAAGACGTTGCGGGCACGATTGCACACGTTACGTCGCCCAGACGGTCACAACGGACTCTGGAATCACTAACCCGTCTGGACCTATTGCGGGAATGGCTCGCACTCTCCGTCTGTCAACGATCAGACGCCACCAACCGATTTTCCGCAACCGAAATCCGCGTGTCTCTATCTTACACAAAATCCCCTATTGACACATCTTGAAGTCGGGTGTATGCTCCGCACTGTTGGCTTTGCGATTTTTTGCTGTGAAGTTATGTTTTTGTGAAAGGAGTTGCTGTAGCTGGGTCGTTTATCTCGTGTTGTTTCGATGTGTGGTTTCGTTTTCTGTGCGTCCCATAACTTGATGAAGGAGGTGTACGATGGACAAAATGTTTGTGCGATTTGTGTGGCATTTGTTTGCCACGGTTCTCGGTGCGGCCTGTGACGTTACCGGCCCTGTGAGTTTTGTTAAACTGGGGGGGGGGGCAAGCTGCGTAGACTTCGCAGTGCTCGTGCTCCTGTTCCTTTCTCTGCTTCTCGAAGCCGTTCTCTCGGTTTCATTTGCCGCCTTGGTTTCACGCTGGTGGAACTGCTCGTCGTGATCGCGATCATCGGCGTCTTGGTCGCTCTCCTCTTGCCCGCCGTGCAAGCTGCGCGCGAAGCGGCGAGACGGATGCAGTGCTCAAATAACGTCAAACAACTCGCGCTCTCGCTCCACAACTTCCACGACACGCAGAAGCGGTTCCCGCGAATGTCGGGCGACCCAAACTATAATCGTGGAACGTATACGGTTATACGCGCCGGGTTTCTCCCGCTTCTTCTGCCGTACATGGAGCAGACGGCGATCTACGATGACATCATGAGACCGAATGTGGATGCTAGTGGCAACCCACTCACCACAAACGTCACCGCATACGATAGAGGCAAAGCGTTTCTCACCCCGCTCCTCTGTCCGTCGGACGACAACGCTACGATCTGGGACAGCGGCATGAACACCTTCACCAGCTACCGCGGCTCGCGTGCCGATTTGGCGGCGGTATACAACCGCCCAGCAAAGCGAAGTTGGCTCACCGCCACGGAAGACGCTGGCTTCGAGAAAGTGACCGACGGGACAAGTAACACCATACTTCTCTCCGAAGGTATACTTCACGACCGTTCAAGTGGTGCAGCGGGTGGAAAATACAAGATGCGCATCGCTAACGGGCCTGCTTCCCACTACAATCAGGTTCCACAAAATTGTCTCAATGTCAAAGGCTCAAATGGAGACTTTTTGAGTGCAACGCAGGCAACGCTAAACGACAATGGGCACAATCTCGGCATGCGGGCTTGGGACGAATATGTGCAGCCCGTCGCCTTCTATACACTTCTTCCGCCGAATAGTCCGAGTTGTCACAGCGGTTGGGGTTACACTTGGGTCTCCGCAAGCAGTAACCACGCGGGGGGAGTTCAAGTTGGTCTCATTGATGCCAGCGTGAGGTTCGTCAGCGATACGATCAAAACCGACAATCTTACCCGAAAAGTTTCAAACCAAACTCCAGATGATCCACCAGCCTCGCCATACGACGGCACGGGAGCATTCAGCTATGGTCTTTGGGCTGAACTCGGTTCAATCAATGGTGGCGAGACGGCGGCGTTACCGTAGCGTGTTGTGAACGTGTTTTCCGTTTTCCTTTTGTGGAGAGATTTTGTCATGAACAAGTTGTCGATTTGTTTGGTCGCGTTGAGTGTAGTTCTTTCGTTCGGGTGCGAACAGAAGAACTCGCTCAACACGACGTTTGTAGAGGGAGTCGTAACGCTTGATGGTGTCCCACTGGCGGAGTGTAACGTAAACTTCTCGTCAAAGAGTTCAGACGGTACGTCCGGCGGCGGTCTAACCGATGCAAAGGGACATTACACGGTGACGACGGGGAGTGCGATTCCCGGTTCGGGACTTCTTCCCGGCGAGTATGGTGTCTCTTGTTCAAAGGTTGTGATTGAAGGACAGAATCTTTCCTTCGAGGAATACCACGCGAAGTATGGTAACGCCCAACCGAAGTCTATCGACATCGTTCCCGCAAACTACAACTCGTCGGCGACATCGGGACTCGGCCCCGTGGTAGTCGAGAAAGGGAAGAAGAACAAGTTTGACTTCCAGCTCAAGTCGAAGTGATGACCGTGGCTTGGGATGTTTTCGTTTGTGACCGTTCACGGAATCCCCTGCGTTACCGTTGACGTATTTGCCCCGTCGGGGCAAACACACGCCGCGTTCACGACAATATAGTAGTGAAACAATTCGTGAACGCTTATTTCTGTTTCAACTTCAATTTCAAGGAGCAAAACAATGGACAAGTTTTTTGATTGTGTGATGCGTGCCGTGTTGGTCTCGCGCCGTCGCGGCTTTACGTTAGTGGAGCTTTTGGTCGTGATAGCGATCATTGGTGTCTTGGTCGCGCTTCTCTTGCCTGCCGTACAGGCGGCGCGTGAAGCGGCGCGACGAATGCAGTGTACAAACGGTATCAAGCAACTCTCACTCGCACTCCAAAACTACCACGACGTTGCAAAGCGGCTCCCCGCAATGCGTGCGTGGAAAGGTGGAACCATGGTTGATCCGGCGAATCCGACCGCTGGTTCGCCGGGTACTTGGAGTATCCGCTACGCCCTCATGCCGTACTACGAGCAGCAGGCTCGCTACGACGCGATTCAGTCCGACGCAACGTTGCAGTACACTTGGAATCCACACGCACTGCTCGCCGACAAGGTAGCGACGTTGCTCTGTCCATCGGATAGCAATGGACGAAGCCTACAGTATGCGCCGTCCAATGTCGTCTTCTCAACAAGTGACGGAATGTGGAATGTGGATAACGGTGGGAGCGGAGTTCGTGACCGCACGGCATTTATGCCCGGCGTCTGGCGGAGTTTGTCATTTGTGACCGATGGCACTTCCAACACCGTCGCAGTGAGTGAAACGATAGTGGCACCATCGGCGAGTTATCGTGATGTGAAGGGCGGAATTGCTGTCGTAACAGGACCAGCACCGGACAACGCAACTGGTGGTGGACCAATCGGCAAGTGCAGTATCTCGGTGCTCACCGATCCGGCGAACAGAAAGACATTCAAGTCGAGCGTGAATGTCATGGCCCCTGTTCCAGCGTCAGCACCGTTCACTGGTAACGAAGTTCAAAGTGCGCAGCGTGGTGGACGGTTCTGGGATGGTCGCCCAGCGTACTGCGCTTTCAGTACAGTAATGCCGCCCAATTCTACCGCGTGCCAAAATGCCAACGCCAACTCCGACAATAGTGACGTTTCACTTCTTCCGCCATCGAGCAATCACTCTGGTGGTGTGAATGTTGGAATGTTTGACGGTGCTGTCCGTTTTGTTTCCGACACGATTGACTGTGGCAACGGTGCAGCGGGACAATATAGCAACGGCATGACCGCCAGCCCCTACGGCGTGTGGGGAGCAGCAGGAACGCCTAATTGCGGCGAATCGAAAGCGTTGTGAACAAACATAATACCCCCAGAAAGGTCTTCCCATGAAAAAACTCTCATTGCTTGCGTTGTCTCTTGTGTTGGCGTTCGGCTGCGGCCCGAAACTCCCGGACGGGATGCCGCCGATCTTTCCGTGCGTTGTCGTTTTGACCCAAGACGGGAAACCGCTCACTGACGCCAACGTTGTGCTACATCCTGCCGACAATTCCAACTGGAATGGTGTTGGTTCCACCGATGCCAGCGGGCGTGCCCGCATCTTCACTAGCGACAAATACGAAGGTGCTATCGCGGGGAAGTTCAAAGTGACGATCCGAAAGATCGAAACGGAGATGCCAAAACCTGTCTCGTCGTCGGTTGCAGCAGTAACGCCACCAGCGGCAGTCAAGTCGTATTCTCTGGTCGATACGAAGCTCGGCGACAAGGATACAACATCGCTGGAGATCGAAGTCAAGAAGGGGACGAAAGACTACCCGCTCGACGCTGGCAAAGCCGCTCGTGAGTTGGTTCCAGACCGATAATGGAAATGTTCACGCCACGACTTGTGTCGGCGTGCAATAGACTTTTTCGGAAACTTGCACCCGCACATCGGTTCGGCATAGCCGAACCCTCCAAACGCCTACGGCGTTGATAACTGGAGGGTTCGGCTATGCCGAACCAGAACTACCAAATCGCCCCAATTTGATGTTTCCGAACAAGTCTATTCAAGTTTCCACCGTATTATCGAGCCGCGTGCGGCAGTTATCGACGTACTCTGGTGAGATGTCGAATCCGATGTACTTTCGGCCAAGTTTCTTTGCAACGACGACCGTCGTGCCGCTGCCGAGAAACGGGTCGAGAACGGTGTCGCCCGTGTTGCTCGATACGCGAATGATGCGGTCGAGAATCGTCTCCGGCATTTGGCAACCGTGCCAACCTTGACGCTCCTTGAACGTGCCGCAAACACGCGGTTCAAACCAAACGTCGCTCTCTCCACCGAGTCCCGGCGCGTCCTGCGGACGCAATATCCAAGTATCATCGGGGATTCTCCCCTTCGGGTTCGCCCGCTTGTCTTTGTAAACGAGTTGCCGCGCACTCGGAACGCGAATCGCTTCATCGTTGAACGTAAATTGCTTCGCGTCTTTGACGAAGTGGAAGAGATGCGTGTGCGACCGCGTAAACTTCCGAACGCAATTAACGCCAAACGTGTAATACCAAATCACCCACGAGCGGCAGTGAAACCCAACTTCTCGCGTCAGCATAACTTTGTGTTCGGCGGCGAAGTCGTCGCCAACGGCAAGCCAAAACGTTCCGGTTGGTTTGAGAACGCGGTGTACCTGCGTCGTCCATTCGCGTGCCCACGCAAGATAGTCGTCGGCGGAACGGCTGTCGTTGTAAACATCGTAGTCGTAACCGATGTTGTACGGTGGATCAGCGAAGACGAGATCAATCGTCCCCGCATTCATATCGCGCATCGCCGCAATCGAGTCGCGGCATTCAATTCGATTTATTGATTTCTTTGATTTCATTGCATCGCGCCGCGCATCCAGCGGCGTTCGTAGCTTGGTGGTTTTGGTTCGGTAGTTTGCGGCGGTGAAGGAAATGCGGGCGGCGGCGGTAACGTAACATCCGTAAGCGAAATTGATGGCGGTGGTGCGGGCGGTGCTGGTGGACGTGCGCGAACGAAGTCTTCGTGTCCCTGAAGCGACGATGCGGGGAGATACGCGACGATGTGTTGTGTGCTGGTGTTTGACGTTTTTGGAAGTTGCCAAGTTATCGTCGCTTCGACGGCGGTCGGCAAACTTTCGGAAGCGATGCTGTCCCAAGTATCGCGCCAAGTTGAGCCGTCAAAATAACGAAAACTAAACGCAACCGCCTCTCGGAACTGCGTCTTAAACGACGCCTCGCCCGTGCGGAGCGACAAGTGATAGTCCCACTCACTCCGCGTTATTCCGCCGCCCGGAACCGTACTCGCTTCATACACAACCGTTTTCAGTTCCGGCAGTTTTGGAGTTTTAACAACATCGGCCCCCATAGCTTCGAGACGATTCTCTTCGACGTCGATCTGTTCGACGACGATGGGGCAAGCGCGGAAGACATCGAGTCGTAGCGAGTTACTTTCGCCGAAGAGTCCGAAGCGGCGCACGTCGTCGTCGCCACTTGGCTGCGAACGTCCGCTGGCACTGCGGGTGTCTTGAATCGCTGCGGCAATGTCGGCGGTAAACTGCTTCGCAAACTCACGCGCCGACGACGAACGCGAAACCATCTGCGCCCCACGCGACTGGCCAACCTCAATCGTCGAGACGATCCCCCACATCAACGTCAGAAGCAGCAAGATCAACGCCGACGAAATCAGCAGTTCGATGAGCGTGTAGGCCGAACGTTTCATGTGGCGTCCAATCACTGGGCTTGTTCGGAAACATGAAGTTGGAGTGATTTGGTAGTTCAGCGGTTCGGCATAGCCGAACCCTCCAGTTATCGACGCCGTAGGCGTTTGGAGGGTTCGGCTATGCCGAACCGCTGTGCGGGTGCAGGTTTCCGAACTGGTCTACTTTTCCGTTATCTTCACATTGCGGAACAAAAACGGGTTGTTGCTGATGATGTATGGTTTACCGCTTTTGGTGGTCAGGTTTTGTATCTCAAGTTCGCGTGTGATCGCGTATGGATACTTTTCTACATACGCCTCGTTTGTTTTGGCACTGAACGTGGCGAAGATTTTGGGGCCGGTGTAGTTTTTGGGCGGATTGCTGTCGTCGATGACGAGGCCGTCAATCGTTATCTTGCTCGGCATAGAGCAGGGATAACCGAAGTCGTGTTGCCCCGAATTTCCGCCGCCAAATAATACCGCGTCGGCCTGTCCGCCGTGACGCGGAGTATATGTACAGTAACGAATGATGATCTCGCCGTCAAACGTGCTGCCATAGTCGCCGCGAAACGAAATGAAGTTCCAGCCGTTGACTTGCGTATTCTCAACACGAAATACGCCGTGCCCGATGAGGTTGATCCCCTGATGTCCGAGAATCGAGTTTTTGATCGTCGCGTTCGTCACGCCCATGTGCGCATCGAAACGCGAAAACTCCACCGTGTCAAACGTGATATTCTTTGAAAAGTTCGAGCCGAAAATCCCCCACAATTTCGTGTCGTGTATGTCGTTGACTTGTTTACAGTTTTTGAACGTAACATCGTTCGCCTTGTTGACAGCGATGTCGTAAGTCCCCATCGTAACCGGTTCGCCCGCGCTGCCGATAGTCATGTACGTTTTGTGTCCCGATAGTTGACAGTTTTGGATCGTTACGTCTGTACAAGTCGAGATCGAAATGAACCCGTTATACGGCGCACCGCGAGTAAGTTCGCCCGTGACAATATGGCAAACGCCATCGACAACCACGTTTGAACGCACGATACTAATCCCACGCGAATAGTAGCTGTACTTCGACTCTTCTTGATTGGCGATAGTCGTGAAATGCCCGCCGCTGACGGTGAGCGTTTCCGCGTCGATGGGGTAAGCGATCATCGAGGTGATGTTGCTGAATCCCCAGATGATCGGAGTTTGCTTGTCAACATCGCCGTTTTTGTAAGCGACAAAAATGTCGGTTTGAGCGGTGCCTTCATTTTTATTCAGCCCCATGCGGATGTAACGCTTGGTCGCGTTGTCGGTAACAATAACAAACGAGTCGTGCGGAAGTGACAGATCGATCTTCGCCTGATTCTTTTCGAGTGTTTTGACAGTCGTTATTTTGACGGGCTGAAGTTTTGACGAAATGCAAAAGACGTTGCTGTTTCGGTTTTCGACTTTCGTATCGTCGATGACGAACTTTGCGTTCCCCCAATCGGTATCGGTCTGTATCTGCGCGGTCTTGTTTGCGCTTCCGATGTAGTACGTCGCACCGGCGTCGGCGCAAACTTTCAGTCCTGCTTCATTCGCGGCGGCATGCGTTTTGATGATGGTATCAAAGTCGTCGGCGACACCATCCCCCACCGCACCATACTCGCTGTAACGCACAACCTTACTCATGCCTTGTTCCGACAGTACCGACTGAACGAACAAAGAAACCGTAGCAAACACGATAGCACATCTGACAAAAGTTTTCATTGCTGGTGCTTTCTGAAAAATGGGAGGAAGACGTTCTGATCACTGGCCACTAGTACAAAGTTGCCGAATTGACCTTCGTAACCGTTCGCTGTTTTTTCGTTTGATTTTACCACGGAGACACGGAGAGCACAGAGAAGACAAATCCTCTCCGTGCCCTCCGTGTCTCCGTGGTAAATTTCCGAATGCCAACTTTGTGACGTGATGCAGTTAACGGGTGCGTATTCTAACCTTGTTCGTCGGTGCCGCAATGGCTGGCGCAATGTCAAAATGGGGGAGGGAGGGCAGCTTTTTGGAGATAGGGAAAATAAGGGGAGTCGCAAACGGGGTTCGACGATGAATGCGCTGACGCGCGGGCTTGCTTTGGTGGTGAGCCGTACTCTGCGGCTGATGTGAGATTTTGAAAAAAGGAGAATTGCGATGACGAAGACAATTTTGGGCAGTTTCGCTGCCGCCGCTCTCGTGAGCGGAGCCGTTATGGCTGCACCGTGCGACCCGTGTGATGTTGCCGCCTGTGACCCATGTGGCGATGTTGCGGCGTGCAATCCGTGCGATGACATTTGTACGAAACCAAAACGTAGCAAACTCAAAGTTTACGCCGATGCCGCTGCGATGGTCGGTAACGTCGATCACGGGTTCACAGGAAATGTTGTTACCGACGACGGTGAAGGTCGTTTGGGGTTCACGATGGCGGCGGGCGTGAAGGCGACGATTGGCGTCCAACGCGGAAAGAACGCCGTCGAACTCGGTTACACCGGACTCTACAACAACCTCTCCACATCGGCAGCGTGGGTTGGTGGTTTTAACAGGCACATTTTGGTAAACTACAACGCGGTGGACGTGAACTTCGTCAAAACGCTTGACCGGAATCCGAACCTCAAAGTGCTCGTCGGTGTTGGGTACGCCAACTTCACGGAACGCCAAGAACAGAATGGGGCTGTTAATTCTTGGACTGCCAACGACTTGGCGGGTTTGCACGTTGGCGGAAAGTGGTCGCGTGACTTCAGCCGCGTGGGGATCGAAACCTACGGCAAACTGGGCGTTTACGCGAACACACTTACAGAAGCGGCAGGTGAGCTTACGTTTCCGCGCGGCAACAACTGTGGAGCGTGGGTTGCTGCTGGTGGCATCAATCTCACTTACAAACTCACGAAGCGCACCAAAGCGTTCGTCGGTTACGACGTGACGAAGATCGAAGGTATCGCCAGAGGTCACAACCGTGGTGCTAGCTCCTCCGATGATGGCGCGATCATTCAGGGTTTCGTCTTCGGTGCGAAGGCGGCGTTTTAGTCGCGCGTGACGGTTGACGGTTTCATTTCTCTCTGAAGTCTTGGGGCGACTCGCAACGGTTGCCCCAATGGCTTTTTAATGCAACGTCATTGGCAGGCGGAATGAAGCGTACTCGCGCAATGACGCAAAACGACCGGTTGACTCCAAACAGCGTCATTGCGGCGGGAATACCGCGCCACTTGCGCCTGCCATTGTTTGCATAGCGGAAACGTACAGAACATTTTCACACCGTTTTGGCGATGCGGCACGGGTTTCCGTAAGCGAGTACGTCGCTTGGGAGCGACTTTGTGACCACGCTCCCTGCGCCGATGGTGACGTTATCGCCAATCGTTACGCCGGGCATAATGATGCTGCCGCCGCCGATCCATACGTTCTTGCCGATAGTCACCGGCGCAGTACGGCTCACGGCAAACGGAAACGCATCGCCGCGAGTGATGTTGATTCGCTCACTTGCTTTTATCGGGTGAAAGACTGTGTAAATCTGCACGTTCGGCGCAATCAGGGCGTTGTCTCCGATGGTGATGTGGTTGCAATCGAGAAATACGCAACACATATTGATTTCGCAATTGTTCCCCAGATGAATGAAGCATCCGTAGTCGCAATAAAACGGTGCGGTGATTTGCGTGTTTTCGCCGCGACTTCCCAACAACTCATCGAGTATCTCACGCTGCCGTTTTCGGTCGCCATACTTGAGGGCGTTGTACTCTTGCACGAGGTCTTTCCCTGCGTACCAAAGCCGCATCAGCTCCTCGTCACCACAGTCGTACAGTTCACCGGCAAGCATTTTGTCTTTTTCGGTTTGCATTTTCTTGACTTTCTGAAACGTGAATAGACTGGTTCGTGTACTCGCTTACGCTTCCCGCTCTGATTTGGCACTCGCTTACGCTTCGTGTTCTGATTCGCAAGCGGATAAATCAGTTCTCTACTTTGGCGGTATCTGCAAATCGTTGCCGCGTTCGGTGGCGATGCGGCGGAGCCACGGTTCGGGGTACGAAAAACCGTCGTACTTGTAACCGCCGGTTTCTGGATCGGCGCGGCGGATGTAGCCGTCGTTGAACGTCGTGAAAATCTCGACGGCGAGACGTTGCCACTGCGTCATCACGCGGTCGCCGCAAGAAATTGTGTCGGCGGTCAGAAATACTGATGCGTCGTCTGCACGAGCGGCTTCGGTCTCGATAGCACTCCGCGACTCGATGAACTCGGTCTCAAGTTGTCGCTGCGTCTCGATGATGTGTGGCGTGATCGCGGCGAAGTTTAGGTTCGCGTAGTTCGAGACGAGATTGAAAATCCACCACGCCGACTGCCACGAAAACTCGTCCTGCGCATCGACCGTGAACGCCACCGGAAGTTTCGTGTTCTGACAGTAGACCGGAAAATAGCACGTCAAAAACGTGTCGTCAACGCCGTACCAAAGACAGCCGCCAACCGCGTCTGGAAGCCAACTCCGCGACTGCGAGACAAACGAATACGCCGTCTGCGCCGTCGAGATCGGACGCTCCCACGCAAAACTGCGTGTGTTCTTTTCGTCGGCCTCGCTCGCGTCAATCGTTTCTGTAACGGCGTTCTCGTCCTTGAGTTTCCACGTCAGCGGACGCCACCGGCGCGGCAGTTTGTACGGGCCAGCGTCGATCCCTTGCGTCATATCGTAAGGCGTGTCTTGGTAGTGATCGCGCATCAGTGCCATCACGTCGGAGAGCGAAAGTTTTTTGTCGGGACGAATCGACCACGGATACGGTTCAGCATCGGCGACGCCGCGTGCGTAGTCTGCCGAAAAATTTTTCGATAATGCCGACCGCCGAAAGACACTCCAAACACGCGACTCACAGACACGCTTTGACGTTGCATCCGGTGGGGCGTAGGCGAGATCAAATCGGAATTGTTCGCCACTTTTCGGATCGTACCAACCTTTGCGAATTGCAAACGTCTCGACATTTTTTGAATAGAAACAGTTTTCGGGATCGTCTTTTGGGAACGTGCGAATCCGCGCCTGATTTGCGTGACAGTGAATCTCGCCGTCGGGGACGCGCATCGCAACCCAGCAGACGCGACCATTCTCGTTGCTTGCGTCCTCTCCGCACCCCACGATTTCCAGCACCCACGCTTCTTGCGTGTCGCCGACCGAGATCGACTCGCCTTCGTCGTGATAGCCGTAGGTTTCGGCGAGTTCGGTCATGAGTTTGATCGCTTCGCGTGCGGTTTTCGTTCGCTGAAGAGCGAGCGTCATTAGTGTTTCGTAGTTCATTGAGCCGCGCGGATCGACGAGTTCTTTTCGTCCGCCGAACGTCGTCTCGGCCATAACGAGTTGGTGTTCGTTCATGAGTCCCTGGCCGGACGCGGCGATGACGTGAAAAGTTTTTCCGACTTGTGGAATCGCGCGACGATTCGGGATCGACTTTTTCCCCGGCACGAAGTTGTCAAACGGGACGACGACCGTTGCACCTTCGGGATATTCCGCAGCGGGGATCGTCTGCAAACGCCCGAAAAATCCGGCGGAGTCGGCGGTGTAGGTAATCATGACGCTCCCGTCAACACTCGCCCCGCGCGTCACGAGAACATTCGTACACGCTACGAGCGGAGTTGCTGACAAGACGATTGACAAAAAGCAGACGAAAAAATGGTTGTGGTGTGACATGTGTGAAATTGAGTTGGGGGCTGGATGGACTTGTTTGAAAACTTGCACTCGCACAGCGGTTCGGCATAGCCGAACCCTCCAAACGCCTGCGGCGTATGATAACTGGAGGGTTCGCTATGCCGATCTGGGGGGGCGGCTATTCCGATCTGGAGGGTTCGGCTATGCCGAACCTGAAGAACTACGGTGAACGTTGCCAACACGATTGCACGCGGCATTTTAGCGGCGGCACAAGAAAATCGTAGGGGGCAGGTTTCAATGGGGCGCGAACTCACTCCGCGAAGAGAGTCTTGAGGAGTGTTTCGCCGTTCACCACTTTTTCGGCGAAGTCGAGCGGGACGTAGAAATAATGGTTCGACGCCTCGAAACCGATGCGGGCGTCGGCACTGGAGATGCGAAACATCGTCACCGCGTCGGCGATCTCGTCTTGGATTATGCGGCGACACTCGTCGCGCACCACTCGCGCACGATCAGTTTTCGTAGCGTTCGATTCTTGTAACGCAAGCCAAACGTCGCGGAGTACCACAAAACGACACTGCCGCGCAGCACTGCGAAAGTGAATCGCTCCAGCTTGCGCACAACGAAGTTCGAGTTCAACGTCGTCGCGTGATTCGGCTGGTGAGTTTACAATCGCCTCTTGCAAAAGTTCGCTGCCGCGCTGCCAGCCTGCGGCAACTTTGTCCATCTGCGCGGCGTAGACTTCCGGCGTGTACGGTGTACACCACGACGCGACGCCATCATAAGGCAAACCGACCATCGTCGGCGCGTAACCAGTCGGCTTCGCATAGAGCGGATTGGCAACGCCCATCTGCGTCGGCGACGTGTAGAGGCCGCCGCCATACGGATACTCCTCAAACGCCGCACTCATTTCTTTCCACGCCCGCCGAGCAAGCGATTTTCCGTCCACGCCGTAACGCTTCTCCGCAAGCGCACCTAGAACTTCATCGACAGACGCATCCGGCGCAAGCGCGAGTCGATACGCGACCTCGTGATTCGGCGACGGATAACCACCCAAACTCCAGCCGAGCATCATCCCCGAAACGCCCGCCGACGAAAGATTCTTGCAGTGACGCGCGGTGAGTTCAAGCACCGGCAAAAACGGCACCGCCGCAAGTTCCCAAGTGTTGTTTAGCTGTACCTTTGCCACCGTTGCAAGGCCGTGTTCACGCGCGACGTTCCACTGCGCCGTCGCACGCGGACCGGGGCCGACCGCCGAAATTGAATACTCGCCAATCGTACTGGCAACGCCGCCGCGCTCTATCGGAATCGACCACTCACTCACCGACATAAACATCACGTTCTGCGGCAGTGCACGAATGATGTCGGGCGAGAGACCATGCCCACGCCAACCCCAATCCCATGCAATCACTTTCGCATCAGGACTGCGGCGGTGAACAGCGCGTTCAATCACCGTATGCAATTCGCCGATCAGTTCGGCGTCGCTCTTCGTTTGACAACGCGGGCAGTTTTTCCACGTTCCGTGCGACGCGCAGAACGTCAAGTTCTCCGAGCCGCTGATCGTGAATACGCCGCCGAGTTGCGGCACAGTTTTGAAGAGATGGTCGAGCGATTCTTCAAGCCAACGCAAAGTTTTCTTCTCTGCATCGCTGGTACACATCGCCGCGAAGTCGCCTTCGACTACGCCCTTCACGTCGGGATGTTTCTCGAAAAAAGCGAGAGGCATCGCACGCGGCTCGTTGAGATAGAGATAGATTCGCACACCGTAACGCTCCGCACGCTCGACGAGTTTTTGAAGATTTTCGAGACGCCGCGTGTGTCCGTCGCCGAGTTCGGGAAACACGCCGCCCGGCGCGAGCTGATGAAGTACGCAGTGAATCCAAACGCCATCGACACCGACCTCCGCAAGCTGCGCGAACAGTCCTTCGGGAAACGATTCGAGCGACGGTTCCCAAAGCGGGTCGCCAAACGTCGCCGCATAAGAGTAGACGTAACGCGGTGAAAGCGTCGGTTTTCCAAGAGAAAATTGCTGCGTAGTTTCGCGGGGTGTCGCCCACTGTTTGAGAAATGCGAAACGCGGTTCGCGCGGTTTGTTAAGTTCGTCGCCGAACGCCGACGCCAACCACGTTTTAATTTCTGCGGCGCGGAGACGCTGCTGTTCGGTCGGCGGTTCGTAACGCAACACGTCGCAACGCGGTTTCGTGTTTCCGAGTTTGACGAACAGAAAATCGTCGTCGCGGAGTGCGAACGCGAGTTCGTCGTTCGTCATCTCGACAAGTTCAAGAAGCTGCGAATATGGGAGCAGGTGCCAGTTTCGGCGGAGCAGTGTGATGAAGCCGCGTCGCAGCATCTCCGGCTCAATCGCCGGATTTGCCGGAAGTCCCATCGAGACCGCAACATCGCGGACACTCGCTACATCGGTTTGCAAAATCACGGCAAGTTTTTCGGTGGGAACGAGCGACCAGTTACGAAAGACGAATGCATGTACCGGCGACGGAAAGTCGTCTGGCGGGATCGCGTCAGCGTGCACACCGAGCGGGAGCGGCGAACCAATCGGCTCCGCCGCGCGTGCCGACAGTATCGCAAGAAACAGAAGTGCGAAGACGAGCACGCGCATTGGTTTCACCTTTTCGTTGTCACGAGTAATTCGGAAGCTCATACCCTTTGCGGCGTGGGCGGTCGTTCCAAACGTTGGCTTCGTCGTCGCCGATGAAGCGTTCGGTTTTTGGGTCGAACTTTAGCGTCCGCCCCATCCATCGCGTGATGTTGACGAGGTGGCAAAGCGCGATGCTGCGGTGGCCGATTTCAACGTCGCTGACCGGTTTTGCACGAGTCTTGATGCAGTCGAGCCAGTTTTGCATGTGCCACTTCGCTTGCCAAAGTGCGGTCTGGTCCGACCACTTCACTTCTTCTTGTGCCTCGTCAACTTTCTTGAGAAGTTCTTCGCTGATTTCCTTCGGATTCGACGTGAACTTGTTGCGATTGATTTCGAGTTTCCCTTTTTCACCCGTGAAGACGCCACCGCCGTGCGGGCCGTTTTCAAGCTCGACGCGGATTTCGGTTCCGTCGGCGTAGCGTGCGATTACTTTGCCGTCTTGCCCCGGCGTTACTGGCTCAAACTCAACTGGGAGCGTGTCGTCTTTGCCGAGTGCCCACTGGATTTGGTCGATCCCGTGCGCGCCCCAGTTTGTCATTTCGCCGCCGTAGAAGTTGCGTCCGTTAATCCAACCGGGGTGATAATTGTGCCACGCACCTTGGTTGAGGTGCAAGTCCCAGTTGAGTCCGCTTGGGATTGCGTGTTCGGCGTCGTCAACTCCGCAAGTGGCTGGAACACCGGTGTAGCAGAGTGCTTGTACGCGGGTTAGTTTTCCGAGTCCGCCGTTGCGAACGAACTCGCACGCGACACGGTTCATCTCCATCGACCGCTGCTGCGTACCGACTTGGAAGACCGTTTTGTGTTTGCGGGCGCAGTTGACGAGCGTTCGTCCTTCTTGGATGTAGAGCGTGAGCGGTTTTTCGGCGTAGACATCTTTCCCCGCTTCGCAGGCGTGGATACACGGATAGACTCGCTGAAACTCTTGTCCGGCGATGATAACGGCGTCGATGTCTTTGCGGGCGAGGATTGGCCAGTGGGAGTTGTACAAATCCCAGTCGGCGTTTTTGACTTTCTTCCACTCGACGACTTGCGGAAAGTTTGCGTCGGCGACGGCGACGAGTTGTGCAGTTTCCGGGAGCTGTTCCATCAGCAACCGCGCACGTCCACCGGCACTGACGCAGCCGACGGTGATGCGTTCATTCGCACCGGGCCGCGCACCTTGCGCGAAGACTTCGCGCGGCACAAACGTCGGCACCGCAAACGCCGCCCCAGAAATCACCGCCGCTGTAGCGACCGAAGTTCCAGACAAAAAATCACGACGCGAGAGAGATGGTTTGGTCATTGGAGAAAGCCTTTCTGTGGTTTGGTTTCAAACAAATCGTGACCGTTCACTGATCGTTACTGGCAACATCCACAACCCGCACCGTGCGGATCGCCGCTTCGCCGGTGGTCTCGATGATCGCGGCGTCAACGAGCACGATTTTGTTGTCGTTGCGGTTACGGATTGCGTTTTCAATCGTCTTCCCCGAACCTTCTTGAACGTAGTACGCTTCAATCCCGTAAACAATTTGTCCGCCTTCGAGGCGACCGCGAATGAACGTCCCCGAAGTCGGTTTCTCAAACGAGACACTCTGCGCCGTCCAGAGATTTTCGTCCGTATTACGCAGACGCGCACGAATGCCAGCAAGAACAGATTGCGCGTTCCGTACTTCCCACGATTTCATCGGGAGTCCATCGGCGTCACGGCGCGGTGACTCGGAGTCTTTGGCGAGTAGTTCGTCGAGTTTCTTCTGCGTCTCGATCTCGTCTTGCCGCCACTTCGCGTGCATCTCCGGTTCGGGGACGAGTGTGACGTAGACGAATCGCCCGTTGTTGTTGGCGTAGAAATCGTCTCGCCGCCCGCGCGCCGAATTTTCGTCAATTCCCCAGTATGTGCTGAACGGATACCGCAGCACAACGTAGTCGCCGCGCAGGAAGTCACGCGGATCGACAGGTGCGGTGCGGAACGTCACCTGTTTTCCGTGCACGAGAATGTCGGTGCGACTCCGCGTCATCATCGCAAGAAGAACAACCTGCGCGATGATTGTGATGGCGATGACGCCGATGGCGATGTTTTGACGTTTGGTCATGTTTGATGTTCCCCTCACTTTGCCTCATCCCAACACTTCTTCAAGTTCTTTGAGTGATTGGCACGTCGCCGCTGTGACAGTAAGTGAGTCGAGGACAACACCATCACGGATTTGCGAAATCCGATCACTCACACGCTTCGGCACGCCCTTGAATCGAGCATTAACAACGCGAAGCAGGGCATCAGCCTTACCACGCGTTTCGCCAATGGCCGCGCCTTCAGCCAACAGAACGTCCATTAAATAGACCGGTTTTTCAAGTACAGACATGTTCGCTCCTCTCACTTTGTTAATCTTGACAATAGTTTTAGCACACACCTCGCGCGTGAAGTATTTGCAACTGCTGATCGCATACCAAAACATTTGCTTCCACCGCCCAAGCAAACTCGGCCTCTGCTCAAACAGTGGATAAACTTTTTCGTAAACGTTCAACAAGTGCTCGTCAATTTTCGGACTAAACACCGCCTGCATCATCGTGAACGACGCCCAAAGTTCTGGATCATCAGGCAAATCGGATTCCGACATTTGGGCGAGGTCAAATAATATCGCCTTGAGCCGCACCGCCTGCAACTCGAATCCGTCTACAACGTCTTGCAAGTCAGCCATCTCTATCGGTGCGGTGAAACGTGTCTCGCCGTGGTGAACGATCATCGGAAAGACCATCGGGAACAGAAACGTCGCGGGTTGTTCTTCTCCCTGTTCTTGTCGCAACCGAAACTTCTTGAACTCGGCGTCCCAAATTCGCACGACGTATTTCAACACTTGAAACATTGTGAACCGTTCACTGCTCGTCTTGAGTTCTATCAAGATGAACACGCATAGCATCTCTCCGCTTCGCAGTGGAATCCGGTAGAGAACATCGACAAAACTCTCGCGGAGTTCGTCGTCGAGGTACGAGTCTTCGCAGACTTCGAGCTTACCAAGGTCGAGTTTTTCGACGAACGTTCGATTCTCACGAAACATCCACTCCACAATTTTGCGGGCGTTTTCAGTGTCACGGAAGACGCTCTTGTCGAATGCGTCGTGCTGGTACTGTTTGCGGTCAAAATGATGCTGGTTCATGTCTTCCTCCGCACCCAAAAGATCACCGTTCCCGCCAGTGCGACCGCGCAGAGGAAAAACAGGGCCGCCGCACCGAGCATCGCTCCCGCACCTTGGCCGCCGAAGAGGTCAAAGTATCGCAAGACAACCCACAACAGAAAATAGCAAACCCCCGCAATGTAGACGCTCATATATTGTCGCGTCAGACCGCGAAGAATCAGATAAAACGCAGAAAGAACCATCGCCGCGTTAATCGCAAGCACGAACGAAAAAATCACCGGCCCCGCTGTGAGGATGTTGTCGGGGCGAACGACGTTGTACCGAAAATCCGAAATGAACGTCGCATCGGTCATCTGCACCAGCGACAGTAGCGCAGCGACTCCGCAGCAAGCAAAGATCGCTGGCGGCAACCAGCGTCCGTCCATCGCAGAACTCGCAGAAGAACTGTCAGACGTTTCACGCGCACACTGTCGCCACGTTTGTCGCGCGGCGATGTACGCTATCGCAAGAAATACGAACACCGCAATCGCCATCACGACACAGTTTGAAAGATAAATGAACACGTCAAACGAACTTCCCCACTGGAGCGAGCGTCCGTAGTAGTTTTGCATTTCGGCGTGGAATTGCCAGAACGTCATCGGAACGAGCGTTGCGGCGGCGAGTCGCGTTCCGATCAGTTGCCACGGACGAGCGAGTTTCGCAAAGCGTCCGCCGCACCACGTCTTGTGCCACTCGCCGATGTACGCCGCGAAAACGCCGACGAGCAAAATGTACCAGCAACCGGCCCACCGCAAGTTGAGCGTGTCGCACGCCAAGCAAAGCCACCAAATTATCGTCGCGGCGTAAAAACCGACGACGATTTCCGAACGCTTCCAGTATCCCCACACAAGACCGAGCGATGCCAAAAACGGCAGCGGGTATGCACCGTAGTCAATCGACCACTCGGTTCCAAACACATGAAACATGAATAGCCCGCGTTCGTAACCGAGCACTTCCCATCCGCACCAGATCGAGAGCAAAAGTGCGGCGAGTGCGTGAAGCAGCGGCGTTCGCGCACAAAGCGCAATCGGTAAAACTCCGCACGCCCACATCAACATCCCTTCGGGATAGTGAGCGCGGATGTGAAATATCTGCGCAATCTGCCAGATGCAAACGCCAAACAAAATCGACCCGAAGAAAAACGCAACCTCACTATAGTTTTCTTGGTTGCGAATCCGCAGAACGAGTCCGCCGACGTTTGCTGCGAGGAGCGAACCGATCAGGATTGCAAGTTTTTCTTGCCAGATCATCGCGTCCCAGTTGTAGCAGACGACGAGGAGCACCGCCAAACCTGCGAGGAGCGCAGCGAGCGAAAGCGTCGTCATTACCGCAACCGAAACGAGCCACGCCTTTACCGGACTGACGCTGTTCGCGTCGCCGTCTTGGAGCGTGTAGAGGCTGCGAATCCGCGACGCGGCGTCGGACTCGATTACGCCTTGCGATTCCCAAACCGCAATCTCCTGCTCAAGCCAACGCTGCTGATCGTGTGAGAGTGTACGCATGAGGTGGCCTCTTTGATTGTGGTTGAACGTTCACGGTTGATCTGTTGTCGCGTACCACGTTCAGAAATCGTTTAGCCCTGTGATGTAGGTGTGGCAGTGTGGGCAGATGTGGTATCCCATGTCGATCTCTTTGTCGCAGCAGGGACAGAGTTTTGTGTACGGCTTCGAGACCGAAGACGCAGACGTGCCACCGATGACCTTTGCGTGCGACGACGTTGCTGTCGTGCCGGTTGTTGGCGGTGCCTTGCGTTGTGGCGGCGAACCAAGAAGATTCACGACCGCACTCTCACTCAACGCCTTGGACGCCGCCTTTAGAACGAGCTGCTCCGCCACCGACGGAATCACCACCGCCGCCTTGCAAACGGGACACTTCCCCGTCTTGCCTGCGTTCTGCTCCTGCGCGACTAGCCGATGACCGTTGGGGCACTGAATCTGAACCGACATCGCTCCACCTCCGGCTAAAACTGGACTTGTTCGGAAACTTGCACCCGCACAGCGGTTCGGCATAGCCGAACCCTCCAAACGCCTGCGGCGTTGATAACTGGAGGGTTCGGCTACGCTGAACCTAAACTACTGGAGGGTTCGGCTATGCCGAACCTAAACTACTAACGATGTAGCCAGCAAAGTCGCTGGCCGCAATTCACGAGCAGTATTTTACGAGCGGGCGAAATTATGTCTAGGTCTGCGGAGTCTTTCCGTTGGGGTGTAGTAAATTTTCGCTTTCGGGCTTGCATTGCGCATTTGCCCCAACGGGGCAGCAAGAGCTTAGCCGTGGGTGAGCGGAGCGAACCCACGGTACGGAAGCCCCAAATACCAGAAAGCCCCAACGGGGCGCAAGAATTGAATCGCGCACACAACTCTTACGCCCCGTTGGGGCTACGGATTTTGGGGTGGCCGCGTACCGTGGGTTCGCGGAATACCGCTCACCCACGGCTAAGTTCTGTCGCCCCGTTGGGGCGAAAACTCGGACAACCAATGTTCTCGTGCAAGCGAAACTTTACTACACCCGTTATGTGCCGTCGGTCTGTCGCATTCACGTTCACGGCGTATAGAGATTCGTTGACTTTGGCGGTGTGGTTTGCGGTGTCTGTACGGTGAGTGGTGTGGTGGAGGCGGTCATTGCGGGCGCGTCCGTGGCGGGCGTGAGCACTTCGCGTTTCCAACCGAACGGAATCTCCGGCGTAAATAAGTCGCGGAGTGCAGAGGCAAGTTCGTCGAGCTTGTTGTTAACTTTGCACGTCTTCGAATCGAAGGCGTAATCGACGTGGCTCTTACCGTTAACATCGACAACCTTCATCCCAACCGGAATCATCGTATCACTGCTGACGACGAGAACAACCCGCTGAAACTCGGTCGCATCGTCGCTCCAGCGCGGAAACACTTCGAGCCAAACCTGCGTCCGTGCGACCTGTTCGGGTGTTACAAGACGCAGCCAGTAGCGGGCCTTCATGTCGTCGGCCTTCGCACCAAAGATGAGTGGGAGTGGCCCCGTGGCAATCGTCTTTCCTTGCAGTTCACGCGGAATCGGAACTTCTTTGACAACCTTCTTGGTGTAGTCGTAGACGTAAACCGCACGCCCATCAGCCATCACCCTTTCTTGCCGGCTCCCTTCCTTGCGGTCGCTCTTGCTAATCCACTCGCCCTGAATATGGAGCGACATCTTGTCGGGAGCGATGTAGTTAAATACGCCGTAAGTTGAGAACGGTTGTTCCCCGAGGTTGTTGTTGTAAGTGGTAAATCCGATCTCAAAACGTTTGACCTTTCCGCTAAACTCTTCCCACCGGCTGAGAAAAATGTCGAGAGCTGATTGCTGTTCGGCAGTTAACTGAAACGGGGTTGTCGCTGGCACTGTCGCTGGTTGCGGCGCAGCGGCGGCAACCGGCATCGCAGACGGCACAGCGATAGACGATGCCACATAATACGGCTGCGTCGCCGCTGGTGGATTCGCCGTCACCGGTGGAGCAGCGTTTGTTGGGGCCGCGTAGACGATGTGCCCGTTTTCTGATATTTGCTTCGGCGGCGTCTGATTCGGCGGAGTTTGGTTCGGACGCACCGCATAAGGCGACAGCACACCAGCACCAACCGCCGGACTCTGGCCCATCACAAAACTTGTTACAAATACGAACGTAAGCAGCGCAGCGATCAAGACAAGGCGTAACATTGGCAGTGTCGGTTTGGTTAGAATGATGAGCGTACACAAGCAAGCGGCGGAAGTCTAGTGTTTTCGGTAACGTGCGTCAAGAGTAGACCGGCCCCGCATTTTTCGCACTTGACCTCTTCGCCGATTTTCGGGAGAATTGACAGGAGTATGGTACGTTTTCCACGAGACCAGAGAAACCACAATGTCAAACACGACGACACAACGATTTGTGACAATTCTATTCGCGGTGATCGTGTACACTGCTTCGCCGGTGTGGGCGCAACCAGCGTCACCGTTTCCGCTCGGCACCGTATCGCCGCTGATGACGCAGCGTTCACTCTTCAAAGCAGTGACGGGAACGTTTGAACGTCTCGATCAGTTCGCGTACCGTCCGCCAGCCGACGGGTGTACCGGAAAACGTTCGCAGATTTGGAGCGACTTCGATCTCACTTACGCCGACCAAAAAACGACCGCCGAAAACAATGCGTATACCGAGTGGGGAAGCACCGGAATCTACGGCATCGACACGCACCCCACACGCGACACGATGATCGGAATCAACCTCGGAATGACTCTCGCCGAAAGCAGATCACCTGATTTGTTCGGCATCCGCGAACGCGACACGCTCATCAATGTTATCACGTCAATTTACGGAATGCGTTACAACGCTGGCTGGTCACTCAAAGCGATGATCGGTTACAGTTACAACGACTACAAACTCAAAATCGACGACTTCAGCGACCACCACGTCGGCAACGGTCTCCACGGTTCGGTCGAACTGGCGAAACGTTTCCGCTTCGGGCAAACGCTGTTTTCGCCGTACTATTCGTTCACTGCGATGGGACTTTACGAGTCCGCGTACCGCGAGATTTACACGTCAAAACGCGATACGTCTCGTTACACGCAGAAAGTCGGATTGCGTATCGGACGCGATTTCTTCTTGCCGCGCGACTGGATTCTCTATCCGCACCTCGATGTCGCGTGGCAACACAACTACGACAACAAATCATACGACGTACTCGCCGATGGCATCGTGCTGGCAACGGCACGACCTTACGCCGACCTCATCAACATCGGCACGGGACTAAACTTCGTCTTCAATAGTAACCTTTGGGCGTACTGCCGATACGACGTCGAGTTCGCAAAAGATACATACATATTCAACGTCCTCACGGGCGGATTCGTTTGGACGTATTGACGGAGAGTGGTCAGTGGTCAGTGGTTAGTGGCCAGTGACTAGTGGCGAGTTGATTTGCCGACCACTGACCACTAGCCACCGACCACTCACATGAACATCTTCACCCGCTACATATTCACCGAGCTGCTCAAGAGCTTTCTCATCGCGGCGGTGCTGCTGACGAGTGTGCTCATTGTCGGTGGCGTCGTGCAAGTTGTGATGGTCAAAGGCGTGACGATTGTTCACATGGTACGTCTGATTCCGTTTGTGTTTGTTGAGATGTCGCGGGTGTCGATACCGATGACGCTGCTCCTTGCGACGACGACGTTTTTCGCACGAATGGCAGGGAACAACGAGATCGTCGCGCTCAAGTCTGTTGGGATTCCGCCGTGGAAAATCTTGTGGCCGGTTGTTGTCGTTGGGTTTGCGGTGAGTCTGTTATCAGTTTGGCTCAACGACCTCGCCGTAACGTGGGGCCGCGCCGGAATGACGCAGGTCATTTTCGCGGGAATGGAAGACACGATCCTCAACGAACTCAAAACGAAGGGATCGTATGAGTTTTCCGAAGGCGTCGATATGACGATTCGCGTTCAGGGGATCGACTACAAACGTCTCGTTTCGCCGCTGATCGTCTTGCGAAATCCGCCGACGACAATTTCCGCCGAGAGTGCCGAGATTCACATCGACACGCAACAAGAAGAGTTGCGGCTCGTGCTCAACAATTTTGTGATCGAGGTTGGTAACACGGCACGTTATGAAGGCGAGCACGACGAGTATCGACTCTCGCTCGCGCGGTATCTTTCCGATGACAGCGACCGCAAACGCCCGTCGCTAATCGGTATGTCGCATCTGCCGGGAGAGATGGATCAGGAAGATCGCACGATTGCGTCGAAGCGTCGCCAGATGGCGGCGATGGTTGCGTTCGGACTTGTTCGCGGGAAAGTCGATGCACTCGCGTCGCCCGAACTCGCGGCGGCGACGCAAACGATTCACGCATCGGAAGAACGCAAGTCGCGTTTGGCGGTCGAGACGCCGCGTCGCTGGGCTGCGGGATTTAGTTGTCTTGCGTTTGTGTGGGTCGGCGCACCGCTGGCGATTTGGATGCGGAAGTCCGACATCTTCGCAAGTTTTTTCGCGTGCTTCATTCCGATTCTTTTGCTCTACTATCCGCTGATGGAACTGGGCAAAGGTTGGGCCAAAGAAGGGACACTGCCGCCATCAAGCGTTTGGCTCGGCAACGTTGTATTGCTCGGAATCGGATGCTGGTTTTTGAAACGGATTCATCGGTATTGAGTTGTTTGTACGCATTCATGGTTAATTTCGTTTTCGTCACCCCCGCGTACTCGGCGGGGGCCTAGAGCAGACGCGGTGGGGTTCGCTTGCGCGAACATCGCTGTCGCGTCTGCTTGTGCCGGGTTCTCTAGATTCCCGCGGAGAGCGGGAACCAACAACGCTGTCCCGCCGAGTACGCGGGAATGACGGAACATGGCGTGAACGGTTACGAATGTTTTTTGTGCGAGGGTTATCGTGAAACGATTTTTTTTGATTCTCCTTCTGCTGCCGGCGTTGTTTGCGTCGGCTGGTGAGACGACGTGGGAAGCGATTCCGGCGGTGCATCGTGTTGAGGCGTCGCGCCCGACGATGACTACGCGCGCAAACGTCTACGACACAAACGATCTCGGCGGACCGAGCGTAACTTGGGGAAACACTGCTGTCAGAAATACGGTGGTCGCGCCGCGCGTGCGAGAAGATTCGCAGATACTTCTTGTCTCCGGTGTCGCGCCGTCAAGTCGTTCGCTCGACGACGACCTCAATGCGTTCAACACCGGCGACGCGATGCCGGTTAACGCTGCGCCAGTTAACGTTGCTCCAGTCGCATCGCTCCTGCCACAGCAGCACATCGCACCTGCGCCGCCGAACTCTGCTGGACAAATTCAACAGCCAACGTCGTTCCATCGCTGGGAACTCGATGCGAACGACAACGGTGTCGTCGAAACACAAAGAACGCAACCACAACCGAGAACGGTTCAGCCTTTGGCGACACCGACTACGCAACCTTCGGCGTCGCCAACGTTTGAAGTTCCGGCGGTTGACATGCAGCAGAACATGCGTTACGGAACGTTTCTGCCGAACACAATGCCTTGCGGTGTTGTATTGATTCAGGCCGATTTTCCGATCAGGGAAATCGAGTCTGTCGCCCGCGAAATTGCGATGCTTCAGGAAGACTTGCTCCATTATCTTGCCGTCCCTGCGCCGCGTGAGAAGATCGATTTGTGTATCTTCGCGTCGTCGCAGTCGTATGTCAAGTTTTTGAAGTCACTCTTTCCGAACGCACCGACAGATCGTCCCGCGCTGTTTATCAAACGCCCCGGCGAACCGGCAACACTTCTCGTTCAGCGCGACGCCAACTTCGAGATCGACTTGCGTCACGAAATGACGCACGCAATTCTCCACGCGCGAATCGATAACGTACCGATGTGGCTCGACGAAGGACTCGCAAAGTATCTCGAACTTCCGCGCGAGCAGCGTCCGTACAACAACCCGTATCTCAAGACGGTGAAGTGGCAGTCGAATCTTTGGATGACTTCGAGTATGTCGCGTCTTGAGACGCTCAAATTTGTTGACGATATGGGGACAAAAGAGTACCGCGACTCGTGGGCGTGGATTCACTTTTTGATTCACCACTCGCCGGAGACGCACCAATTTTTGGCGTCGTACCTTCAAATGCTGGCAACCGCTTCTGACGCAAAGAGAACACGAGTTCCGCCGATGTCGCGTGAACTGGCGCAGGTACTCGACAACCCAAAGAGCGACATGCGTGTACACTTTAGCCGCTGGCCAAGCTCCGATGTGCCCGACACGAGCAGTGCAAACAACACCGAGTCATCGGAAGGTTCGCTCATCTCATTTTTCTCAAAACGCGACAAGTCCGAGAGCAAACCGCCCTCCAAAGTCGCCACCACCGAAGACGCGCCGAAGAAGTGGTATCAACTGTGGTGACACGAAGCAACCGTTTGCGGCGAAATCTTTCTGCCGCTCAACCTCATTGGAGCAAAAACAAATGGAAAAACAAACTTTGATTCACACGATTGGTGTCGCTACACTGACGGTGCTTGCTGTTACGGTGCTGGTTAGTACGATGGTGCTGGCGCAACCGTTCACGCCACCGGCAACGTCTTCGACTGGGAGCATGCCGACAACGTCGCCTCCCGCGACGTTCCCCGGTTACGAATCGTCTGACCGCGAAATCGAAGACCGCGTTCGCCTCTTCTTCAGCAACTTGACGGCGGGTTCACCGACGGCGTTTGACGACCTGCTCAAGGGCGGTCCGCTTGGAGCGTCGCTCGACGCGGCGAAACTTGCGGAACTAAAGTCGCAGTTTGAAGCAGCCAAACCGCAACTCGGAGTCTACAGAAGCAACGAACGAATCGACCTCAAACCAATCGGCAAAGACCTCGTCGTCGCACGCTACCTCTACAAAGGTGAGTTCTCGCCGATGGTTTGGTACTTCACCTTCTACCGCGCACCAACTACCGGCGCAACGGCAACAACGTCGCTCTGGTTCGTCATCAGTTTGCGATTCGATACCAACATCGAAGCGGTAGCGATGTCGCTGTGATGTGTTAGACTTGTTCGGAAACTTGCACTCACACTGCGGTTCGGCATAGCCGAACCCTCCAAACGCCGCGCGGTGTATGGCTGGAGGGTTCGGCTATGCCGAACCTGACGTATAACACAATGCCCGATTCAATATCGCCCGAAGACGCGCTTCAAAAGTTGCAAGAAGGGAACGCCCGTTTCGTAACCGGTAGGCGCGAGCATCCGCACGAGTTTTTGACACGCGCTTACGAGACCGCGCAAACGGGACAAAAACCCGTTGCAGTGATTCTCTCGTGCAGCGATTCGCGTGTCCCGCTTGAAATTATTTTCGACCAAGGGCTTGGCGACATCTTCGCCATTCGCGTTGCGGGAAACGTTTGCAGACCGTCTGAACTCGGCTCGATTGAGTTTGCTGTCACGACGACCGGCACGCGACTCTGCGTCATTCTCGGACATACAAAGTGTGGTGCCGTCACCGCCGCCTGTCGCCATGAGACGCACAACGACAACATTGACGTCATCCTCGACGCAATCGAACCAGCGGTGAGACGCACCGCCGCGCACCATCACGAACATCAACACAACAGCGAAACTCCAGACGATACCGAGTTCATCAACGACTGTTGCGTCGAAAACGTCTTTGTGCAGATGGAGTCACTGTTTCGGCAGAGCCACGTTGTACGCGACGCCGTTCGTGCGGGGGAACTGCTGGTCGTCGGCGCGATCTACGACATCGAGATCGGACTGGTCACGTTCCTCGATTTGCACTCGCACATCGGTTCGGCATAGCCGAACCCTCCAACGCGTGCGGCGTGCAATAACTGGAGGGTTCGGCTATGCCGAACCAGAACCACTCACGACTTCGCAAACTCTTCCCAGAGCGAGTCGAGTTTGGCTTCGGTCGGTGAACCGCTGTAGGCGACGACGCGATACTTGAGGTGAATCGATTCTCCCTTCGGTAACGTGAGCGGGTTGTCAACGAAGTTGAGCGGCATCGGTGAACAGTTCCCGTAGTCGCGCGTGAACCACGGGCAGTCTTTGAATGTTGGGAACTGTTCGACGTTCGGGTACTTCGGATGGATCATCACCGCGACACCTTCGACGTGTTCGCTTGCGGCGCGTTTTCCGTAGAACGTACACCACCGCGCGGGTTTGCCGAGCGTCTCTTTTTCACCGACGTTGCCTTCGGACGTGATGAGTGTTCCGCCGGCATCGACTCGCAAGTCGGGCGCGGTGCGCACGCCGAAGAGTCCGTGATTTGTCTTCTGCACTTTTACGTCAACGAGCGACGTGAGTTCGATGTCGGCGTCGATGACGTAGTTTGGCGTGCCGTCGATCAGACGCAGTTCGAAGAGGCGTTTGTCGATGAGGATCGGTTCTTCGGTCGGCTTCTTCCAGATGCAGCCGTCGATGACTTGCGCCGACGTTTCGGTCACGTCGCCGAGCTTGACGCCTTGCGATAAAACCTGTCCATCTTTGATTAGTCCTTGCCAGTAGTTGCCGCCGTTCACTCTGTCCATTCCGAAAAAGAGTGAACGGTGGTGCGGCCACGGCAGCGTTGTTTCGGACGTGAGTGAAAGCCCCGTGACCGGCCCCGCGACGGGATAAAAGTATGGGTACTTTTGGTGTCCGAACGCGCGGTAACTGGTGAGGACTTCGTTGTTGCGTCGAATCCACGCTTGGTACGTCAGGTCGGGCGCACTGGGATCGACAACGTAAGCGGTGAGATGTTTTTCGGGAACCTCGCCGCCCATCGGACGCAGCGGTCCCGCCATAACCATCTCGCGTCCTAACATTGCACTACCTGCCAGCGCACCACCAGCCATCGCCAGTGATGTCTTCACAAAATCGCGTCGTTTCATTGTCATTGGAAAGTTCCTTTCGTAAAAGAGTGGTTGTTGTGAAACTGGTAAGCGTTCATGGAATTGACCGCGTTACCGTTGTCGCATTTGCCCCAACGGGGCAGCAATCTCAATAACCGGCGGTAAGTGCAGCCGCGATAGCGGCAAACGCAACCGCCGGTGGCGTGAACGAAAATCCGGTGCGTCTGTAGGACGCTACCAAACGTTTGATCCAACCGTGCGGTCAGTGGCGTCCTACAGACGCTCGATTTTTGAGGTGTCGCTACCGTAAGCTGCGCGGAGTACCGCTTGCATACGGTTATTGAAATCGCTGCCCCGTCGGGGCAAAAATACGCCGCGTTCACGACAAACAGCAAAACAAACCGTGAACGCTTACTGAAGTTTGGTACTCGCCCCTCGCCTCTAATCTCTCGCCCCTTTTCACTCCAGCATAAAACTTCTTGCAACGTCTGGTGGTGCGGGGGCGTAGGAGAGTGGTTCCATAGTGCTGCTGGCGCGGCCTTGGCTCAAGCCACGCATCGCAGATGTGTAACCGAAAAGCTCCGCAAGCGGTGCCTCCGCCTCGACGACAGTTAAGTGTCCCCGATGCTCCGTCTGCGTGATGATCGCACGACGCATCTGAAGGTCGCCAACGATGTCGCCAACATATTGCTCCGGCGTCGAAACCTCAAGCCGCATCACCGGCTCCAAAAGTACGCAACCCGCCTGCTTCAGTCCCTCGCGGAACGCCTCCGAAATTGCGATGCGAATCGCTGTCTCGGTCGTCTCGCCGTCGATGAGTGTTGCGTCTGAAATCGTGAGACGAACGTTGATCAGCGGAAAACCGAGTTGCCCGCCACCAAGACTCTCGTCACGAACCGACTCCAACGCAATGTTCTTGAAGTCGCGTACAAAACGCTCCTCGTTGTGTTCACACGCAATCTCCACCGACTGCGACGCCGACGACAGCGGCTCAAGTCGCAGCGCAATGGCCGCAGTGTGCCGCTGCCCCGCAAGCGTCCGTTTGCACTCGCCGTTCACCGTCACCGTGTTTGCAATCGTCTCACGATAACTCACTCGCGGATTGTGAACTCGAACGTTAACTTTGTGGTCACGGAGCAAACGATGTTTGATAACTTCTAAATGCAGCTCGCCCATTCCAGAGATGAGAACTTGCCCCGTCTCCTCGCTCTCGTGAACACGAAATGTCGGGTCTTGGCGACGCAGCATGTCGAGCACCGTTTGCAACTTCTTGTATTCGTCAACGCTCTCCGGCTCAATCGCCATCGAGACGACCGTTTCAGGGAACTGAATCGACTCAAGAAGAATCGGCTGCTTCACGTCGCAGAGCGTGTCGCCGGTGACGGTGTGCCGCAAACCGATAACGCCGCAGATGTCACCAGCCGTGACTTCCGTAATCTGCTCGCGGCGGTCGGCCTGAATTCGCCAAAGTTGCGGGATGTTCTCCTTCGCATTCTCACGCGGATTCAAGACGCGAGTATTCTGCGACAACTTCCCGCTGTAAACTCGCAAGTAGTGGAGGTCGCCGTGTTTGTCGGCTTGGATTTTGAAAACGAGTCCGCAGAACGGCTCATCTACAGACGTTTTCCGCTGAAGTTCGGGGCAGTCGGGCCGCGTCGGGTCTTGACCTTGAACGTGCGGCACATCGACCGGCGACGGCAAATAATAACCGATGGCGTCCATCAGTGGTTGTACGCCGATTCCGTCGAGCGACGAACCGCAAAGAACGGGAACAGCGAGGCCGTTAATCGTCGCCGAACGGAGTACGCCGCGAATCATCTCCGCCGAAACTTCCTCACCGGAGAGAAGAAGTTCGGTGAGGTCGTCGTCGATCATCGACAAGTCGTCGAGCAACTGCGACCGCCACGCTTCCGCTTCGCTTCGCAAATCGTCGGGAATGTCGCCAACTAAAATGTCTTGTCCAAGATTCTCTTTCGAGAACGTCAGGTATTTCATCTCAATCAAGTCTATTGTCGCGCGAAACGCTTCCTTGATGTGCGGCGGTCCCGCACCCACCGGCAACATAACGATCACCGGTCTCGCCGCGAGACGTTTCTTGATCTGGTTGATGACGGTGAAAAAGTTTGCACCTTCGCGGTCCATCTTGTTGATGAACGCGATTCGCGGGACGTGATATTTGTCGGCCTGACGCCACACCGTTTCGCTCTGCGCTTCAACTCCTTCGCGGGCCGAAAACACAACAACGCCACCGTCGAGAACGCGCAACGAACGTTCGACTTCGGCGGTGAAGTCAACGTGTCCGGGGGTGTCGATGAGGTTGAAAAAGTGTCCTTTCCACTCGAACGAAACACACGCCGACTGAATCGTGATCCCGCGTTCTTGTTCTTCGGGATCGTAATCGGTGACGGTCGTTCCTTGGTCAACGCCGCCGAGTTTGTGAACGAACTGCGAATAGAACAGCATTCTCTCGGTCGTCGTGGTTTTACCAGCGTCGATGTGGGCGATGATGCCGATGTTGCGAATTTTTTGAAGCGAACGCATAGGGAGAGGCGAGTGATTAGAGGCTAGAGGCGAGTGAGAATCGGAGCGGGAAGCGTAAGCGAGTGAACAATTGCGGAACGTATTCGTCCACCTTCGCGTCAACTAATCCCTCGCCTCTAGTCCCTTGTGCGTCCGCATTATCGGCGAAAAACGCTCTTTGACAAGTCCTTGACGCAAGAGCGATGACGGCTAGAATACATGTCTTGTATGTTTGTGACTGTTCATTGGTGATTTGTGAACGGCGTATCCTAGCCGCGTAGCGGCGACCTTATTGTAGCCCAAGGCAAGGCGTACTCGCCGCAGCCTTGGGTTGACGACACCACCAAATCCGTAGCCCCATCGGGGCGACCTTATTGGAACTGCTCGACAGCGTTGTCGATGTTTTGACAATTTGGAATAAGGTCGTCCCTACGGGACTTCATTCAATTTGGGGCCGCTAACCGAGGGCTGCGACGAGTACGTCTTGCCCTCGGCTACAATTAGAACGTCCCTAGCGGGACTAGGATGTGCCCCAGCGAAACAATTCTGTGAACCGCTACAACTTCTTCACTGGTCTCTCACACTTGACACAAGGAGAAAAATTGTATGGCCAAAAAAACGATTGCTGATGTTAACGTTGACAACAAAGCGGTGCTGATTCGCGTGGACTTCAACGTCCCGCTCGACGACAGCGGTAACATCACCGACGCGCGGCGGATCGAAATGGCGGTGCCGTCGATCAAGTCGGTGCTCGACCGTGGTGGTAAAGTTATTTTGATGAGTCACCTTGGGCGTCCTGACGGTGCTCCCGATCCGGCGGCGTCGATGAAGCCGACGGCGGCGTGTCTGTCGAAGTTGCTCGGTCGCCCAGTTCAGTTCGCCACCGACACCGTCGGCGACGACGCGAAGGCGAAGGTTGCCTCGCTCAAGAAGGGTGAAGTTCTCGTCCTCGAAAACTTGCGTTTCCAAACGGGTGAGAAAAAGGGTGATGCAGCGTTCTCCGGCACGCTTGCGTCGTTCGCCGACATCTACGTCAACGACGCATTCGGGACGTGTCACCGCAAAGACGCCTCGATGGTTGCGGTGCCAAAGGCGTTTGGCGCGGCGGGAAAACCGAAGGTCTGCGGATTTCTCGTCGAGAAAGAAATCAAGTATCTCGCCGACGCGATCAGTAATCCGCAGCGTCCGTTCGTTGCGATTCTTGGCGGAAAGAAAGTTTCCGACAAGATTATGGTGATCAAAAATCTTCTCCAGATTTGCGACAAAGTTTTGATCGGCGGTGCGATGGCGTACACGTTCTCGCTGGCGCAGGGCGGCAAAGTCGGCAAAAGTCTTGTCGAGCAAGACAAGGTTGAACTTGCGAAAGAACTTCTCGCGTCGGGCGGCGACAAACTTGTTCTCCCAGTTGACAGCCACTGCGGCGACGCCTTCAAGGCCGACTGCAACAAGAAGGTCTGTGCGTCGGGGCAAATCCCCGACGACTTTGAAGGACTCGACATCGGCCCCGAAACGGCGAAGAAATACGCCGCGTTGGTCAAGTCGGCGAAGACGGTTGTTTGGAACGGCCCGATGGGCGTTTGCGAAATGCCGCCGTTCGATGAAGGTACGAAAATTGTTGCCGAGGCGATAGCGTCGAGTGACAGCGTGAGTATCATCGGTGGCGGTGACAGTGCTGCGGCGATTGCGCAGCTCGGTTTTGCCGACCGCGTTTCGCACGTCAGCACTGGCGGCGGCGCAAGCCTCTCGATGCTCGAAGGCGAAAAGTTTGAAGCCGTTGAGTTGCTTGACGAAAAGTGAGATGAGTTTGCCGAGTTTCAAGTTCAATGAGACCTATATGTCCTGTACCTGTTCACGAAAATTTTGCGATTGCATTTATTAGCCGCGTAGCGGTGGCCTATTTGTAGCCCAAGGCAAGGCGTATTCGCCGCAGCCTTGGGGTGGCGATACCACACGATTCGTAGCCCCATCGGGGCGGCCTAATTTGAATCCATCAATTAGGCCGCTCCTACGGAGCTTCCGAATTCGTTGGGGCCTCAAACCGAGGGCTGCGACGAATACGTCTTGCCCTCGGCTACAATTAGAACGTCCCTAGCGGGACTAGGAAATGTCACAACGAAACAATCCGTGAACGGTTACTATGGGACGTATAGGTCTCATTGAACATTCACAACCCTTTCCAACAGGAGAAATTTCCATGAAACGTTTGCTGGTGTGTTTGCTGGTGTGTGCGGCTTGCTGCACGAGTGTTGTTGTCACGCGCGGTGCGGACGAGCCGAAGCGGAAGGTGCTGTACTACAGCTTTTCGCAAGGTTTCGAGCACGGCCCCGTGAAGCTGGCCGCCGATGGCGGGCCGAGTGCCTCCGACAAAGCGTTGATCGAAATCGGCAAGGCGCACAATGTTGAAGTCGTCTGCACGAAAGACGGTCGCGTCTTCGACGGCGATCTCAAACCGTATGCCGCGTTTGCCTTCTATGTAACTGGTGACCTTCTCAAGGACGGTAAAGACGATCACCCTGAAAAGAGTCCGAGTCGTCCGATGACGCAGAAGGGGTACGACAATTTTGTCGCGGCGATTCGCGGCGGCAAGGGGCTTCTCGGATTCCACGCGGCGACCGACGCACGGCTCGGCGACGATAAACCGGGCGAAGTCAATCCGTACACGCAACTCATCGGCGCGCGGTTCGTTGCGCACGGTAAGCAGCAAGATGCGACTCTGCTCATCGTTGACGAAGCGTTTCCGGTACTCAAACCGCTTGGCAAATCGTTCAGCTATTTTGACGAGTGGTACGCGATGAAGGATTTTAATCCAGACATGCGTGTCGTTCTCGTTCAGGACACGAAAGGTATGGACGGCGATTGTTACAAGCGTCCGCCGTATCCGGCGACGTGGGTGCGGGCCGAGGGAAAGGGGCGTGTGCTCTACTGTTCGATGGGTCACAACGACAACTTCTTCACCGACGCCGAAACGCAAAAGGCGATTTGGGAAGGTCTCTCGTGGACGATGGGCGACTTCAGCATCGACACGAAGTCAAACTTCAAAACCGTCACGCCCGACGCGGAACTGAAGAAGTAGACATTATCTAAAGTAGCCGCAGAGCGAGTGGGGTAGTTTTGGAATCGACAGACGTACTCAAGCCAACTTCCGACATATTTGTCGCCTCGCTCTTTTCGGCACCGAAAAACGAGCCGATGCTGCGCGGAGTCTTGGACTCCGTGCTCGTAGACAGCGGTTGGGACACGATCCGCACGACCAAAGTTTTGAATCCGTTCAGCATCGCGGAGTTTGCTTTCGACAAACGTATTGTCCTTGACGTGCGAGTTGAGGACGAACGTGGTCGCAGATACAACGTTGAGGTTCAGACATCGCCGCACAAGGCGTTTCAGGAACGGATGCTTTACGGTTGGGCTGGCTCGTACTCGATGCAAATCCATTCGGGCGACGACTACACGCTACTCGAACCCGTTTTCAGCGTAGTGATAACGGAGTTCCCGATATTTGCAGAGGCGGACGGCGTTCATTTGATTTTCGAGGCGTGTGAGCGTCGTCACCCGAACGTTTTGTTTTCGCGTCACTTCCAGATACACATCTTGCGTTTGTACGAACTGCTTCGCGGACGTTTGGGAGTTTTGGACGGTGTGAACGTTTCACTTCGTCGGTGGCTGAACTTCTTTGCATTTGGTGGAACGTTAGGAGAAAAAGAGATGTCGCAGATTGTAGACAACGACCCGCTAGTGATGAATGCGTATGCGGAGTTTATGCGTTTTAGCTCTGACCCAGCGACGCGGGATTATTTGCGTCGCCGGACGTTGGCGGAACTTGATTACCGCTATGAAATGAGAGATGCCCGCGAAGAAGGTATCGCCGAAGGCGAAGCCAGAGGCAAGGCCGAAGAGCGAGCGGCGACGATTGTTCGGATACTTTCTCACCGCTTGGGAACGGTTCCGAAGTTGTTGGAGGCGAAGTTGCACTCGCTCACCGATTTGGAGACGCTTGAAAACTTGCTAGACCGTGCGCTCGATTGTCCGTCGATTCAAGATTTTGAACGGGCAGTCAGTTAGCGAATCTATCACGCCTTATCATCCGCCAATTCTGCCATGTTCTATGATCCTGCCGAGTCGATGTCGTTTGAAGAGCGGCGGGGGCTGCAAGTTGCCCGTTTGCGTGAGACGCTTGCGCGCGTTGCGGCGAGCGTCCCGTTTTATCAGCGACGTTTCGCCGCGTGCGGACTCGATGCAAACGCAATCGCCTCGTTCTCGCTCGACGACCTCGCGCGTTTGCCGGTAACGACCAAGGCCGAACTTCGCGGCGAGTATCCACTTGGGATGCTGGCAGTGCCGCAGCGCGACGTGGCCCGTTATCACGGCTCGTCGGGGACGACCGGAAAACCAACGATGGTCGCGTACACAAAGCGCGACCTCATCACTTGGAGCGAACTCTGCGCACGGTTTCTCGTTTCAGGCGGATTGCGCCGCGAACACACTGTACAAATCGCGTTCGGTTACGGACTCTTCACCGGCGGATTCGGTTTGCACTACGGAGTCGAGCGCGTCGGCGCGGCGATTGTTCCGGCGGCGTCGGGAAACACGCAGCGTCAAGTGTCGCTGCTCCGCGATATGGCGGTTGACGCACTCGTCTGCACGCCGAGTTACGCCCTCACGATTGCCGAAGCGATCATCGCCGCTGGCGTTGACCTCGATACTCTTCCGCTCAAGTTTGCATTTCTCGGCGGCGAACCGTGGACAGAAGCGATGCGAAACTCGCTCGAATCGCTCTTGCCGGTCAGGGCGTCGAACAACTACGGACTCAGTGAAGTGATCGGCCCCGGTGTGAGCGGCGAGTGCGAATGCCGCGACGGAATGCACATCCAAGAAGACCACTTCATAGTCGAGTGCGTCGATCCCGAAACGCTCCAGAGCGTCGCCGACGGCACGCCGGGCGAACTCGTTTTCACGTCGCTGACGCGCGAAGCGATGCCGATCATCCGCTATCGCACGCGCGACATCGCCGCGATTCACCGCACGCCTTGCGACTGCGGGCGAACGACGTGCCGAATGAGCCGCGTCATCGGACGCAGCGACGATATGATGATCATTCGCGGTGTCAACGTTTATCCGTCGCAGATTGAAGAGATTCTGCTTTCGGTGAGCGGTGCGGCACCGCACTACCAGATTGTTCTCGAACGCCCGCACTTGCTCGATGAAGTCCACGTCCGCGTCGAAGTTGCGCCCGACACTTTCTCCGATAAAGTCTCCGACATGACGCTGCTCAAGTCAAACATCGCCCGCGCAATCCTCACCACGACGGGGCTTCACATCGCCGTCGAACTGCTCCCGCCGGGGACGCTACAGCGGTTTGAAGGCAAGGCACAGCGCGTTGTCGATAACCGTGAATTTGTGAAGGAATTGAAAGTAGCAAGTGGTTGATGGCGTTGTCCGTGTTCGTCCGTGTCAGTCCGTGTTTGTCCGTGTATCAGCACCAATGCCCATTCTCGCTCTCGACATCGGTGGATCGAAATTAATGGCGTCGCTTGTTGAGGCTCGCGGTGATACCGCTTGCGGTGAAGAACTTCACTTTGGCGAAGTTGTCTACCGCGTGATGAAACCGCGTGCGACAGCGAACGACGTACTTGCCGTAATCGACGACGCCGTTGCGTCGCTCGGTGCGGTCGATTTTGACGCGATTGGCGTGACGATTCCGGGGTTGGCGGACGTTGAGCGTGGTGTTTGGGTTTACGCGCCGTTTTCGGGGATCAGCGATTTTCCGATAGCGTCCGTATTGTCGCAGCGTTTCGGCGGGCGACGTGTTGCGATAGAGAACGATGTGAACGCCTGCGCGGTCGCCGAAAAACGTTACGGCGTTTGTCGCGGTATCAACCACTTTCTTTGGGTGACGGTGAGCAACGGCATAGGCGGCGGACTTGTCTTGAATGGCGAACTCTATCGCGGCGCGTGCGATGCGGCGGCGGAGTTCGGACACATTGTTGTTGTAGAAGACCAAACCGAGGCAGCGAAGTGTGGTTGCGGGAATCGCGGGTGTCTCGAAGCGGAGGCGGCGGGACCGGCGATCGCGCGACGTTATCAGTATCACACCGGTTTTGCCATCACTGCTGAACAAGTCGCGGAGGCTGCTCGTGCGGGCGACGGCGTTGCACTCGAAGTGATTGACGACGTAGCGTCGCTGATCGGGCGTGCCACCAGTTACGCTGTTAATCTTCTCAACTTGGAAGCGGTAGTATTCGGCGGCGGTGTGATGGGTTCGTCGGATGTCTTTCTGCCGTCGATTCGCGCCGTTTGCAAACGTCACTTGTTTCGCAAGCCGAACACAAGTTTGCAAATACTCACGACCGCATTCGGCAACCGCGCTGGCCTCGCCGGTGCAGCGACGGTGGCGAGTGACCAGTCAGAACACGAAGCGTAAGCGAGTGAAAATCACTCGTTAACTCAAATGAAAACACTCATCATTGGCGGCGGCATATCGGGGCTTTCGGCTGCGTATCGGTTGCACAAAATCGCACCAGCGCAAACAATCTCACTTTGGGACAATCGCCCGCGAACTGGTGGCGTTCTCGAAACGGTTTGTCGTGACGATTGTCAAGTTGAATTGAGTGCCGACAACTTCATCACGACCGTCCCGTGGGGACTCGATTTGTGTCGTGAACTTGGGCTTGAAAACGAAGTTGTCCCGACGCAGGCGGCGTACCGGCGAACGTATGTTGTACGGCGCGGGCGGCTGCATCTCTTGCCCGACGGATTTTTGATGATGGCACCGACGCGGTTGACACCGATGGCTCTCACGCCGCTCTTGTCGCCGTTCGGAAAGTTGCGTGCGGCGTTGGAAGTTTTTGTTCCATCGCGCCGCGACGACGATGACGAATCGCTCGCACACTTCGTTCGTCGCCGCTTCGGACGCGAAGTTTTTGAACGACTCGTCGAGCCGCTAGTGAGTGGCGTTTACGCCGCCGATATGGAACGGTTAAGTCTCATGGCGACGTTGCCGCGATTCCGCGAGATGGAACGCGAGCACGGTTCGCTCATCTGGGCGATGCAGCGTGCAAGATTTTTTCGTTCACGCAAGTCTGGTCATAACGCGGAGAGCGGCGCGCGGTACAGTCTCTTCGTCACACTGCGTCGCGGACTTTCGTCGCTCACGGACGAACTCACTGCGCGGTTGCCGCGCGATGCGGTGTACGTCAACCGAGAAGTCGTCCAGCTCGTTCGACGAGAAAACGTGTGGCACGCAACGGACCAGCACGGCGTGACAGAAGTTTTCGATAGCGTGATTCTCGCAGTCCCCGCAAGATGCGCTGCGACGCTTCTCGCACCGTCGCAGCCGCAACTATCAGAAGAACTTCGCGGAATCGAATACGAAGGAACCGCAATTGTGACGGTTGCTTTCGACGCGGCGCAAGTTCGGCATCGTCTTACGGGGATGGGGTTTGTCGTGCCGGGAATTGAAGGGAGTGCGATATTGGCGGCGAGTTTCAGCAGTCTCAAGTACGCGCACCGCGCACCTGACGGAACGATGCTCGTTCGCATCTTCGCTGGCGGCGCGCGGCGTCCAGACCTTGTAACAATGCCAGAGTCGGAACTTGTTCCGTTACTCACACGCGAGTTAAAATCGCTGCTCGACATCGACGGTGAACCGCGCTGGTCAATCGTGTCGCGCTGGCCGCAAACGATGCCGCAGTATCACCTCGGCCACCGCGAGCGGATCGCTGCGATGCAACGTCTGCTGGAGCCGCATCCGTCGCTGGCATTGTGCGGGAGTTACATGCACGGCGTCGGGATTCCGCAGTGTATCAAATCCGGCTCCGACGCCGCAAAGCGTATCGCTGCAAACGAAAACTGTTTGCACGACTAACAATTCTCCACCTTGCCGCAAACGCGGTTTCGGATAGAATGCGAGTGTACGATTCACAACCACTTTCACACTGGAGGAACTTCACAATGTCACTTCAACGGTCACGTCAACGATTTTTCGCAACTCTCATTCTCGCAGCGGTTTGTTCTGGGCTTGTCGCGCAAGAACCAGCACCAATGCCACCGGCAGTTCAGCCAGCGGCGCAGTCGCAGAACGATTTGTTTGAAACGCGGTTCGCTGCGTATCGCAACGTTCTGAAAGACCTGACGGCGTTCAAGCAAGAGTATCCGCGGGCAACGCCGCAGCGGCAACAAGAGATCGAGGCCGCTTACGCCGCCAAGGTGCAAGAAGGGGCTGCGATTCACGACGCGTTACAGCAACTCGCCGAGGCCGCGTGGGACGAGGCACCCGCACAAAATCCCAACGTCGCACACATGCTCTACAGCTTCGTCGAACACGAGTTTCGTCGTGATAACTACGAAGCCGCGCACCGCATTTTCAAAAAGTTACTCGCCGCGCCGATCCCCGACGAAGCCCGCGTCCTCTACATTTTCGCGGCCCTCTCTGCGATCAATATCATGGAACTCGACGACGCGGCAACGTGGCTGCAAGTCGCGCAGAAAGAAGGTATCCTCGAAAAGTACCTCGCCGCAGCCGATGAGAAAAAGCGTAACACCGCCGAGATGTTGATCGGTCGTCTGCCACAGTTTCGCCGTGACTGGGAAGTCGAACGCGAAATCCGTAACCGCGAGACGCAAGCAGGTGAAACCGACCCCGCGCAGAAGTTGCCGCGAGTTGAGATCGAAACGTCGCAAGGAAAGATCGTCGTCGAACTCTTCGAGAATGAAGCACCGAACACCGTTGCAAACTTTGTGAATCTCGTCGAGAAAGGTTTTTATGACGGGACGATTTTTCACCGCGTTCTCGGCGAGTTTATGGCCCAAGGCGGCGACCCGACCGGTACAGGAACGGGCGGCCCCGACTACGCGATAGCGTGCGAGTGTCGCAAGCCCGGATACCGCAAACACTTCCGCGGCACCTTGAGTATGGCCCACGCTGGCCCCGACACCGGCGGTTCGCAATTCTTTCTGACGTTCGTCCCGACATCGTTCCTCGACGGAAAACACACGGCGTTTGGTCGCGTTGTCGAAGGCATGCCGGTCTTGGCGAAGCTGCAACGTCTCGACCCGCAAGCTGAAGACTACGACCCGTCAAAAGCCGACAAGATCATCAAGGCCCGCGTCATAAACAAACGCGAACACCCGTACACGCCAGCAACGTTGCCGAAGCGACGCTAAATAAGAACACGAAGCGTAAGCGAGGCAACGTGACGTTGCATCCAGTAGCCTCCCGGCAACTTCGTTGCGGTCGGCAAGAAACAAGAACGCGAATCAGAACACGAAGCGTAAGCGAGTGCCCAAATCGGAGCGGGAAGCGTAAGCGAGTGCCCCGAAGCGGGGCGGGCATAGCGTACACGAGAATGACGGAGTGAAATCGTGATCATTTTCTACCCCATTCTTGTCGCCGCGCTTTTTGCGGCGGAGCTTCACGAAGTTTCGGGGCGACACGTTCGTCTCACGACAGATGTTGACACTGGCGCGGTGAGTGAACTTCCAGCGACGTTCGATGCCGCCGCTGGTGCGTGGTGTGAATGGTTTCGCATTCCGCCAAACGCGATTGCAACGTGGCAAGTCGATGCGTGTCTTGTCGGTGACGAAAAGAGTTTCGCAGCGACTGAAATACTCCGTGACGTTCCGCAACTGCGACACGGTTTCTCGATTGGAAATCGCGTCTGGCTCCGTGAACAGCCGAGCGACTACTACCGCGCACACTTGCTTCTCCACGAAGGCGTTCACGCGATTATGGACGAAGCCAGAATCGGCAACGCTCCACCGTGGTACCGCGAAGGGATGGCCGAACTCTTGGCGACGTTTCGCCGCGACGAAAACGGGCAAATTGTCGTCGGCGAAATTCCGCGCAGTGCCAGCGAAGTACCGATGTGGGGCCGCATCTCTATCATCACAGACGCACTCGCGGCAAAACAGCAATACAGTTTGAGCGACATTTTGCGAATGACGCCCAGCGACTTCGACGACGTGAAAGGTTATGCGTGGGGGTGGACTTTCTGCGTTTTTCTTGCACACCACCCCGATCACGCCGCGTTTTTTCGGAGACTTCACGAAACGAAAAACGCCCGTCACACGCAAGAACTCGAAACCCACTGGGCCAAAAATCGCACCGCAGTCGAACGCGACTGGGCCACGTTTCTCGACGAACTCGGATACGGTTCCGACGTTGCAGCGTGCGTCATCGACAAACGCAACATCGAGAAGCTGAACGACTTCGAGATCGATTCCGCGCACGCTTGGCACGCCACCGGCGCGATTCTCAAGAAAGGGACGGCGTACAACATCACCGCGACGGGGCGTTTCTCACTCGGCGACGATCCGTCGCCGTGGTGGTCGGAGCCGAACGGAATCACGATTCGCTATTCACGCGGCGTCCCCATCGGCACGCTTCAAGCCACCGTTCTCGACGACAGCGTTACCGATCCCAGCATCATTGCCGCCGCGTTTTGTGAACCGGTGAACATCGGCAGTCGCGCGACGTTTGTGTCACCGGTTTCGGGGCGACTCTACTTCCGCATCGCCGACACACGCGGCGACCGCGCAAACAATCGCGGAACGTGTAGCGTGAAACTGGAATAGACCTGTTCGGGCACCATCAATTTGAGGCGATTCGGTAATTCCGGTTCGGCATAGCCGAACCCTCCAGCTATGCCGCCGCACGGCGTTTGGAGGGTTCGGCTATGCCGAACCGCAGTGTGAGTGTAAGTTTCCGAACAGGTCTGATCATTCGTAACCGTGAACGGCTACATCTGGATAAACTTTTACGAAAACCCGAACGAGGTCAGTGTGAGTGAAATTAATTTTTCGAGTGTGGAGGTGATTCGCCGTCCGCGACCGGATACGCCGCTCAAGGCGGCGATTCTCGACTTTGACGGTACAATCAGTCTCATCCGCGAAGGTTGGCAGCAGGTGATGATCCCGCTTTTCGTTGACGTTCTCCGCGACACGCCGCGCGGACGCGACGAGACGACAGCCGACATCGAACGATGCGTCCGCGACTTCGTTGATTTTCTGACCGGCAAACAGACAATCTACCAGTGCATGCGACTCGCCGAAGAAGTGACCGCGCGCGGTGGCACGCCGCTACCACCACTCGAATACAAAGCAGAGTATCATCGCCGACTCGATCTCCGCATCGCCTCACGACTCGCCGACCTCCGCAGCGGCGGCGACCCGCACGAACACATCGTTCGCGGCTCTTACGAACTCCTCGCCACGCTACGCAAGTGCGGACTCACGGTTTATCTGGCGAGTGGAACAGATGAAGCGTTCGTCAAAAACGAAGCTGCCATCCTCGGCGTGACCGACTATTTTGACGGCGGCGTCTACGGCGCGCAAGACGACTACAAGACGTTCTCGAAAGCAATGGTGATCGAACGCATCCTACGCGAAAACAAGATCGCAGGCCCAGAGCTAATCGGTTTCGGCGATGGATACGTTGAGATCGAAAACGTCCACAATGTTGGCGGTTTCGCTGTTGGCGTCGCATCGAACGAAGCGACGCGAAGCGGCGTTGATGCGTGGAAACGCGAACGACTCATCCGCGCCGGTGCCGACATCATCATCGCCGACTACGCAGACATTGCCGCGATTGAAACTGTTGTGCGGTAGACCCGTTACGGGTCAATTAGACCTGTTCGGAAACATCGATTTCTGGCGATTTGTTAATTCCGGTTCGGCATAGCCGAACCCTCCAGTTATTAACGCCGCACGGCGTTTGGAGGGTTCGGCTATGCCGAACCGCTGTGCGGGTGTACGTTTCCGAATAGGTCTAGTATAACGGTTCACACCGAATGAGAGGATTAGACGATGCGTTTTATTGTTTCGTGGTTGATTGTGTTTGTTTGTTTGCCAGCGTTTCTGTTTGCACGCGATGGCGTTGTCGTTGAGCTTGACTTGCCGATTACGCCGAAGTCGGCGGAGGTTGCGCGGCGAACAATTTCGCAAATCGCCAGCGACGGACTTCCCGATACGGTGTTCGTCGTCTTTCGCACGACACCATCGGCAACGGGACGCGGGAGCGACCTCGGCGGATGTTACACGGTTGCCGGAGCGATTGTCCGCGAATTGAGTACGATACGAACTGTCGCGGTGATCCCGAACTCGCTCTACGGACACAGCGTCCTCGTCGCTCTGGCGTGCGATGAAATCATTCTCGGCCCAAACGCCGAAATCGGTGACGCCGCCGACGGCGTTACTGATCGTGATGTCGTCACTGAAACGATGTTGAGTGCGTACCGCGATGTCGCGCAGCGTCGTCGCCGCGACTTGCCGCGTTCGCTCATCGACAAGATGCTCGACGCCAGCGTGGAAATTCTTTCAGCCGAGTCCGACGAGACAACGTTTTTCGGTTCCTCTGATGAACTCGCCGCTATCGCCGCCAAACGCAATATCGAGTGGGACGCGCCGCCGAAAGTTGTCGTCGCTGCGGGCGTCACCGGTATCTACACCGCAAACGAAGCACGACGACTCGGTATCGTCGCACGTTTAGAAGACGACACCACATCGGCAGCAGCAGCGGTCGGAGTCGAAAAAGATTCGCTCCGTCGCGCACGAGTTGTTGGGACGGTCGGCCAAACTCTCATCGTTGACGTTGTCGGTGCGATTACGCCGTCAAAAGTTAACGCGATCATTCGTCAGACAACGGCGCGACTCGCACAGACGCATCGCGGCGACCCAATTACGCTCGTTTGTTTTCGCGTTGATTCTCCGGGAGGAAATCTCACTGCCGCATACAATCTCGCCGACTTCATCGTCGGCACGCTCCGCCCGCGCGGGATTCATACGGTCGGTTACGTCCCGCAAACAGCACTCGCCGACGCCGCAATCATCCCGCTATGCTGCGACGAAACAATTCTCGGCGAACGCGCAACGCTCGGCGGCGACGGAGCCACCATCACAACTCGTGAAGAGATTGACCACGTTGTCCCGCTCCTCGAACCGCTCTTGGACGCGGCGTTCCAGCGACGTTCACCGGTCGTGGCGATGTTCGATGGCGACGAAGAACTTCTCGTCTGGCGCGACGCCAAAGACGCGAGCAAAACGTCGCTGATGAGCGTCGCCGAGTGGGAAAGTCTCGCGGGGCGTGAACGTTTCGTGCGCGGCGACGTTTACAAACCGCGTGGCAAACTTCTCGCGCTGAACGCGGCAGATGCGGTGAAGTTTCGCATCGCCGACGACACAGTGCTTGACGACGCCGGTTTACGAACAGCGTGCGGAATCGACAACGAACCAGAACATCTCGAAGGCGGAATGATCGACCAGTTCGTCCGCGCGCTTGCCGATCCGCGCTGGTCGCTTGTGTTACTGCTCATCGGATTCTTTGCGCTCTCGGCAGAACTCAAGACGCCCGGACTCGGTCTCGGCGGATTTCTGGCGACGCTCACGTTCGTCTTGTTTTTTTGGAGCCATTTTCTGAACGGGACTGCGGAGTGGTTGGAGTTGATTCTGTTTGCGACTGGGATCGTTTTTCTGCTGCTGGAGATTTTCGTTGTCCCCGGATTTGGTCTGTTTGGAGTTGGCGGGTTGGTGTTGATCGTTGTGTCGATTGTTCTTGCGGGGCAGACGTTTGTGATTCCGCACAATTCGTATCAACTGGCGAGAACGCAGTGGTCGCTCGTGACGCTCCTCGTGGCGACAGCGGGAGCGACACTTGTTGCAGCGATGGCGGTGCGTGTTGTTCACGCGGCAAATCACCCGCAGTCGAGCGAGTTGAGTGAACGTGCGGAGGGCGAAAAACTCGCCGACTACACTCACCTCCTTGGCGCGGGCGGTGTTTGCGCGACGCCACTTGTTCCCGCAGGCCGCGTTATGTTCGATGACGTTCCAGTGAACGTCGTCGCCGATGGTGAGTTCATCGACGCGGGCACAGAAGTAGTCGTCACCGAAGTAAACGGTTATCGCGTCGTGGTGAGACGTGTGACAAAATCAGAGACGTGATCAGAACACGAAGCGTAAGCGAGTGCCCGAATCAGTGGCGTGATCAGAGCACGAAGCGTAAGCGAGTGACAGGAGCGTCACCCGCAATTTTCCGCCGCGATTCGTCCGTCGTGGAGGAGGCGCGTTATTGCGTCGGTTTCGGCATTGGCGAGAGCGGCGCGATACTTTTTGAGTCGTTCAATTAGTGTATCGAGTTCGCCGACAATGTTTTCGCGGTTGGCGAGAAAGATGTCGGCCCAGAGCGTTTCGCTAACCGGTGCGACGCGGGTTGCGTCGCGGAAACTCCCAGCCGAAAAGCCGTCGTGAAGTTTTGCTGTTGGACTCTGTACGAATGCGTTTGCGAGGAGGTGTGGCAAGTGCGACGTATACGCGAGAATCGCATCGTGTTCGGCGGGCGTGGCAAAAACGATGCGTGCGAAACCGAGCGAGAGAAGTATCGGCTCAAGTTCGCGTGCGGCGACGTGGCTGTCGTCGTCTGCGGGGCACAAGATCATTGAGGCACCGTGAAAGAGCGTTGCGGTGGAGTGTGTGAAACCGCCGCGTTCGCTCCCTGCCATCGGATGACCGCCGACAAAACGTATCGAGTGTTCGCCGCCGCGACTGTCTAAAAGTTCTGTCACTGCGGCGACAACTTCTCCTTTGACGCCGCAACAATCAACCACAATCGCACGCGGCGCAAAGTGCGGCAAGTATTCGGCAACGAAGTCGCACACCGCGCACGGCGGCACCGCAATTACGACAACTTCACACATCCGCAAGTGCGATGGCGTTAGCGTCGCACTTATTGCACCAGCGGCGAGTGCAGCGGTGACTGTAGCGGCGTCGCGGTCGAGACCGTAAACGGTAATGCCAGCAGCACACGCCGCCCGCGCAAACGAACCACCAATCAACCCCAAACCGATAACCGCAATTCGCATATTTGATCACCACTCGCTTACGCTTCGTGTTCTGATTACTGACCACCGACCACTCTTCGGGCACTCGCTTACGCTTCGCGTTCCGATAGATCGTTCACAACTCACTAATCGCATCGGTGAGTCGTGTGATAGTCTCGCGGTCACGCCGCAGGACTTCGCGGAAGTAGACACTCATCACACCACGAACGTCATCGTCCCCACTGTTTGAAGTGAACGCCGTTAGCGGCGCATTGAAGTGTCCGAGGTCGCCCCAGAGACGTAGTGCGAAGCCGCGTACTTCTGGCACGCGGTTTGTGCCAAGACGACCGAGAATGTTCCCAAGGTCGTCATCGCCATCAGCCGACGCCTCGTGCCACGCCGCGATGAGACGCGATCCGCTCGGCGACGACGACAGCGACGACGTTGCCGTGAGCCAGTTCGGAAGCGACGTTGCATAACCCGCCGCCGCGTTGTGCCCCAAAAGTACCGCTATCGACTGCCGAACAGGAACCGCATCGCGCATCGCATCGCTTTGCCAAAGGAAAACCGTTTCGCCGCTCGCGTCTTGACTGTTACCAGAATTGTTGTTGCCAGAATTATTGTCGGGGAGAAAACCGAGAACGATGTCGCGCGGAACATCACCACGAAGCGGCACCGTCTCGCAGTGTTTGCGGAGCGTATCGGTGTCACGAAACGTTATCGGCGGCGGCGAAGTCGTTCCGCGCTGCGCAAACGTATCGACGAAGACAATCCCCTTGCCAACAGGGAGCGTGACAAACCCGCCGCCTTGTTCGGTTTGAATGCGGAGCGTTACCGGTTCGGTTGCGTTCGGCGGCAGCGTGATGACGCAGCGACCATAATCGATTGCCAGCGTGACGATGCGTTGCGCTTGCGATTGTGTGATCGATTGTGTGAACGTTTCCGTGAGCGAAACTTTGCAGTCGCCGATGAGACGCACGTTTCCGCCGCCACGAATCGCCAGCGACGTTTGAAACGGTGCAACAGTTAAAACGTAACCACCACTCGGACACTCATCGCTCGTCGTAACCGCGTTCCACGGTGTATCGGGCGTCGCGGCGAGAAACGCGAGCGATGTGCCAATCGGTTCAATCGTTGCAACGAGGGGACTGATCGTTGGTTGAACAGCGTTTACACCCAGCGACGCTCGCCGAGTCTCTGGGGACGATCCCGACGCGAACGCAACAACTTGCGGAATAGTCGTGTCGCCTTCGTTGCCGAGCGCGAGTCGCGTTGCCGATTGTGGACGCGGTGGCGTGACCGCTTCTTCGCTCGTCTTTTCGCGCGGCGTATCAAGTGCGTCGATGGCGGCGGGAAGTTTTTGTGCGTCGATAAAGTCGTTGGTGATTTCTTGAATCTCCCACGCGACAGTTTGCGCCGACGACGTTTCGCGGCCAGCAGGAAGCGCGGCTAGCGGCGGCGGCGAAACGTCTGCGATGGCAAACTCCGGCGTCTCCGTTTCGTCGGGGACGAGCGGTAGAGCGGTGATGTTCGGACGGAGCGGATTGACGCGGCGCGGCGTTGGCTGTGTTGCTGGCGAAGTCTCGTCCGTTGCGGGAGGTTCGGGTGTGGTCGTCGGGAGTTCGTTGAGGCTGGTCGAGTCGGCTTGAGGAGTCGGTATGCTCCAAGGCGACGTATCTTGCGGAACGGCAGCAATCAGCGTAACGTGCGGCGTTGTCGTCTCTTCTGGATCGGCGGTTTCAACCGAAACACTCGATGCGACGGGCAAACTTGGCTCAACGAGTGTTGCACGAAGTGGAATCGGCGGTAGAGGTGGCGGAGTGTTGTCGTCGAAGACGAACGAATCGAGCGACGATGGCGCGTCTGGCAGAGGCGTACTGCGTGCGACATCGAGTGGCTCAACGCGAACGGTTGCCGGTCGCTGCGACATCACAATTCCGACGACAAAAACTGCGACTGACGCTGCCGCCAACCAAATGAGACGGCGATTTTTCGCCTTCCCTTCGCGTAGACAAGCGGCGACGTCGCCGCTGCGAGACTGAACGGCTGGTGCTGGTGAACACACAGTTTGCGGGGCGACGACGGTGTTGATTTCGGGCGGTGGTGTCATACCGACGACCGCGTAACATCGCAGACGCCCCAAGTGATCGACGTGGATTTCGTTACCGAGTCGCTTTGAAATAATCTCGTGACACGCGGCGACTTCGGCGAGAACGGTGTCGCTTGTCATGCAAAGATTTTCGAGCGGCGCGATCTCGTTTTCGATTAGTGTGTGGTCGAGATATTCGGCGGTGATGTTTGGATCGAGGCCGTCGCGGCCATCGGAAACGGACGGTCCGATGAATCCGTCTCTGCGAACGCGGCGGATTTTATCCAGCATGGCAGACGTTACGTCACCGCTTGAAACGGCGCGGTCTACCTCCCGCCGCGCTGGGACATCAAACGCGGTATCTTCGTAGGCGAGTAGTGTACGCAGCGATGCACACATCGAAAACAACCCAAACCTTGAACAGACAAACAAACGGTCAAGGCCGGATTATGACAAAAAACGGAGTGCGTTGCAAGGGGAAAAAACGCACGGGTGGAGGGTGGGTGTAGTAAAGTTTCGCTTGCACGAGAACATTGGTTGTCCGAGTTTTCGCCCCAACGGGGCGAAAGAGACGAAGTAGAACAGATTCTTGCGCCCCGTTGGGGCAAGTACGCCATTCACGCCTGCCGCCTGCAACCAAAACTTTACTACACCCTTGCAAAGGCAATATTTTCCGCTTGCGGTGCGGGACTTGTCCGCAACGGTTTTGCCGTTATACTCCCGCCGCGCGGTCGGTTTCCGCGCAAACATCGTCAACACTATTAGGAGTTTTGGAAATGACAATTTCAAGTCTTTGGGCCAACGCAGCACCAGCGGGAACGGGCGGGATGGAGTTTTGGATAATCTTGCCCGCGATGCTCTTTCTGATGTGGTTTCTTGTCATAAGACCACCGCAGAAGCAGCAACAAAAATTGCAGCAGATGCTCGGCGCACTCAACGTTCACGACCGCGTCTACACCGTCGGCGGCATCGTCGGGACGATCCACCAAATCGACCGCGACAAAAACAAAGTCGTCCTAAAAGTTGACGACTCCAGCAACGTCAAAGTCGAGTTTCTACTCTCCGCAATCGCTGGCCCGCTCCCGAAAGAGTAGTTCTGGTTCGGCATAGCCGAACCCTCCAGTTATCATACGCCGCAGGCGTTTGGAGGGTTCGGCTATGCCGAACCGCAGTGAGTGCAAGTTTCCGAACAGGTCTAGTGAACGAAATGACACGGCTTGCGTATCTTCTTCTCGTTGCGTTTGTCGTGGAAGTTGCGTGCGGTGCCGACGTGTCGCCGGATGTGGTGGATGCGATTCCGCTTCTGTCGCTCGACGAGATACGCCGCGCCGACGACGCCGAAACTGTACGACGTGCAGTCACTTGGACAGAGCACGACACCAAACCGTTCTACACTCTCCTCGCGCACGTCGCGTCGTTACCACGCGGCGAACTTGCCGAACGCGCAGCGGAAGATTCTGTCAGTGTCCGCGACCTCTTTCTCAAGCCGGAACAGTTGCGACTCCGCGCCGTCGCACTCGACGGGATCGTAAAACGTGTCGTGGAAACACCGACCAGCGAAACAGGCCGCGCTCGCTGGGGGATCGACCGTTATTACCAGCTTTATTTGTTTCCGCGTGAGAGCGACGGAAATCCGGTCGTCGTGTGCGTGACGAAACTCCCAGCGGGAATGTCAACCGGCGATGCTGTTTCCGACGACGTTCACGTTACCGGACTCTACTACAAATTGTGGATGTACGAATCGCGTGCGGGTCGCGTACAGGTTGCGCCGGTAATTGTGTCGAACGATGTGACGCTGTTCGCGCCGCCAGTTATTTCTGGACGCGAACAGAACTTGAACACCAGCCTCGTGCTCTTTTCGATTTTAGTCGCAGTGTGGATTGTCGTTCGCGTGTGGCGATGGTCCACCACATCGCGTCATTCGCCACTTACACAATCAGCATACAATCGCCGTAGCTGAAGAAGCGGTACTCTTTTTCAATCGCCTCTTGATATGCGCGGCGGATGAGTTCGTCGCCGCCGAACGTGCGAACGAGAACCAGCAGCGACGACTTCGGGAAGTGAAAGTTCGTCAGAATCGCATCGACACCGCGAAACGTGAATGGCGGTTTGATAAAGAGGTCGGTCGTTCCGGCGAACGGTGCGAGTTCGCCGCCACCGTTTTGTGCTGCCGTTTCCAGAACACGAACAGATGTCGTTCCGACGGCGATAATTCGTCCGCCGTTTGCACGCCGCATTTTGAGCGTTTGCACGACGCTTTCGGTGATCGCTACAAACTCTGAGTGCATCTTGTGTTCTTCGAGCGACGCCGTTTGGATCGGGCGAAAAGTTCCGATCCCGACGTGCAGCGTGACGGGGCAAAGAGCCGTTCCCTGATCTTTGAGCGACTTCAGCAGCGGCGGCGAAAAATGGAGTCCAGCCGTCGGCGCGGCGACCGAACCGGCTTCAGCGGCGTAGACAGTTTGATAACGTTCAACGTCGCTCGGCATCATCCGACCGCTGCGAATGTACGGCGGAAGCGGAACCCAACCGACGCGATCAAGCAGCGTCATTGGTGATGTTGTGTGGTCGTTGTCATCGAGAATCGGTTTTACGATTAACGCACCGTCTTCGGTTCGCGTCCCGACGAGGAGCGACATTCCGTTGCGTCCGTCGGGCGTTTCGAGTGCGATTTCTTCGCCGCTTTGGAGTGTGCCGCGCGTCTTCGACAAAACTTTCCAGAGGCCGTGTTCGTCGTGCGAGAGGAACAGGCCTTCCCAGCGTCCGCCGGTTTTCACCCGCCGCCCGACGAGCCGCGCAGGGACAACTTTAGAATTGTTGAGAACGAGTGCGTCTTGCGGCGTGACAAAGTTTGCAAGGTCACGGACGTGGTGGTGCGCTATCGTATTATCGCGGCGGTCTACAACCATCATCCGCGCATCGCTCCGCCGCGAAAGCGGCGTCTGCGCAATCAAGTCTGATGGGAGCGGGTAGTCGTATGATTCGAGTTGTGTCATTGTGGTATCTTTCGTCATTCCCGCGTAGGCGGGAATCCATCCTCACTGCAATTCGTGGACGCTGCGTCCGTTCTTTTTGGCACTCGCTTACGCTTCGTGTTCTGATTAACTTGGCACTCGCTTACGCTTCGTGTTCTGATTACGTTACGTCAATAAGAACACGAAGCGTAAGCGAGTGCCCTGAATCATAACTCGCCATCGACCGACAACGCGCCAAACTCCGTGAACGGTCACTTGAGTTTATGCAAAACTTCTCCCGCGTGATCGACGACGAGCGTGTCGTCGAGTTTGCGCATTGCGGCGACGTCGATAGTTTTCCAGTCGCGGTAATTGAGGTTGAGTCGTTCGGTTTCGTCGCGCGGGATTGACGTTGCCAGTGTCACGGTGATGCGTGGTTTTTCAACTCCGCCTGCGAACGTGCCGAGTCCGCGAACGTGTGTTGAGTGTGCGATCACTCCGCGTGGGATGTCTGCGAATTCGTCCATCCGTGACGCAAAATAGTCGCGGACGTGATAACCGATTCGCGCAATCAACTTTCCATGCGTTAGCGAAACTTCCTTGATGTGCGGCGCGTATATAATCAGTTCGCCGCCGTCTGCAACGATTGGTTCGAGTTTGTACATCACTTTTCCGCCTGTCCAGAGTTCGTCGTACATTTCGGGACAGATTCCGAGAACGGTTTTGTACGGTTTGTCTTTGTAGATGACGTGCCGCTGCGACGAAAGGTCGGCGGCGTGCGACCACGCCTCGCGCGGTTCGCCGATGAAAACGCCCGCAAGTTTACCATCATCGACAACCAAATTGATGTTGAGCACCGGACGCGGAAGCAGTTTTGCCGCCTCGTCGATCACGTCGCGCACTGGCGTTTTCTTCGTACCGATGATGGAAAAGCATGTTATCATCGCGCCGAGCCAGTGGAAGAAGTCGATGAAGTCGAACGAGCAAATCCCCGGAAAGAAATACTTGAGGCCGCCTGAAAACCCGACGACTTCGTGCGGATACGTCGGCCCAAGAATCACGATTTGATCGTAATCGAGAATGAGTTTGTTGACGCCTATCGGCACGTCGCAGTCCATCAGTCCCGACGTGATTTCGCGGATTCGCTCTCGCGGAATCGTGCCGAGATTTGTGAACGTTTCGGGTTTGTCCCAGCGGTGATTGAAGACTCCGATTTTCGCGTAACGCCCGCGACGTTCGTCTGCGGTGACACCGAGCATCGTGTTTATGGCGGCGCCTGACATCGGTTGGTGCGTGCCGAGTGCGATGAGGAAATCGAGCCGCGCAACGTGCGTTTCGAGAATCGTAACGAGTTCGCGGAACAGAAACGGCATCGGACAAGTTCGCGTGTTATCGGGGATCAACACGAGCACGCGCTTCCCGTCCAGCGACGCCGCACGCAAACCGCGCGTGAGAGTTTCGATGACTTCAGATGGTGATGGATTGATGGGCGATGATTGCATTGGTAGTGAGGGGGGAGAGGCTGATTTGATAGGACATATAGGTCTTATATGACCTATATGTCCTATAGAACACGCGCAGCACATTCACCAAATCTCTGCAAGAATTTCGTTGAGTTCGGTAACGGTGAGGTCGCGTGGGTTTGCTTTCATGCTTGAGCCGAACGAGTCGGCGGCGATGTTTGGGAGTTGTTCGCGGCGAACGCCGAGGTCGCGGAGTCGGTTCGGGAGCGACCACGCCGCAACGAGTCTCTCGACGCAATCGATCAAACGCGCGACAACGGAAGCGTCGCTACGACTCTGCGCGTCGATGAACACGGCGCGAGCGAGTTCGGCGTAGAGTTCGGGACAGACGACGGCGTTGGTACGAATTGTCGCGGCGAGCATCGCGGCGCACGCTGCGCCGTGGGAAATGCCGGCGTGCATTCCGAGTGCAGGAGCGACACCGTGGGCCATACCGAGTCCGGCATTGGTGAGACAGATTCCCGACAAAAACGCCGCCTCCGCCATCGACTCGCGTGCTGAAATGTCATCAGGTTTTGCGGCAAGGTCCGCGAGTGCGTTAATTGCCAGCCACGCCCCGTGCGCCGCCATCGCTGACGTTACTTTTTGTCGCCGCTTCGCAACGAAACTTTCGACAAGTTGCGTGAGTGCGTCTAGCCCCGAACACGCCGTCACCATCATCGGACACGAGAGCGAAAGTTCGGGGTCGATCAAAACTGTACGCGGCATCAAACGGTCGTCGCGCAAGCTCTTTTTGAACTTTGCGTCCATATTGTCTGACGACGCGATGACTGCGTTTCGTGTCGCTTCCGCACCGGTTCCGGCGGTCGTTGGTACGGCGAGAATTGGCAGCGGCGCGGCCTCAAGCGTTGCACCGGTGCCGACGCCTTCGAGATAATCGAGAACGGAGTTTGTCGTCTGCGGCAACATCGCAGCAACGGCTTTTGCAACGTCAATCGCACTCCCGCCGCCAATGCCGACGAGAACCAACGATCCTGATCGCGCGGTGCGATAACGCGACGTAATCGCATCAATGTCTGCGACTTGCGGCTCGCGTGACACTCGTTCCGTGCCGACGATTTCAACGCCTGCGGCGGCGAACAGTTTGCACACTTCGTCGGCGGGCCACGTCGCTTGCGCGGCGTCGTTTCGTCCGTCGATGATGATCGCGGTCTTGCCGAGTTCGGCGGTCAGCGTTCCGATTCGCTCGCGCCGCGACGAACCGAAAACAACCCGCGACGGGATGATCAAGTCGCTGTTTGTGAGTAGTGATGTTGACATTTGGCGTGTTATGATTCGGGCACTCGCTTACGCTTCGTGTTCTGATGCCGATTCGGGCACTCGCTTACGCTTCGTGTTCTGATGCTGGTTCGGGCACTCGCTTACGCTTCGTGCTCTGATGCTGATTCGGGCACTCGCTTACGCTTCGTGTTCTGATCACTGGCCACTAGCCACCGACCACTGCTTCTGGCACTCGCTTACGCTTCGTGTTCTGATTTTTTTCACCGCTGGTAAATTGGTAACGTAGCGCGGTCGAGTTGTAGGATTGTAAGTGCGATTGACGTTGTGTAAACCGACCCGAACGAAGATTGATTCCACGCCCCGTCGCTCTGGGCCTGACTTATCAGGACGGGAAAGATTTTCGCTTTGTAGTTTTCCCACGCCTCGCCCCCTTCGCGGTACTTGACTTGTGAGAAGTAATACTGCGCGTAGTGCCAGTGGCCGTTGTCTTGCGTTGAGAACAGATGTTCGTCACAGTATTTCAGAAGTGCGGGGACGAAGGCGTCGTCGTATTCGCCAGCGTTAAATAGACACGCTATCGCCGCCGCACTTATTGGCGGGCGTCCGCCGCCGCCGTGAATGTTGTACGCGATTCCGCCGCTGCCGCCGTTTATCGCGCACCGGTGAATGTAACCGACGGCACTGTCAATAATCTCTTTCGGTACGGCGATGCCAGCGTTGCGTGCGCCGCGAAGTGCCTGAACTTGCGTGATTGTCGTGGAGCCTTCGTCGAAGTCGCGTCCGTCTTTCGCACTGACATACCCCCAGCCGCCCGCACGAGTTTGGGCCTTACCGCAGAAGTCTACGCCGCGCGTGATTACGTCAACGATTTCGTCGCGCCGCTGCGTGTCGTCTTCTTCGCCGAGTACCTGCGACAAAAACAAAAGCGCAAAACCGTGACCGTAAGTGTAACGGTCATCGCGGTCGTCGCCGACAAGTCCGCTTGAGCGAGAACGGTCGAGCAAGAAGTCTACCGCGGCGCGAATTTGCGGTGCGTACTTGCCGTGAACCGGTGTCGAACCTTCCATCAAGAGTGCGACGCCCGCGAGTCCCGTCATTGCTGTTGGGTACATTTCCTGTTGCGTGTCCCACCCGCCGCGCGACGACTGCCGCGCCGCAAGCCAATCCAGTCCACGCTCGACGACGCGATCAACATCGGCGTCACGCAACGTCTCGGCGCGGAGACAAACCGTGAACGAAACAAGTATGGAAAACGTGATGAGAGAAAGATGAGGTGTGTACATTGAGGCGAGCGGCGGGTGATTGCGGAAGTCATGTCCTCGTCCCGCAAGGGACGTGATTTCAATAACCGTATGCAAGCGGTACTCCGCGCAGCTTACGGTAGCGGCTGCTTCATCATTGTGCGTCTGTAAGACGCGACTTTGAACAACGGTTAATACGAAACACAAGTCGCGTCCTACAGACGCATGCGAGTTTGGGTCGCATCACCGGCGGTTGCGCTTGCCGCTATCGCGGCTGCACTTACCGCCGGTTATTGAAATCGCTGCCCCGTCGGGGCAAATGGGCTATCAACGTCAATCGGCAGTTCCATCGGCGGGTTTACACCCGCCGGTCACACATACCACGTTTCGAGCACGTTTTCCCAGTCGCGTCTTGACGTGGCGAGTGCGAAGGCGCGGCGGACTTCGGGGGTGTTTGGATGGAGTGCGGCGTACTTCACGCCGAATGCACGCATTGTCGTTGTCGCGCGGTGTTCGCCGTAGAGTTTTTCGGCCAAGTCGAAGTGATACGCAATTAACTCACGCTGCGCCGCGAGTGTTGGCGGTGGCGGAATCGGTTCGCCGCGAAGCCGCGCGACGACTCGCTCAAACAGCCACGGATTGCCGATAACGCCGCGCGCTAGTGCGATCCCGTCAACGCCCGATTCACGCATTCGTACCGCACACGTCTCTTCGTCAAACAAATCGCCGCTCCCGACGAGCGGAATTTTTTCACCGCGTTCGCCGCACCCGACAAGCCACGACTTAACTTCGCGGACAAAATCCCAATCGCTCACGCCTTCATAACGCTGAACGACCGTTCGTCCGTGGAGCGTGACGCCGCCGATTCCGCGTGCGATTGCGCCTTCGAGCAGCGTGAAAAACTGGTCGCGCGAAGTCGGCGTGTCATCGAATCCTTTGCGGAGTTTTATCGTCACCGGAATATGCGGCGGGAGTGCGTCGCGGACAGCGGCAACGATGTCGAGTGCGGTTGACACGTCGCGTAACAGGTGTCCACCGCGACCGCGACCCAAAACTTTTTTCACCGGACAGGCGAAGTTGAGATCGATCAAGTCGAAGCCGACGTTTACGAGTCGTTCCGCAGCGGCAACGAACGACGCTGGTGAACTCCCCATAAGTTGCGCGCCGCACGGGTGGTCTTCGTCGTCGATGCCGTAGTAGAGGCGCGATTTCCGCTGCGAAACTTCGACGACAAGTTTGTCGAGCAGGACTTCGCAGAGTGTTACGCCTGCACCGAACTGCCGCGCGAGTCGCCGCATCGGCAAATCGGAGTAACCCGAAAGTGCCGCCTGAATGACGGGGCCGCCAGCCAATAGGGAAGACGTTTGCGAAGTTTGCATTGTGCAGACAATCTACCCGCAACCCGCAAAAAATCAAGTGGCAAGAGAATCAGAACACGAGTCAGAGCACGAAGCGTAAGCGAGTGTCCCGCGTGGTGCGGGGCGTTCAATAGGTCATATAGGACCTATATGTCCTATTGGGGTTGGGGTTACACTTCACTCGCTTACGCTTCGTGTTCTGATCACTGGCCACTAGCCACCGACCACTGCTTCTGGCACTCGCTTACGCTTCGTGTAGTAAAGTTTCGCTTGCACGAGAACATTGGTTGTCCGAGTTTTCGCCCCAACGGGGCGACAGAACTTAGCCGTGGGTGAGCGGTATTCCGCGAACCCACGGTACGCGGCCACGCCAAAATCCGTAGCCCCAACGGGGCGAAAGAGACGGTGTTGCTCCAATTCTTGCGCCCCGTTGGGGCTTTCTGGATTTTGGGGGTTCCGTACCGTGGGTTCGCTTCGCTCACCCACGGCTAAGCTCTTGCTGCCCCGTTGGGGCAACGCTGTCGCGTCTGCTTGGGCCGTGCGATTTGGATTCCCGCCTACGCGAGAATGACGGTCACTGGCATCAACCGTGAATGGTTCCCCTACCTTCCACCGCCAATAATCTCCACCGCCCGTTCGAGGACGCGATCAGTGTACGGCGTGTTTTCGGGGGCGGTATTTGTTGGCGTATCGCGGTCGGCGAGTTCGGCGAGTTCTTCGGGGGTTGGTGTGTCGGCGGCGAGTGCTTTGATTGCGGCGGCAGGATCAGAAAGATTCGCACGCAGAAGTCGTTCGCGCGCACCACGCCAAATATCTTGCGATGTCTGCGGAACGATTCCGTCGGCGTCGGGGACGACGCCCCAAACGTCGGTTGGTTTCAAGTTAGCCCAGCGATTAATGTTTGCACCGCTCGGACGAAGATACTGCGCGACCGTCAAGTAGAGCATCCCCGAATCGAGCGGTAACGGGTACGCTTCTTGCACAGTTCCTTTCCCGTATGACCGTTCGCCGACGACGCTTGCACGTTTGTAATCTTGGAGTGCCGCCGCGACGATCTCCGACGCACTCGCACTCTCGCGGTCGATCAAAACCGCCATCGGAAGCGCGAACGCAACTTCGTCGTCTGCGGGGAACGAACGTTTCTCATACACGCGCCCCGCACGATAATTGACGGTGACAATGTTTTTGTACTGCGAGTTCGGAGCGACAAAAAGGTCGGCAACAGCCGCAGAGCCGGTGAGTGAACCACCCGGATTTCCACGCAAGTCAAGAATGAGCGCGGTCACTGACTGCGGTAACTGTTCCAAGACGTTGAGCAGATCGTAAGGCGTCTCGTCGGTGAAACTCGTGATGGCGATGTAACCGATGTGCGGGTGGTCGGGGAGTGTGAAGAGAGACGTTCCATCGTCGTTGATTGCGTACCCTTCGACTGTCGGCAACTGAACGACGGCGCGTTCGATGTTGACAGTTCTCGGTGGCTCGTCACGAGTTTGAACGACGAGTTCTACGTTTGTTTTTGGGTCGCCAGCAATCAGGGATGAAACGGTGTCGATGTCGCGTCCTTCGAGTGGTACGCCGTTAACGCTAACGATCACGTCGCCGGCGACGATCCCTGCCTTCGCTGCGGGGCCGCCGAAAAACGGGACGGTAACGCAAAACTTTCCCGACTTCGTTTGCGTTAGAGAGACGCCGATTCCTTCGAGTTTGTTGTCGAAGAGCAGTTCTTGTTCGTGACACTCACGCGGCGGTATGTACGTCGAGTAGTGGTCGCCGAGTTCTTCTTGCAGCGGCAGAAAGAGTCCGGCGAGCGCACCTTCGACGAGTGCGTCGCGGCTCGGCGCGTAGAACGCCGTCTCTTCGATCTGCCGCATCGCCGTCAGCAAGATTCGATCACGAAACGTAAACTGCGTCGCACAAACGAGCGACACAAGAGCGACACTGATCAAAAAAACGACGTAATTGCGTGGCACGATAATAGACTTGTTCGGAAACGTCAATTTGGGGCGATTTGGTAGTTTCTGGTTCGGCATAGCTGAACCCTCCAGTTATCAACGCCGTAGGCGTTTGGAGGGTTCGGCTATGCCGAACCGATGTGCGGTGGGTGTAAACCCACCGATTGCTGGTTGCACCGCTGTCTTATCGCGTTGAACGTCGGTGGTTGATGCGGGCGTGTGTCATGCGTTCGCGGAGACCGCCTTCGGTGACGAAATCGTTTTCGAGACGGTGGATGAGTTTGTCGAGCAAGAAAGTCGCTTGGAAAATTATGCAGACGATTATGTTTGCAACAACGTCTGCGGGACGTGTCTCGATGATCTCACGGTATGTTTCGTAGCACGCACTCGGAACTGAACCAAGTTTGCGAACATAAAGGGCTTCTTTCGAATTTTTGTCCCAAAGCGTTGCGTTGTGGGTGCGGAGAAAGTCGCGGTAGTCTTCGAGGAGTTCTTCGAGACTGGAACGAGCTACGTTTACGAGTTTGATTTCGGTTTCTTTTGACGTGCCACTCGTTTGGCTACCTTCGACGATATTTTGTTTACCGCTGCGTGCCGCTTGAACCATTTGGTCATGCGTGCGCGAACGCTTGTTTACGAAGTGTTCGCAGAAGTAGAGGGTTGCATCAAAGACAACGAGTGATTTCTGGTACGCAAGCAAGTTTTTGTAACCACCGTGCAACGGAATAAAACCGCGTGCTTGATTTTGCTTTTGATCACGCATCGTGGAAGTCTCCTTTGAAGTTTCCCGCGCTCGCAGCCCGCGCCGCTCTGAAAGTTTCCCGCGCTCGCAGCTTCAACGCCGCGCCCGCCAAAAAACGCCGCTCTCATAGGACGTATAGGCCCTATAAGTCCTATAGGGCCTATTGGTGCGGCGTCGCCTCGCGCTGAATTCGCCCGCGTTCGCAGCCCGCGCCGCTCTGAAAGTTGCCCTCGCTCGCAGCTCAACGCCGCGCCCGCCAAAAACACCGCTCTCATAGGACATATAGGCCCTATAAGTCCTATAGGGCCTATTGGTGCGGCGTCGCCTCGTGCTGAAGTTTCCCGCGCTCACAGCCCGCGCCGCTCTGAAAGTTTCCCTCGCTCGCAGCTCAACGCCGCGCCCGCCCAAAACACCGCTCTCATAGGACATATAGGTCCTATAAGTCCTATAGGGCCTATATGTGCGGCGTCGCCTCGCCCTCGAACCGCAAACATCGCGCTCTCATAGGACATATAGGTCCTATAGGGCCTATATGTCCTATCAAGCCCGCGCGACGCACACAAAACTCACTGCAAACTTCTTCCGTTCTTTAACTCTTCTAACCCATAGATCACAGTCTCTTCCACATTGTAATCTTCACCACGACGGAAACCTACAGGAATCGTCCGGTCGATGATGTACAGGTTCCGAAATCGCTTCTTCGGTACGTTACCATTACTGCCGCGCTCTGGGCCTAGAAAATAGCCGTCAGGGTGAACCGCATTGAAATAATCGTCGTCTGGGTACGAAGTGCCCTGCGCGGCATTTGCGGCGGCGGCAGTTGGGAACGGCAGATTTTCCACAACGGGCGTGGCCGGATCGTCGTACCCCACAACCTCAAACAACCCAATCGTCACCCAAACCGCAAACGTGTTCGACCGCGTTGTCGTCAGCTCCGAAAGACGCTGCAAGGACTCCAACGACTGCTGTGTGTTAGACGCATTGCCGGTATCGTTGGCGAAGAGTGGTTCGCCGCTGCCTTCTGATCGCAATGTCGATGCGGTGATTGGGGCCGGTAACGTTGTTGGTGGTATCGTTGGTGCCACTCGATTCGAGGCATCAACAGCGCGGAATGGTTGCCGGCTTGTGTCTCGCAAATTCGCAACACTAGAGAAACTTTCCATCGTCGGACGACTTCCCATCAGTGCCTCATACGTTTTCTCATTCATCGTATTGAGGTTGACTTTCCCCGGTTCGCGGTAGAGACGGTTGCCGTTGGCGTCAACCGTACCCGCGAAAAGAGACGGTAACGAAACGTAGTCAAAGAACTTGCCAAGATTCAGCGACGGGTTACCAGTCGTTGTCGAGTGGAAGAAGTTGAGAATATGCGTTGTCTTTGTGGCGTTCCAGCCTAGCGATCCGTTCGCAGCGACATAAATAGTGTTAACCGCCCCCGGGTCAAACTCCAACCCAAACCGCCCCGGCGACGACGCCGGAACTTGCAACGCCTCCAACGACGACGAAAACGGGGCGTCGTTCCAGTGAAGATACGCGAAAGGTGTGCCAGTTTGCGGACGACCGCGATAGCGGTATTTTTTCGCATAAGCATCGGCATAAGTGGGATCGCCCACGGCTGGTAGCGTGATGGTAGTGTCATCATCATCTTGCGGGCCATCGGTCAAAGTCGGGTAACTGTTGAGATAACCCAAAGTACAAGTAACGGTTGCGAAATCAGAAGCATTAATCCAATCCCACTTCTTGAGTTCTGGGGGGAAAGCAGATGCCTTACCCGACTCTATAAAATCTCCGCTGTCTAATTGCCGACTCCAAAGATTTGTGTCTTTAACTGTCGCTGGCGCACGTCCCCATTGACGCGATGCCAATTCAGGTTGTATAGTTGGCGTAGGAGAGGTACTCGAATCATAAACCGTCAAGTCAAACGGACACCAATCGACCGTAACATAAGGATTAGATGTGACATTATGCGCGCGTGTCGAGTCGGCGAGTCGCTGCAACAAAACAACTTTGTGAAACGGAATACGATCATTGCTTACCGCGCCGCCATCGCCAATGTTGAAACCGACGGAACTCTTTGTCGCCGTCATCGTTTTTGGCGGTTTTGCACGAGAAGTGTCAACCAAATAAGCAAAGTCAATTACTGCCGAATCGTCACAATTGGCTGGAACGGAAGCAGGCGGTGTAGCTGTTTTTGTGCTGGTAACAGGTCGCGGTCCGACAACGAAGTATTCGTTGGAATCAATCGAGGCGGCAGCGGCAGCAGCGGGAAAATAAGATTTATCCTCTACGGTTTTTGCATAACCAGTTGTTGGCAACGTACCAAACCAAACAACAGAGTCGAGTTCAGGATCGATAGTTGTATTAGTGTCAGTTGTCCGAAAAGGCTCTTCTTGATCTTTGCTACCTGTTCCTTTCCACTTCTCGAAATCTGTGCCGCTCCATTCACCCGTTGTAGAATTCAACGCATTAGTCACCGCAAGACGCCAGATGTAGTCGGTGTTTGTTGTGTCTTGCTGTGCAAGGTCAACAGGTTTTGTCCCCGGCGCGGTTGGGTTTGAGGCGTTGTAGAGTTCGACAAACGCGGAACCTGTACCTGTTTTTTTATCGTGAAACGCCAGTGTCTCGGTGATGAGAACGCTCGGACGTTCGAGGCCCCAGAGGGGGAGATGCCCAGTAAGAGTGGTATCACCTGTAAGCAACTTCTCGGTGTAGTTGTATTTAGCAACATTCGCCGCGGCGTCAAATGCTATCGAGTAATCAAGCGGTTTTCCGAGCCAAGCGACTGATGTTTGGAAAAGATTTGCTCGCGTTGGGGTTGCTGGAATCACGAACGGCGTCATCACTTCGTCGGCGTCGGAGAAGTCAACGAGGTTAACGCACCACTGCGCGAGGCGTTTGTAAGTGTACGCCTGTTTCGCCGCATCAGTTGTCATGCTTGAATCAAAATCGCTACCGGTTGTATACGCCTGAATCTCCGTATCACACAGCACGCACAACAGCACGAAGAGCGATTGTGCGAAGCGGGCTTTTTGGTCTGTACTCATCGTGACCGCCGTGTTGAGGTCAACTTTTCGTCCGGCGCGGATGTCGTCGGGGAGGGCGTTGTAGATGGCCCAGAAACGAGCTTCGTCAGCAGCGGTTGCTGGCGATGCAGGCCCAATGATTCTCCATATTCTATCGTAGATACTGATGTCGTCTCCGATGCTCATTGGTGGCGACGGGATGTCGGCGGTGATGCCAGTTAGCCAGTTGCGGAGATACTGTTCGTTCGAGCCGTCGGCTGTGTTGGGATAACGTCCGTCTGTACCGAAGAGAATCTTCCGGAGTTCGGGTGGCATTCTTGTCCCGTCGATGTCGCGGCTAGAAAGTAACGACGCAAACTGCGGCAGCTTGAACGCCGCACTAGGCGTCGTACCAATCGTCCAGTTGTTGTCCGCAGGATTTGGGTTGTAGAGGTAGGGGTTAGTGTAGGTAACAACAGAGGTCAAAGCATCAATAGACTTGAAAAGGGCTTCTTCGTATGTCAACGTGTTGACACCATCGAAGTCGCGTTGGCCGAGTTTATCGAGTGCGGAGCCTGTGGGCGCGAAGTCCGCCGACAGCCTGTTTCCCCAGAGGTCGGGAACGCTGCCACGGAAGAGAGCGTTTGTGCTCGTTCTAATGGGCGTACTCTTGATAGTTGCCCACACCGACCCCAATGGAACGTAACCGGAGTAAAGGGCATAAGCGGGTGTTCCGTATGCTGTGTTGGCAAGAAGCGCATCGCTTATATCAGCCACTCCATTTGTACCGTATCGCTCTGTAATCGAGCGGCTATTTGGCGGAGAATAAACCGCAGTAATTTCCGCAGGCCCGCGTCCGCTTCCGGTGGAGGCTGTTGGTGCCGATGCAACGAATGAGTGAGCGTTGATGTCGATTCTTCCGTCGAGGTCTAGTACGAGGTATGCGACGAGCGGTTTGTATATTTCGGGGTCACCATCGAACGTGACGGGGCCCAACCCGATGTCCATCCAGTACGATTCGGCGACGCCATCACCATCGCTGTCAACATCGTAGGCGGCTCCAGCAACCATCGGTTCTGTGGCGAAAATGGTGGCGCACGCTGCCGCGTCGGCGAGTGCGGCCAATCCCAATTCCGGCGTTCCGCCGGTGAATTGTGGGTTGTCGTATGGTAGTGGACGGAGAACCAACTTCCGCAACGTCTCCCACGTCTGCTGTGCGGGCGACAGAGAATTCAACCAAGTCGTTTTCAGTTCGTTCGGTCTATGGAACGACGGAATGATGCGAGTGACTTGTCCGTTTGCGTTTACGTCTTGCCGCGCGAGGAACATCGAGTTTTGGTCTGCGGCAGTGTAGTCGGGATTCGCCGAAGTGAAACCGTATTGGAGGGACGCAACGTACTCTTGGAGTTGCTCCGCCGCTGTCAACGTGACTCCACTGAAGTTGGCACGCGACGACAGAATGCCCGTCGTTGCCACCGCCGATACGTTCGCTGGGTCAATTGGTGCGAGCGGATTCGGACGCAGAAACGATTCGAGACCATCGCCATCTGTGAGCGTGAGACGTTCACCATTCGGGCCCGCTGGGCCAAACCCGATTCCTGTTCCGCTGAATGGTGCGCCGTTGATGATGAGGTCGCAATTGGCTAACGCCGCTGACAACGCTGACAATTCCGTAAGTGGCATGCCAGAAGGCGGGACGATCTCCATGTTGACGTCACCACTTCCATCGACCTTCACATTCACAATCCGCATGCTGCGATTCTTGAACTTATCGGGCGCGGGCGGAATGCTGTCGTCGGGAATTGTGATGACCGTTCCCATCAGTGAGAGTGCGTTGATCAAACTGCCATCGAACAAGTCCGTCAACGGAATTGTTGTCACATCAATGGTAATTCCATTGGGAGTGAATGTCCACGACGCTTTGTCCGCCACATTGAATCGCAGATAATCCCCAGTCACATCAACCGGTTGTCCGTACAGATTTTCGAGAATAGAGTGTGGTCCGATGACGGATTTGTTGAGCGGTGTTTTGGAGCTGCCACCTGCGCCTCGCAGTAGTTGCATGAGGGCTTCTTTTCGGTCAACGGATGCGGCTTGTCCGCCGGAGCCTCCGGTTTCGGGATCTGTCGGAATTCTTGTCTGCGAGACCATCAGCAAAAACGACATCACCAGCGTCGCCAGCAACGCCAGCACCACCATGACCATCATCAAAATGAGTCCGTGGCGAGGTTGATTCAGCGTAGTTTTCATGATTTTTTCTCCATTTTGGGGGGTGGAATTTGTTGGTGGTTCTGATAGGCCCTATAGGACATATAGGACCTATATGTCCTATGTGAACGATTTGAACGACGATGTGTTTTTATTGCTGCCCCGTCGGGGCAAATACTAACGCGGTGCCGCGTTCTGTACACTCGCTTACGCTTCGTGTTCTTAATGCGTTACGTCAATAAGAACACGAAGCGTAAGCGAGTGCCATGAATCATAAGACGCATAGAGCACATAGGACATATACGTCCTATATGACCTATCAAAACTACGCCCCAATACTAACGCGGTGCCGCCACCTCTTCCCAAATTTTGTTTGCAAACTCACGCGACGTACCAACATCATCACCGTTCGGAACTTTGATCTCGTTCACCAAAACTCGCGCCGAACGCGGTTCTACCGTTACCCAAATGTTCGCTGGTAACTCAAGATTCGTGCTGGTGTCTTCGCCGAGTACGCCGCGATTCGGTGTCACCTGTTCCCACGAACCAATCAGGAAATGTAACAGGCCGTCGCACTTGTCTTGTCCGCCAGCAAAGTCTACTCGCTGCAACGAACCATCTGCGCTGAACCAAACAATCACATCACTCGGCGTATTCTTGAAGCCATCGCCACTCTTCCCAATCCCCGAATACTCCAAATCAACACAAACTCCTTCCGGCAACAACACCGGCGGCGACGATGTCGGTATCCACGGCGGAGTGTTCACTACCAAAACGACCGGGGCCGGACTAGATGTGATTGTCGTTCCTGTCGTGGTTGACTGATAATACGGTGGAAACTGTCCACCTTCGGTTGCGGTGAGTCCGCGGCGGATGGCGCGGTAGGCGTCCCACTCTTTGAGAGACGTTGGAGTCAACGCAACCGTCGAGGTGTCGAAGTCCCACACAATTCTCACATCCGCATCACTGGCAGTCCCCATCGCAGCGCGGTTGACGAAGCGAAGGTTGGTGCCGTTCACGAACACTTCAAACTCTTCTCCCGAACCCCAGAACTGAATGCGTGCGCGGTCGCCAAATGCTTCGATGAATTCGGCTCGGAGGTTGTCCTGCGCAGTCGGCGTCGGCGGCGTTGTCGAGGCAGGCGTCCAAGTGCCGGAATACGGATCGTAGAACGTCGGCGCACCATCGGCCCCAATCGCAACGCGCCAATCTCCTCCTGCTGTTGGTCCGGCGATTCCCGCCGTCGGTGGTTGTTCCCTGACGATGGAGAGTCTTACAGCGGCTTCGGTTGGCGTGCCGGTGGGGTCGTTGTATCTTTCGATTCGTAGTCCGAAAGGTTGTTCTTTTTCGACGGCCATATTTCGTGCACGCAAGAGCATGACGCGGAGGACTTGTGCGCCTTGCGCCTGCGACTGTTTTTCGAGCATCGGGCGTAGCATCGGTATCCCGACAGCGACGAGCAGCATCATAATCGCTACCACGACGAGTAGCTCAACAAGTGTCATTCCGCGTTTTGAAGTCATTGGATTTGTTTGGGGTTAGGGGTTAGTGTTCAGAGCGGGAAGCGTAAGCGAGTGATGAGTTTGTTGAATTGGTTCGTTGTTCTGATATGCCCTATAGGACGTATAGGGCCTATATGTCCTATGTGGTTGGCGTGAACGCGCCCCTACGGGGCATTAAGAACACGAAGCGTAAGCGAGTGCCCAATCGGAGCGGGAAGCGTAAGCGAGTGCCAAGTAGCTCCGCCGGAGTACCGGTTACGTTCGCGGTTGTGATTGGCGTGTTATGATTCATGGCACTCGCTTACGCTTCGTGTTCTTATTGTGTGCCCGGTGGCACTATTGAAATCGCTGCCCCGAAGGGGCAAAGTGCGATGCAAACATGCCGCCCCCTAAAACGGCTTAACCATATTGTGATTCGTGATGTTGTCGGCGTGAGCACCGTAATCAGAACTGCTACTCGCCACCGGCGCACCAAGCAGGATGTTCACGCTCGAAATCGGAAGTATGTCGGCAACCGATGGTGTGTACGTTGCCGGTGGCGGCACCGGCTCCACAATTCCCGACCTCTTGTCTGGGCCGCACGAGTAGATTAACGGAAACGTTGTCCACTGGAGCTGGAGGAGCGCGTTTGGATCGTTCGCCCGTTGCGGATAGAGCGGGTCAGGACACGCATTGGCGACATCGACCATGTCTTGCGGATATGGCGGGGCTGCCGCGAGTGCCGATTGCCAAGTCGTGAGAGTGGTCTCTGGCACAACCGGTTGCCCCAGTCGCGTTGTCTCGATTGTGTTTCCCGCAACGCCGACGCCGGTGCGGAGTATTCCGTCTTGCAACCCCGGCGCGGCGCGTAGGAACCGAATCGGATTCCCCCACGCATCGAGAAACTCGAACAGTCCGTCACCATCGGTGTCGCCAATCTCGCTACCCTTGAACCCCGACAACGCTTCAGGATTGTTCGTCTCGACGATCAAGTAGAGAAGCTCCGCGGAGCTGGTTGTAGCAGGAGTTGCCCCCGCCGCAACAATCGCATCGGCGTAAATCTTCGCTGCGTCGATGTCAGCCATGATAGTATCAACAATAGAACTTGTGTAGTCGGCTCCATGTATCGAACAGGTCGCCGCAGTAGCAATCGGGTTAGCGATGCGGTTAACGAATGCGGTTATGCCCGCAGGTAATGTGGACGCTGGCATATCGTCGTTTGCGCTTTGCGGCATTTCGGTCAGCATTTCGGCTCGCAGGATGAGGTAGCGTATGCGGGCTTCGGCGATGTTTTTCGCGCGGACATTGTTTGCGTGACCAAGGCAAAGCGTAGTAGGATTGCCCGTCGAGGGATCAGTACCATTGCAAGTGTTAGGAATCGCCCATGGTCTTGCTCTGAACTCGAATCGTTCGTAGATTTCGGTGATGGCGTCGTTGATTTTTGCGATGGTGTTTTGGGTACGGTATACTTTTGCTTGGCCTTGTGCTTGTGAGAGCGCGGCGAGTGTGATACTGGCGAGTATACCGATAATCGCCACGACGATGAGTAGCTCGACAAGAGTGAAAGCGCGTTTTGAAGTCATTGGAGTTGTGGCGGTTAGAGGTTTGAAAAACCGGAACGGGAAGCGTAAGCGAGTGATGAGTTTGTTGAATTGGTTCGTTGTTCTGATAGGCCCTATAGGACGTATGGGGCCTATATGTCCTATTGTGGACGATGTGGACGACGTGGAACTCGTTCGGAAACGCGATTTTAGATTGTTTGGCAAAAGATGCAAACCACGAAACACACGGAAATCGGTTGTTCTACCGGTGGGTTTACAGCCACCGCTCGCCATCACACTACTCCAAACCCTTCACCAAACGAAATTGATTTCTTTCGACTTCGGCGATCAGCTCGGCTTCGGTTGGTAGGTACGGCATAAACTTCGTTGCGAACAGTTGCGGATTGTCGCTCATAACGGAATACTTAACCACCGTTTCGCTCTTCTCCGTACAAAGAATAATGCCGATGGTGGGGTTGTCGGCGGCGGGTTTGCAAAGGTCGTCAAACATCCGCCGGTACATATCCATTTGCCCGATGTCTTGATGCGTGAGTTTGGTCGTCTTCAAGTCGATCAAAACAAAACACTTGAGGATGTAATTGTAAAAGACAAGATCGATGTAGTAGTGTTCTAACTCGGTACTGATGCGGTATTGCCGCCCGACAAAACAAAACCCCTTTCCCAACTCCAAAAGAAATTGTTGCAAATGATTGATCAGTGCTGTTTCGATTTGCTGTTCGTTTTCTTGGGTCGGTTGTTCGATTTTCAAAAACTCAAAGACGTAAGGGTCTTTGATGAAGTCGGCGATTTGGTGAGCTGTTGACGATTTTTCTAACGGCTCTTGACTTTGTGAAGACAACCGACGCTGGTAATACAGCGTGCTGATGTTGCGTTCTAATTGTCGGACGCTCCAATGATTACCTGCGGCTTCCTGCAAGTAGTACGTCCTTGCTTGCGGGTTTTCGACCCGCATAATGAGGCGGTTATGGCTCCAAGTCAATTTGCTACACAGTGTGTAGCAAATCTCTTTTTCGGGGTAAGTTAGGTAAAATTGCCGGAAATTCCGCAGGTTCGCATACGAAAACCCCTTGCCGAACTCGGCGGTGAGAGCCGTTGACAACTCTTTGAGAATACTTTCACCGTAAGCGGCTTTCGACTCGCCATGCTGCTCTTGCAAGACGATCCGCTCGCCGATACGCCAGTACGCCTCAACCATCGCCGTATTGACCGCCGAATACGCCGACTGCCGCGCTTGAGAAAGTATCTCTTTGATTTCTTGAATGTAACCTTGCATTATGCGATGAAGTGTGAAAAACCGGAGCGGGAAGCGTAAGCGAGTGACACAAATCAGAACGGGAAGCGTAAGCGAGTGGCAAGTTTGTTGAATTGGTTCGTTGTTCTGATAGGCCCTATAGGACGTATGGGGCCTATAGGGCCTATTGTGGAACGACGTGGAACTCGTTCGGAAACGCGATTTTAGATTGTTTGGCAAAAGATGCAAACCACGAAACACACGGAAATCGCTACCATAATCCAATCCCTGCGGGATTGGATGCCAACGCCGTTAGGCGTTGAATTATGGTAGAAAAGAAAACGAAATAAAATGTCCACAACCCCGTTAGGGGTTGAATTATGGTAAAACAATAAATGTAACCGTTCACGGTTTTTTCGCCATACGGCGTGAATGCGTTTTGTATTTGCCCCAACGGGGCGTAAGAGCTTAGCCGTGGGTGAGCGGTATTCCGCGAACCCACGGTGCGCGGTCACACCAAAATCTGTAGCCCCAACGGGGCGTAAGAATTGGGCCGCTCACAAATGTTATTGCGCCCCGTTGGGGCTTTCTGATATTTTGGGTCTCCCTACCGTGGGTTCGCTTCGCTCACCCACGGCTAAGCTCTTGCTGCCCCCTTGGGGCAATTCTAAACTCCGCACCTCCCAATATCTTCACTACTCCAAAACCTTCACCAAACGTACCTCCTGAACTACCTTAAACTGCGGCTCGTACACCCGAAGCGTTACCTGAATCGCACGCAACTCGGCTGGATTTGTGCTGCCTGCTAAACCATAGGGCGGTGGTGGTGGCGGTGTTATCGTATCCGTCCACCAAGTATCGTAGATGCAGGACATTTGGGCGGTGCCTGTGGGCAAATTCGCTGAATCGCCGTAACGGCCCGCGATGGAAAAGTTGTCGTAGTGGCCGGGTGTTGTTGTGCCAATGTTGTACGCTTGCCACAGCGGATAATCAGCATCGCCAGACACGAGTGTTGTCGTAGCTGGAAGGATTTTTGCAATCTGCGTAGAAGTGTATCCACTTGCCAGAAGAGCCGCTTCCGCTGTTCCGCGCCATCCGAGGTCGGCGAAGTAGGCAGGAGTACCGTCATTATCGATCCACGCCTTCACGTCGAACGAGAGGACGTTTTTGAGAACGGCGTCCTCGCCGCGACGAGGTTGCGTGCAGTTGTTCGGTAGTGGGGGCTTGGCGTCAGGCAATGGTGTCTCTTGTCCATAGGGTTGCAGCGTATTTGTGACGGCATAGTCATCCCAAAAATCACCACCAACGGCGAACAGTTCTGGCATCGCAGGCAAGCTTGGCGTCGGTCGTTTATGACCGTAAGGAGGCCCATTATCTGCCAGTCGCACGATCAACCCTGCTGGCAAGCATTGATCACCGAGGGATGGTAAGCATTCGTAAGAAGACGGATACGGCAAACTTGGGTTGCGGTTGCTCCCAAAGCGATTCCGCCGATCTGCCAAGTTGCCGAGCAGGTTTGGAACGAGATCGGTACGCGCAATTGGATTCGCCCACCGCACCGACACATCGAAGATGTCGTAGAACGAGAGCGGTGTGCCGGTTGTTGGCACCCACTTGCCGGTTCCCCATAGGGAATCTTTCGTGGTATTTGGGTTGTACAAAATAGCTCGCGTGGTATCGCCGACATTGTTTGTGAGTTCGACATCAGTGCGGTTGTCTTTTAGGTTTGCACTTGCGTTGTTCGCGGCGGCATAGCTTTTTTCGTCTGCTTGCCCGTCGATGAGTAGTACGCGTCGGTATAGGGTTGTTCCGCGGACGAACCACGCGACTTCGGCTTGCGAACTCTCGACAATTGTCAGCCCAAACGTCGGATCGATACCGCGCCCGCGATACGGAACATACGGCGGCGGATCGGTTGGACGCACCTCCACCGTGAACGCCAACTGGTCGTCCAAGTCGCCAACGGTGGAATCGGGTTCACCAGTGTCGGGGTTGGACGCCATGTTGAGGGAGAAGAATGATTGCTGCGGTGAAAGCGTCCCAGCGGGTGCGGGATAAGTGGTTGTGCCATTCACCTCCGACACCATATCTATCGCCGTGCGTGGAGTTGGTGAAGCCGCTGGTATGAGTCCCACAGGTGCCCGCTGCAATCTCGGTTCATCGTCCGACGGCGTCCACATTGGGCCTTCTTGGTATGTGAAGTAGCCGTTCGTGCCGCCGTGGCCGCCGGTAACTTGCGATGTCACGGTTTGGAGTGACCTTTTATCGAGGTCTCTGTTGAGCATGTCTGCGACGCGACGTAGTTCGAGCGCGAGGTTCATTTCGGCGCGAGTTTTGTTCAGCGACGTTCCGATGCCGCTGAACATTTTCATGACCGCCAACATCAAAATGAGTGACACCGCCGTCGCAACAAGGATTTCAACCAGCGTGTACGCTGTACGTGAATGATGATTTTGCATTGGAATTGATGAGGGGTTAGAGGGGGGGATGGTTGCTGTAGGACGTATATGTCCTATGTGGCCTATATGTCATATCTGATTGGGGGCGATACCGCTGGGCACTCGCTTACGCTTCGTGTTCTGATTGTTGTGAGCACTACTTCCGGCACTCGCTTACGCTTCGTGTTCTGATTGTTGTGGGCACTGCTTCGGGCACTCGCTTACGCTTCCCGCTCTGATTCTGGTCACCAGCAAATCGCGGTACGCCTCTTGCGACAACGTACAATCAACCAACTCCAAAAACTCACGCTTCGTAAGGTGACACTGTTTCGCCATCAAACCGATGAGCGTGTCACCGATGTCGCGGTGGCTCGTTCCGTGGCTGACTTTCGTTTTGAGTATCGCTTTGTTTTCGCGGTTATAAAACGTAAGACAATGATGATCGCCACACGACGTAAGCTCAAAGCCTTTTCGTTTCAAAACCTGAAGAACGTCTTGCTTTTTACGCACGACCACAACCAACCTCCTCAATCGCGGCCAACAAGTTTTTCTTCACTTCGAGAAAGTATTTGCCAAGTCGGTCGTCACTTGCAAGCGCGACATCGTGCCATAAAAGCGTTACGTCCGCCACGATTACATCCCAGAGTTCTTCTTGCGTTTCGCCGTAGACATCGATCCCCAATTCGTAGTTTTCGACCGACATATACTGCGAGTCGCCAATCTGCGTCGGCGTTAGCACGAGCGGTTCGCGGAAACGCAAAACGCCGCCATTCTCCGTCGGCACCTCACGCAGAACGATTGGTGACAAGTCCAATCCCAAATCGGGTGGACAAACCGCCGGTACAAACGACGACATCACATCTGGAAAAACGGTAGCGGTCATATTCTTGCCTCCACAAAAAACTACTTCCCAATTATCCCCTGTACCGTCGCCGCTGAACCACAATTCGTGATGTTGTCGATGGCGGCGACGCGGAATACTCTTGACAACGCTTCATTCTCGACAAACGCCGCGTGTTGCATTTCCTAGCCGCGTAGCGGCGACCTTATTGTAGCCCAAGGCAAGGCGTATTCGCCGCAGCCTTGGGTTGACGACCACCACAGAATCCGTAGCTCCGTAGGAGCGGCCTTATTTGAACACTTCGTTGACGTTGTTGATTCGGAATAAGGCCGTCCCTACGGGACTTCATTCCATTTGGCGACGCAAACCGAGGGCTGCGACGAGTACGTCTTGCCCTCGGCTACAATAAGGTCGTCCCTAGCGGGACTAGGAGCATACTACGTCGAAACAATCCATGACCGATTACCAACTCTACTTCCCAATCAAACCCTGTACCGTCGCCGATGAACCACAATTCGTGATGTTGTCGAGGTCTTCCGCAGTGAGACCAAATTGTCCTCCATCGGTCACGGCAATCGGACGATCAAAATCATTTGGCTTTGTCCTATCTGGTGGCCCTGCAAACACGCCATCCGCGCCGGGGTGAATGAGTTGGAACGAATTGGCGTTGTGCCAATCAATGACCGCCCCATTTGCTGCAGGCGAAGGATTTGTCTGCAACGCATACGGCGTGGCTTCGTCGATTTCAGTTCCCGCAGCATCTTCGATGCAGATGCGTTTGGTGAAGTTGGTTGTTGCGCTATACGGCTTGGTACGGTCTTGCAAATACGCACTCGTCTTCGCTGGACGCGTCGTGAGCGTCGTCCCGCGGAAGTACGCAACCGGTTTGCCATTGATGAGGCAACGATAACCGATACCATTTGTGCCACTTGGATTGTCCGGCAAGTTGCGAAGTGCGACCGAGAAATCGTATTGCGTCTTCTCGCGGAGCTTTTCGTTGCCGAAATTCGGGCTTCGCACGGGATCAGGAGTTGCATTCATGTCAACACAAAGCGGATCGTCCGACGGGCCGAATCCTGCGAGCACTGTTGCGTCACCGGATTCCGGCAAACCGCCGAGCCAGAACGCAATCGCCGAGAGCTTGATCTCTGCCGGAAACGTGTAGGAACCTGCGTCGTAGGTGAAACTCGTACCAAGTGCTGTGTTGATTGCGTTCGTGATTCCCATCGTGCGTTTTTCAGGATAATCGCTACCTGTTGCGTCATCAGGAATGTAGGCGTTCACGTTCACGCGCGGCCAACGCTTCTTGAAGTGTCGTTCAAAGGCGTCGTAGTCGCTGAAGTCTGGCGGGTATTCTCCGTATTTTGTTTTGTACATTTCGAGAGCGCGTTCGAGGTTTGTCATTTCCATGCGGGTAGCGGCTTCTCTTGCGGTACGGAATGCCGCGGAGCCGCCGACCATAATCATTCCCGCTAGGATGGCGATGATCGCCACCACGACGAGCAACTCCACAAGCGTAAACCCACGACGTTGTTTGCTAATTCTCATAATACACCTCCGATTTTTTTGTTAGTGGTTTCGATACACGATTTTTTGTTGTGATGGCTCGCGGAATTGTCCGCGTTGCCGTTGCCGTATTTTAATAACGTCAACCCAAGGCTGCGCGGAATACCGCTTGCCTTGGGCTACAATAAGGTCGCCGCTACGCGGCTAGGAAATAATGTCCGTGAACGGATTCAACACCTTGGTCGTGCGAATCGTATCCGAACCGCTGTTGACCAACACCGCGCCCAAAAGGTCACGCAGCATCGGCTCGTTTTTCGGTGCCGAAAACAGAGACGCGACAAATACGTCCGACGTTGGCTTGATTACGTCCGTTGATTCCAAAACTTCCTCGCTACGAAAATCATTCACGGCACCCCTTCAATCAGCTTCTACCCAACGCACGTCACTACGCCAGCGTTCCGAATGGCTTTGTCTGCGGTCAAAAGCGGGACGCCAAGTTCCAACGCCGTCGCAACGATGATGCGGTCTGCAGGATCGCCGTGCATTTTCAAGTCGCCACTCCTCGCCGCGATTCGAGGCGTAATCGGAACCATCTCAAATTCTGGATTGTTGCAAACGTCCTCAAGCCATTCCAGCATTGGTTTGTTTAACTCAATTCGTTCTTTGGATCGGAGCATCGCTACTTCCCAAAGCGTTATCGCCGAAAATTTCATTCGCCCCGCTGTCTGAATGACGCGATACGCCTCCGCCGACAAACGATTTGATTCGCCGCACAACCAAACCAAAATGTGAGTGTCGATCAAAATCATTTCATCGCATTCCATTCGACATCAATCGGCGAAATAATATCACCCAAAATCTTGACGCTCCCGTAAAGCGAAAGCGGGATTTTCCCCAAAAGCATCGGAGGAAAACCTTCCGGTAACCCCTCCGGCGAAAACGATTCTGGCGACAACGAAGTTGTAGACACCGCCGCAGGCGACGACACTTCTGCATCGTCACACGCCGGCTCCGGATTCTTGATGGCAATCAAGTTCATCGCCTCAAGTTCTCGCAACAAACGCCCCGCACGCGGATTGACTAACTCGACCTGTAACTGTGTCATTGGTTTACCTCGTTCTTTGGATGCTCTACGCACAAACCAGTTGACTATTTGGCACGTCAATAGATACCATTCGTGCGTTCTCGTCGAATTCAATCGGAGTTGCAAGCATTTCGACAGCCCCAATTTGCAATGACGTTAAAAGTTCTTCATAGGTTTTTTCCTGCGCATTGACTCCCGGTATGTCAACCAGCCAACCAATATACCAACCGTCAACTTGCTTAACTATTGCACGATATTTCATGTGTTCACCTCACGAAGTTTATACCCAAATCTTTGCAAATCTTTCTCGCCAACTCATCAACAATTTCCACATGTCTTGGTACTTGGGTTTTGGCGTTACCCAATGCGTAAATGCTATGCCTTGAGCCTTCGCGTAGCAAATACGCCCCTTGTGCTTCAAGATGTTTTATCAGCTTCGTTCTTTTCATGTGGCGTTAGTATGGTAGCCGTTCACGGTTTGCAAGTAGCGTCCTTGGATGGCGAAGACGATTTGACGCATAAAACGTTTCCTCAAATTCGGCAACGGTTACGATTTGTGTCTCTCCAAACTTGCCGATTGCAAGTAAGTCTTTGTCGCCCGTTATCAAATAGTCCGCGTCGCCAGACTTGCAAAGTGCCAGCAAAAAATCGTCCTTCGGATCGCGACACAACTCAACACGGTCGGTGACGACAACAAACTCCGCCGTTTTCCGTATGAACGTGTGCAACTCCTCGATCTTGGTGTGATTGAAGTACTTCCGATATTTCGGACGTCCAACCACCAACATCACTTCATCCAACAGTTCGTCGTCAAACAACATCTGAACCGTTTCGGAAAGAAAAACCGTTAGCAAACGTCGCAGTTTCTTGGAGATCAAAAAACTAACCCAGATATTCGTGTCGATAACCAGTCTCGTTTTTTCACCTCCGAGCATAACGCGCACTCCTCACTTCTTCTACGTCGCGAGTAATCTCTTCGTAAGACGGTTCGTCACCACTGGACGATTGCAATCCCTGAATAAAACTCTTGAACTCCTCTCTAGGCGAAGATGACTCGTAAATCTTAATCAACTTCATCTTGGACAAACTTTGAAGCAAGACGTTAGCTTCAGGATTCAATATCTCTATTTGCATTGATGTCATACTTCATTTCCTTCAGCGTATAAGTACGTCCAAACTTTTCTGTACTCGATTCGGTAGCCGTAAACAACCTCACGACAACCCTTCAATCAGCTTCACCAGCGGAATAAAAAGCGCGATGACGATAAAGCCGACCATGCCGCCAAGGAAACACACGAGCAACGGTTCGAGCAAGCTCATGAGTGCCGAAGTTAACGTCTCGACTTCTTCGTCGAACACGTCGGCGACTTTGTAGAGCATCGTATCGAGTTCGCCCGTTTCCTCGCCGACATCGACCATGTTAATCACCATGTCGTCGAGAATCTTGTTTTGGAACTTCGTCAGGTAATAAAGCGCACCAAGAGCAGGAATGAAGAACGCGAAATACAGCAACGCCCCCAAATGGAACGCCGGTCGCGCGTTGCGTTTCATCGGCGCGGCGATGGTGTCGCCGTCACGAATCGCTTCGCTAACTCGCTGATACATCTGCTCGAAAACGGCGTTGTCGCTCGTCTCGCGCGTGATGTGAAGTGCTTCCAAAATCGGTACGCCGCTCGTTACCAGCGTTCCGAGTGTTCGCGTCGTGCGGGCGACGGTGGACTTCTCAAAAATCTGTCCAAACACCGGCATTTTCAGCAAAAATAAGTGCCACCCAAAACGACCAAACTCAAAACTCGTCGTCAGTTTCACGAGCAGCCAAATCGTAAACGGAATGAGCGGTATCATGTACCAGTAGTTCACCGTCATATACGAGATGTTGATCAGCAAGACCGTCATCGCGGGGAGTTCGAGATCGAAACCTTTGAAAATTTCGATGAAGCTCGGTACGATCCAAATCATAATACCGGTGAGGATGAGTACCGCCACCGTCACGACAGCTATCGGGTAAGTGAGCGCAGCTTTGATCTTACTCTTGAGGCGTTCGCTGCGTTCGAGAAATTCGGCGAGACGTTGCAAGATCGTTTCGAGCGCACCGCCCGCCTCGCCAGCTTTGATCATGTTGACGTAAAGACGATTGAACGCCTTCGGTGCCTTCGCCATCGCTTCCGAAAGACTTGAACCACTTTCGATTTCGGTCGTAACGTCGATAAGTGCGTTGCGAAGTGCGCCGTTTGGTGCTTGCTCTTTCAGTACCGTAAGCGACCGCAAAATCGGCAGACCGGCGTCTTGCAAAATGGAGAGCTGCCGCGTGAATATCGTCAGCTTCTTCGACTTTACCTTGCCGAGCGAAAACGTCTTACCGTCGTTGTGCTTTGCTGCGGTTTTGAGTTGACGTTCTTTGTGAAGCGCAATCTTCGTGACGTGATACCCCTTCTGGCGTATCGTCTGCTGCGCCTCCGCTTCCGACGGGGCGTCGATGATGTCGTGAATCTCTTTACCGGTTGCATCAACGGCGTCAATCTTAAACTGCGGCATTGGGGGAATCCTTTGTTAATGGGGTATGGGTTGCGGGGATCGTGAATGATTAATTTTGTCATTCCCGCGCAGGCGGGAATCTAAAGGGAAAACGTTGCGGGCACGATTGCACATGCTCGCATCGAATCCCAAGCACCAACGGTGCTAAAGAACTTAGCCGTGGGTGAGCGGTATTCCGCGAACCCACGGTACGCGACGCCAACAAAATCCGTAGCCCCAACGGGGCGTAAGAGACGTTGCGAGTGCTGCCAATTCTTGCGCCCCGTTGGGGCTTTATGGTGTTTGGGTTTTCCTACCGTGGGTTCGCTCCGCTCACCCACGGCTAAGTTCTTGCTGCCGCTACGCGGCAACGCTATCGCGCCTGCTTAATGCGTGTTCTTTGGATTCCTGCTTTCGCAGGAATGACGAAACGCCACGCGAATGGTCAATAGTATTCATAGGTCATATAGGACATATACGTCCTATGAGAACACGACAAAATCTCAACTTACTGAACGCTAAACAACTGAACATCAATTATGCTGTCGGCGGTGATGAGGAAACCATTTGTCGGTGGGGTTGCGGCGGTCAACGTAGGCAACGATGGCGGAGGCTGATTTGATGGGCTTGACGGGCTTGGTGGTGGGTTAACTGGAATGGGTTGGAGCAAGACGCGAGTTTGGCTCCCCGTCGTTTTTGCCAGCAGAACTTTGAACCAACAGAGGTATGAACCGTAGTTCGGAGTGACGGTGTAGTTCGGGATGACGACGGCGGCGTATTTTCCGATGGCGGCATTGGGATCGCTGAGGTAAACAACATCCGCACGCGAACCGCGTTGAGTGCTGTCGATTGCGTAGACACGATGCGTTGCATCGTCGTCGAATGCGCGCGAACGAGATACCACGACCGAAACGTGATAAAGATCAATGTCGCTGACGGGAATAGGGTTTGTGTTGGCGAGAGGAACTGTACTCCTCGGCAGCACGGTATAGAACCACGAGTAGTCGTCGTTTCTGTCGGGGCCGATGGAGTTGTTGAGCGAGACGTATGTGAGTTCGGGCCGATCCGAACCACCACCAGACGAAAACTTCAACGAGGTAGGATCGGTGAAGAAGGGTTTGAAGAAGAGAACTTTGTCGGCTGGCAGATTCGGTGTAGCATCGCCGTCCAAATCGCCCACGACTGGAAGAAAACTCGAAAACCCGCGGAACACGAAGACTGTGCCGAATGGATCGCTCGCACTCCACGGGTCAACCAAAATCGGCGCAGCGACGGGGACTTCAAAAGTCCCCGACAAAGGCGGATTCTCAACAACCCACGCCAAATCCGTGTTGTCTCCGGTTCCGCCCACACCTCTTGGGTTCGCCCACCGTTGCAGCCTGATAGTATTTTCGGCGATTTGTGCGAGTTGTTTTCCAGAGACTTGTGAGCGTATTTTTTGGACTTGGAATGCGATGACGGGGAGTGCGGTCATGATCCCGCACATCCCGACGCCAGCGATTCCCATAGCGATTAGGACTTCCATGAGTGAGAAGCCGCGTCGTTTGCTATTCGTTTTCATTGCAGCACCGTTTGTTGTGGACGTTGTGGACTAGATGTACGCTGTTGGCGTTTTATTGCCGACGGTGTATGATTGTGTGCTTGGGACGAGAAAACAAGAGGTGTTAGCGTGAAAGTTTGTGTTTGTCGTGATGTAGTGCATTTGCCCCGACAGAACATTAAGAACACGAAGCGTAAGCGAGTGCCCAATCGGAGCGGGAAGCGTAAGCGAGTGCCAAGTAGCATTCGTGAACGTAACCAGTCACTCCGCCGGAGTACCGGTTACGTTCGCGGTTGTCATTGGCGTGTTATGATTCAGGGCACTCGCTTACGCTTCGTGTTCTTATTGTGTGCTCGGTGGCACTTGTCGAGCCCGGCGGAGCGGGAATCAACCTTGGATAGATGCTAGCGCGATAACGGGGCAGCAACCAACCACAACCGTCGCATTCACTTTTGCGGTGCCTGATAAATAACGTGTCCCGTTCTGTAAACTTCGCCGACAAACCCACTGCGGTCGTCCGTGCTATCGAGTAAGATTGGTTCGATCACATACGAAGTTTTATGTGCTATCCGCCACAGCATCGCCGAATCTTTTAGCCATTCGCCTTTATAGCCGTCGAAAATCACTGCCACGTCAATATCGCTCTCTTCACGCGGATTGCCGTTGGCGTAAGAACCAAATAAAATAACCGCCTGCGGATTGAACGCCTCAACTACGTCTTGCGCGTATTTCCCAACGGTCTCTAAAACTGTTGTTTTATCCAGCATAGCAATTCCTCCGTTTTTTGCAGAAGCAGTTGCGAACGCTTCCTATTCATCGTTGACGCCACGACATCTTTGTACGTCTGGTACCGCGCCTCTATGTGTAGCGGTGTGAGTTCGTACAGAAAACTTTTCTGTTCCTCGGTTAGCTTGTCGAAAATATCAGACATTCTCGCCAGTTGGATCAAATTGTGAATCTTCGGTGGCATCGTTTGCGTGTCGCGCATAACCACAGCCTTCAACGCTTTTTCAATCGTCAGGTGGCACATGAAACCAACGTAGACGTACCTCTTGGTTTTTAGCAGTGCTTTGGCGGTGTCCAAATCGTAGTCCGCACTTTCAAGCCAAAACGTTACCAGTTCGCCTGTATTCATTTTCGCCTCGCATTCCTCACCTTTGAAGCCGTGACAAATTGTCACGACTTCAGTTTCAGGCGACTACAAAGTGTAGTCAACTCGTTTTCCTCTTCGGTTACAACTACTCCAGCACCGTCTCTCTCACGACTTCGTCGATGGTAGTTTTTCCTTCGTAGCACTTGTCGAGTCCGGCGGAGCGGAGGGTTCGCATTCCGATTTTTTCGGCTTCGCGGCGGAGTTGGGCGTTTGAAGCGTTTTGCAAGATAAGCTCGCGGATGGCGTCGTTGACGATGAGGAACTCGTGAATCGCCGTTCGCCCTTTGTAACCGGTGTTGTTACACACCGGGCAGCCGCGACCATGGAAAAACATCTTGCCAGCAACGTCGCTAGGCGTGAGGTCGATTTCGGCAAGTTGCTCCGGTGGCGGCGTGTACGGTTCGCGGCACGCAGCACAAATCGTTCGGACAAGCCGCTGCGCAAGAATCGCTTCGACCGTCGCAGAGATTAGAAACGTTGGGATTCCCATGTCGCGGAGTCGCGTGATCGTGCTCGGTGCGTCGTTGGTGTGAAGCGTGCTGAAGACCAAGTGCCCCGTGAGCGACGCCTGAACCGCAATCTCCGCCGTTTCGCGGTCGCGTATCTCGCCGACGAGAATGATGTCGGGGTCTTGCCGCAAAATCGAACGCAAACACTGCGCAAACGTGTTGCCGATGTCGGCGTCAATCGGCATCTGAATGATCCCGTCGATGTCGTATTCAACGGGGTCTTCGGTCGTCATAAGTTTGTCGGTTACCGTATTGAGTTCGGAAAGCGCGGCGTAGAGCGTCGTCGTTTTCCCCGAACCGGTCGGCCCCGTTACGAGGACGATTCCGTTCGGAATCTCAATGATTTTGCGGAACTCGCGTAGGAGGTCTTGATCCATTCCGACTTTATTGAGGTCGAGCATGACGACCGTCTTGTCGAGAATTCGGCAGACAACGCTTTCGCCAAAAAGTGTAGGCAAGACGCTGACGCGGAGGTCGATTTGGTGCCCCGCGACGGTGAGGCGGATACGTCCGTCCTGCGGCAGACGGCGTTCGGCGATGTCGAGATTCGCCATAACTTTGATACGCGTGATGATCGCCGAGGCCAAGTGACGCGGCGGCGGCACCATTTCATAGAGCGTACCGTCGGCCTTGATTCGGATTTTGAACTCGTCTTCAAACGGCTCGAAATGGAGGTCGCTCGCGTTTTCCTGAATCCCCAGCAAGAACACCATGTTGAGCAGTTTGCGAACAGGTGCCGACTCGCTCAACGCTTCAACGCTGGCAAGGTCGAACGCGCCCGATTCCAACGCCGCCGCCGCTTCTTGCAGCAGCGGGTCGTTTTCCATGTCGGTGATGATCGACTCGACGCTCTCGGTGTCAGAAGCGTAGTACCGCGCGAGAGCCTTTTGGATGTCTTGCATCGACGTAACAACACAACGGACTTGGTATCCGAGGAAGTTTCGCAACTCGTCGATGACCATCAAGTTCTGCGGTTCGCTCGTTGCGATTGTCAGGATGTCGTTACGAAAACTGACCGGAATGACGCGATAGAGCTGCGCCATCGGTTCGGTCATGTGCGAGAGCACTTCGGGCGGAATCGTCAGGTCGGCGAGGCTTATAACCTGATAGCCGAACTGTTCAGCAAGTGCCTGAACGATCTGTTCTTCGTTGACCATTTCGAGCGAAATTGCGGTCTGCCCGATAAGCTCGTTGTGGCGCGATTGGTTCTCCTCGACGAGCAGCTCAAGCTGTTCTTCGTCGATATAACCGAGGTCTACCAAGACCTGTCCGAGACGTCGAAGTGCCATTGTGGTTTTCCTGTGAGGAGTGACGATGCGATGTGTGCAATCGTGTTGGTAACGTCTTCGCTCTAGTGCTTTAGAAAATTGAAGTCTTTGGATTGTCTTTTTTCAACCACGGAGACACGGAGGTCACGGAGAGGATTTGTCTTATCTGTGCTCTCCGTGTCTCCGTGGTTAAATTCCGGAGCAATCCCAAGATTTAACGTTCACAAAGCACTAGATTCCCGCCGAGTACGCGGGAATGACGAAACACGGCGTGAACGGTCATACATACTTGATTTTGTTGTTGCGTCCGTAGGAGTCTTTGCCTTCGTCTTTGGCGGCGATTTCGGTATCGACGCTGTCGTCGCCAGTCTCGCCCGCTTCCCAACGCTGCATTTTGTTGTCAAGAGCTTCGGGGCTGTTTGACTTCACCATTGCATCTTCGCGCGTGACGATTCCGTCTTTCCATAGCTTGAAGAGGTGGTCGTCGAGGAGCCGCATTCCGAGTTTGAATCCGGTTTGAATCGACGAAGTGATGCGGTACGTTTTGTTTTCGCGGATGAGGTTTCCAATGGCAGGCGTGACGACGAGCATCTCGTAAGCGGCAACGCGACCGCCTTGGATTCGCGGCAGAAGCTGTTGCGCCAAAACCCCTATGATTGCGGTCGCAAGCTGCGTACGGATTTGGTCTTGCTGGCTTGTCGGGAAGACGTCGATGATGCGGTTGATCGTTCCGGCTGCACTGGAGGTGTGGAGCGTACCGAAGACGATGTGCCCCGTTTCGGCGGCGGTGATTGCCGCTTCAATCGTGGCGAGGTCGCGCATTTCACCGACGAGAATCACGTCTGGGTCTTGGCGAAGTGCGCGGCGAATCGCTTCGGAAAACGACGGCACGTCAACGCCAACTTCACGCTGATTGATCGTCGATTTCTTGTGATAGTGGTAGAACTCAATCGGGTCTTCAATCGTGATGATGTGGTGATCGACGGTGTCGTTAAGGTGGTCGATGACCGCGGCGAGAGTTGTAGATTTGCCCGAACCGGTTGGCCCCGTCACGAGGATGAGTCCTCGCGGACGGTAGATCAGTTCCTTCATCACTGGCGGCGTATCGAGCTGCTCCATCGAGAGGAGCTTGTTCGGGATTTGCCGCAAAACCATCCCAGTATTCCCGCGTTGCTTGAAGACCGAGACGCGAAAACGCGCCTTATCGCCGAACGCAAACCCAAAGTCGGTACCGCCGACTTGCTGGAGTTCTTGCTGGCACCGTTCGGGCGTGATACTCTTCATGAGCGAGACGGTGTCATCTGGTTCGAGAACTTTCGTCTCCAACTTTACGAGCCGCCCGTGGAGCCGCAAAACTGGCGGCTGACCGACGGCAATGTGAAGGTCGCTCGCGCCGCGAACGACGACAGTTTCGAGAAGTTTGTCAATTAAAATTGTGCCCATAAATCACCTTTGAACTTTGGACTTGTTCGGAAACGTTTTTTTGTTTGTTTTAGAATCCGCAGATTGCGCCGATTGTCGCAGATTTGGTTGTCACTGTTCTCGTCGCGTATTTGTTGGTTCTAGTGCTTTGGAAAATTAAAGTCTTTGGATTGTCTTTTTTCAACCACGGAGACACGGAGAGGAATTGCCTTCTCTGTGCCCTCCGTGTCTCCGTGGTTAAATTCCGGAGCAATTCATGGAAATGAGAGACAAAATCTGTGTGAATCTGCGAAATCTGCGGACAAGAAGATCGATTGAATAAATTGGGTACTATTCTTCCGCCATTTTGGCAGAACGAACGACTTCTTCGATTGTTGTGTTACCGATTAGCACCTTGCGAATTCCGTCTTCAAAGAGCATCGTCATGCCTTCGGCACGGGCGGCGCGGCGAATCTCAACCGTGCTGACTTGCTGGAATGTCAGCTCCCGAACCTTTGGTGTCATCATCATAAGTTCGAAAATAGCCTGTCTTCCCCTGTACCCCGTCTTGTTGCAGTTGCCGCAACCTTTCCCCTTCATGAAGTTTGCCTTTGCTGCCTGTTCTGGCGTGATGCCTGCCTCGCGTAACTCGACATCGTTGGGGACATAAGGCCGCTTACACTTCGGACAGATTGTTCTCACGAGCCGCTGAGCCATGATCCCCAAAACGCTACTGGAGACGAGATAAGGCGGGACACCCATGTCAACCAGACGTGTTATCGCACTAGGCGCATCGTTCGTGTGGAGAGTGCTGAAGACCAAGTGTCCGGTGAGCGATGCCTGTATTCCCATCTGGGCGGTCTCAAGGTCACGCATTTCACCTACCAAGATGATGTTGGGGGCTTGCCGCAACATCGCCCTAATGACGCGGGCAAAATCGAGTCCGATGGAGTGTTTGATTTCGCACTGGTTGATCCCCGGCAGGTAGTATTCGACGGGGTCTTCGGCGGTGATAATTTTGCGAGTTGGCGTATTTAGTTCGTTGAGGGCGGCGTAAAGCGAGGTAGTTTTCCCCGATCCGGTTGGGCCGGTAACAAGGATAATTCCGTTTGGGCGGCTGATGAGGCCGCGGAACCGTTTGTAATCGGCCTCCGCAAATCCGAGTTGGACGAGGCTGACGCGTATGTTCTCCTTGTCCAAGATTCGCATAACAATCGACTGGCCGTGATTCGTCGGGATGACGCTGACGCGGAGGTCGAGTTCTTTGTCGCCGAGGGTGAGTTTGATTCGACCGTCTTGTGTTCGGCGTCGTTCGGCGATGTCGAGTCGTGCAAGAATCTTGAAACGCGAGATGACCGCACCCTGAAGACGCTTCGGCACAGTGTCGCGTTCGACCAAAATACCGTCGATGCGGTACCGCACCCGCACGCGGTCTTCAAACGGTTCGATGTGAATGTCTGATGCTCGAAGCTGAACGGCCTCCTCGATCATGAGGTTGCAGAGTTTAACGATTGGCGCGTCGCTATCGGAGTCGTTGGCTGCTGCGGAGCTGGAGTCGGAAAGTTCGGTGAAGTCGATCTGCGTATCGGACATCTCTTGAATGAGGGAGTCCGCCGATTCGCCGATAGCCTGTCCGTAGTGGCGGTTAATCGCTTCGAGAATCGCTTCACGCGGTGCCAAGACCGGCTCAATAGCACGGTTGAGAATGAAACGCAACTTGTCAAACGTCTCAACGTCGTTCGGATCGCTGACGACAACACGGAGCGTATCGCCGTCTTCGTCGTAGGGAATGATCGAGTTTTCCCGCGCGACCGATTCGGGGACAAGCTCAATGATGGAAAGCGGAATTGCAATCGCGGAGAGGTCGATGCACTCGCGTCCGTATTCATCCGCGAGTGCGCGGGTGATGTCTATGTCGGTTGCGTAGCCGAGCCGAACCAGTGCTTCGCGGAGCGGAAGGCCTGTCGTCTTGGCCATTTCTTCGGCCTCGGCGATTTGCCCTGCACTGATTTTTCCGCTCTTCTGAAGGATTCCGAGATAATTGAGTCGCTTAGCCATAGGTGAGGGATTGTGAAAAACCAACAGAACTGTAAACTAGACCCACAATGCGGAAAGCAGTTTAACGGATTTGGCAAAAAAGAAAAGGTGGCCGCTATGGCTACTTATTACTTCGGGTATGGTAAAGTTTGCTCGCAATCGTGAATTGTGTATTTGCCCCAACGGGGCAGCAAGAGCTTAGCCGTGGGTGAGCGGAGCGAACCCACGGTACGGAAACCCCAAAATCCAGAAAGCCCCAACGGGGCGCAAGAATTGAACCGCGGATACAACTCTTACGCCCCGTTGGGGCTACGGATTTTGTTGTGTCCGCGTACCGTGGGTTCGCGGAGTACCGCTCACCCACGGCTAAGTTCTGTCGCCCCGTTGGGGCGAAAACTCGGACAACCAATGTTCCCGTGCAACCAAAACTTTACTGCACCCCATCGCCGATGGTGAACCGTTACCATCTTGAAATCGAAACCAATTGCGGTACAATCTCCACCTTTTGGGGAGCGGTTCTGGGAATTTTTCAGGAGGGGGGGCCGTGGATATGCGTTGTATTTTGCGAGTAGTCATTTCAATTGTCTTCGGGCTTCTGCTCGTCGGGCGCGGTGTTGCGCAACCGCTGGCAGCGGTGCCGGTTGTTCCGCCGCCGCCGCAGGTTAAGCAACTGCCTGCTAATTCGCTTCTGGAGTCGCGGTTCAATGAACTGCTGTCGGAAGAGCGTGTCGGTGTCGTCGTCTACGAGCGGTGTTATCGCAGCGTCGTTAACATCGACACGGTTAGCACGATGACCAGTTTCATGCTTGGTGAACGTGAGATTCCGGGTGGCGGAAGTGGTTTCGTTCTCGACACGCAGGGGCACATTCTCACAAACTTTCACGTCATCGAAGACGTCGATGCGGCGCAGGTGACGCTCACTTCGGGCGAGTCGTTCCCCGCGAAGCTCGTCGGCGTAGATCGTTTGACCGACATCGCCATTCTCAAAATTGACGCCCCCGCAGAAAAGCTGTACCCCGTGACGTTCGGTGACTCGACAACGCTGCTCGTCGGCCAGCGGGTTTTTGCTATTGGAAATCCGTTCGGGCTTGAAAGTACATTTACCAGCGGGATTATTTCGAGCCTCAACCGTAAGTTTGGTGGAGGCGAAGGTGGGCGTCCGATTTTTGGGGCGATTCAGGTCGATGCGGCGATTAATCCGGGGAACTCCGGCGGGCCGCTTCTCGACACACACGGGTTAGTCATTGGCGTTAACTCTGCGATAGCCAGTCGCGTCGGTGAGAACAGCGGTGTCGGGTTTGCAATTCCGGTGGCGACACTCAAAAAGATTGTCCCTGTTCTCATTCGTGACGGTAAGGTTGTCCGTCCTGATGTTGGCATTGCTCATGTCATCGAGACCGACAAGGGGCTGCTTGTCGTGCAGACCGTCTCCGGTGGCGCGGCGGAACAGGCTGGGATTCGCGGCGTGCGAATTCGCCGCGAGACCGAGCGGCGTGGAATTATGAGCTATAATAGAAGCGTCGTTGACAAAGATTACGCCGACACCATTGTCGCCGTCGGCGAAGCAGAAACACTGAAAGGCGACGTGTTTCTCACAAAAATCGAAGAATACAAACCGGGAGACCGCGTCTTCGTGACGGTGCTCCGCGAAGGGAAGAGACTGCAAATTCCGGTGACGCTGAAGTAGTTCAGGTTCGGCATAGCCGAACCCTTCAGTTGTCATACGCCGCAGGGATATGGAGGGTTCGGCTATGCCGAACCGCAGCAGTGTGAGCGCAAGTTTCCGAACAGGTCTATTCAAGGTGGAAGCAATGGCAGAGCAACTTTTTGGTGAACTCGTACCGCTCGGTGGTGGTGATCGTCACGTCTTGACCAAGACGCCCGTGACGATTGGACGTTCGTCGCGTAGCGACATAGTTTTGCCGTTCAGCAATGTTTCTTCGCGTCACTGTCGTCTCGTATTGAGCGAGGGGTACTGGTACATTCAAGACCTTAACAGCACCAACGGAGTTCGCGTCAACGGAATGAAGGTGAGTGACCGCCGCGTTGATCCCGGAGACACGCTGACGATTGCGCGGTGCCAACTGATGCTTCAGTATTCTCCTACGCAGCTTGGGGCGACGGGGATACCACCGCGTGAAGTGCTCGACAATGCGGCGGTGTTCAGCGGGTCGCTGCTGCAAAAGGCCGGACTCGCCGCGAAAACAGAACCGAAAAGCTCATCGTCGAAAGATATGGAGAGCACCGATCTGGTTGATTCGGCGGAGAGTTCGTCTACGATAAACGTCGAATCAAAACGAAACTACTTCGACGACTTGAAGTTTTGAAACCGCTCACGGTTGATTCGTGTGTCCGTCCTTGTTTGGCACTCGCTTACGCTTCGTGTTCTTATTACGTCACGTCAATAAGAACACGAAGCGTAAGTGAGTGCCCTGAATCATAACACGTCAACGCGCCACAATTCCGTGAATGCTTACACGTTTTGAAACCGCTCTATGGCCGCAACCGAATCAATCTCCGCTCCGTTCAATCAGATTGTCGTTGACATCGGGAACAGTGCCGTCAAGATCGGCGGCATTCCGTATTCGGCGGCGAACAGTGCTGGTCTTGAAGCGGTGACGCGGATCGCTGGTGAACCAGTTGAAGTGATGTTGAGTGCGTGCGCGATGTGGTGTGACAGGTTCGCTGCCGAACAATCGCATTGGATTGTGGCGAGTGTTGTGCCGAAGTTGAGCGAGTCACTCGCAGACTTTGTGCGTACACAGCGTCCGCGCGATACACTGCACGCGATAACGTGGCGCGATGTCCCGCTCGCAATCGAGTGGGACGATCCAGAGTCGCTCGGTATCGACCGTCTCCTTGCCGCTCTGGCGGCGACGAAGTTTTGTCCTGATGCGGCGTGGCGTTCGGTTGTCGTCGTCGATTTCGGAACGGCGACGACGATTGATGTCGTGCGATACAACAGCGCAGCGATGCCGACGTTTGTTGGCGGATTCATTGTCCCCGGAATTGCGACCGCGTTGCGATCACTCAATGCAGCAACAGCCGCGCTGCCGCTGATTTCTCCGCGTGACTTGCGGTCTGATGAGATCGCGTTTCCGGCCCGTAGCACGGCTTCTGCGATGGCGTCGGGAGTGGTGACGCAAACTGTGGCGGCGGTGAATTGGGTCTACTCGCAAGAATTGCACCAGTCGCAAGATGCGGTTGCGATTCTCCTCACTGGCGGTGACGCCGACATCGTTGCAGACGTTCTTGTGAAGAACTGTCTCGCGGAAAACGGTCTCGCAGTGACGGTGCAGCCGAACCTCGTTCTGCGTGGTGCGGCGATGATTGCACTCCGTCATTCCCGCGTAGGCGGGAATCCATCCAAACGACAATAATGGTAAGCGTTCACGGGTGTTGCGTTTACTCGCTATTCTTTGTTTCGCACAAAGGCGCAAAGAGCACAAAGGACACAAAGAGGATTGAAGTTGAAAACGTCCTTTGCGTTCTTTGTGTACTTCGTGCCTTTGTGCGCAAAAAAGAACTGCCAACAATGCGTAAAATCTGCGGCATCTGCGGATTCATCTCCCCTCCGTGCCTCCGTGTGAAACTCCTCAAAAATCCGTGAACGGTTACCAACAATGAAACTCGGTATTCTCTCCGACACCCACGGCGAAGTTGCGTTAACGCGGCGTGCGGTCGAACTCTTTCAAGAACGCGGCGTTGAGTTTGTCGTCCACTGCGGCGACATCGGTACGCGCGACGTTATTGAGGCGTTGTCACCGCTTGAGTGTCATTTCGTCTTCGGCAACTGCGATGCTGCGCGCGAGACGTTGGCCGAAGAAGTCGCACGCAACGAACGCCACTACTTGTACGGCGACTTCGGCGAGATAGACGCTATGGAGCGACGTATTTTTTTTCTACACGGTCATCAAACTGAACGCCTCGAACGCGAGAGTCTATCTGGTCGCTGGGACGTTGTGTGTTACGGTCACACGCATCAGCAGTCGCTGATTCTGGTCGGCACGACGCTTGTCATCAACCCCGGCGCACTCCACCGAACGCCATCGCCATCCGTCGCCGTTATCGACACCGAAACGCTCGACGTGACAACGCTGGCAGTTAAATCAGAGCGGGAAGCGTAAGCGAGTGTAGCGCGAGAGCGAACGTATTCGTTCATGGTTTGTTTCGCTATTCCTGCGGAAGCGGGAATCCATCTGTTCTGCCATCTAACATGCGTTGCAATTCTTCTGGCGGAATCATAATCACTTTGCCGTCTTTGTCGCAAGAAACCATCGACTCACCTGCTTGGATGTACAACTTCATCGCCTCACGGCTCCCGCGACGGATGGCGTCAATGATTTGCGTGCCGTCTGCAAGCAATGCGTCAATGTCAACCGGTTCTCGTTTGCCCATTTGCATACTCCTTCACAAAAAAACGGTATGTGTTGTCAATCATGACCGAGACTCGTTCGTCACGAATTCCTTCGGCGATTGTGAGCGGACGATCTGGCGCAGTGTTGTCGTATAGCTTCCAAGTGGTCACAACCGGAATGTACAAACGGAAAAAGTTTTGCAAGCCACTGGCAAAACGGCGTCGCACAACATCTTCGGGGATGTTGTGTCCCCCCAAACGAACTCTCGCTCGAACTCTTTCGCTGGCGGCGTCGGCGTTGGGAAGCGACAAGAATAGCAGGTGAACTTTGTAACCAGAAGCGGTCAACTGTTCCACCCACGGCGCGAAAGACCGCGAAGCAAGCGTCGTTTCAAACGCAAAATCGACCCGACGGTGAGCCAAATCGCGGAGCCGCTTGACCATGATTTTCCCCGCTTCCAACGCCACTGTCTCTGGTGCGAAAGCACAAAGTCCTTGCGCGATGGCGTCCGCGTTGACAAACTCGTCAACTGCGAATGTGTCGCGCAATAGCAGTGGCGCGGAAGTCGATTTGCCAGCCCCGTTGGGACCAGCGAGAATGATCAATTTGGGTTCTCTACTCACACTCGCCTCCAGCCCCTCGCCCCTTTTCTAGTGCAGCCGCATTCCGGGGACGGCTCCGTCGTCGGGTGAGAGCAGGAAGATCGATTTGCCGTCGCCCGCTGCGACGACCATACCTTCGCTCACGCCAAACTTCATCTCACGCGGCTTCAGGTTCGCAACGCAAATTACCAGCCGACCGCGAAGCTGCTCCGGTGTGTACGCCGACTTGATCCCCGCGAAGACGTTTTTGGTGACGCCGCCACCAAGCGACAGTTTTAACTGCAACAGCTTGCGTGCTTCGGGAACTTCGTTCGCCTCAACAATTCGCGCCACGCGCAAATCGACTTTGGAAAAATCGTCGATGGTGATTTCGGCGGCGAGCGGTTCGGCGGCAAGTGCGTCGCCGGAGTCGGTGATGGTGTCCGCAGACGCCGAGGCTGTGGTTGGTGCGGACTCGGCTTTCGATTCTTCGATCATTGCGTTCAATCCTTGTGTTGGAACTCGTGTCATGAGGTGTGTGTACGCAGAAATGCTGGTGCTGGCGAGCGGCGTTTGCGTCTGCGACCAATTTGTGATTTTCGTTTGCAAAAGTTTCTCGGTCTGCGAAGCAAGCTGCGGCAAAACTGGTGACAGGTAAACTGCGATCTGCCAGAAGAGATTGATCCCAATCGTACACACGTCGCGGAGTTTGTCGGTGGCGTCGGGACTTTTTGCGAGTGTCCACGGTGCGGCGTCTTCGATGAACTTGTTCGCGCGGTGGCCGCATTCGAGAATGAGACGCATCGCCTTGCCGAAGTCGCCGTCTTCGTAAGCCGCCGCGATTTCGTCGCCCGCGTTTGCGGCTGCTGCGAACAGTCCGCCGTCATCGGGGTACGTTTTCGCAAGCCCAATTTGGTGTGCAAACTTCGCCGTGCGACTCGCCAAGTTGACGACGTTCCCAACAAGGTCGGCGTTAACTTTCGCCTCGAACTCGGCGAGATTGAGATCGATGTCGTCGATCCGCGACGAGAGTTTTGTAGCGTAGTAGTAACGCAAGTACGACGGATCGAGATTTTTCAGGTACGTTGCGGCACTTACGAAAGTCCCTTTGCTCTTCGACATTTTCTCGCCGTTGACGGTGAGGAATCCGTGGATGTGTTCGCGGCGCGGCAGCGAAAACTTCGCCGTCTTGAGCATCGCGGGCCAGAAGAGCGTGTGGAAATATGTGATGTCTTTTCCGAGAAAGTGGTGGATTTCGACCGCTTCGTTTCGCCACCAATCGTCGAGTTTTTCGCCGTTTGCGTCGCACCATTCTTTCGTTGCGGCGATGTAACCGATGGGTGCGTCGAACCAGACGTACCAGTAATTCCCCGGCGAGTCGGGGATTTCAAAACCGAAGTACGGTGCGGGACGCGACACGTCCCACGCACGGAGCGGCTCGTTCAAAAACTGTCCCGCAAGATAGTTACTCACCTCTTCTTGAAGCGCGCCGCTGTTTTGCGTCCAATCGGCGAGAAACTCCTGCATCTGCGCAAGCTCAACGAACAAGTGTCGCGCGGTGCGAATTTCTGGCGTCGTTCCTGAAAGCGTACTGATCGGGTTTATGAGGTCTGTCGGCGAGTATGTTGCGCCGCACTCGCAGTTGTCGCCGTACTGGTTTTCGCGGCGGCAAACGGGGCACGTCCCCTTCACGAATCTGTCGGCGAGAAACGCGCCAGCTTTGGTGTCGTAGAGTTGCGACACGTCTTTTTCGACAACCATTCCAGCGGCACGAATCGCTTTCCAAATCTCGGCGCAGAGTGTACGATTGGCGTCGCTGTGTGTGCTGCCGTAGTGGTCGAACGCGATTCCGAACTTGGTGAAGTCGTCGAGGTGCGACTCGCGCATCCGTGCGAGAAAATCTTCTTCGGCAACGCCTTCAGTCTTCGCGCGAATCATAATCGCCGTACCGTGAGTGTCGTCGGCGCAGAAATATAGACACTTATTCCCTCGCAGTTTTTGAAACCGTACCCAAATGTCGGTCTGCAAATACTCAACCAAGTGGCCGATGTGTATCGCTCCGTTTGCATACGGAAGCGCGCTGGTGACGAGAATTTTTCGCATATTTTTCACTCTTCCCACTCTGATTCGGGCACTCGCTTACGCTTCGTGTTCTGATTGACAGACCCTGATTGACAGGCCCTCGCCTCTAGCCCCTCGCCTCTAACTTTTCGCAAATCGCATCGGCCATTTCTCGCGTGCCGACGGCGGTGGGGTCGTTGCGGTCGGCTTTCATGTCGTAGGTGACGCATTTTCCTTCGCGGATAACATCAGCGACGGCTCGCTCAAGACGCGCGGCGGCTTCGAGTTCGCCGAGGTGTTCGAGCATCAACATTCCAGACAAAATCACCGCCGTCGGGTTGACGCGGTTGAGACCTTTGTATTTCGGTGCGCTACCGTGCGTCGCTTCAAAGACCGCGCCGCCGTCACCGACGTTCGCACCCGGCGCAACACCGAGTCCGCCGACGAGTCCCGCCGCGAGGTCACTCAAAATATCACCGTAGAGATTCGGCAAGACAAGCACGTCATAAAGCTCCGGCTTCTGCACAAGCTGCATACACATGTTGTCAACGATTCTGTCCTCGAATTCAATGTCGCTGAACTGCGTTGCCACACTCCGTGCGACTTCGAGAAAGAGACCGTCGGTATATTTCATGATGTTCGCTTTGTGAACCGCCGTAACTTTTTTGCGTCCGTGCGAACGGGCGTATTCAAACGCACACCGCACGATCCGCTCCGTCCCTTCGACGCTGATCGGTTTGATCGAAACGCCTGTCGTTTGCCGGTTCGACTTAATCTTCTTGTCACCGAGGCTGTTTATAGTCTCAATGAGTTCAACGGTTTTGGCGTCGCCGCGTTCAAACTCGACTCCCGCGTAGAGGTCTTCGGTGTTCTCGCGGACGATCACAAGATCAATCGGCGTCTTGTCGTAAAACGTGCGAACGCCAGCGTAGTGTTTGCACGGACGGATACAGGCGTAGAGGCCAAGTTCTTGCCGCAAGAAAACGTTGATGCTGCGAAATCCGGTGCCGACCGGAGTTGTAATCGGCGACTTGAGCGCACACTTCGTCCGGCGAACGCTGGCGAGCGTGGCGTCTGGGATCGGCGTACCGAGCCGCGCCATCACATCGACGCCCGCCTCTTGAACGTCCCAGCGAAACGCGACCCCAGTCGCATCAAGACACTGCCGCGCCGCCGCGGCTAATTCAGGTCCGGTGCCGTCTCCCGTGATGAGTGTTACTTCGTGTGGTGTTTGCATGTTTTTTTGTGGTGATGTTTGTTGTGTTGATTACTTCTGCGGGTTTTGCGCAACGAACCGTGCCGCCTGTTCGATGGCGTCGCTGGTGGCGACGGAGAACTCGGTGTCGAACCAGAGAACTTTTCCGGCGGCGTCGAGCAAGAAGATTCGCGGCGGTTTGGCGTCTTGCGCGACGGCAGCGAAGAGAGTTGCTTCTTGCGTGGCGTCGAGCGGAACGAACGTGATCGCGTCTGTCGCACCAGCTTTCGTCAAGATTGCTGGGATCGACGTCAGCATTTCTTCGGCGACGAGTTTGTCGATTGGTTTGTCGCTCGATGGCCAAAATGCAACGAGCGTCGGCTTACCACGCGGGACGTTTGGCGACTCTGGAAATACATCGCCAACGCGAACTTTGCACGTCGCCTCGTCCGCTGCCGAGAGCTTGACCGCCACGATCTCCGCAACCGCTTTGACCGTCGGCGGCGGAAGTTCGACAACACGCTGCGGCTTCGCGTCGGGCGTTTTCTCGTCCCAAAACGGACGCGACGTTGTTTCAACCGGAGCCTTCGGTGCCTCCGGCACGGGGTCGCAGCCGCCGCAGAACAACATACCGATTCCTGTCAGCAGCACCGCGCCGCCAGACAATCTTTTTTGTCGTCGTGACATTTTATTCTCCTAAACTGTTGTTGGACTTTTTACGGTGTCTGTCTGATTTTTGTAATTGTTCACGCTTCGCATGACAGCACACTTTAATGGCGGCTCTTTTTTCTCACACGAAGGCACAAAGGCACGAAGAGGAGAGAACATGGAACACGCAGAAAAACGGAAGGCGCGGAATTCAGAACTTCTGCGTCTTTCCGTCCTTCCGCGATTTCCGCGTTAAAATTCTTCTTTGTGCCTTCGTGCCTTTGTGTGAGACTCCTCAAAAACCATGTACTGTTGCGAAAATTGACAGGTACTTTTTATGGTTCGCGCAAAACGTCGTCGTCGTCGAACGAATCTTTGTCGGTGTCGAGTGCATCGAAGTCGTCGTCGAGTGGGACATCGTCGTCGCCGGTGAGATCGAACTCGGAGTCGTCGAGGTCGATGTCTTCGTCGGCGTCGTCTTCGTCGTCATCGAACTCGTCTAAAACTTCGAACTCTGCATCGGAGATTTCCTCGAAGTCGTCGTCGAAGTCGTCATCGAAGTCGTTCTCGTCGATGTCGTCGCGTGAACTGACTGGCATTGTGGTAGTTTTCATTTGCGTCTCTTGTGAGTACGGGGAACGTTAGAAAAACCGAGTGCGACCAAGTATAGCGGCGGATCGCGTAGTGTGTAGGGGTGCCCGTATCGCAGATCGTAACACATCGTTTCCGTCGCTGGTCATTTGGGCGGGTTTGGGTATAATCGTGCCGTTGCGGGTTGCAAATCTTTGTTTGGAGGTCGAGACCGATGTTGCGATATATTGTGTGCGTTTTCTTGGTGTGCTCTGTGGTTGTTGGTTGCGTCGCGTCGCGCACGGAAGCTGTCGATGGGCGACTGGCGGTGGCGGTCTCGATTGAGCCGCTGGCGTTTCTCGTTCGTGAAGTCGGCGGGGACGACGTTGATGTCGAAGTGATCGTTCCCGCCGGACGCGACCCAGAAAGTTTTCACCCAACACCACGAACCGTCTCGCGGCTCGAACGTTCGCTGATCGTCTTCAGACTCGGTTTTCCGTTCGAGACGACGCTGCTTCCGAAGTTGCCGCGTGCGGCGACGCGGCACGTCGTCGATCTGCGTGAAGGACAAACGCTTCACACCGCCGCCGTTCACAGTCACGCCGAACACGAACACGATTCTGGCGGCGCGATGTGCGTCTCCGACGACGGAAGCGACAATCACATCTGGCTCAGTCCGACGTGTCTGCTGAAAATGGTCGAGGCTATCGTGCGTGAACTTTCGTTGTTGCGTCCCGAAAGTGCCGACGACTTCGCGTCGCGCGGAGCGAGTCTCGCCGAACAAATCAAATTGTGCCGCGACGAAATTGCAGCGAAACTCGAACCGCGACGCGGCGAGACGATCCTTGTATTTCATCCGGCGTACCGATATTTTTGTGACGAGTTCGGGCTTTTTCAGCGAGCGATTGAGTTTGAAGGTCGTTCGCCGCGTCCGCAGGAGATCGCCGCGTGGATCGATGCGGCAACGGAAAAAACCGCGTCGCCGGTGATCATCGTGCAACCGGAGTTTAGTCGTTCGTCGGCCAAAGCGATTTCGGAAGCGATCCGCACTCCCCTCGCCGAACACTCGCCTCTCCAGTACAATGTTATCGAGTCGCTTCGCAAATTGACGGATGTGATTACCGCGCCGCGATGATGGATTGTAACCGTTCGCCCCGTCGGGGCAAATGCGTCAACATCAACACGGGGAATTCCGTGAACGGACACAGTAATCCAAAACAAGGTTCCAATCAAATGCACTCATTCAAACGTAGTACCGCTTGGCTGGCTGTTGTTCTCGTTTCGCTCACTGTCGGTGCGACTGTGGCGTGGTGGGGCGTGACGACGCAGTTTGAAGCAAAACTTGCGCAGCCACAGTTTTTGCAAGAGCGTCTCGCCAAAGTTGGTGGCGGTACGCAGCGGACGACTCCGAAGCGTCCGCCCGCGCTCGTTCGTGTCGCCGAAGCACGCACCGACACTGTTCGCAGCGTTCGTGCGTTTAGTGGGCGTCTGCAAGAAATACGAAGCGCGACGATTTCGTCGGAAGTGTCGGGGCTGATCCGCGACATACCGATAGAGTCGGGCTTGCGAGTTGTCGGCGGCGAAACGCTGCTCGCACAGATCGACAAAACGTGGCTAGACATTCTTCTCCGTCAAACAGAGGCGGAAATCGCGTCGCTCGAAGCACAACTCGGTCACCAAACGCGCGACCTTGCGCGGTTCGAGACGCTCTCGCAAAATGCCGCGATCTCCGCCAGCGAATTGAGTTTACAGAAAGCGAACGCCGAAGACACGCGGCAGCGACTCATCAAAGCAACACTCATCCGCAGCGAAGTCGAAGAACGATTGCGACGCACGACAATCGTTGCGCCGTTCGACGGTTACATCGTGCAACGATTTGCAGACCTCGGCGAACTCGTGACTTCGGGTACGCCAATCGCCGAAGTGATTTCGCTCGGCGCAATCGACGCGCTTGTTTATGTGAACGAGACGTTCATTGATCAGTTGCGTGTCGGCGAAACGGTTCCGCTTCTGGTTGACTCGCTTGGAACGAAAGTCGATGGGATTGTTCATCAGATTGTACCGAGTGCGGCGAGTGCAGCGCGGATGTTTCCGGTCAAGATTCGGCTCGACGACTGTAGTGGCGAACTGAAAGTCGGGATGAGCGTGACGGCGTTTATCCCAACGTCGCTGCCGAAGTCGGGAATCGTTGTGCCGAAAGACGCCGTTCTCGAACGCCCCGACGGCGACACCGTTTGGGTTGTCACCGAAGAAAACGTCGCTAGTGGAAATGGCGAGAGCGAGACGGTCAACCGCGCGATTCCGGTGCCGGTGAAAATCGCGGCGACGACGATTGACGATTGCCAAGTTGTCGCCGAAACTTCCGACGGCGAACGCCTTCTCGTCGCTGGTGCGCGAGTTGTGATCGAAGGAGCCGAACGCCTCGTCGCGCAGCAGCCAGTCAGAGTTGCAACGATTTCGCCAGAGATTCTGGAAGACTTACCGACCGGTTCGGGCCACACGATCTTGAAACCGGCTGGGCCGTAACCGAAACTTTCGCCCACCGCGTTCCACGGTTAACTCTGCCCTCCCCCCGCTTGAAGTTGGCGTGAAGCGGGGTAAAATCCGCCGAAACTTTTTCCAAATGAGGAACAGAACTATGTATGCAGTGTTTCAAGATGGTGGTCGGCAGTTCAAGGCACTTCTCGACCGACGTATCCGTGTCGATTGGCGCGGTGAGACTGTCGCCTGTGGTGACAAGCTGGAGTTTCCAGAGGTTCTGGCGATCAGTACCGAGTCGGGTGTGACGATTGGGCAACCGTTCGTCACTGGTGCGAAGGTCGTCACCGAAGTAGTTGACGATTTCGTTCAAGGTGACAAACTCGAAGTCGGCCACTTCCGCCGCCGCAAAAACTCCAAACGTAAAACGGGGCACCGCCAACGGTACACCCTCGTCAAAGTTGTCGAGATCGTTTCTTGACGCAAACCCAAGTAACGAAAATGACACCGCTTCAGTTAGACGCAACAGTTATGCCGGACGGAATGCTTGCTGTGTCGCTTCCGACGCAGTGGCGGTCTCGGAAAGTGCGAGTTGTCGTCGAGGAAAAAGTACCCGACAACGAATCACGCGGCGAGAGTGACGACAATTGCTTGCCGGGAAAAGTGCCACCAGAACTGTATGGCTCTATTTGGGAAATCGAAGGCGCAGATATTGTGTCGCCTATCGACGTGCAGTGGGAGGCGATGCGATGATCATCGTTGACACTCACGTCATTGTTTGGGCGATTGGAAACCAGTCCAAACTTTCACGCGAGGCAAAACGTGCCCTCGAATCGGCTGATATATTGGGGTACTCCGCAATCTCGTTGTGGGAAGTTGCAATGCTGCACCAAAAAGCGAGAATCGGAGTCGGCAGACCAGTAGAAGAATGGATGGCAGACTTCACCGCAAGACCGGAATATCGTCTACTCCCGATAACGCCGCAGGTGGCAATTCGTAGTGGGAAACTGAAGATGCACGGCGATCCGGCGGATCGACTAATCGTCGCAACGGCTCTCGAATATGGTGTCCCTCTGGTTACAGCAGACCACAGTATTCGTGCAACAAATGCTCTGCCAACGGTATGGTAGACACGATACGGTTTGAATCATCGAGAAAACGCAACAATACGAAAGGCAGTGAGACCATGACCTACAATCACTTGGGAATCCCAGTACAGGACGAACGCGATTGGGCCGGTTATTTGGAAGGTGGCAAAGTCCACTACTCCAACCCCGACGCCGATCCGTTCAAGATCGAATGGCTCAAGTTCGAGAAGGACAGCCCGATGCCGGAAGTCCTCAAGAAGCAGACTCACATCGCCTTCATGGTCGATGACCTCGCCGCTGCAATGGCGGGGAAAGAAATCGTCATGAAGCCGTTCTACCCGTTCGAGGGGAAGACGCTCAAGTGCGCCTTCGTCCTTCATAACGGTGCTCTGATCGAGCTGATGGAAGACAAACCCGCCGCAAAGTCGTGCGGATGCGGTTGCCGGTAGACTGTTGACTTGAGGCGATTTGACAGTTCTTGTTCGGCATAGCCGAACGCTCCAGTCTGGAGTTTGGCATAGCCGAACGCTGGAGGGTGCGGCTATGCCGAACCTCTTGCGCGAGGTGTCCCGTGGAAGAAGTGTTCGCTGGCGTCTTCGTCTTTATCTGGCTGTCGGTGGTAGTGTGCATCTTGGCAAGTCCCGCCGTGGTGTTCTATCTCTTCGTTGCGCACAACAGTCTCGCTGCGCGCGTTCGCCGTCTCGAAGAAGAGTTGCGGCGAACGACATTGCCAGCTTCTCTGCCGCCGTCTCGCGCGGCGGAATCTCCCGCAGAAGTACCGGTGCCGCAATCTGTCGCACCGCCGCAGGTTTTTGTTGCGGCGTTCGTACCAGAAGACAACAAGAGAGACGACAAACCGGAATCGCCAGCATTCGACATTAACGAGCTGCCGAACTACTGTAGTTCGGAGTCGCAGCAAGTGATGGAGCTTCTCATCGGGCGACACATCATCGGTTGGGTTGCGGCGGTGATCTTCATTCTCGCGGTTGGATTCTTTATCCGCGAGATGGTTGTCCGCGAATTGATCGGCCCCGCGATGCAAGTGAGTGGCGTCGTTGCGATTGGACTTGCGATGGTGGCGGCAGGGTGGTGGTATCACCGGCTGCGATGGATTCGCTTCTCACACATGCTCACCAGCACCGGCGTTACGACAGTCTTTCTCGCCGCCTACGCATCGTACAGCTACTATCAACTCATCTCGCTTGAGGTGGCGAGTTTCGTCGTTCCAGCCGTCGTCGTTGCGGGATTTCTTCTCGCGTGGTGGTACGAAACGTGGCTCTTGGGAACGCTCGCCGTCATCGGCGGTTTGAGTGTCCCGTTCCTTTTGGTGACGCCCAATCCCGACACCGCTCGATTCTTCGCATACCTGCTGTCGCTCAACGTTGCAACGGTCGTTTTGCTCAACCGAATGCTGGTTGTCTTGTCGCGCGACCAACGAACGACGCAGAGTTTGCCATCAATCACCGGACTTGCCGTTTTCGGTACGCAATTCGAGTTTATCGTCTGGCACTTCCACCACTACACTTCGCACGACTTCGCCGCTGTTTGCATTTTTCAAATCGCGTTCTTCGCAACGTATCTCGCCAACACCGCGCTTACAGTTTGGCGACCGATGCGAAAAAGTTTGACCGACGAGACAACACTCGCGGTGACGACGCCGCTTTGGTGTTTCGGTTCGCTCTACTTCTACACGCACCGGCCAGCGTCTGCGGGATACAACGTCGGTGAGTTTTGGACGACGATCCCCGAACGTGCGTGGATTTTCGGACTCATCGCCCTCGGCGTTGCACTGTTCTACGCCGCTGCGGCGTGGTTCATCCGGCAAGACAAACGCGAAGATCGCTGGCACGTTGCGACCGCGCTTGCGGTCTCGCTGGCGACGACGTTTCTTGCGGTTGCGATCTTGCTCGTGCTTGGCGTAGCGTGGGTTGCTGCCGGTTGGGGACTCATCGCCGCACTCCTCTGGCTCGCCGCGATTAGTTACAACAACACAACACTTCGGAGCGTCGCCGCAACTTACGCGGCGTTCGCTGCGGTGCGGCTCTTCTTCGACATTCCGATTCACGGCGACTCGCTCGCTCACTGGCAACTCTACACACTCCCGATCTTCAACACAACGGCTTTGCCGTTCTTGGTCTGTTCGGTACTGGCGATGAGTGCGGCAGCGGTGGTGACACGCTGGTTGCGCGATGTTGGTGATGGTGACACGAACGCCGCGCGCACGGTTGGGATTCTCGGCTGGTGTCTTCTTCTCGTACTTGCGACGGTTGATATTGCGAACCGCTTCTACCTCTGGGAACGCGCGTGGAGTCACAACAGTATTGTTTGCAACGTTTCGGTCTGGGCGATAGTGGCGGTGACAGTATTGTGGTGGAGTGCGGCGTTGGCGACGTGGTTTGTTGGATTCCGTATGCGCAGCAAAATTATTCGCCGTGCGGCGTGGTGTTTGGCGAGTGTTGCGGCGGTCAAAGTTTTCACGCTCGATGTTTGGTACAACGTCTACCTCTGGGAACGAAACCAGTTGTTCGTTTTGCCGTTCGTCAATCTGACATCGCTCTCGCTTCTGATTTTGGCGACGCTGTGTATTGCGGCGTTGTTCGTTGCAAAACGATTTGTTCCGCGTGACAAATTGTTGCCCGAAGAGTGGACGGGATTGCGGGTGCTCACCGGTTTTGGTGCCGTGCTTTTGTGGGCGACGCTCTCGATAGAGTGTTTCCTTGCGGTGAAGCCGATTGGTGATCTTGCGGCGCAGATGTCGCTTTCGATCTTTTGGTCGCTGTTTGCGGGAGTGGTGATGGCACTCGGTTTTTGGCGACGAGTTGTTGCACTCCGCTGGAGCGCACTGGCACTCTTCACGCTGACAGTGATAAAAGTGTTCGTCTACGACCTCGGTGACGTTGACCGTCCGTATCGCATCGCGGCGTTCTTGGTCTTGTCGATAGTGTTGGGACTGGTCTCGTATGGATACCAGCGTTTCCGGCCCGAATGATGTCGTGAACGGTTCGTCCGTTTTCGCGGGGGGACTTCGCCAGTTTCGTCCGCGCGGTACGATTCCCCGATTGCTTGTTGCGTGAAAGTCATTCACAAAGAACTTCCCGTTTCTAATCAACAAAAGGAGATTTCGATGCGTTTGTGTAAACTTTGGATGAGTTGTGTTTTGGCGATGGTGTTTGGTGTTGGCTGCGTTCTCGCGGCGGATGTGTCGCTGGAGTCGCTGCTTGGCGAGATGGCGGATCGCACCGCGATTACCGAGTTTCCGTCACCAGCGTACACCTGTCAGCAGTTCAGCAGCTACGACCGCGCCGCAAAAAGCGAAACGGAAAACTGGTTCGCCAACGGCGACACCGCACAGTTTCTCCGCGACGAAATGAACGGCGACCGCAAAGAGTGGGTCTTGATGGACACCGCTGGTCCCGGCGCAATCGTTCGCTGGTGGATCACCGCACCAAAGTACGAGTCGGGCGCAGTCTTCCGCATCTACATCGACGGCAACGCCACGCCCGCCATCGAAATGCCGTTTGAAAAACTGATCGGCGGCGATGCACTCGTCGGCCCGCCGCTCTCCGCAGTGATGGCGAACGGACGCAATCTCTATCTGCCAATTCCATACGCGAAGAGTTGCAAAGTCACCGTTGACAACATGCCACAACAGGGGAACCTCTACTACCAAATCAACTACCGAACGTACCCCGCCGGAACGAGCGTCGAGTCGTTCACGATGGACATTTTCAAGTCGCAGCAAGGGAAGATCGCGGATGTCCAAAAGTTGCTCAGCGACCCGAATCCGCCAGTCGCAAATGCGACGCGAACCGAAAAGAAAGGCGAAGTCGGAACGCTCACAATCGACTTCGGCAGCGAGTCACGCGGAATTCGTAATCGCAACAATCCGTTGCTTTCGCGTCGTGCAAATGCTGATGGCGCGACTGGTGGTGCGGTTGCGGCGATCAACATCAAGTTCGACGCGCCAAACGAAGGTCTTGCGCAAACTCTCCGCAGCACGATCCTCGAAATTGCGTTCGACGGCGAGACGACAGTATTCTGTCCCGTCGGTGAGTTTTTTGGTAGTGGTGTTGGAGTTAATCCGTACAAGAGCTGGTATTGCACAGTCGAAAAAGATGGTACGCTGCGTTCACGTTGGGTGATGCCGTACCAGCGCGGCGGCAAACTCACGCTTCGTAATCACGACGGCACCAAAGTCGCAGCGACCGTAACGCTCGACACAATTCCGCTTCCGTGGAACGACTCGCGGATGTACTTTCACTGCAACTGGCGGCAGGAACGCGAGATCGAATCTGTCGCGGGGAACGGCACGAAAGATTGGAACTACATCTCGCTCGCCGGACGCGGCGTTTTCGTTGGCGACGTTCTCTCGATTCTCAACCGCGACCACGCTTGGTGGGGCGAAGGCGACGAGAAGATTTACTTCGATGGTCAAAAGTTTCCGTCGCACTTCGGCACCGGTACTGAAGACTACTACGGTTACGCTTGGTGTACGCCAGCGTTTTTTGAGTCGCCGTTCCACGCCCAGCCGCGTGCCGAAGGGCCGCAAAACTATGGACACGCGACGAACTTGCGCGTCCGCGTTCTCGACGGGATTCCGTTCACCAAAAACTTCCGTTTCGATATGGAAGTATGGCACTGGGCGGCGACGAAAATCGACTACGCCGTTGCAACGTTCTGGTATGGAGCACCGCAGGCAACGGCGGTTCACGCACCAAATCACGACAAGGTCACTATTGAGGCGAAGGCACCGGTTGCATACAACACGCCCGGTTTCATTCCGAAAGTTAAGGGGTTTGAGATTGCTTCCGTCACCGGCGGCCACCTTTCACACCAAGACCTCAAAAACTTCGGCGTAAACAAATGGCGCGACGACGACCAACTCTGGTGGACCGGAACAAATAACGGCGACAAACTCGCTCTCAACGTGAAACTGCCAAAAGATGGCAAGCAGAAGCTCGTCGTGCAATGTACGAAAGCCCGCGACTACGGCGTTGCGCAGTTCTGGCTCAACGGCAAGAAGGTCGGCGAACCGATTGACTTCTACAACGACGGCGTGATTCCGACTGGCGAAATTGTCGTCGGCGAAGTCGATGCCAAAGCTGGCGATTACACGCTCGAAGTCGAGATCGTCGGCAAGAACGAAAAGTCGGTCGGCACGATGTTCGGACTTGATTGGTTTGAGTTTCGGTAGGCGACGTGTGTGGCCTCGCTGCGCCCAGCGTTTTTTCTAACCGGTCATTGACACTTTTCGCCGCCGTCATACGATTGCGGCGCGGTTGCAAACTGGAGTTTGCAACATTGGTCAAGAACTTTGCAGAACGTTGAAAGCCAATCAGAATGTCGCAGTCGCCAGACACAAAACATCTCGACCCCGACCAGTTCGGTTTCGACGTAACGCACGACAGGTTTTTCAAGGAGACGTTCGGTCTCAAACCGATTGCGATTGCGTTTTTGAAGATAGTGCTCGACGCGGTTCTCCTCCAAAGGCTCGACCTCAACAGCCTCACTGTCGAGGGTACAAATTATCTCGATTCAAAGTTCAAGGCTTTTTATGCGGACGTTGTTTACCGCGTACCACTTTGGGACGGCGAAGCGGTGTTGATTCACGTCGTCATCGAGCACAAGAGCGAGAACGACCTCGGAACGATTTTTCAGCTTGCGAACTATGTGATGCAGATTCACGTTCGGGAGGCGAAGTCAATCGAGCACTGGAACGCGGAGACGCGATTGTCGCCGGTGATACCGGTAATTTTCCACCAAGGCAAATCGCGTTTCACCGGTGCGACAGAACTCGGCGAGCTAATCCACAAGATCGAAGGTGCAGACCAACACCAACTAGAGATGCGGGCTATTCTGTTCGATATGTCGAAGCTGACAATCGACAACATTCCGCACGACCCCGACTGCCCCGAACTTTGGCCGGTGCTGATGATAATGAAGGTGGTCTTCAACAAACGCGACGCGCTGGAACACATTGGCGAGATTTTGCTCGAACTGAAACCGTACTCCGATGACCCGTACTACTTGCGATTGATTCGGTTGTGCGTACACTACGTTGGCTCGCACGCAAACAAACTGGAGAAAGATGAAATGCAACAAATAGACAACACTATCCAAGAGACTGTTGGCAATGTCGTGCCACGTTTTACGAACTACTTCTACACGACGGGTTTCACCGCTGGTGTCGCCGAGGGCAAAGCCGAGGGTAAAGCCGAGGGTAAAGCCGAGGGCGAAGTGCTGGCAATCCTGACCGTGCTGAAGGCACGTTTCGGCCACTTGCCACAGAACATTCCGACAACAGTGTACACGGTCAACGACTTTAACCGCCTCGCAGAACTCACCGTCACAGCGGCGACGTGCAAGTCGCTAAAAGAGTTCGAAGAAGCCTTACAGTAGACGCTATAGCTTGTTAACCAAAACGGAACATTCCCAATGCACAACACCGACACTTCGCACGCTGTCCCATTTGCTTCGGGCGAGCCACCAGTGTTCGTCGATCCTTTGTCGTCTCGTCCGCCGCTTTTGATGCCGGGGGTGGTGTTGCCGTTTATTTTGCTGACGAGTCTCTTCGCGTGGTGGGGACTCGCCAACAATATGACCGACACGCTCCTCGCGGCGTTCAAGCGGATTATGAGCTTCAACGACGGCAAAACCGCGTGGATTCAAGTCGTTTGCTACGCTCTCGGGTACGGCTGTTTTGCCATTCCGGGCGCGATGCTCATGAAGAAGTACACCTACAAATTCGGCGTGCTTCTCGGACTCGGTTGCTTCGTCGCTGGGACGCTGCTGTTCTATCCAGCGGCGTCGTTTTCCGAAACGCCAAACCTTTGTTACGCGATTTATCTCGGCGCGATTTTGATTACGTTCGCGGGGCTGTCGATTTTGGAGACGGCGTGCAATCCGTACATCTGCGCGATGGGCGACCCTACAACCGCAACGCGGCGACTCAACTTCGCGCAGTCGTTCAATCCGCTCGGTTCGATTACTGGTGTTGTCGTCAGCCAAATGTTTATCCTTTCGCAACTGCGAAGCGACTTGGGCGAAGAAGCCCGTGCCGCAATGATGCGAACCGATCCGGCGCAACTGGCGACAATCCAAGAAGGCGAACTCACCGCAATTTCGATGACTTACGCCAGCGTCGGCGTACTATTGCTCATCACTTGGCTGGCGATCTTTTTCACGAAGATGCCGAGTCTCAGCGAGACCGACAAACGCATCGATCTCGTTGGCACTTGGCGTCGGCTGCTCAAAAACTATCACTATGTTTGGGGCGTCGTCGCGCAGTTTTTCTACGTCGGTGCGCAGATTGCGTGTTGGTCGTTCACGATTCGTTATGCGATGGTTGCACTCAACTTAAACGGTATGACGCCAGAACAACTGCGAAACGTAGAACCGCTGGCAGCGATGGTTTACCGGTTTTGCGACTTCGTTCACTTGGCGGCGTTCATTCCGCAAACGGCGGAGCAGGCGGGGGCGACATATTACATCATCTCGCTGATTTGCTTCGTCGCGTCACGTTTCATTTGTACGGGGCTGATGCGATTCATCGCGCCACACGTCTTGCTAACGATGCTTGCGGTTCTCGCGGTCGCGCTTTGCAGCGTGGTTGCGGTCTCGCCGAACGTCTACGGCGTGTACTCGCTGATTGGCGTTTCGGGTTGCATGTCACTGATGTTCCCAACAATTTTTAGTCTTGGCACTCACGGGCTTGGCGACGACACCAAGATGGGCGGTGCTGGGATGGTGATGGCGATTTGCGGAGCCGCACTGCTGACGCAGATGCAAGGCTGGTTCTCCGACACGATGGGGATTGCGATGGCGTACACCGTTCCGGCGGCAGCGTTCCTCGTGATCGCATACTACGCACTGGTCGTCTGCCGAAATGACGACAGGTTTAACGCCGGTGCAACAACGAAAATTGTGTGAACGGTTACAAAACTATTTTCTCTCCAACCCCAATTTACGAAAGGACAACTCTCATGCTCAAAGGAATCTCGCCTCTTCTCTCGCCCGACTTGCTGGCAACGCTTTGCGAAATGGGGCACGGTGATGAAATCATTCTCGCCGACGCCCACTTCCCCGGCAACTCGGTCAACGAGAATGTGATTCGCGCCGATGGTCTTCTCGTCGCCGACATGCTCGACGCGATCTTGCCACTCATCGCACTAGACGCATCGGTCAAGGCACCGGTTGCGATGATGGCGGTGATGGAAGGCGACACCGCCGACCCCGGCGTCGAACCGCGTTATCGGAAGGTGATCGACAAACACGCCCCGAAAACACCACCAATCGAACGCATTGATCGTTTCGAGTTTTACGAACGCGCGCGGCAGGCGTTTTGTGTCGTGATGACTGGCGACACCGCCAAATACGGCAACATTCTCCTCAAAAAAGGCGTCACGCCAACCTCTTAAAATATGACAACAATAACACGACGCGATTTTTGTTTGACGTGCGGTGCGGCAGTTGGAGCGGGAGTTTTGGGCGGCGGCGGCAGTGTTATTACTGCTGCTGCGGCGCAAGATTCGCATAACGTATTGCTGCCGCCGCGACAGTTTTGGAAGATCAACCTCGCCGCTTTGTCTACACGCCGCTCTCGTTCCGAGAAGGCGATCTTTGAACGGATCGCGGCGGAGTCGTCGCGAGACGTGGAAGTGGTTCTGCTTCTCGCTGGTCAAGGATGGGTTGTCTCGTCGAGGCGTAACCGAGTTGTCGCGGCGGCGGAGGAGCGACGCTGGACTTGCTGGATTGAGCGGTTGATGATGCCGAGCAGCGATTCGTATTCGTCGCTACAAGTAGTACGCGGTTCTGCGTATCCGGCGGGACTGGTCTCGCTCACGCAAACCGAAGCCGGAACGAGTCGTAACGCCACAGGTCTTGCCTACGACAACGTTGCGTATCTCCTCGACCACCGTCGCGGACAGTGGGATTGCTTCGCACTGGATTCGCCATACGACGCTGAAACATTTGTCAGCGAGACGCGACTTGCAATCGCGCGTCGAATTGACGCTTCACTCGCGTGACGTGCGTCATCGGCACAGACGAAGCGGGTTATGGCCCAAACATCGGTCCGCTGGTGATTGCGGCGACGCGGTGGTGCGCGCCACCGGCGGCACGCGGTTTCTTGCGCGACTCAAAAAAAATGTACCACAGTGGCGGGTCGCTCGCACGCCTCGAAGCTGCGTGCCTCGGCGGGCTCGCTGCGCTCGGACACAACGTCAAGTCGTACCGAAGTCTTTGCGATCTTTTCAATCAGACGCAGACAACGGTGTTACCATTTTGGGAACACGGTTGCGACGTTGTGCTCCCGTGTGCAGCGACGCAACAAGCAATCGACGCCGCTGCCGCCGCACTCGGCGACCTCGACGACGTTCGTTTGCGAATCGTATTTCCCGAAGAGTTTAACTGCGCCATTGCGTCTGGCGTCAACAAGAGTACGCTCTTATCGCGTGCGACGCTCTCGCTCGTCGCCGGAGTTCTTCCAAACGAAGGCGACGTGTTCGTTCGCTGCGACAAACACGGTGGACGCAACAAATATGCCTCACTTCTGAACGAGCAGATCGATGATGGCCTTTGGGAAACGTCCTGCGAGTCGTTGGCGTTGAGCGAGTATCGTTGCGACTACAAGACGTTTGTATTTTGTGCGAAGGGCGAATCGTTTCCAGAGGTTGCGCTTGCGTCGCTTTACGCGAAGTATTGCCGCGAACTTTCGATGCGTCTCTTCAACGAGTTTTGGCAAACGCACGTTGCAGACATTGCGCCGACAGCGGGGTATCCTGTTGACGCCGCACGTTTCCGCCGCGACATCTCCGCCACACAACACCGCCTCAATGTCCGCGACGAAACGTGGTGGCGAATTGTGTGAACGTCTCACCGCGTGTGAACGTCTCACCGCGAACGATGCGCAGATTTGCAGAGCGATTCCAGCGGACACGCCGCGCAGTCGGTGCGGTTGGCCTTGCAGTGAGTTCGTCCGAGCTGAATGAGACGGTGACTGAAATCGATCCACGAGTCGTGCGGGATGACGGCGATCAAATCGCGTTCGATGCGAACCGGATCGTGCGAAGCCGAAAGTCCGATCCGCTGCGAGAGCCGCGCGACGTGCGTATCGACGACGATCCCTTCCGCAACACCAAACGCCGTACCGAGAACGACGTTTGCAGTTTTGCGTCCCACACCGGGGAGCGTGACAAGTTCGGCGAGCGTCTCCGGTACGCGACCACCATACTGCGTAACGATTGCTGCACACGCCTCTTGGATGTGTCGCGCCTTCGCGCGATAAAATCCTGTCGCGTGAATGATGTCTTCTAGTTCTTCGCGCGGAATGTTCACGAAGTCGTTCACTGTTTTGCAGCACTCAAAAAGTCGCGGCGTGACGCGGTTGACCTGTTTGTCGGTACACTGCGCTGACAAAATCGTCGCCACAAGAAGCTGAATCGGTGAGGTGAAATCGAGTGCGCACTCGGCGGCAGGGAAGTACGCCTCAAGGGCGACCAAAATTTCCGTAACGCGGTTTTGGGGTCTACCTTTTTTCATGGTGAGTCCTCTGTATACTTGTGGCCGTCTGTTTGCGTTTTCTTTTAACGACTTCCGTTTGACAGGAATACGTCCATGGCGTTCGATCCCGAAAACTTGTTCTTTTCCGTGAGTGACTTCGACCACAAGACTCGTCTCGTAATGGTTGATGGTGTTGTTATGTTCCCGCGGTTGATGGCAGCGTGCTGCGTCAGCAAGCGGTCACACATCGACCTCGTTGAGGCCGCACTACAAACCAATCACTTGATCTCGGTTGGTGTTGCGTCGCTACCAATCGACGTTGCGTGTCTCTGCCGAATTGTCGCAACGCAGCGCGACAGCAACGGACACATCCACCTTCTGCTGATGGGATTGCACCGCGTTCGCGTCGGTGTTCCGATTGCGCTCAACGAGCAGCGTAGTGTACGGTCGGCGGAAATCTGCGACGAAGACGAAGAAGTCACGCACGAAACCGACCACGAAGAACTCAACCACTTGCGGCTCCTCATCGGAAACATCGCCCGTGACCTGTTTCTCGCCGGTGGTGTACAAGCCGAGATGATTGAACAACTCAAGTCGCTCTTTTCAAATCAGCAAGTCCCGCTCGGAAACATCTGCGACCTGCTCGCATCAATGTTTGAAATCGACGCCGACGAAAAAGGTGCAATCCTCGCAGAAGTCGAAGTAACACGCCGCGCGCAGTACCTCGTCGCCTCAATGGCCAAACTCGCAATCAAACACCAAATCTCAAACCAAAACCAATCCGAACAAAAACACGCTACGTCATACGGGAGCTATCCAGCGTCGTTCAGTTATAACTGATGTGCGGTCACGGATGGGTGTAGTAAAGTTTTCTTGCAGTCGTGAATGACGTATTTGCCCCAACGGGGCAGCAAGGTGCGTGGCCCACCGGAATTCGTAGCCCCAACGGGGCGTAAGAACATTGTTGAGCGTTGCGATTCTTGCGCCCCGTTGGGGCTTGATATGTTGTTGTGTTCGCGTACCGTGGGTTCGCGGAATACCGCTCACCCACGGCTAAGTTCTTACGCCCCGTTGGGGCGAAAACGCAGCGAAACAATGTTCGCGTGCAAGCAAAGTTTACTACACCCTCACGGATGGATTAACCACGCCCGTCATTCCCGCGTAAGCGGGAGTCTATCCTGATTCGGGCACTCGCTTACGCTTCGTGTTCTTATTCAGTTTTGTTTGATAGCGTCTCGAATTGTCCCCCAGATTCTGTCAACTTCGGGGGCGCGGTCTTGGAGAATCGGAATCGTGGCGGGAATCGCTGGCAAAAGCGGTGAAATCTGGTTCCGCAGCGATTCGAGAACGGCGTCGCCCTGCGAACCCGTGAGACCAGCAAGAACTTCCGACGACTGCTGCTGAATCGACGTCGAGAGCGATTCACGAACACGATCCCACTCCGTACCGATGACTCCTTGCAGTGAACGCGACACCAGTTCGGCGACGTTGCTTTGCACAACAATTTTTGGTTCGCCGCCACTTTCTATACTGCTGTCTTCGATCCGAATGTCGGCGATGACGGTGCGAAGTCCGCCGAGTGACGATGTGAGTTGTCGTCCCACTGGCGACTCGGCAAGTTGTGGCGGAAAGATCGGACGGATAGATGCGTTTTCTCCGACGAGACGCAGCGAGAGCGTCGCGGCTTCACCGTGACGTTCTAAAATTGCGTCGATCCGAACGTTCATCGCACCGACGACGAGTGCGAGTGTCCGCTGATCGCCCAGCGTCATCTCTGGCATGCGGTAACTCGGTTGCTGTATCGTGAGGCGGTCACGCGGAAGTCCGTCTTCAAACGTCGAGACAAGGTTAATGTAGAGCGGCGAGTGTTCCGACGCCGCATCTGAAGCAGCCGCGACAGTATCGGGCACCGCGACAGGATCGATACAAATCTGCGCCGTCAGCGGCTGCGAAGTGCGATCTCGCGGCAGTGCAACTTCGCGGACGACACCGCGATAGTAAAGCGGAAAGTCGCCGAGCAGAATCGTACCGTCAAAGTCGATTCGCCCTGCGGAAATCGGCATGCGACGACGCCACGACGCAGCATCATTCGCGGTTTCGCTTGCGGCGTTTGCACCGTTTTCCGCAGGCGACTCAATCGCCTCCAGTGTGGTAAACAGTTCTTTTTGGTTGGCCAGAATGTTCCGAATCATCGTGATCAAGTCGGTACCGATCAACTGTTCGGAGAGTGAATCGAGTTCGAGTGGCGGGAGCGTGAGCGACTGGAGCGTTCGTTTGTCGGCGGCGATTGCTTCTTGTAGTCGCGCGATGTCGCCTTGACTTTGCGACTGAAGTTTGGCGAGGTCGTCGGCGAGGTCTTTGATCTGCTGCTGTAACGTTGTCGCTTCGGCGAGTATCTGCGGGAGTGCGGCGAGTCCGCCGCCTGCTGGGTCTGCCGACGAGGCGCGAACGGTGTCGATCCGCTGACGGATTGTTTTCGCGATCTGTTCGGCGCGGTCCCACTGCGGTTGCCACTTGGCGCGAAGTTCTTGCGCGACGCGATATGTTTGCAACTTTTGTGCAAGAATCGGAGTGAGCATATCGGGTTGTCCCGCGAGCAAGAGGGCGACTTCGTCGCGGATTAGTGGCCGCGTCGCGTTTTGCGGGATGAGTGGTGCGAGTCCGAAAACTTGCCGTGCAACATTAGGAGACGTTGCATCGTTAATCGACACCGTACTCCCCTCTATCGTGAGGTGCGGCAAGTGAATGCGGCGAAAGAGCAAGTCCCAAAGCGAGACGTTCGCGGTTATCTTCTCGGCGGTGACTCGCTGGACAACCGCGTCGCGGAGCCGGTGTTTCCAGTCGATTTCTGCGACCGTGACTTGTTCGGCAAGTGGACGTACACCAAACGCACCACACTTGAGATCGCCACTTGTCGCGCGCGAAACCGCAACCTCAATCGCGCGAGGAATCAGCGACGTGTACTGCGAAACAATCCAACAGACGACGCAAACCACGATGAAAATTTGCGTTGGGAACGTCCACCACCGTTTGATTCTCGGTGCTGGTGACGATAGCTGTGATGCGGTTTGCGCTGCTGCGTTGACGTTTGTCATCGGCGAATTGGACTTGTACTTGTTGCGGTGTGATACATCATATTGAAGATGCCGGGGTCGAACGGGTCGTTCGCCTCGAATCGTTTCGGCTTGAGTGTATCGCGTGCGTGTTCCGTCGCCGCAGACGACGCTCGTGCCGGCGGCTGAACTGCGGGTTTTGTGAGTGCTTCTACGACAAGTTGATCGAAGATGTCTTTCGGAACTTCCGCGACAGCGGTGTCGGCCCACTGCACGATTGCGTTGAGCTGCGTTTGCTGTGAACGGCTGAACAGCGGGGCGATTTTGCCGTGCGTTGTACTCGGTTTGGTGATTAAGCGACTTTCGAGCGGGTCGATGAGATCGAGTTGTCGAAGCGAGGCTTTCAAGTTGACGATGGCGGCGTTGGTGTGTTGGCGAGGCGAGGCGAGGCGAAAGTCGTTTGTCGCTCCGCTCCCGTGACAGTCGGTTGCGCCGCACCGCGAGAGTAGAATCGGCTGCACTTTTTTGAGAAACGCCGTTCGCACGGAAAGCGGCACCGTTTCACTCCAAGCGCGGAGTGCGGGGTCGTCGTTGCTACTGGACGGGATCGCTTGCGGAAGTGCGTCGTCGTTCGCAACTTCCGTCGCGGTGGTGGGCGGACCGGCGAGCGCGTCAATCGACAGTATGTTGCTCTTCGGGAGACGCAGCGTTGCGTAATCGGTCTTGAGAGTGACGTGCGTTGCGTCGTCTGTCACAAACCCCGCCAGCGAAAAACCTGTCTTGAGGCCGACGTTTGCGTAACCGCTTTGAACGTGACCAATCGACGCCGACTGGCCATCAGCTACGGGCGCAGACGCACCGCCGTACCCCGACCAAATCGGGACCGGCTCATCAGCGACCACGAAAGTAGCCGCTAACACGAGTAAGATGACGAAGTGAGGCAAAATAGTGAGGCGGGTTGGGAGCAGTTACGGACGCTGCGGAATCGTCCCCAAAACCACGCCTTGCGTCAAGGCCAAAATGCGGCTCTTCGCACAAACTAATAGACCTGTTCCGAAACTTACACTCGCACATCGGTTCGGCATAGCCGAACCCTCCAAACGCCTACGGCGTATGATAACTGGAGGGTTCGGCTATGCCGAACCAGAACTACCACATCGCCCCAATTTAATGTTTCCGAACAAGTCTAATATCATTCCGCGTTCACACCGTCGTTGCTTGCACCAGCTTGAAGTACCGGCAGTTTGATCGTAAACGCCGTCCCTTTTCCGACACTGCTCTCAACGCGGAGGCGTCCGCGGTGGGCTTCGACGATCTTTTTGCAACTGGCAAGTCCGAGACCGCTACCGCCGACGCCGCTGCCATCGGAGACCGTCTTCGTCGAGAAGTGCGGCTCGAAAATACGCGGCAAAATATCGGCGGGGATTCCAGTTCCGTAGTCGCGCAAGACCAAATCGACCATTCCGCTGCGGCGATCAAACGCAACCTTGATCGTGAGGCGTCCGCCATCGGGCATCGCCTGACGTGCGTTGAGCATCAAGTTGATCAAGACCTGCTGAATTTGATTCCCATCAATCACAACTTCAGGGACAGCCGTGAAACGCTTCTCGATGGCGATCCGATATTTCGTCATCTCGCGTTCGAGTAAGAAGAGCGTGTCTTCGACGAGAGTTACCAAATCGGTCGGTTCGTAACGCCCCTTGCGATTGCGTGCCATTCCGAGAATCGTTGACGTAATCTTGGCGGCGCGCGTCGCGGCGGCAACGATCTTTTCGAGCGACTTCGTTCGCGTCGCCTCGTCGTTGTGACGCAGCCCCATCTTCGCGTAGTTGAGGATCGTCATCAAGATATTGTTGAACTCGTGCGTCGTTGTACTCGCAAGCTCGCCGAGTGCGGTCATCCGTTCGGCGGAGTCGAGACGCTCCTCCAAAAGCGCGACACGCTCCTTCCATGAATCGAGATCGTTTTGTTTCATTGTCGTTATCACTCGCTTACGCTTCGTTCCGTCATTCCCGCGAAGGCGGGAATCCATCCTGATTCTGGCACTCGCTTACGCTTCGTGTTCTGATTACTCGCTCTGATTACGTTTCACATCACAGCCGTGAACTGTTCGTAAAATCGCACATCGCCGCCGTTGAGGTAGCGGATGTCGCGGATGCCGTACTTCATCATCGCAAGTCGCGTAAGTCCGAGGCCGAACGCAAAGCCGCTGTATTCTTGCGGGTCTATCGACGCCGACTCCAGAACGCGCGGATGAACGAGTCCACACGGAATCAGTTCAATCCAACCGGTGCGACAAGTTTGACAACCGCGTCCGCCGCAGAGAAGACATTGCAAGTCGAGTTCAAACCCCGGCTCGACAAACGGAAAAAACCCCGGACGCAGACGCACTTTCACGTCTTGTTTGAAAACCTCTTTGAGCACCGCACGCATCACCGCGATTAAGTTTGCAACCGAAATGTCGCGGTCAACGACGAGACCTTCGCACTGGTAAAACGTCTGCTCGTGGCTGGGATCGACGGCCTCGTTGCGGAAGCAGCGTCCGGGGAAGACTGCACGCAGCGGGACGCCGAATCGCTGGAGCGTTCGGACTTGGTTTGCTGACGTGTGCGTTCGCATCAGCATTCCGTTTGTCGTCCAAAACGTGTCTTGCATGTCGCGTGCGGGGTGGTCGGCGGGGATGTTGAGCGACTCAAAGTTGTAGAAGTCGGTCTCGCATTCTGGCCCGCTGGCAACGAGAAAACCCATCCCTTCAAAAATCTGTTCGAGTTCCATCTGCACCAGCGAAATCGGGTGCATCGAGCCGAGACGCGAAGTGGTTGGGAGTGTGAGATCGAGTCCGCGCGGTCGCGTTGGCGCAGCGTTGCTACTACTGACGCGCGACTTCGCCTCGTCAATCGCAGACGTTGCGAACTGCTTGAGATCGTTGAGCGTCTGCCCGAACGCCTTCTTCTGGTCAACCGTGAAGCGGCTGAAGTCGGTGTCTTTGGCGAGGAGCGTAACGATCCCCTTGCGACCGAGATATTTTACGCGAACTTCCTCAACCGCCGCTGGCGTCAACGCCGCCGCAAGATCGGAAGTGAGATTGGTTTTGATTTCTGATGACATTGTTTTTTGGGGTGGACGAAGTAGTTTTGGTTCGGCATAGCCGAACCGATGTGCGGGTGCAAGTTTCCGAACAGGTCTATTGATGTGTTTTTTACCAACCGATCACCGCCTCAAGTGGCAGGTGGTCGCTTGGAAACTTTCCGTCGCGCTTTGTGCGGACGATTTCTGAACTCACAGTCTTGAGCGAAGGCGATGCGAAAATGTAATCGATCTTGCTCTGGCCAGCTTTGCGGAAATCGGTTGTCGTCCCGATGTCTTTGGCGTCTGCGCCCGGGTGAACGGCGCGGAACGTGTCGCAAAGCGGCGACGTGTTGCAAACGTCTTTCGTGTCGGCGTCGGTGAGTTTCATCGCGTCACCAGCGACAATGAACCGAATCGCTGGACTCGTCTCGACGTTGTTGAAGTCGCCAGTGACGATGACCGGAACTTCGGTATCGCGTCGCGCGGCGATGCGGCTCATCAACATGTGTGCGGCACGTTTTCGTGCGTCTTCGCTCATGTGATCGAAGTGCGTGTTGTAGACGTAGACTTGTCTGCCGCTTTTGCTATCGGTGAACTTTCCGAACGTCACCGTTCGCGGGCACCCTGCACCGGCCCACGTCTTCGACCCCGCAACGTCCGGCGTATCGGAGAGCCAAAACGTCCCGCAGTCGTTGCGGTCGATCTCCCAGCGGTCGCGTTTCCAAAAGAGTGCGGTCGTCTCACCGCGTTTTGGATTTGTCTCGCGCGACTCGAAAAGAACGTCGTAACCAGTGAGTTTCGCTTTCAGAAAACCGACTTGATCGAACTCGCTATCGGTGTCGGTGACAGCCTCTTGCAATCCAACGAAGTCGTAAGCGACGAGCGATTCAGGTTTTTCAATCACTTCGGCGAGGAAGTCGCGGCGACGCGGCCACGCATTTTCGCCGTCGTTTGCGTGTGAATAACGGACGTTGAAAGTGAGAACGCGAATCGGTTCGTCGCCCGCGTCGCTTGCGTTTGTGTTCGCGGTGAAAAGCTCCATCAGTGCGGCGGCGAAGAGACTCATTCCGAATCCGTTCGGGTGGTTGATGTTGTTCCCCATCAGCGTCAGATACGGAATCCCTTCGCGCCAAAGGTGGCCGTATCGCTTCGCGCCGTCGGCGATGGCGACACCTTTTTCTTCGCCAAACTTTCTGATGGCGTGAACATAAGGACGCGGGTCGTCATCGCTCCCGCGAATCGCGGCGAGATTCATCCAGTCGGGACGAACGTAGTGCGGCGTTAGAATTATCCACTCGGCACCGATGCTGCGGAAGTCGTCGAGAAGTTTTGTGTATTGCTCGAAGACGGCCTGTTCGTTCATCCACGCATCGTTGACGAACTCCATCACGACGAGGTCTGGTTTCGCATCGAGAACCTTTTCTTTGTAATTGTGTTGGCTCCCCGGCGGTTCGGCGAGATATGAACTCGTGTTGCGTCCGCCCCACGCCTCGCTCGTCAGAACGATGTCGGCCTTCGGAAACGCCTCGCGGAGTCGCGCGACGAACTGCGACTGCCACTTCTCGTTTGTGTCGGCGAGATAACTAGCGTCGGTAACGCTGTCGCCCCACGCCAAGATATGCACTCGCTCGCCGCGCTGCAATTTTTCAAATGTCTTCGGCGTGAGTTTTGCCGCAACCGGCGCGCCGGTTTTGTGTGGCGGCGTATACTCACGTTCGATGATCGGAAACAAGTCGTCATCGGTTAACGTTGTCGCGTGAATCCAGACGTTTGCAAGTCGCGTCTCGCCGGAGTCGAGAGTTGCAAGCGGCGGTGTGGCGACGTGCGACTCGCCTTTGCGAATCGTGATTTTGTTGTCGTCTCCGCGCACAATCGAGTCGAGACGCATTTTGACGAACGAGTACGAAACGAAGACGGGCTGGTTTTCGCCGATCTTTCCGCCTTCGCACCGACCGATTGCTCCCCACGCATCGACTTTGTAGTCAGTTCCGTTTTCAAACGTCTTGCCGTCTGGCGCGTCGCGGACGACGACCGAATCGATCTCAATCGCGCCGCAAACGGAACACTCCTCCGCGCGGACTCCCGACAGTATCGCCCCGCGACGGTACATCGCGCCTTGCTCGTTGTAAACCGGCGGGACGATCTTTTCATTTGCGACTTCGATTCGTTCCGCCGGATCGATCTCGAACGTGGCGACGCCATTTTCGGTTTGCACGCAAACCCGTCGTGGCCCGATGAGTTCCAGCGTCGGTGCTGCTGCGTCGCAGACCGTGCTCGAAAATACTGCCGCACAAACACACAACAAAATCAGCGAGAGAACTTTTTTCATGATGGACGAATCGGTTGGGAGTTGGGGGGATCTGTCTATTTTTGTAATCATTCGCGCTTCGCATGATCGCATACTTTTCGAGCAGTTTTTTCGCACAAAGGCACAAAGAGCGCAAAGGACACAAAGAGGATTGAAATTGAAAACGTCCTTTGTGTTCTTCGTGCCTTTGTGCGCAAAAAAAGAACTGCCAACAATGCGTAAAATCTGTCGATTCATTTCCTCTCCGTGCCTCTGTGCCTCCGTGTGAAACTCCTCCTCAAAACTTCGTGAACGGTTACTCCAACGTTATCCAACATTGATCCACGAGTCGATTTTGTCGTACCCCCACGGTGCGCGCGACTCGCGCTGGTAGCAGAAGTGTTTCGCGGCGGCGGTGGCGGTGTCGCCGGTGAACGTCTCGGTCTGCGGATTCCAGTTCAGCTCTGCGCCGCCGAGAAGCATTGAGATATTTGCGAGGTGCGCGATTGAATGAGTGCGGTGTCCGCTCTCCGGCGTGTAGTAACAGTTCGCACGCGACTTGACGCACCGCGCGAAGTCGATGTGTTCACCACCAGAACCACTCGCAGCGGTGACGGTCGATTCGGGGCGTCCGAAGTTTTTCTCGCCGTCAAACGTAATCGAGAGCAACTTTTCGTCGCTTGCGCGGAGCGGTTGTCGCCAACCACGGCATAGAACCCAACCGGTACTTCCTTCGACTTTGATGCCGGGAACTTCAGTCCAGATGTCCATCGTTACGCCGTTTGCGTAGCGGCACGCGACTTTGAAGTTTGCTGGCGTGTTCCACGGATCGTCGTGCGGCGGAATCTCGCCCGTCGCCTGTATTGAAACGGGGCCAGTGGCGTCGGCGTCGAGTACCCACTGCGCGACGTTGGTGAGGTGCGAACCCCAATCGGTGATGACGCCGCCGCTGTAGTCGAAGTTCCAACGCCAGTTGTAGTGGAATCGTTTCGGCACGAACGGCTTCAGCGGTGCGGGGCCGAGCCACGTTTCGTAGTCGATGTGCGGCGGGACTTCACACGCAACGGCGTCGGGATCGTCACCACGATTTGGGTTGCGGTCGGAGACGTTCCCCGGTGGCAACAAAACTTTGATGTGCTGAATCTTGCCAAGATGACCGTTCCTCGCAAGATTTACGACTTGCTGATAAACATCTATCGAACGGTTCTCCGACGCCGTTTGATAAACTCGCTGCGTCGCGCGTTGCACGTCGCAGAGGAGTCGTCCTTCGCGGATCGTGAGCGTTGGTTTTTCGCAAATCACGTCTTTCCCCGCCTTCATCGCAAAGACCGAGAGCGGAATGTGCCAGTGATCGGGCGTGGCGATGCAGACGGCATCAATGTCGCGGCGATTGACAAGCTCGCGGAAGTCGCGGTGTTGCTGGCACCCGCGATACGCGGCACCGTTGCGGGGGGCGTACCCGGTGTTCGCCTTTTCACACGCCGCCTCAAGTCGCTGGTGGTCAACGTCGCAGACGGCAACAACTTGTTGTTCGGGGTTTTGAAGCATCAGATCGAGGTTCCACCCCGCACCGTGACTGCCGCACCCGATCAGTCCCATCGTGACTCGTTCGCTCGCCGCAACGCCGCCATCGCGTCCAAGAGCACGCGCCGACACGCCCATCGGCACCGCCACCGAAACCGCTGCCGCAGTCTTCAAAAAGTTACGCCGTGTTGTGGTGGACATCAGAAAACCTTTCTTTGCGAAATGGTTACAAACTCTCGACCTGCTTGCGTGTTAAACCAGTTGCCTTCACAATCTTCGCCAAATCGACCCCAAGCCGCTTCAAGTTTTTCGCCGTCTCGGTCTTGCCCTTTTCACGTCCTTGTTCAAGTCCTTGTTCAAGTCCTTGCTTCATTCCGCGTTCCAGCGCACGCTCCTCGATAATTAACATTTGCATTGGTGGTTCTCCTTTCTCATCGAATTCATTAACGTAGGTGATGTACTCATTCACAATCGCGTATTCGCGTATCCGTGTGATGCACTCCATGAAGATTATCAACCGCACGATCTGCTCTTCGGTGTAACCTCTGCCGCGCAGCAGCCCCACAAACGCCTTGGCGTATTCCAACTTTTCGTGGTCGTTCTTGCGCGCTTTCCACGCTCGCAACGCCGCAAGTTGCATGAGGTCAAACGGGTTGCTGCTCTCCAAAAGTTCGGCCTCGTTGCGTTTGTATGTCTCAACTACCGTGTACTGATAAATGACAACCGTACCACCAAATCGCCACTCGTAGTGTCCCAGAACACCTTCGGTCTTCAATGGCTCGGTAGCGATGAGAAGACCAACGACGTGTTTGTGATACTTCGTCTCGATCAACTGGTGATATTCGTACATCCGCCGGTTGATTTCCTTCTTGCCACCACCACCTTGGACTTCGATGTGAAGCAACATCCAAACATCTTGCTTCACACCACGCATCGGCAACTCAACCAAGAGGTCAACCTCCAAGTGTTGTGATCGCTTGCGCTTACCGTGTTTCAACGTGAGCGCGACTTCGTGGAGTTCTTTGTCGAGGAAACGGATTTCTCGATCCGTGTCGAGCAAACCCGCGACTTCAGGCAAGACCGACTCCACAAGCGGCACGATAAACTCGGTAATCGCGTCCTTCCACGTCACGTCGAGCTGATTCGGTTCGGTTTGCACGGATGCCACGCTTCATCCCCCTCACTTCAAGTCCGCGATATAAAAACTGCCGTAGGTGTGAACGCGGTCTTTGGTGTGGAGTTCGGCGGCGAGGGCGGTGTTCATTGAGAGGATGTCGCCGAGGCGTTCTTCGCGTCCGTTGCGTTTGACGGGCACCGACTCAATGTATTCCGTTCGCAGACCGCCGCTACGCCAAAGGATGCGTGCGTGCGGCGTCGCCCGCGTGAGGATCGCGTCCCACTCGGAGACGAGGGCGTCGTAGAGATGATGCGAGAGCCAGTCCATGTGGTCGAGCAAAACGAAACGTGAAATCTTCACGTCATTTTCGCGGAGAAATCCTTCGACCGTGTTGGTGTACACCGTGATTCGATCAACGAGTCCGCCTTTGAGTGCGTCGAAGTTTGCACGTTCGAGGTATTCTGGACAACACGTTTCGGTATAGTGACCCGTCGCATAGACGCGCCAGAAATAGTTGTCGGCGAGTGGGAGTGTTCCGAGAACGGTGTCGAGACAATCTTCGACGAACTTGACGATCCCGCCCTCATATTGTTTGTCGATCTGCATCCGCTGCGCACGCGGGACGCCGAGCATCGAGAGCGATGCGTCGCGGTTGACGACGAACCGAACGAGCTTCGACCAGAGTCGCGGCTTGAGACGGTCAAACCAAATCGCCCGCTGTTCATCGACCGACTTTGCGGCGAGGAGTGCGTTGACTTCGCTGCGACACTTCCCGATTCGGTCGGTGTAGAAACTGATGAACCGCGCGAATGCCCCGCTCGTCCCGCAAAAATAAAAGCTCTTGCGACGCGAGTCGAAATACTTTTTGATGCGGCCATCCCAGTATTTTTGTGACTGCGGCGACAGGTCGCTACGAAGTGCGTCGCGGTAGATTTCTTTTACGTTGTGGAGCCGTCCCAGACCGAACATCTGGAAAAACGTCTCGTAATCGAGGTGACGAATCCCCGACATTTTGAGTTCAAGGAGTGCGTTTTGACGGTAGTTCATATCGACCGCGTAGACCGACTTGAGACCCGTCAGCGCGTATGAAAGTGCGTTACAACCCGCCGACGTAATCACCAGCAGCGAATCGTCGGGCGTGAGTTCGAGCGCGACCTTATCGAGTCGCGGGTCTTCCCAGCAGGTATTGTAAACGAGATTGTTGCCGTGGACGAAACGAAATACCCGTCCGCTAAACCATTCACTGAGTCGTCGCATAGTATTTGTGTGGGATGGAGGAGAATTGAGAACGTGAACAAACTGGCGTGGTAAAGTTTTTTGCGTGTGTCGCACCGAATCCGTAGGGCCACCGGCCCGTTCTATCCCAGCTAGGCCATCGGCCTAGGTAACGTGCCCCCACAAATTCAAGGGCCAAAGGCCCGCTCTAAAGTTTTCCTAGGGCTATCGCCATAGGCTGGGATAGAACGCACCTTTGGTGCTACGGATTCGATGCAACATCTGCAATCGTGTCAGACGTTGCTTGCTGCCAACCGCACGCAAAAAACTTGACCACACCCAACCAAACTTCCGCGTCATTGTACTTTGCCATCGCGGTCTTGCAAGGGTGTCACTCAACCTCCAGCGTGCGTACAATCGCACCGTTCGGAGCGGTCTTGCGGACAATGAAAAACACGCGAAGAGTTTCGCGTTCGGCCACGACAATACCGGCTTCTTCGCCGAGTACGAACAGTGCGGTAGCGAAGGCGTCGGCGACGGCGCACGATTCACGCGAGAAAACTGTGACGCTACCGAGACGTTCGTTCGGTGCCGTGTCGCTGGCGTGAACTTCGGTCGGCCTCCCCGTGCGCGGGTCGATGATGTGCGAGTAGAAAACGCCACCAAGTTCGCGGTAGTTGCGGTAGTTTCCGCTCGTCGCCATCGCTTCGCCCGAAGTGAGTTCGCAGACGCGGTGAATCGCTTGTTGTTCGTCAAACGTTCGCGGCTCTTCGATCCCGATTCGCCAAAGTCCACCATCGCGGCGACAACCACACGCAACAACTTCGCCGCCAACTTCAACCATCGCACCACTAACACCGCGCTGCGAAAGCGTTCGCGCAACCGCATCGACGGCGTAACCTTTCGCTATCGCAGAGAGATCGAGCGTGAGTTCGGGGATCGACTTTTTGATCGCGGGCGGGTCGAGACGCACCGCAAGTTTTTCGTAACCGACGAACTTTTTTGTCGCCGCGATTTCTTCGTCAGACGGAATCGACTTTCGTCTTTGCGCTTTCGCACCGAACCCCCAAAGTGCGAGAAGCGGCCCGCAAGTTACGTCCAGCGCACCGTCCGTTTTTTTGGAGATGCTCTGCGCCAGTGCGACAACTTCGGCGGTTTCCGGTGCAACGGGGAACCAGTCGAGCGAGTCGCTGTCACTGAAGCGACTCACGTCGGAGTCGCTGCGATACGTTGACATTAACTCGTCGATTCGTGCGAGCGTCGCGGCGACTTCGCTGCGGCACTCGTCAAGCATCGCCGCACTTGCGACACCAACAACTTTGATGCTGTACGTCGTCCCCATCGTCTCGCCAGTGAACGTGGCATCGTGAGTGGTGTGCCCAAGCGGTGGCAAGAGAACCCACACAATCGCCGCGCCAAACGCAACTGCGAGAATAGTACGCAAAACGTAACCGTTCACGGATTGTCTTTCGGTACGGGTTTTGGCGCGGTGCGCATATCCCACGCAACTACCCACTCGCACCCGCTGTAAACGAGTCCGAAGTCTTTGGACAGTACATCAGCCATCGCGGCGAAGTGTCCGCCGCCGTAGAAGATGGCGATGTGGCGTTTTCCAGCGTCGAGTTCACGTCGCAACACCTTGAGGCACGCCTCGTTCCGGTCAGTTATGATCGCCGAACCGCCGCCATCCAGTATCCACATTCCTGTTGTAAGCTGCTGAACAAGGATGCTGGAGAATGTTCGTTTGAGAGCGAGTGTCTTGTCGCGGAGCAGTAACGCTCCGATGAGACGCCCTTGCATCGCCAGTTCGTTTTGCTGCGATTCATCACTCATCCCAGAAACAAACGCCCGCATCAGCATCTTCGTCATGTCGCCGCGCTGCTGAAAGAGGCGGAAAAACTCGTCGGGCGGCAAGTCGGCGTGGACAAAGTTTTTCGCAGTGTAATCAATGTGTTCAAGCTGACCTTCGAGGCCGAGCGACGAACTTAGCGTACCTTGGAACGAGCCGAGAAGCGAACTCCCCTTTCGCTCGCGGAGCGACTCTTGATCGAGAACAGTCCCCTCCTCCGCGACAAGCTCATAGAGGACGGCATCGTACTCTTTGAACCGGCGGTTGAGTTCCTCGTAGTACCGTTTGTCGCCGATATGGACGGCGGCGATGAAGTCAACACGCTGCGTCTTGTCGGGCGACGTGAACGAAATAATCGCCGTCTCTAGCGTCTGTGGTGTCTTCTTCCCTTCGCGGCAAGTTATCCGAAGGGCGGCGTTGGTCTCGGCGTCGCGCTCGGCAGCCGCGACAAAACCGACTGCAACCGCCACAACAACTACGCACAACAATCGCAAACCAGACCGGAGAAAATGTGTGTGTGTCATATTTGGACTCGTAGCTGTTCAAGGATTGTTTCGTGTTTATGTGTTCGAGCCTTCAGAAGATTAGACCTGTTCGTAAACTTGCACCCGCACAGCGGTTCGGCATAGCCGAACCCTCCAAACGCCCACGGCGTTGATAACTGGAGGGTTCGGCTATGCCGAACCAGAACTACTTCACGTCATAAACAAACAACCGATTCTGATCGCGGAGATACAGTTTGCCATCGAGAACGGTCGGGTGTGTCCAACTGTTTTTGTCGCTGCGGTCGGGTTGGTTGAAACGTGCTTTCTCCTGATAGCCGTCGGGAGTGGCAACGACGAGCGCGACTGCTCCGTCGCCACCTTCCGCACGCACGACGAGATGTCCGGCGACGTAAGTGACCGAGCCTTTGCCAACGCACCGATCTTGCCAAACAACTTCGCCCGTCGCTGCGCGAACACAGACGAGATTGCGATTTGTCGTGAAGTAAAAACAGTCGCCAACCGCGACAATCCCGCCGTGGTGGTTTTCAAACTGTGCGTTTGCGTAGACTCGGTTAATCGCATTGTCGTTCGCGTTGAGACGATAACCGACCGCGCCAACACCGTAAGCACACGAAGCGAAGATGTCGTTTCCGACCGCAACTGGGTCGCTGCAAACCGCAACTTTTCCCGGAAAGTCGGTCGCCCAAAGTAGCTTGCCGTCAACCGGCGACACCGCCGCAATCGAACGCCCCGTTAGGACTACGAGCTGTAGTTCACCGCCGAAAGTCATCGGGACGACCGACGTGTATGCAGCGTCGTCTTTGAGTTCGGTACAACGCCACTTCACGTTTCCGGTTGCGGCGTCGAGACACATCACGCTCCCGTTTTGGCCGCCGGGGATGCAGACGAGTTCGGTGTCGCTGATGAAAATCGGCGACTCGGAGTAACCCCAGCCACTCATCATCTTTCCGCCGAAGTCGCGTTCCATGTTTTTACGCCACACTTCTTTTCCGTTCGCGGCTTCAACGGCGATGAAGTCGCCGAATTGGTTGAGTGCGAAGACGAGTTTTCCGTTCGTCGCTGGTGTACACCGCGGACCGGCAAAACCGTTGCCGCCGCCCGCTCCGCCGACGACCGTTTTCCAAAGCATCTTGCCATCTTTACGAGAAAGTGCGACGACTTGGCTCTTGCCGTCGATGTCGCCCATCGTGAAAATCTGGTCGCCCCAGAACGAGACGTTCGAGTAACCGGCACCGAGCGTGTCGATTTGCCAGAGAAGTTTCGGGCCGCCTTCGGGCCACGACGTTGCAATCGACTTGTCGGGCGAGTGACCGTTGTGGTCGGCACCGCGCCACTGATTCCACGGCTCCGCCGCAAAAATTGTTGACGATAGCAAACTCAAACACATCACAGAGCTGAACAAAATACGTTTCATCGAGACTGGTTTCCTTTTCTTGCAGGTGGAGTTAGTCATTCCCGCGTAGGCGGGAATCTAAAGTGAAGGCGTGAAGTCGAATCCGTGGCCCCATCGGGGCGAAAGAGCTTAGCCGTGGGTGAGCGGTATTCCGCAAACCCACGGTACGCGATGCCAATAGAATCCGCAAGCCCCAACGGGGCGCAAGAATCTCGCCGCATCAATTCTTTCGCCCCGTTGGGGCTTGCTGGATTGTTGTGTCTCCGTACCGTGGGTTCGCTTCGCTCACCCACGGCTAAGTTCTTGCAGCCCCGTTGGGGCAACGCTGTCGCGTCTGTTTGTGCCGTGTTCTCTGGATTCCCGCCGAGTACGCGGGAATGACGAACGTGGGATCGTTCGTGAACGATTACCAGTTCTCTACTGATCGAGGATTTCAATCCCCATCATGCTGCGGTCGATTTTGCGGCCATCGGTTGGGCGGGCGTAGTGCCAGAGCAGTTTCTTGTCGCGCGTGATCTCAAACATCCCGACACCGGTGCCGTCTTCGCGGTACGCCGCGTAACAACCAATCGCCAACTGGCCATCACCGCGACGGTGAAATCCGGTCATCATCGTGATCGCAAGCTCCGGCAAGTCGGACTTATTAAACTCCCAAACGATTTTCCCCTTGGGATCGAACTCGGTCACTTGGTAGAGCGACGAGATAACTGTGTTGCCGTTCGGAAGTCGTTCGGCGGCGAAGGCGATGTTCGGGACGGCCTGCTCCCAAACAGTTTTTCCTTCGGGCGTGTACTCGCGTACAAGGTGATCGCCGGAGTGGCAGACGAGATAGTTCCCGTTTTCAAGTTTGCGAACGTAACGCATTCGGTGGTGTGCATCTTGCGTCTTGAACTCGGTTTGCAGCGTGAAGGCGACGCTCCCATCGGGGGCGATTTCCATCACGCGACCATTTTGATTTTCGCCGACGAGCGTGTTCCCGTTTGGCAGCCGCGTCGCGGTGAACGTGCCTTCGGTTCCCTTCGGAAACTCGTAACGAAAGACGACACGTTTGTCGGGCGTCACTTCCGTAGCAGTACCGTCGGCGAACAGAATGTTGCCGTTCGGGAGGCGGTGCGCTTCGCTGATGTTCCCTGCGGGATACTCCCAAACGACATTAAAATCGCGGTCCATAATCATGACACGCCCCGAACCGGTGACGAGAATGTCGGCGTCGGGCCGCGACTTCGGCGTGTCGGCTGCAAACGCGATAGCGCACACAAACGACGTTAGCAAAATGGTGATAGTTTTCATGAAAGTGCTCCAATGAACTGTATGGACGCGATTCGGCACTCGCTTACGCTTCGCGTTCTGATTGTTGGTTATTGCAAGAACGTGCTCCTATCGAGCACAGTTCTTGCTGCGATTTTGCTGGCGAGTAGTTCTGGTGTGAGAGCGTAGAGCGGCGAGATTTCGTAAAGCGAGTCGCTATCGACAACGACGCTCGCCGCGCGGAGCCAAGACGTGTACATATCCGAGAGCCGCATCTGCACGAGTTCCGGTGAGTCGGCGAGCGAACCGCTCGGATTCTTGAGCGGTGCGTAGTGATTCGCCGTATCGACCTCGACGACAACAGCGTTTGCCGCTTCAGGAAGCAAGTCGAAGATGAACCTCTCAAACTTCACAGCGTTCGGTTCAATCGGTCTGACTAACGTTCCACGTTCGGGATTGATGTATGCAACCTTCTTTCGCGCGGTATGAAACGGTAACACCGAACTCGACGGCGACGCCAAGACTTTAGCCGCCATTCGATTCAAAAACGCGGTAGAAAAAATGTGAACAGCAATGCTCCCAGCCCAGATATTGAGCGAACCATCGGGCTTCGTTCGGTGCGCAACTTCGTCGGGGATGTCGCTGTACTCAAGGACGTGAAGACGACCGTCAATGCTGACGACGTTCCCAACGCGGTCGGTCGGAAAACGTTTTCTGATAACTTGCGAAGTTAACTCCGACTCCGCGTGGAGGTGATAACCGAAAAACTCCGGCGACCCAATCTGCACAAGCGGATTATCGACTTGAAAGTAAAAGAGGTGTTCGACGCCGCGTCCCATCACCGCCTCAAGCACCGACATTATCTTCTCGTGCGGGCGAGTGGCAATCGCTTTGAGCATCCCGCCGTGACCGTCGGGGCTGAGCGCAATCGAGTCTTTGCTCTCAAGGTAAACGCGGCCAGTCTCCATATCGAGTGCGGGCATCGTTCCTTGACGAAAGATGAAGACGTTTTGCTCGTCTAGCCCAAAAAACCGATTCTGTTTCAGAAACGCAATCGTCTCTTCGTGCGTAGCGACGCTCGTCATCAAACAGAGCGGGATCGACACTCCGTAGAGCTGCGACATAGCCAGCACCTTTTCAAAGTGTATCTGAAAGAGCGTGTGCTGCGAGACCGGCCCTATCGGAAACATCCCTTTGGGGTGGTCGAAACCGAGCCGCGTCCCTTGTCCGCCCGCAACGAGAATGACGCCGAGTTTTCCTTTGCGAAGCGCGTCTTCACCGAGAGCTTTAGCATCGCGCGGAGAGATCGGACGCGGTGCGGTCGGCGGCGGACATGTGTTGTGGTCTACCGTCGAAAACCGATACGCTGGCGGGTCTTGCGCACGCGAAGCCTGCGACAAAATCGGGATCGGATCGTTGCGACGTTCAAACAGATGACGAAGTTGCGCAAAGTCGAGTTCACGAATTTGCGACTCCAAACGCCGCTGTCCTTCGAGCGTGATCTGATCCCAGAATGCGAGAAGATGGCCGTTCCCCGACGCCTCCGTAAGCTCTTTGAGCGCACGAAAACGCTGAACGTGAATCGGGACGTTGAGTCCTTTTTTGTTGGCTGGTTTCGGCGTGGGAGGCATGGTATATGTGAGGATAGAGGTTAGAGGCTAGACATGACCATTTTCCTTGAATAAAACGACTTGTCACCCCCCCCCATGGCTAACGCATCAAGTTACGAACATGACCTTTTTTGTATGAGTGCATGAAACTGTTTTGACAAGCGGAGTTCACGACCTATTGTGGTGCAGACGAGGTTCATTCATAGCAGGTGTCTTTTTCGTCTGTCACTGTTTGCAACTGTGGGGCGGGGCCTGTGCATTGTGGGCGGGTATGGTATCATTCCGCCAAGCGGGTAGTTCCTTTGGCGACGATTGCGAATCGGATGGATCACCATCGCTGGCGAAATTTGGGTAGGGTTTTGCGTAAGGCTTTTCGTCAATGTCACAAAACACGGTATTTTCTGGCGATTTCGAATGGTGCGTCGAATCCCTCCGGGCGTAGTGGGGCGATTGGGGAACGCTGGGCGTTTTTCCAATCGCGTCTGCCATACCTTCTAAACTTTCTAAAAATTCCAAAAAACTTGGAATCTCTCGCGGTGGGCAGCGTCTAGTTGGTATGGGGTGACCACGCATGACGAAACGCTTTATTCCTGCCGACGAAATCGCTCGACTCGTGGACACGCGGTTCAGTCCTCTCGTTCTCTTCGCGCGAACGTGGGGACTCGATGGTGCTGAAGACGTCGTGCAAAATGCGTTTCTCAAACTGGTCGATCACGCCTCAAAACGTGGCGTGCCAGAGTATCCGGTGGCGTGGCTCTATCGCACCGTCCGCAACGAAGCGGTGTCGCAGTGGCGACGGAAAGAACGTCGCCAAAGACACGAAACCGCCCGCAGCGAACAGTCCGCGACTTGGTGGCTCCCCGCAAACGACTCCACACAAGACCCGCAAGAAATGCAGCTCGCACTAGAACAGCTCCCGAAAGAACAAAGCGAAATCGTTGTGCTACGAATTTGGGGCGGACTTTCGTTCGACGAAATCGCCATGCTAACCGAAACGCCGAAAACAACCATCTTTCGTCGGTACACCGACGCACTCGCTCTGCTAAAACGCAAACTCGCGTGAACCATCGCAACCATCATGAACACCTCCATCACCGAAACATCGCGTTGTGACCTTTCGCCGGAACTTGCGGCTTGGGAAGCGTCGCTGGCGTCGTTCGCGCCGCACGTCGCGCCGGAGCGGTTGTACGCCGCGAAGACCGCTATCATTTTGCACGCCTGTCAAAAAGCCGAAGATTTGGTGCCGCCGTTGTCGGGCGAAAAACTCATCGAAACAATCGTCACCACCGACCGGCAACAAATCACGTTATCGCTCCGCGAGTACGTCCAATCCGAGCGACGCATCGCATCGCTGTTCGGAATTATCGTGGGACTGCTCCTCGGACTGGTCATCGGCGTTGGGAGTGGATTCTTGCTGGCGATGCGCCCAGCGGCTCCTTTCACAACGCCATTTACACCGCCCGCCTACCGCATCGGTCTTGACCGCGAATTGCAAATTCCGTAAACGGTTCGCGGTTTGTTCAACAACAACAGCCCGAAACGTAGCGGAGCGAAGTGAGGGAAGTGACAGCGATAACGTCAGTGTTGTAGACGCAAAGTCTTCGCTTCCCTCACTACGCTCCGCTATCGCTACGCTACGTTTCGGGCTGTTATGCGAGAAGAAACTGCAAGTGGCCATAAACAAACAACTACAAAGGAGATTCCGCAATGACACAGCCATCAAACGTAAACAATGCGCAAGAAATCATCGAGTCCGCAGTAGCCGAACAGAAACCGCGACGCGGTTGTTTCGGCTGTCTGTATTGTTGTCTCACGCGCGGTGCGATTGGACTGCTCATTCTCGCCGTGCCGGTTTGGTACTTCTGCCTCTACGCGCCGCCGCTGCGTATCTCGAAAGAGACGACTTATGTTCTCGGTCCGCTCACCGCCGACGGAAAACAAATCGACTACTTCCGCGCGTTTGAAGAGATGAGCTATCCCGCCGAAATGAAAACCGATGACAACGGTTATCGCGTAATCGTTCGCAGCATCGGTGCTGGCGACGCTTACAATGAGGACAACGAAAAAGAACTCGCGTGGCGGCGTCCGCAAATCTACGCAAAACTTGGACTCGATCCAAACGTCGCGCCAACGCTCTCGCTCATCTCGCCTGATACTTTTTTCACGCGACAACTCAAAGAACTCGACGAATCGTCCGATGCCCACAAAGAACTCGCCGCGCGCCGCGATGCCTACTGGCAACGCGACAAACCGTGGATAACGTACTGGAGCCGCGAAGACTTTCCTATTCCGCCGGAGTGGCTGGAGCAGAACACGGCGGGGCTTGACCTGCTCGCCGAAGCGGTACGCAAGCCGTATTTTTGTGTGCCGTATCTACGCGAAAACAAGAACGAACCGTGGAATCCGATGGTGTTGTCAATTTTGCCAGACATCCAACGCCTCCGCGACTTTGCGAGAGCTGGTCAAGGGCGAGCGACCTATCGCATCGGAACTGGTGACATCGACGGTGCCATCGACGACATCATCACCATCTATCGTCTTGGGCGGTATACGGGAAGACACTCTACGCTCGTCTCGTGGCTCGTAGGTCTTGCCATCGAAGGTGTGGGAGCTTCCATCGACATCGCTGGAAATCCTGCGTCCCCGCCGAGCCGCGAACAGTTGGAACGACTCCGCAGCGAACTCGCCGCACTCCCGCCGCTCCAAACCTGCGCCGAAGCATTCGCAACAGAGCGACTCTTCGGGCTTGCCTGTCTCCAATTCCAAATGAGTGGGCAACCGATTCACGACTCTTTTCCATCGTGGATGAGTTCTCCTCTCGTGCGTATGGCAATCGACCAAAACGTGTTGTGCCAAACTCTCAACAAAGGCTACGACAAGATGATTGGCGTAGCTCAAGGGACGAGTGACAACGCGGCGTTCGAGACGTGGGCATCGTCGCTGCGTCCGAGCTTCAATCCGCTTCAGTGGCTCACGCCCAGCGGGCGTTCGGAGCAGGTCGGTTCGGTGTTGCAGTCACTTCTTCTCCCCGCCGTGAACGCAGCCCACGAAGCAGAACGCCGCGCCACTTGCGTGATGAACTTGAAGCAACTCACGATTGCTCTCATGCTCTACGAAAAAGATCACGGTACAATGCCAGACGGCGATTGGCGTGAGGCGATTCGTCCATACTTGGGTGAGAATTCTGAAAAGTATTTTCGTTGCCCGTCGCATCCCAATCTCGCTGCCGACGAGACGACATACGCAATGATCCGGCGCGAAGACGGCGCGACATCACTCGCCACACCAAACTCGCTGTTGCTGGTGGAAGTTGGTTCGCCGATGACGTTTTCTGGCAACGATGGCACAATCACAGAAGCGACCGCGCGAGCGACGAATCCGCGTCTCAAACCAGACGCCACCGACGGACTCGGCAGTTATCACGCGGGCGGTTACAACACATCATTGCGCGGTGGCGGAGTGAGGTTCTTCTCGCAAACGATGCCAAAAGAAACACTCACCGAAGCAATCACGGGTGAAGAAGGTGTGCCGGAGTCACGACCTAACGATTCCGAGTAGCGTAAGTTTTTCGCGGCACTCGTCGCGTTCGCGTGAACGGTCTTGGTCACGCCACGCGACATCTTGGCAGGCGAGAAATTGCTCTTCGGTTGCGGGAACGTGTCCGCTCGCCGCGAGTCGCGCGATGACGCCTTGGTCGAGCCGCGTGAGGTGAATCCCACCCGCGCGGTAGTCGAGAAACGCCTCCCACGTCAGCGGTAGCACTGCGCGAACGATCCGTTCACCGATGGTCGCAGCATAAGAACGGATTTCGTGCTGGGCGTGAACGTCCATTCGCAGCTCCAAAAAGTGGAGCAAGTTGTGGAGGTCGATCTTCCAGTATGCTTCGGTATACGTTGAAAGCGGTAAATCTTTGCGGGCCTGTTCGCGGGCGATTCCAGCATCGAGCCGCGTCTTGTAGAGTTTGCTGGCGATGTTGTGAAAATCGCGTTCGTCTCGCGTGAAGTGCTCGCCAAGTTCGAGAGAAAGCGTTCCGTCGCTCCCCTGACGATTTGAAGTCGCTTGCAGCCGCCACGCATCTGGCGCGGTCGTGTACGCCGAATCGACCGCAACGCTATAACGTGTACTGTACTCGTTGACCGACGCCGTTCGGTGTCGAATCCACTGCCGCCAGCAGTCCATCGGTACGCGGACGAGAAACTTCAGCTCCACCATCTCAAACGGCGTGGTATGACGGTGCCGCATCAGGTAACGTATGAGCGCACGGTCGTCGGAAACGGCCCGCGTCCCCGCACCGTAACTGACTCGCGCCGCCTGCGCTATCGCAGCATCGTCGCCCATCATATCGACGAGGCAAACGAAACCATCATCGAGCACGGAAAGTTTTTCCCAACGAAGACCACACAGCGAATCAGTATCCAAAACCATTCAGAGACCTCAAGTAAATTGTGGGGGGAGCAAGGTTTAGTTGCAGGCGTGAATGGTGTGTTTGCCCCAACGGGGCAGCAAGAACTTAGCCGTGGGTGAGCGAAGCGAACCCACGGTACGAAGCCCCAAAATTCAGATAGCCCCAACGGGGCGTAAGAATCTGGCCGCATCAATTCTTTCGCCCCGTTGGGGCTACGGATTCCGTTGGTGTCGCCTACCGTGGGTTCGCGGAATACCGCTCACCCACGGCTAAGTTCTTATCGCCCCGTTGGGGCCATAGGATACACCATCGCAAACCGCCACCAATCCTCCGCTTGCAAAGCAAACTTTACTACACCCGATTACACACGTTGACACATTCAAGCGAGACACTACAATCACCGCCGTATTTTACACGGCGCGACTTAATCAACAAGGAGACGGGGGCAATGAAAACTCTCCACACATCCGACTGGCATTTGGGCCACACGCTCTACGAACACCGGCGCGACGACGATGAGTTTGTCCCGTTTCTGGACTGGCTTTTGCAGGTCATCGAACGCGAACAGATCGAACTGCTCGTGATCGCGGGCGACGTTTTCGACACGTCTACGCCGCCGGCGAGTGCGCAGCGTCTCTACTACGATTTTCTGAGACGAGCGTGCGCGACGAACATTCGCGGCGTCGTCGTGACTGCGGGGAATCACGACTCGCCACACTTTCTCGACGCCCCCGCGCAGTTGCTTCAAGCGATGAAAATCTCGGTCGTCGGAAATGCGTCGGTGGAGACGGAAGTAATCGACTTCGGAGACGCGATTGTCGGTGCGGTGCCGTTCTTGCGTGAACGCGATTTGCGCCGCAGCAAAGTTGGCGAGACGCTCGAAGAGACATCGCAAAAAATCGTCGAAGGTACGCGCGATCACTACTCCGAAGTCGTCGCGCGGTGTGAGGCGGTTCGCGGCGACCGCGATGTACCGATCATCGTTACGGGGCACCTGTTCGTTTCGGGCGGACAGACTTCGGACGGTGTACGCGAACTCTACGTCGGCAACCAAGGACAACTTCGCAGCGACATTTTCCCCGCCGCAATCGACTACCTCGCACTCGGTCATCTTCACCGTCCGCAGCGAGTCGGCAGTGACGAGACGCGACGTTACAGCGGCAGCCCGCTGGCGATGAGTTTTGACGAAGGGATGCAGCAGAAGTTTGTGGTCGAAGTCACGTTTGACGGACGCCGCGCGAAGGTGCGGGAAGTCGCGGTGCCGACGTGGCGACGACTCGTCTCAATCAGTGGCGACTTGAAATCGCTCACCGAAAATCTTGTCGCGTGTAGCGGTATGAATGTACTCGTTGAAGCCGAGTACACCGGCGACGAAGCGATCATCGACCTCCCGAAAAAACTGGACGACATCGTAGCGGCGATGAACGATGCTGGTCGCGGAATCTCGATTATTCGCGTTCGGAACCGTCGTCCGTTTGACGCGGTTCTCTCGCAACAAGTTTCCAGCGAAACTCTCGACCACATTGATCCGGCGGCGATGTTCGCGCGGCGTCTCGACGCGGCCAAAATCGAACCACCAAAGCGCGAACGCCTCACCGCCGCACACGCCGAAATCCTGACGCAAGTCGTGAATGGCGAAGTGTGACGGGAACAAATCGCCACCCGTAGCGGTTTTGGGTGTAGTAAAATCTGCTTGCACGAGAACATTGGTTGTCTGGTATTTTCGCCCCAACGGGGCGATAGAACTTAGCCGTGGGTGAGCGGTATTCCGCGAACCCACGGTACGCGGCCACGACAAAATCCGTAGCCCCAACGGGGCGAAAGAGACGGTGTTGCTCCGATTCTTGCGCCCCGTTGGGGCTTGCTGAATTTTGGGGCTTCCGTACCGTGGGTTCGCTCCGCTCACCCACGGCTAAGCTCTTGCTGCCCCGTTGGGGCAAAATACCCCATTCACGATACGCCATTCACGCCCGCAACTAAATTTTACTACACCCCGCCCGTTTTTATAGCGGCGGAGAGCCTTTTGTCTTGCCGCTTGTCGGGTATAATGCCTGCCTTTGTGGGGAGGTGCCGGAGATGGGTGAAGCAGCAGTGCGCGAGCGGATACAGATTCGTTTCAGTAAGTTGGGGGCGTTGCGTTACGTCGGCCACATCGATCTGATGCGGATTTTAGAGCGTCTCTTTCGTCGGGCGCGTCTGCCGCTGGCGATGAGTCAGGGGTTTCACCCCAAGCCGCGCGTCAGTTTTCCGTCGGCACTCGGACTCGGTTACGGCGGTACCGACGAAGTCCTCGAAATGGAACTAGAATCGTTTTCGAGTACGATCCCCGAACTGCTGGCCAAACTCGGTGCGTGTTCGCTCGACGGATTGACGTTCGTGTCGGCGCGTACAATGGCACCAGCAGAAACCAAGGCGCGGCTCGACGCCTCGGTCTACGAAATGGTCGTTCCCGAATCGCACCAAAGTGACACGGCAGCGAAAGTGGCAACGTTTTTGGAAACGACCAGCAGCATCGTCACAAAAACAAATGGTAAAGAAATCGACGTGCGTCCCGCAGTCGAATCGCTAGAGTTCAGTGCTGAAACGGGACAAATGAGAATAACGATCCGTGCAAACAAAGAGGCCCGCAGCGGCCCCGAAGTCAACCTCCGTGACTGCCTCGTACCACTACAGCTCGAACCGTTCCTCTTCCGTTCCATCTTCCCGGTGAGAACGCGAGTAAGGTTGGAGCGAAAATCAGAGCACGAAGCGTAAGCGAGTGCAGCACGAGTGCAGTCGGAAAAGCAAACATTTTTTTGAAAGGTAAAGTATTGTGAAGCAAGTTATGTTAGTCAATGCACGGCAGGCCGAGGAGTGCCGCATCGCCATCACCGAAGACAACATCCTCGAAGAACTCTATGTCGAACGCGCCGGTGCAGAAAATCTTGTCGGCAACATCTACAAAGGTGTCATCGTCAACGTTGAGGCGTCGATTCAGGCGGCGTTCATAGACTTTGGAGTTGGTCGCAACGGTTTTCTCCACGTCAGCGACGTTGAACCGAGTTACTTCGATCAAGTCGCGCACTGGAACGATCCCGAAGTTGTACGCGACCGGCGATACAAGGAGCAGCAGAGTCGCGCGGCGGCTGCGGCCCGTTCACGCGGCGGCGACGACTTCTACTCCGACCGCCCACGCATCAAACCGCCGATGCAAGACATTTTTCAGCGCGGCGACGAAGTTCTCGTACAAGTAATTAAGGAAGGGATCGGAAACAAAGGGCCAACGCTCTCGACGTACATCAGCATCCCCGGACGTTATCTCGTCTTGATGCCGTCGCTTGGTCGCGTTGGGGTGTCGCGGAAAATTGAGGACGAAAACGTCCGCCGCGACCTTCGCCGAATGATGGACGAGATCGCACCGCCCGACGGACTCGGCTTCATCGTCCGCACTGCCGGTGCCGACCGAACGCAAGAAGAACTCGCTGGCGACCTCGAATACTTGGTGCGACTCTGGACAGTCATCGCTCGCCGGATCGCAAAGTTGCCGTCGCCGGTCGGTATCTACGAAGAGAGCGACATGCTCATCCGCACCATCCGCGACGTGTTCACGCCCGAAATCGACACCATCGTCGTTGACGATCCGCAGGCGTACCAGCGGGCACGCGACTTTCTCGAAGTCGTCATGCCAAACTACGACAACCGTCTCAAACTCTACGACGGCAAGGAGCCGCTCTTCCACAAGTTCCATCTCGACGACGAAATTGCCCGCATCAATCAGCGAGTCGTTCCGCTCAAACAGGGCGGCTCAATCGTGATTGATCAGACCGAAGCACTCGTTGCGATAGACGTTAACAGCGGAAACTTTCGTGCCGACGGCGACGCCGAAGAGACGGCGTATCAGATGAATCTCAACGCGGCGAAAGAAATCGCGCGACAAATTCGTTTGCGAGATTTGGGTGGTGTGATCGTCAACGACTTCATCGACATGCGCAAAGAAGCGCATCGCCGTACCGTCGAACGCACGTTGCGTGACGCCGTTCGCCGCGACCGCGCACGGACGAAGATTTTGCGAACGAGTCCATTTGGTCTTATCGAAATGACGCGGCAGCGGATTCGTCCGTCGCTCAAGCGGAGTGTCTATCAGGAGTGTCCGTGTTGTCGCGGTGGCGGAGTTGTGAAGTCGGTTGAGAGTATGTCGATTGAGATTATGCGTGTGCTTACAATCGTCGCGCAAGACACGCGAGTTGCGAAGGTTCGCGTGACGGTGACAAACGAAGTCGCCGAGTGGATCAATAACCGCAAACGCGACGAAATCCTGCGTCTCGAAGACGAAGGGCAAATGGAAGTCATCATCTACGGCGACGAATCGTTCTGGCCCGAACAACTCGAAATGCAGTGCAGCGACAATAACGGACGCAATGTTCAGTAGACTTGTTCGGAACTTGCACTCGCACATCGGTTCGGCATAGCCGAACCCTCCAAACGCCTGCGGCGTTGACAACTGGAGGGTTCGGCTATGCCGAACCGGAATTATTCTAATGTCGGGTCTAAAATCGCCGTTCGATTGTTGCGGCGACTTCTTCGAGCCACGTCTTTCGCTCTTCGGGCGTGCTCATTATTACCGGTTCGAAGTTTCGGCGTTCAAACGACTTGCAGCCACACAGACCGAAAACGATTTTGCGCCAGTGCGTTTCGAGTGGGTCGCCGTGAAGGTTCATCTCGATGTCGCGCGGCGTATTTGAGGTCGTGAAAACTTGCACAGTTTTGTTGGTGAAGTGCGGCACCGGACCGGTCGCGGTGAAGTTGTACGCGAAACCGTGACGGAAGACGCGATCTACCCAGCCCCGCAAAATCGCGGGCGGCGAACCCCACCAGTTCGGGTGAACGATCACAATGCCGCTCGCCTCGCGGACTTCTGCTACAAATTGCCGAACGTTCGACGGCAACGCAGCTTCGTCGAGCGTCTCTTCGCCAACCGGTAACACCGGATCAAACGACTCCGCATAGAGCGAGTGAAACACGCACCGCTCATGGCGCAACTCTAGCGTATCGCGTACACGCTCCGCAATCGCGTGATTAAAACTCGTCGGCGACGGATGCGCCAAAATCGTGACAATACTCATTGGGAAAATCTCCTTGTTGTTGGGATGGATTCCCGCCTACGCGGGAATAGACTTGTTCGGAAACTTGCACTCTCACTGTGGTTCGGCATAGCCGAACCCTCCAAACGCCTGCGGCGTTGATAACTGGAGGCTTCGGCTATGCCGAACCAGAACTACTTGAGAAGATACTGATTCGCAATCGTGATTCCGCTGACGATTGCGCCGATGATACCGACCATTCCTTGATCGGTGCCGCATAGGTAAAGGTTTTCAAGTGGCGTGCGACCGTCGTACTTTTTGTCGGGGGCACCGTAAATCGCGCCGCGCTGTTTCCCCGTAAAACGCCGAACCGTCAGCGGCGTGAACATGTCGGTCTCGATGACGTGACGACGAAAATCTGGGACAAAACGCATCGCCGACGCCAACGTTTGATCGTAGTAACGAAGTTTTGCACGACGATACTCTTCCGCGCCCAGCGACGCCCAGCGATCAAAGTTCGCAAGCGCAGTAATCCGCAACATCCCTTCGCCGAGCGGTTCGTCGTAGTCGAAATTGTTCGGCGAACAGATCACGCCGCTCCGCAAGTCAACGAGTTCTTGCGGACACTCGTAGTGAAACGTTGGCGAATCGTTGAAGAAGACAATCGTCTCGCGGTGGCCAAGCGATTGCGGCTCGCGATCAAGTACGCTGATCGTCTCGACAAACGCGAGGCGGCCTTGTTCTGTTGCCGCAACTTCTGGTGCCGACTCGCTGTCTTCGACGTTTGCAAGCGATGGACAGAGTGCAAGCGTCTCGTCCCATCCCGCCGACGACAAGTATTTTTTGCCGACGACTTCGGAACCGTCGGCGAGGATGAGTCGCTCGACGTTGTTGCCTTGCGATACGATTTCCGCAACCGAAGCACGCAGACGGAGCGATCCGCCGAGCGACTTAAACTTTTGCAGCAACTTCTTGAGAATCAACCGCACGCCAGCATAAGGCCGCGCGAAACCTTCGAGAAATATGCTGCGAAACATAATGCAAAACTGGCCAAACTCAAGGTCGTGTTCGCGCGCCCCGCCGTAGTAAAAGAGTGGACAAAATATCATCTCACGGAGCAGCGGATCAGTAATGTGTCGCGCAACGAACTCGCGTGCCGACCCGCCCGCCGCACCGGTACCGAGTCCGTCGTAATCGACGAGCGAGTCAACCATCGTGCGAAAGCCGTCAATCTGATCGGTAAAGTGCGACGCAATTTCGGAGACGAGAAATTCAAAGTCATTCGTGAAGTGGAGCCGCACATCGGGGAACGCTATCGAAGAGCCGATCTGCGGAACGAGTGCGAACTCCTCCCACGCAAACCGCAAGTGCCGCAAGATACGGGCGAGCGGGCCGACGCGCGTCCCGCGTGGGGCGTAGTTCGTCATCGCGTGAAGACCGACATCAAAGTTGCGCCCCGCAAAACGATAGAACGAATTGAGTCCACCAATCGTTTGGTGACGTTCGAGCAGGCAAACTTTCTTGTCGTAGAGCGCAAGCCGAATCCCCGCCGCCAATCCCGACATCCCCGCACCGATGATTACAACGTCGTAGTCGGTTGATGACATTTGAGAACCACAGTACGCTGTCACTCGATGAAATCGTTGAGACAAAGGATGCGAGACCCCGTCGCATTATGCAAACGACGATCATTGGTTAGGAAGAAGTCGATGCGATGAACGTTCGCGGTGGCAAGTTGAATCGCGTCGGGCGTGCGAAGCGATGACAACACCGCACGGAGCCTCGCCGTTTCGCGGGCAACTGCGAAGTCCAACGGTAAAACGGTCATGTGAGCTGCTGGTGAAAAGAGGTGTTCAAACGCCGCAACGAGCGATTTGTTACCACTACGGTACGGCATAACGAGCGTTTCGGCAAACGTGACTGTTGATGTATACGCTTCCACATGTCGCATTTGTACCGCGTGAAATACCGGTTCGAGCAAGTCGGCATACGGCGATTTGTCTTCTACATAATACACTATTGGTGCCGTGTCGAAAAACACCGAATGCCCTCGCAGTTCATCAATCAATCCCATGATTTGCGCTCCTCTTCAATGAAGTGGTCGATTGCCTCGACACTTCCCCACAAACCACGTCCGAGACCGCGAGCGTCAACCCAGTGGACAACATAGTCTAGTTTTACATCGGAGAGAGTGGATGGTGCTGCGTAAACACTTCCACACAAACCGTTGCCAATTCCTTCGCGGTCAACCAAGCGCAAGAAGTCGTCTGGCGACTCCATATCAACGGGAACAGGCGACGACACAAGCGGCGGTGACATTGCGATTGGATTCGTTGCAACCGACATGACTGGTTCTCCAATACGGGTGAACTTATGCGTGAATTCTTCCCACATTCAAAACGTCAGCAAGCACTTGATAACGTTTCCGGTTTTGCCTGCGGCGAGGGCGTCTGCGATTTGGGTGGACGGAAATGTGTGCGTGACAAACTCGTCGGCCCGCAGTTTGCCGCTGCGAATCCAGTCGCAGAGCGGACGCTGTGCCTCGCGTTCACGAAACCGCGTCGGCCACTGGTGAACGAAAATGTTGAAATTGTACGGCCCAAGCGACTTGTCGAGCGGAATTGTGTTCTCGCCAAGAACGCCGTAGATGCAAACCGATCCGCCGAGCTTAACCAGCGGCAACGCAGTGTTGACAATCGCGGTGTTACCAACGGCGTCGATGACGGCATCGAGCGGTTTGTTTCTGGACTTGAGCGACGCAACGTCGTCGGGCAGAAAAACTTCGTCCGCGCCCATCGCAACTATTTTTGCGTGCCGCGCGGTGTTTGGTTCGACAACGCCGATCCATTCGAGTCCGAGCAGTCGCGCGAACTTGACGAAACTCAACCCCACCGGCCCCGCACCGAAAATGAGAATGCGTTGACCGCGCTGGAGATGAAAGTCGCCGAACGCCGCGAGAACTTCACGCCAAGTACAAAGCAGAACCGCTTCGGGGAACGGGATGTCGGCATCGACGTTACGCTGAATTTCCGCCGCTTCAAACCAGCCGTGCGCGTCGTCGGCAACGCCGTCGGCGAGCATTGCGTCGTGGTCGTTGATGATTGTGTACTCGCAGAATCCGCCCCAACCGCTGTGCATTTTGGGATCGCCGAAGTCGAACACCATTCCGCCAATCGCGTGGTCTCCGACGCGAAACGTTTTCACCTTCGCACCAACTTCTTCGACAACTCCCGCGCCTTCGTGACCGAGAACCATCGGAAACTTGTCAACGCCGGGGAAGTGTCCGGCGATTAACTTGCGGTCAGTCGCGTTGCAAAGCGACGCAACCTTCGTCCGCACAAGAGCCTGATACGGCCCCGGCTTCGGCTGCGGCAAGTCTTCGATGACAACAACATGCGGAGCCGTGGCGACGATACATTTCATTGTGATGACCTTTCAAGTAATTCAGGTTCGGCATAGCCGAACCCTCCAGTTAGCATACGCCGCAGGCGTTTGGAGGGTTTGGCTATGCCGAACCGTTCCAGTTATCACACGCCGCAGACATTTGGAGAGTTCGGCTATGCCGAACCGTTCCAGTTATCACACGCCGCAGACATTTGGAGGGTTCGGCTATGCCGAACCGCTGTGCGGGTGCAAATTTCCGATCTGGTCTACTTCTCCAGCAAACACCCTTTGATGAACCACCCCGATTCTTCGGTAACGCCATACGCGCCTGCTGCACCGAAGTGACGCCGAACGAAATCGAACTCCGGCATCTTGCTACCGTCGATCTGTTGGCGACGATATGTGCCGCGTGGTGAGTCGGGCGTGGCGAGAATCGCGTTGCTGAACTTGCCGAGAAGCGTCTCCGACTGCGGCATCTTCCCTTGGCGAATCAGTTCATACGTCGGGCGGATCGCCTCATCCGTGCGAATGAACGCCTGATAACAATGTGGCTTGTTGGCCACGCCCCAGTCGTTCATCACCATCGCCACCATACGATAATCGGCGGCGGAACTGATCGAATCGGGCGCAGTGGTGAGACGGTCCATGATCTGCTGCATGTATTCGACGTTCGTACCAATAACAAGATTGTCGCCGACGACCGTCACGCCGCCTTGCGGGAAGACGGTTGCTGGTTGTTCGTCTTCGTCTTTCGGTTTGGGACGCGACGGTGAAGTTGTTGTCGGCGACGAAACGAGCGGCGGGAGCGAGCCGCCAACGGTCGGCGGCGCGATGTCATCGACTTCGACGTTGTTCTGCCAAATCACCGAATCTTTGTAGCGACTCTGCTGCACCTGTGGGTCGTTCGAGAAAAGTTTGTCGAGCGACTTCGCCATCAGCGGCCCCGTTGACGGCTTCAGTCCGATGATGATCACAATCGACTCACTCTGCGGACTAATCGGTTGTTCATAACGCGACATGCTGGCGACGCGAGTGCCGAGGTGCGAAACGATCTCAGAACGAACGTCGATCTGCGGCCCGTTTGCGTCTTCCTTGAGACCGCGTAAAACGTCGTCCCAAACACCTTTTTCTTGGACGACGATTCCGTCAAAGATCGGGCCGATGTTGTCGAAGATTTTTACCGGATCGACATTGACGAGCGTACACCGCGCGAGGTCGCGTGGCATCCAGTTCGGCACGACCCACTCGCTTGAGTTTGGAAGTGCGATGGCGTTCATTGCACCGCGGTGCGGCTGCGGCGCATCGACTGCGATTCGGTAAACGACTTCACGGTTTTCAGTTTTGAACGAGACCGTCCCGCCAACGCCTTTGAGCGAATCGAAACCGATCTCTGACAATACGGAGAATATCGACTGATGCTTCTGGCGACGCTCGGAGAGCCGATGTATCAGGAGCGTGCGCACCGCTTCACCGTAGGCGAGTGGACTGACAAACCACTTCAGATGCACCGCTGCACCGGCAGGCGTGTCGGTTGCACACCGCTGCATCGTCGCTTGGTACGACGCAACGTCGGCGAGACTCGCCGTCGGCTGGCCGCTACTTATCCGCGAGTGGAATAGAAGCAGAAGTGGTTTTTGATCGGTGAGAATGAGCGTGTCGCGGTAGACCATATAGGCGGCGTGTCGCGGCGGAACGCCTGCTTGCTGGTCTTTCTCGTCGGGCGGAAATGTGAAAATCGTAATCTCGTCGCCGCCGATTTTTTCGGTCGTCTTTTTGGCACCCTGTTCAGCGAGCTGTTTGCCAACGGAGTCGAGATAGGTTCGCGTCTCTTTAAGACGCCCCGTAACATCGAGCGTCACAACAAATCCGGGACGCTGTCCTGCGGGCGTTACCATACCGACCGCCAACTCTCCCGGACCGACATCTTCGATACCGACGAGCGAGAAACCGAAACGGTCGAGGAGGCGTTCTTTGAACTGCCGCCGCGCGTCTTTGACGAACTCGGCCATGACAGGATCGTACATTAACTTGCCGATCTGCGTCTCACGCCACGCTTTAATGAACGCTTCAACACTCGGAATTGAAACGAAACCTTGCGTCGTATCTGGGTAGAGTCGCTCGGCGGGGATTGCTTCTGCACGCAGCGACGCAATGGCGAGACAACTTGCAAGAATGACACTAGCAATGCATGCGGTTCGTAACTTCATGTGACGACGACCTCCTTTTCAAACTTTCAAACTTGGGTTGAGGAAGCCGGGAAACTATTTCCCGACAGGGGTGTCATTCTACCGCAACAAACGCGACAACGTAGGGGCGGTGAGTGAAATCGTTGCGGGGCGTTGGGCAAACGGGCGAGACCAGTGAAACGGCGTGAGGTTTAGCGATACGTCGCAAAAGAAGCGTTACGCGAGACAACTATAACCGAAAAAAGAAGACAGGGTCAATCGCCCGACGAACCACTCGGAGTTTCTTGCCATGCGTCTAACATCCTATCTTCTCTTGCTTGTCTCGTTTGCTTGCGGCATTGCGGGGTCGTTTTTGATTGCGTACACTTTTTTCTGGAAGAAAGTTGTCGTCGCGGCCCCGACGCAGATGATCCCGATCATCGTTGCGAAGGACGACATCCCTGTTGGTGCGGAGATTGCCGCTGCGCATGTGACGTTTGAGCACGTCGCTGTTGACGACGTTCCCGATGGTGCGGTTGCGCGATTTAGCGACGTTTTGTATGGGCGGACGCTCTACCCGATCTCACGCGGTTATCCGATCTGCCGCGACATGATTGTACCGCGTCGCAAGTCAACAGATTCAAAAGCGACAGGGTTCGTGCCAATCGGTTTTCGCGTCGTCCCTGTCGAGGTGACGCAGCCGCCGGGGAGTACAACTCTTGAGGTCAACGAACGTGTTAACCTGATGGTAGACCGCAGCGACAGTACGTCGCGTTTTGAACTGATGCGTCAGGAAACGCTCGGCGGACGCGCGACGATCAAACCTGTTCTCGATGGCGTGCTCGTTCACGAAGTTAGCGAAGTTGCCGCGTCCGACACGCTTCAGCACCACGTCGTTTCACTGCTGCTTACAAACGAACAATATGAAATGCTGCTATCAGCATCGCAGGAAGGGAAACTGCGAATAGCAATCGCGGCACCGCCAGTTGCCAATTCCGTGTCAACTCCGCAAGTTGCGGCAACGGCACCGGTCAAGGCCGAACCGACGCCGCCGGTGTCGGCAGCGGTTGTCGCGCCGGTTCACAAACCGGTCGTCAGTGCGGTCGTCAATACTGCTCCACCGATGGTGGCGGCACCGGCAGCAAGTCCGTTTACGGAAACGGTGCTTGACGAAGTTCCGTTGCCAGTTGAACCAGCGTCGCAGTCGCAACCGACCGCGCCAGCGACGGCGAGTGCGTGGGAGACGCCGGTGGTGTCGTCTCCGTTTGAGATACCGTCGCAGCCGCAGGCGAACGAGATTCCGGCACCAGACTGCGTGCCGGAATCGGCCACGGCCAAAGACAGCGATACCACGACGCGACCAGCGGGGAAAGCTCTTTTTGTGCGTCCGAGCGCGGCATCGTCGCAGCGGCTATCGACGCAAAACCCCGCACGCCCTGAACACATGTTTTGAAACTCGCGTATGTCGTCCGTTCGCTTTGTCTATTTTGATCTTGGAAACGTGCTTGCGTTCTTTTCGCACGAGCGGATGTACGCAAGTGTCGCCAAACTCTTCGGGTGCGACACCGAAACTGTTCGCAGCGCAGTTTGGGCCGACCGGATGAGTGAACGAGTCGAACGCGGCCAGATCGACGAGACGGAGCAGTGCCGTATCATCTGCGAACGACTCGGTAAAACGGTGCCGCGCGGAGAACTGGCGTGGGCGATGAGCGACATCTTTACCTTCAACGACGCGATTGTGCCGCTGATTGAGCGGCTGACATTGCTGGAAATTCCTCGCGGGATTCTCTCCAACACCGGGACGCTTCACTTTCGGCACTGCATAACGACGTTCCCGCTCATCAGCGAGTTGATTCCAGAGAATCACGCATTGAGTTACCAGCTTGGCTTGATGAAACCCGAACGAGAGATTTACGCAGCAGCACTGGGGATCGCACGCCGCTCGGTCGCCGATTTGCAGCCGCAAGAAGTTGTGTTTCTCGACGACCTCACGGCAAACGTTATGGGCGCGAGCGAGTTCGGATTCGATGTATGCCTCTACGATGGCACCGCCAACGTCAACGAGTTTTTTGCCGCACGCGGCGTGAATGTTTGCAGATGAAACGACTTCTCTTCACACTAGATATGTACCGTCAGGGACGCGGTGCGATATTTCGTTACGACCGCGACTTTGAGGCGTCGCAGTGGTACTCGCGCGAGACGATTGAATCTGAGTCGTGGCGACGGATGGTGGCGATTCTTGACCACGCCTATCGCCACATCGCGTATTATCGCCAGAGTTTTGATCGCGTTGGAATCGTGCCGAGCGACATTCGGACGCCAGAAGATTTGCTTCAACTTCCGATTCTCGAAAAGCGCGACGTTCAGCAACACCTCGACTCGCTCGTAGCAGACGGCTTTTCGACCCGTGATCTTATTCTCGATCAGACCGGTGGTTCGACCGGAACGCCGGTTCGTTATTATCGCAGTTTTGACCGCGATGTCTCGCGTCAAGCGGCGACGTGGCGTCACAATCGTTGGGCGAGCTGGGAACCTCTCGACCGTTCGGCGGCGTTGTGGGGTGCGGCCCGCGACATCCCTGATCGCCCAAAGTTACTCTCGCGTCTGCGAAACTTTGTCTTCCCGCCGGAGCTGATATTCAACACGGCGACGTTTGGCGAACGTGACGTTCTCGACTTCAACGAAGCGATGAAACGGTTTCGTCCGAAGACGATTCTCGGCTACGCCAACGCACTTGTCGTATTCGCCAAGATGCTGCAAAATCGCGGCGTTGTTGCGTATTCGCCAGCGTCGATAGTCGCCTCGGCGGAGATTCTGACGGCTGAAAGTCGCCGCATCATCGAAGAGGTTTTCGGTTGTCGCGTCTTCAATCGTTACGGCTCGCGCGAGACATCCGTCATCGCCAGTGAGTGTGACCGTCACGAAGGGATGCACATAATGGCCGAAGGACTTTACATCGAACTTGTTTGCGACGGACGCCACGCACGCGCCGGAGAGTGCGGCGAGGTGTTGGTGACAGACTTGCTCAACCTTCCGATGCCGTTCATTCGCTACCGGATTGGCGACACTGCAATCGCAGCCGACAAACCGTGTTCGTGCGGTCGCGGACTGCCGATGCTGGCGAGTCTCGCGGGGCGCGTCACCGACTTTCTCGTCACCGACGACGGACGACTCTGTTCGGGAGCGGCGTTGACTGCGTTACTCGTCTCGAAGTGTCCGACACTTGGACAGGCCCAAATGATCCAGCACAAACAAGGCGAGGTGTTGTTGCGACTCGCTATCGGGAGCGGCAACACCATCAGCAACACCGACGCAGCGTTTGTACGCGAGAAGATCACGCTCTATCTTGGAGCGACGACGCGAGTTGATTTTGAGTTTGTCGATCAGATCGAGCGAACGGCATCGGGGAAGAGTCTCTTTTCGATCTCGCACGCTGTCCCAAAAGAGTTTGCGTTTGCACAAGTTGCAGAGTGAGAGATTTGCTCACCATTCTTTTGGCGTAAACGGTTCGGGGTTGGTGATGATTGCACCGTTCCCCGTAGCAACGATGGTGAAGAGTCCTTTGCTTTGCGCGAACTTTGCAGCACTGGCGACTTCGTGCAAGAACGCCACCGCGCCAATCACGCGGCGATTGTAGCACTCGCTGAGTGTATCGCGCGCGTAACCCAACTTCTCGATGAACCGCCCTACGTCGTCGGGACGCAATGTTGTTTTCACCTCCACGAGAACGACTCTGTCGCCGTCGTGGGCGATGATGTCGATTTCAAACTCTTTGTCTTGGTAGTGACCAGTGCGTCGCTCGGAGGTGTCCATAACGGGGATACCATAATTTTGGAGAAGCGGAAGCAACTGATTTTTGACGAGCGATTCGACGAGGCGTCCCCACTGGCTGTGGAAATCATTCGCTATCTTGCGAACGACTTCTTCGGTCTTTCGCTGCGATTCCTCCGTCTTTCTCTGCGACTCTTCGGTCTTTCTGCGTTCCTCGGCGATCATCGCTTTCAACTCGGCTGTTTGGGCAGCATTTTCAGCGATGATGGCGTCAACACGGCGTGAGAAATTGGCGACAATATCTTGTAATTCAGCGAGCGTTGTCATTTTGCGGTCCCCTATTTGTTGGCGATCAAATCACACCTGCAAAAAAAAAACGCCAAACGTCCCACGTCAAACCCGCGACAGGAATATGTCGCTGCGAGACGAACGCAAGACCGGGCGTCCACTTGGACGAGCCGTTATTGGTCTTGGTTCACGCTAAAAGTTGACCATCCAGCCGAGCCGACGTGAAACGAGTGGCAGGCGGCATTCTACATCATTTCTGCCGCGATTCCAGATAGGCAGCGAGAGATTCTTGCCACGAACGCAGCGGAATCGCCGAGTTCGTCACCGTCGCCGAACAGCGCGGTACTGCGTCGCCGAAGACTTCTGACGTTATCGGCGCGATAGCAAGTCGCAGCCCCGCTTGGCGGACAATCTCTACCGCAATGTCGAAGTACGACGCCGTTCCGCTGTTTGCAACTTCACAGATTCCGGTGCGTCCGCTGGCGACAAGTTCACGCACCGCAACAGCGAAGTCGTCGCTCCACGTCGGCGAAAAAAATGTGTCCGCGATGACGCGGAACGGCGTTCGCTGCGTTGCAGCACGGCGCGATGCGGTCAGAAGAGTCTCGACGATGTTGCCGCCACTCATCGTCGTCATACAACCGAAGAGCAATGAACCACGCACAATGAGATGACGTTGGTATTCCGACGCCGCACGCTCGGCGTCGCGGCGAGTGTTTGCGAAGACCGTGTCGCCGTTTGTCGCCTCGACGCAACTGACTTGAACGAACGTCGCACCACACCGCTCGGCAGCGTCCCGCAGATTTACTGCACCGCCAACGATGACCGACCGCGCAGTGTTCGGATGCGACTCCAAATACTGGCGGTCGGAAATGTTCGTTGCGTTGACGACGACGTTCGGACGCAGTTCCCCAACCATCTCCAAGACATCGCGCCGCGACGCAACATCTAAATCTACCAAGTCGAGACCGAATTTTTCAACAGGTTTTGCGTCAGAAGGCAACGTGTGCCAGCACCGCATCATCGCGCTACCGACGATACCTTCACTGCCAGCGATAACGATGCGAGTTGTTGAATCGTCGTGGGAGTTCATAATGTGTTTGACCTGTTTGGAAACATCAATTTGGGGCGGTTTGGTAGTTCCGGTTAGGCATAGCCGACCCCTCCAGTTGTCATACGCCGCAGGCGTCTGGAGGGTTCGGCTATGCCGAACCGCTGTGCGAGTGCAAGTTTCCGAACAAGTTCATTGCGTGACTTCGGCGACGATCCAGTGCGACGCGGCGTTTTGATGCGTGACTGGCCGTTTGACATCGAGCCGCGCGCCGGTCGGCAGGCACCGCACAACTTGTATCGTTACGCCGTCGCCATCAAGCGGAGTGGCGACAACTTCGGGCGTCGATGCGAACGGCGGACAAAACGGAATGTGCAGCGTCGTGACTTGTTGACGCGGCGCGAAGTCGGCACGCAACATCGCTTCGATTCGTTCAACGCCGTTGTCGTCGCGTTTGCGTGACCACTGCTGTACGACGTTTTCGTCGAAAGGTACATCGTCATCGTCGGCACACTCGTCGTCTTCGGCGACAACGTTCAGACTCCGCGACACAACTTCTTCGGAACGGATTTGTGATCGCGTGGTGACGGCAATCGCACCGCCAGCGGCGGTGAGCAGCGCAAGAGCGACGGCGACATTTCCCAGCAGCGAACTCTCCGCCGGAAGTCGTACCGTCCCAACTGCGGCGGCAATCGCAACCCAGATCAGGACGACGACAATCGTTGTTTTCAAGTGGTTGAAGCACATGGTGTATTGTGTAGTCTACCAATGTTCCCGTCAAAACCGTCAAAACTGTGTGCAATCGTAGTCGTTTTGTAGAAAGGTGTCAAGGCCCCTTGTCGCTTGGTTGCGGCTGTGTATAATCCCGCACCTGTTTTGTAGAAGGTGTAAGTGCATTACAATTGTGTCGTGTAAGAGATTTAAGGAGGGAAGGCAATGACAATTCTGACCAAAGAAGACAAACAGCAAATCGTCGCCCAGTACGGTAGTAGTGCGGGCGATACAGGTTCGTCGGAGGTGCAAATCGCTCTTCTAACGCAGCGAATCAACTGGCTCACCGAGCACCTCAAGATCAACAAACGCGACCACTCGTGCCGTCGCGGCCTTATGGCGATGGTCAATCGCCGGCGGCGTCTCCTCGACTATCTCAAAAATAGCGAGCCGCAGCGTTATGTTGACGTCATTCAGAGTCTCAAGATCAGGAAGTAGGCGGCGAGAAACGGCTGATTCACGCCTCCGCCATTCTCGATTTCCGTCACCCCCGCGTACTCGGCGGGGGGCTAGAGCTAACGCTTTGGGGTTCGCGTGCGCGAACGTCGCTACCGCGTCTGTTCAAACCGTTCTCTGTCTGGATTCCCGCCGAGTACGCGGGAATGACGAAATGTGGCGTGATCAATGTTACCAAGAAACAATGTAAGTTAAAGAAAGTGTAGGAACGTAAATTGAAAATTAGAGTAGAAAAGCAGATTGGTGCCGGTATCCTTTGGATTGAAACGGGAGAACTGGCGAAGCAGGCGGCTGGAAGCTGTCTAGTTGGTTATGGAAACAATGTTGTATTGTGTGCAGCGACGACCGCCCCGGGACGCCCCGGCGGCGACTTCTTCCCGCTAACGTGTGACTACCGCGAACGGGCGTCAGCCGCTGGAAAGTTTCCGGGCGGTTATCTCAAACGTGAAAATCGTCCGTCCCTCAAAGAGACGCTCACGTCGCGTCTCATCGACCGGCCACTCCGGCCACTCTTTCCGAAAGGTTTTCTGAACGAGGTGCAAGTGCTCTCGTTTGTGATGGCCTGCGACAAAACAATCGACCCCGATATTCTCGCCATGAACGGCTCCGCAGCGGCCTGCTATATTTCGCCGCTGCCGTTCGATGGCCCGCTCGGTTCGGTTCGCGTCGGTCTGGTCAACGGGCAGGTCATTCCGTTCCCGACAGCCGAACAACTCGAAGAAAGTGACCTCGATCTCATCGTCTCCGGCAGCAGCGAACACGTCATAATGATCGAAGGGTTCGCCCGCGAACTCCCCGAAGACGTGATGTACAACGCCATCATGACGGCCCACGACTTCATCCGCCAGATTTGCGACCTCCAGCGCGAGCTGCGTGAAAAGGTTGGCGTAACGACGATGAGTTACGATCCGCCAGCATACGAGCCGCTCTATCACGCCCTCAAAGAAAAATACTACGACCGTTTTTGGGAAGCAAAACGCACGAGCGGAAAGGCCGCACGAAACGAGGCGTGCCGCAACGTCAAGAGCGAAGCGAAGGCCGTATTCTTCCCGAATACGCCGTGCGCACCGGTCGTCAATGGGCCGGTCGGCGAAGGGAATCCGTTCGGTGAAACCGCTGCAAATTCGCAGCAAACTTGGAACAGCGATCTCTTCGAGACCGCGTGGCACGAACTCGAAGAACGTGTCGTCCGCGACCAAATCCTTTCTGGGACTCGCCCCGACGGACGCGGTATGAACGACCTCCGCGACATCGAGTGCCGCGTCAACATTTTGCCGTGCGTCCACGGCAGCGCGGTGTTTCAGCGCGGCGAGACGCAAGCCCTTATCACAATCACACTCGGAACGGGACGCGACGAACAGCGTGTCGAAGGACTCTTTGAAGACTACTCGAAGAAGTTCATGCTCGACTACAACTTCCCGTCGTTTTCGGTTGGCGAGTGCAAACCGTATCGCGGCCCCGGTCGTCGTGAATATGGTCACGGTGCCCTCGCCGAACGCAGCGTCAAACCAGTGCTCCCGCAAGCGGACGAGTTTCCATACACGATTCGCGTCATCTCCGACATTCTCGAATCGAACGGTTCGAGTTCGATGGCGTCGGTCTGCGGTGCGACACTCGGCCTGATGGCTGCGGGCGTTCCGATCAGCAATCCGGTTGCGGGGATTTCGGTTGGTCTTGTCAAAGAGACTGATCGCTGGGTCTTGCTCACCGACATTATGGGCGACGAAGACCACTACGGCGATATGGACTTCAAAATCGCCGGAACTCAAAACGGTATCACCGGCATTCAGCTCGACCTCAAGATCGCTGGCATCAGCGGCGAGATCATTCGGGCGACGATGACACAATCACGCGACGCACGCATTGCGATTTTGCGTAAGATGCTGTCGGCGATTCCGCGTCCGGCTGAAAATCTTTCTCCGAACGCGCCGCGTCTTTTGCGTGCGAAGATCGACCCCGAAAAAATCGGTCTTCTCATCGGCCCCGGCGGCAAGAACATCCGTGCACTGCAAGAGCGAACCGGTGCTCTCATCGAGATCGACAACGACGGAACTGTTCTCATCGCGTCGCACGACGAAGCGAGTGCGCAGGCTGCGTTTGCCGAAGTGACGCGAACTGGCGGTGCTGTTGAGATTGGCAAAATCTATGATGGCGTCGTTACTGGCCTCAAAGATTTTGGTGCCTTCGTTGAAGTGCTCCCCGGACGCGATGGCCTCTGCCACGTCAGCGAGTTCTCCGACGAATACATTGCGAGCATTTACGATGTCTGCAAAGTTGGCGATGTCTTCCCGGTGAAGGTTCTCGCTATTGATGATCAAAACCGTATTAAGTTGTCGCGTAAAGCTGTCGCGCAGGGTGAAGGTATACAAGCCGACGCCGGTGGCGACGGTCATTCGGACAGTCGTCCGCCGCGTGAACACAACGAGCGCGAATATCGCGGCGGCGGTGAACATCGTGGCGGCGGCGACCGAGGTGGTGATCGTGGCGGACGCGGTGGAGATCGCGGCGGCGACCGTGGACGCAGTGGCGGTGGTGAACATCGTGGCGGTGGCGACCGTGGACGCGGCGGATTTGATCGCGGACGCGGTGGCGAAAGTCGCGGCGGCGGCGACCGCGGTGGTTATCGTGGCGGCGACCGGTAAACATCACATCATTCCCGCATGTCCGCATAAGAACACGAAGCGTAAGCGAGTGCCTGAATCAGAGCGGGAAGCGTAAGCGAGTGCAGCGTGAGAACGGATGTAACGTCTACGAAGCACCCGCCTACGCGGGAATGACGCGGTGAGGCCGGAGTGACGTATTGAGGTTTCAATGTCTACCGAACAGTCGTTACGCGAACAAACACTGCGCGAAGAAATCTGCGAGATGGGTCGGCGTATGTACGCCAAGGACTTCGCCGCTGGGCACGATGGAAACATCAGTGCCCGTCTCGACGACGAACGGTTTCTCTGCACGCCGACGAAAATCTGCAAAGGTTTTATGAAGCCGGACGATCTCTGCATCGTCGATGGCGAAGGGCGGCAGCTTGAGGGGAAGCGTAAGCGGACAAGCGAGGTGCTGCTGCATCTTTTGATAATGCGTGAACGTCCGTCGATTCGCGCGGTTGTTCACTGTCATCCGCCGCATGCGACGGCGTTTGGGATCGCCCGCGAGGCGTTGCCGCAGCGGGTTCTGCCAGAAGTGGAGGTGCTGCTTGGTGAAGTTCCGATAGCGGCTTACGCGATTCCGGGCGGCGACGAACTTGCAGCGGCGATATTGCCGTTCGTTCACGATGCGCAGGCGATTATTCAGGCCAATCACGGCACTGTTACGTTTGGCACGACGGTTGAAGAGGCGTACTGGCACACCGAAATTCTCGACGCCTACTGTCGCACGCTTTTGCTACTGAAGTCGCTCGGTCACATCGGTTACTTGACCGAAGGCGAGATGCGCGACTTGCTCGCACTCAAGAAACGTCTCGGTCTTTCTGACCCGCGTTATCCGTCGTCGGCAACACCAGACGCGGCGTGTTCGCAGGACGTTTTCCGCGCGACGTGGCCCGCCGCTGGCATCGCCCACCGCGCATTCCAACCGCCGTATGAGTAGTTCAGGTTCGGCATAGCCGAACCCTCCAGTGCTTGGTATTCATCTCCCTTCGAGTTCGGTGATCGGGATGCGTGAATTGACAGAGCGAAACTGGATGCTCGGACGCGGTTTGACAGTCGCAGTTTGTGGAATCGCCATCGCACCAACACGCCGCGCAATCATGTGGCGAATCGCAGAAGAAAAGTCGTCCCAGCGATAGACGCAATGCTTGATCGTGCGAACAAGCCGCGTCATCGGAGACGCCGAAACTGGTGCCGACTCGTTCGGCACCGCGCGCGACATCGACGCCTCTTCGGCGATGTGACCAGCCGATGATGTCACACCACTCGCACTTATTGTCTGCGTGTCGCCCCATTGCGTATTTTCACTCGTTTCAGAACGCCCAAACTGCGTGCCACTCTGCCACGAACCGCTCGGTACACTGTCGATCTCTTCGGGAATGCCAAACATCTTTATCAGCAACCCTTCTAGCATCACGCGATGACGGGAAAAGTCTGGGTTTTGCTGCGCGTCGAGAAAAAACTTCGGTTCAACAAACAGCGTGAGCGGATCGGGCAGCCCGCGAGTCTCGGCAAACAACTTCAAAAACTGTCGTTCCGAACGCAGAATCTCGTGGAGCATACAGAGTTCGTCGAAGAGTCGTTTGGGCGAGTCGAACCCGTTCTTCTTTGTGTACCTCAAGACCAGATTGTTGTAGGCAATGACACCAATCATCACCACGCCAATCAGCCCCGCTACCACCAAGATCGGTGTGATGTAAGGTAACACTTCCACCGGACGATTTGGATCGAATCGTCGCCGAAACGTGTTGAAAAAACTGCGTGAACGAGGCGTGTCTGGTTTCGCTTGCGCGTAACTGGGAACCCGCGGTACGTCTGGGACGCGCGGAAACGACTCCGCACGCAGCGACGACACCATCGTCACAAACAAAATTACGAACACTGTTGTGAGACGTTGCGATGAAAGCATGGATAAACCATTGTGAATTGAGTGATTAGTCTCGTTCGGAAACATGAAGTTGGGACGATTTGGTAGTTCAGGTTCGGCTATGCCGAACCGCTGTGCGTGTGCAAGTTTTCGAACGGTCTATTACATCGTCACCGGACGGCGTTCGAGTGCTTGCTGTGCCGCGTTGCGAACGGCTTCGCTGGGGTCACGGTGAAGTATTTGGATAAGTGTGTTGCGTGTACTTGTACGCTGACCGAGTGTCAAGAGCTGAATCGCTCCGATTCGCAACGCTTCCGTCTGGCCGCGCACGGCTAGTTGTGCTACGTCATCTTCGAGTTGGTTGATGAGGTCGCCGTCGATGATGCACCCCAAAACTTTAACTTGATCGGCGACGTTGCGTCCCAGAAGGATCGCCCGCATCAGTGATGGAACATTCGAGTCAATCGAACAGACTTTCTTGAAGAACGTCTTGCGATATTTTGCATCGATTGAGTCGTAGACCTCAAGGAATCTCGGAAACCGAACGCTCGGAAGCAGTTCGGCGACAGTCTCGCGGACGCGCGCATCGGGCGAATCGGCAAACGTCAAGATCATCGACACGGCCCCCGGCAGTTTGCGGGCGTCGGCTTGCCTGAGCGCGGCGCATTGGATTTCTGGTTCGGGCGATTCCAGTGCTGCCAATATCGTTGTGTCGATGGCGCGAGGTGCTTCCAGCGGAATCGCCGCAAGAGCCGCCCCGCGCGCCGCTGGATATGCAGACTTCTCAAAAATCGCCATAAGGGCGGTGAAAAGTTCGTCCGGCGTAATCGACGATGCACGGAGAAAACGAACCAAACCACACTGCTGTTCCGACGTTGATCGTTGTAAGACACTTTCGAGCGAGTTGATCCACGCAATAACGGTGACTCGCCGCAAGTGGTGTTGGACCGTCTCGGCATCAGGTGGATTGGCGAGAAAGTTGAATAGCGTTCCCAGAAAGACAGCATCTTCGCGTTTGGAAAGGACGCCGATGAGTGTTCTGGCCAGCTCTTCCGGTTCCTGTAGACGGTCGATTAAAAAACGACTGACAACTTCCACCGGCCCGCTCAAAAGAAAGCGGTAGATTGCGGTATAAGATGGGTGAGAGGAGTCATCGAGTACGCCGCAAATAGCGGCGTTGTGTGCAGACAAGTATGGGTATAAAATGAGGAACAACCGCATCCAAAGCGGTATTTGCTTCGCCGCGATTTGACGCAATGTGCGGTCGAGCGAACTGGCTGTACGTTCAACGATTTTCCCGACGTGTTCTTGCGACTGGGTGTCGTTCAAACTAGACTCGCCGAGTATGCCGACGAGATAAACAAGCGTCTCGATGACCCGCTCTGTACGCCGGTCTTCATCCGATCCCTGCGGTACACCGACAGGAAACATCGTACCGATTAGGTCGGGGATGATTTCCGTCAGGCGAAGTATGCGGATGGCGTCGAGTGAGTTTCGTCGCAGTCCGGGGTCGCTCGACCAGATCGCCAGCGTCAGGACAGGGATAAGCCGCGTGACGTTATCGCGGAGTGTTTCGAGAGTCTCTTCGCTGTATGTGCTTATGTCGCGGACCAACTCCTGAGCCGACCTAGGAGTGGCGAGGATGTACCGACACGCACCACGCCGAACGCTCGCGTGCGATGAGTGAATGGCCGCAAAGAGAAGCCTCATTGCGGCACGATTGTTCGACTGGGCAAGGTGCCGAATCGTCTGGTCGATTGCACGGGCCATACGCTCAAACGGATTGAGTATGAAACATGCCGAAGTGGACTACACCGTCATCGGTCATCTACGAGTCGGCATCGGCGAGCCGTGTGCGAACTACCTAGAAAAAAACGTATTACCGACAAACCTCACGCCGTCTCTTCAAGGTTCCTGTTTTACCGCAACGGTGTATTAGCCCCGCTCGGATACTTGCACTCGCACAGCGGTTCGGCATAGCCGAACCCTCCAAACGCCTGCGGCGTTGATAACTGGAGGGTTCGGCTATGCCGAACCTTAACTACTCGTTGCCATATCGAATGGCTTGTGATATACTCTACGCCCCGCCGTTTTGAATGGTGGCCAACGTTTACACAAAGTCCAACTTGAAAGGGAATGTTCTATGACCGTACTGTCAATATCTTGCTTGGTGTCGATTGTGCTCGCTCTGCCGTACACGACTGCGCCGCAGAAATTTGGTGAAAAAACTTACGCCACCGACACAATCAACGTCGTTGGTGCCGAGCAGAACGCGCCGCTGCCAGCGATCACGTTTTTCGGTCACGCGAGTTTGATGCTGGTCGCAGGCGGCAAGACAATCTACATCGATCCGGTGAGTGAGTACGCCGACTACGCCGCCTGTCCGAAGGCCGACCTCATCCTTATCACACACGAACACGCCGACCACCTCGATACCAAGGCCATCGCGGCTGTCGTCAAAAAAGAGACAGTCATCGTTGCCAACGACGCCGCCGCGAAGCAGATCGAAAAAGTCTGCGACATCAAGACTCTCAAAAATGGTGAGAAGTTCGGTGCAGAAGGCGGGATCATTGTCGAAGCGGTTCCGGCGTACAACACAACCGAAGGCCGCGACAAATATCATCCAAAACACCGCGACAACGGATACGTCATCACGCTCGGAACGCTGCGGCTCTACATCGCCGGTGACACTGAAGACATCCCCGAAATGGCGTCGCTGGAGAAGATCGACATCGCCTTCCTCCCGATCAACCAGCCGTACACAATGACTCCCGCACAGGCCGTCCGTGCCGCCGAGATGGTAAAGGCGAAAGTTGTTTATCCGTATCACTACGGCGAGACCCACGTCGGTGCAATCCAAAAGGCGTTTCTCGACGCTATACCATCGCAAGAACTGCGAATCAGAGATATGAAGTGAACAACACAAGAACATGGACACACGGACGAACACGGACACACGGACAAACACGGACTTTCACGGACTGACACGGACAGGCACTAGAATTGTCCGTGTAGGTCCGTGTTTGTCCGTGATAGTCCGTGTGTCCGTGTTTTTTGCTGCTCATCAGTATCAGGTTTGATTTCGCATTCTCTTCACCTTGCCCATTCTCCCGCGCCGTGACATTTTTACCCGCGCAATCGGCAAACTCGCCCCGTTTTCTCTAACGCGGGCAACCGGAAAACCCGATACAGGCCCCTCACTCGGCGACTCGTAACCTTTTGTATGGTTGCGGCGTTCGGTGACGTTCACCTGTTTTCGAGAATCGCAATGTCTTACGGTCTCTACGTTTCCTCCGAAGGGGCGCACGCACAAGAATACCGGATTCGCACGATTGCCAACAACATCGCCAACGTAGAAACTCCAGCGTTCAAGCGGGAATTGGCGCTACAGATCGCGCGGCCAACCGAGCGTGTTTTGCTCGGCGAAGACTCGCCGTATAGCGGTACGTTCAACGAACTTTCCGGCGGAAACCTCACTATCGGTACGAAAACCGAGTTCGCCCAAGGCCCGATCAAAGAGACGGGAAACAAGACCGACCTCGCCATCGAAGGTGAAGGGTGGTTCCGTGTACGCGACATGTCGAACGGTAAAGAGTTCCTGACCCGCGCTGGAATGTTCGTCGTTCGCAACGACGGAATGCTCGTCACCGAACAGGGGCGGAGTCGCTTCAGCGTTCTCGACAACGAAGGCGAACCGGTCATCATCGACACCAACGACCCGACGTGGAACTTTTCAGATGACGGTGTTGTACTTCAAAACGGTGCGCGGGCGCAGGCTCTCTCGCTCGTCATACCGAGTGACATGACGCAGATGGTAAAAGTCGGCGAGACGATGTACCGCAACGAGGCGAAGCAGACCGAGATTCCATCGGAATCACGTCGCCGCGTCATGAATGAACACCTCGAAGGTTCCGCAACGAATCCTTCGACCGAAATGATCGAACTCATCGTCGCATCGCGTGCGCTCGAAATGAACGTCAAAATGATGCAGTCGCAAGACGAACTCACCAACGGTCTCATCAACAAAATGCTGAAGGTGGGGTAGACGAGTCCGCAGATGACGCAGATTATCGCAGATTTTTGTCTCTCGTTTCCGCATCATTTGTTGGCAGTTCTTTTTTTGCGCGCAACTCCGAGAACCAACAAAGACGCGGCAAGAACAGTGACAAAAAAATCTGCGACCATCTGCGAAATCTGCGGACAAATCAATCAAACATTAAGGAGAACCACAAATGCCATATCAAACGATCTACACATCCGGCACGGGAATGTTGGGGATGGAGAAGAAGCTCAACACCGTCGCGCACAATTTGGCGAACCTTGAGACGACCGGTTTCAAGAAGCAGCGGTGCAACTTTGAAGATTTGTTTTACGACAATCTTCGTTACCCCGGTTCGCAAGACCCGGTTGGCGAGTTCACGGCGACGGGGATTGCGATTGGCGTTGGAACGCGGGTGACGAGTGTGCAGTCGCAGTTCAACCAAGGTGCGTTCAAAGAGACGGGGCGTAAGCTCGATGTTGCGATAGCGGGCGGCGGATTTTTGAAGTGTATCGATCCTTACAGCAACCAAGTTTTCTATTCGCGTGCTGGCAACTTGTCGGTCAACGACGGGGGGAATCTTGTCATCGGCTCGGCGTATGCGGGGCGTCTGCTCGACCCGAACATCGCAATTCCTCAAGACGCGATTGACATTCAAGTCGGCGAAGACGGACAAGTTTTCGTGATACAAGGCGAGACGGCGCAGCTTCAAAACGTCGGTCAGATTCAGCTTTCGTCGTTTGTCAACCCCGAAGGGTTGTTGCGTCTCGGCGAGAACATGTACCAAGAGACCGACGCCTCCGGCCCGCCGACCGATGGGAATCCGGGCCAGCCCGGTTACGGGCAACTCAAACAGCAGATGCTTGAGATGTCGAACGTCTCGCCGGTGATCGAACTGATCGACATGATTACCACGCAGCGAGCCTACGAACTAAACAGCCAAGTGACCAAGACCGGCGACCAGTGCCTGCAAACCGTGATCAGTATCAAACGGTAAGACCGGCAGCGCGCAACAATAAGAACACGAAGCGTAAGCGAGTGCCCGTGAATCGGCGCGTGTGATTGGCGGTTCGGCATAGCCGAACCCTCCAGACTACTACCTGATTTTTTCGCCCAGCATCATCACGCGGGCGAAACGTGGGAACGGGGAACCGAACGAGAGAAGTTCGTCGTGGTATTCTTTGAGGCGGAAATCTTTTCCGCGTTTCGCTTCAACGTCGCGGCGAATCGCAAACATCTCCATCGTACCGACGAAGTACGTCGAGAGTTGCGTCGAAGTCAAAAGAGCGCGAGTCCACTTCATTGCTGCCTCACGTTCTTCTTGAAAACCGACTTCCATCATCAGTGCCATCGCCTCGTCGCGTGTCATTGAGCCGGCGTGAATTCCTTGGTCGATCAGTGCGTTTGTGATCGCACGGAGTTCCCACTTGCGGTTTATCAGCCGCATCGCCAAATCGTCGTCGCTGCGGAAACCGGCGTCGGCCATCAGCCGTTCACTGTAGATCGCCCAACCTTCGATGAACGTCTCCGAGGCGAGCACTTGCCGCAGTTTTCCATTGTAACGGTTTGCGTGCGCAAGCTGCAAGTAGTGGCCCGGCATCGCTTCGTGGATCGTGAGGTCGTCGATGGAACGAAGGTTGTATTCACGCAAGAACGACGCGACTTGTGCATCGGTCCAGTCGTCGGGGATCGGCGAGACGGCGTAAAAAGTTTTCTGACCGACATCGAGCGCGCCGGGTGAATCGCAGTACGCCACCGAGACACCACGCTGAAACTCCGGCATCAAAATAATCTCAACCGGGTCGGGCGGAATCGTAACGAGTTCGTGTTTGCGAACGAACTCCGTCGCCTCGGCAAGCGACTTCTTTGCTGCATCGACAACACCGTCTCGCGGCGGGATGTTGCGATAAACAACTTCGAGCGCGGCGCGGATGATCGCCTGTTTGTACTCCGGTGTCGGATCGGCGGGGAAACACGTCGCCGGATATTCGCGTTTGTAAATCTCGCTGGCAACGGTGAACATCTCGTCTCGCGTTTCGACGAGTCGCTTCGTCGCAAGTTCGTTGATTTCGTCGCGTGACATTGGCGTTCCGAGCGAGTAGAACAGCTTCTTGTCGTACAGTTCGGGGCCGAGTCTGAAGTCGGCTTTGGCACGCGGCGTGAGGACTTCTTCGAGCCACGTTTGATGTTCTTCGACGGCCTTCGTCGCGGTTTCGATAGCGCGGTTGAGTCGTTCGCGGTCGTCGCTTGCGAGCGACGCGATGTGTGGCTTGATCTGATTTTCGATGATGCTGATGACGCCGCGATTTTGTTTGACGACCGCTTCAGCTTGAACGGGCGAGACACGTTCGGGGACGAGCGTGCTACGGATTTGCTGGTAGAGACGCGGCAGTTTTTCGAGGCGTGCGGTGGCGGAGCGGAGCCGGTCGGCGAGCGGCGCGAAGTCACGGGCCATGAGATTGTAGATCGCACCGCCGACCAAGTTTGAATAGAGGATCGGATCGGACTCCCAGTTTTTGAGTTCCGTCAAGTAGAAGACCGACGCTTCAAGTTGGTGACGCAGCATTGCGGCGTCGATTTGGTTTGCGACCGATAACTTGTCACGCGGAATTGCGTCGAGTTCTTTGAGCGTCTTTTGGATGAACGCGAGTTGTTTCTCGCGTGCTTCGGGACTGACTTCATCGAGTTCGCTGTCGAACCGGTGGTCGCCGAGCCACGTTGCCGATACGGGCGAGAACGCCGGAAAGGCGTCGAGATAACGTGTACCGAGACGTTCAAACTGTTCGTCTGCGGTCTCGGCGAAGACGGCGACTGCGCAGCTCAAGATTGCGACAAACACGCAAGATCGGGTTACAAACATTTTTGGCATTGGTTGGTTCTCCTGCTGGTTGGTGGTTTCGATTAGACCTATTCGGAAACGTCAAGTTGGGGCGATTTGGTAGTTCTGGTTCGGCATAGCCGAACCCTCCAGTTATCAACGCCGTAGGCGTTTGGAGGGTTCGGCTATGCCGAACCGATGTGAGGGTGCAAGTTTCCGAACAGGTCTATATGGTGATGGTGGTAGCCGTTCACGTTCGCCCCCATTTTATCACCAAACATCGTTCTTTGGCAGTGGGCGTGTCTCGCCTCGACAACGTGGCGTGGCGCGGTAAAATGCCGCCTCGTTTTCTGGCGATCAAAACCACAATCGAGACTACAGTATAAAAAGGAGACGAAAGATGTCAAAACTTTCAGACGCGATGTCGGCTTGTCGTGAGGCGGAGGTGATGGAGTGCGTTGAGCGCGGAATCGCGGCGGGGGAGACGGCGGAGTCGCTCGTTGCGGAGTGCAATGTCGGCCTTGTCGATCTTGGCAACCGATTCGACTGCGGCGAGGCGTTCATCCCCGACTTGATGTTCGGCGGGATGATAATGAAGAAGGTGATGAAGGTTCTCGAATCGCACCTGAAGCCGCAAGACGCAGCGGCAGCGGCGGTAATCGTTTTGGGGACGGTTCAGCACGACGTTCACGACATCGGCAAAGACATCGCTGCGATGGTGTTCCGCGCGGCGGGTTATCGCGTGATCGATTTGGGTGTAGACGTTCCGCCAGTGAAGTTTGCCGCTGCGATTGCGGAGCACAAGCCGCGTTTTGTTGGGATGAGTTTGCTGCTGACGACGTGTTACAAATCGGTTTCGGAGACGATAGCGGCAATTTCGGAAGCGGGACTGCGTGACGGTGTTCGTATTCTCGTCGGCGGTGCTGCGGCGAGCGAACTGATGGCCGAACGCACCGGCTGCGACTTCTACGCCAAAACCGCCATCGACGGCCTCCGCTGGGCCGATAGCGTGAAGAGCTAATCACCAGTCAGAACACGAAGCGTAAGCGAGTGCCCGAATTTGGTTTGAACAAATACAAAACCACCACACAACTAACTGCTATGACTAAACCAGCCTACGAAATCTACGCATCAATTCTCGAAGACATTCGCCGCGAGTCGCTTGAAAAGCGGGAGCGGCTTATTGCGTCGCCACAGTCGGGGCGAGTCACAATCGCGGGTGATCCGCCACGCGAAGTGATCAATTTGTGCGCGAACAATTATCTCGGATTGAGTTCGCATCCCGACGTAATCGCCGCCGCACACGCCGGAATTGACCAGCGCGGTTTCGGTCTCTCGTCGGTACGATTCATCTGCGGGACACAAGACATTCACCGCGAACTCGAACGCAAAGTCGCCACGTTCCTCGGTACCGACGATGCGATCTTATTCGGTTCGTGCTTCGACGCAAACGGTGCCCTCTTTGAAACGCTTCTCACCGCCGAAGACGCGATCTTTTCCGACAAACTCGTTCACGCCTCGATCATCGACGGCGTTCGACTTTCAAAAGCACAGCGAAACGTCTTCCCGCACAGCGATCTTGCTGAACTCTCGCGTCTCCTCGCAGCGAGTACCGCGAGAATTAAACTGATCATCACCGACGGCGTCTTCTCAATGGACGGTGACATGGCGCGGCTCGACGAACTCTGTACTATCGCCGACAAATACAACGCACTTCTCGCCGTTGACGATTCTCACGCGACGGGTTTCATCGGCAAGACCGGTCGCGGGACGCACGAACACTTTGGCGTCATCGGTCGCGTTGACATTATCACAACGACGTTCGGAAAAGCACTCGGCGGTGCGACGGGCGGCTGCATCGCGGCGAGGCAGGAAGTTGTTGACTTGTTGCGGCAACGTGCGCGGCCATACTTATTTAGCAACGCGCTGATGCCCGCCGTTGTCGCTGCGACGATCAAAGTGCTCGACATAATCAGCACGAGTACCGAACGCCGCGACACGCTCGAATCGCACGCAAAGTTTTGGCGAGAAACGCTTCTTTCGCTCGGATTCGACCTGAAGTCTGGTAACACGCCGATAGTCCCTGTGATGTTGTACGATGCCGTTCGTGCGCAGCGATTTAGTCAACTGCTTTTTGAGGGCGGCGTTTTGGCGTCGGGATTTTTCTATCCGGTCGTCCCGAAAGGCGAGGCCCGCATCCGCACGCAACTCTCCGCCGCCCTAACCCGCGACGACCTACAACAAGCCGCAGAAATTTTCAAACGTGCGATGGAGTGTTTGTAAAAAGGAGCCGTAACCGTTCATGGTTCGTTTCGTCATTCCTGCAAAAACGGGAATCCATCCAGATTGCACTTCACGGATGTTACATCCGCTCATGCTGGCACTCGCTTACGCTTCGTGTTCTTATTACGTTGTTACGCAATTAAGAACACGAAGCGTAAGCGAGTGCCCTGAATTATAACACGCCAACAATAACGCAACCAAAATCCGTTATCGGTGACCACAACAGGAGCCAACTCAAAAATGAAATCGTTAGTCAAAAAGTTTCGTGAACGTGGATTGTGGATGGAGGATGTTCCGCGACCGGAGATTTCGCCGACCGATGCGCTGATCAAGATTCGCAAGACAGCGATCTGCGGTACTGATCTTCACATCTATTTGTGGGACGAGTGGTCGCAAGCGACGATCCCAACGCCGATGACAATCGGACACGAATTCGTCGGCGAGATTGTCGAGCTTGGTGCGGCGACAACGGGGCTTCGCGTGGGCCAGCGAGTTTCGGGTGAAGGTCACGTCGTCTGCGGACACTGCCGGAACTGTCGCGCCGGAACGCGGCACCTCTGCATCAACACGCGCGGCATCGGTGTTAACTTGCCGGGGTGCTTCGCCGAGTACCTGCGTATCCCAGCCGAAAACGTCTTCCCAATTCCCGACGGGATCAGCGACGACGAGGCCGCAATTCTCGACCCGCTCGGAAATGCAACGCACACCGCGCTGTCGTTTAACTTGGTCGGCGAAGACGTGCTCATAACCGGTGCGGGACCGATTGGGATTCTCGCCGCAGCGATTTGTCAACACGTCGGCGCGCGAAACATCGTCATCACCGACCCGAAAGACTATCGCCTCGAACTCGCACAAAAACTCGGTGCCAAACACGCGATCAACGTCGTTAACCAAAACCTGCGCGACGTTATGCAAGAAATCAAAATGACCGAGGGGTTCGACATTGGCCTAGAAATGTCGGGGAACGCCGCCGCACTCGGCGATATGATCGCAACGTGCAAAGCGGGTGCGAAGATCGCACTCCTCGGAATCCTGCCGAGCGACGCTACAATCGACTGGCACCAAGTAATCTTCAAAGGTCTGTTCATCAAAGGAATCTACGGACGCGAGATGTTCGAGACGTGGTACAAAATGTGCGCGATGATTCAGAGCGGTCTCGATGTCAAACCGATTATCACTCACCACTTCAATGTTGACCAGTTTGAAGAAGCGTTTGAGATTATGCGCAGCGGAATGTCGGGGAAGATTATTTTGGAGTGGTGAACGGGTTGTCCGTTCACGGTAAATCCTGTATCCGTCATTCCCGCGTACTCGGCGGGAATCTAAATCACACGCTTCAAGCAGACGCGATAGCGTTGCCCCAACGGGGCTGCAAGAACTTAGCCGTGGGTGAGCGGAGCGAACCCACGGTACGGAACCCCAAAAATACAGAAAGCCCCAACGGGGCGCAAGAACATTTGTGAGCGGCCTGACTCTTGCGCCCCGTTGGGGCTACGGATTCTATTGTGTGGTCGCCTACCGTGGGTTCGCGGAATACCGCTCACCCACGGCTAAGCTCTTGTCGCCCCGTTGGGGCTTGGGATTCGGTGCGAACACATACCTTACTTCAAGGAACCCAAAAATGAGTCAAGACAACATCTACATACCGGAACTGATGGAAGTGATCGCGGTCGAGCGGCAGACGGCGGATGTGAAGTCGGTGAAGATACGTTTCCGCGACGAAGCGCGGCAGCGGGAGTTTTCGTTTCGCGTCGGGCAGTTTGGGCTTTTCAGCGTGTTTGGCGTTGGTGAATCGACGTTCAACATTTGTTCGAGTTCAAACTGGCACGACGCGATAGAGTTTTGTTTTCGCAAGACGGGGCGAGTGACGGAGGCGATGTCGCGTGTTGTGGTTGGCGACACGATTGGTTTTCGCGGCCCGTATGGGAACTCGTATCCGATGGAGGCGTGGGAAGGACGCGACCTAATTTTCGCCGGCGGCGGAATTGCGATGCCGCCGATTCGGTGTGCGATTTGGTACGCGCTTGAAAATCGTGACAAGTACGGCAAGATTCACATTGTCTACGGTGCGCGAACCGTTGCCGATCTCGTTTTCCGCAACGAACTAGACGAGTGGGCGACGCATCCAAACGTCAACGTCCTCAAAACAGTTGACCCCGGCGGCGAGACGCCAGACTGGGACGGCAAAGTCGGTTTCGTGCCGACGGTTTTGAAAGAAGCGGCGGTAGACGCGCGCAACGCTGTTGCGCTTGTTGTTGGTCCGCCGGTGATGATCAAGTTTTCGCTTCCGGTTTTGACGGAGGCGGGAATGGGTGACGACGCGATCTACACGAGTCTCGAAAACCGAATGAAGTGTGGCGTCGGCAAGTGCGGACGCTGCAACTGCGGCCCCGTTTACGTCTGCAAAGAAGGGCCTGTCTTCACGAAAGCACAACTCAACTCGCTGCCAGCAGATTATTGAGATTGTGTGTTGAACTGATTCATCCGTTCCGCAGAGCGGGCGTTGTTGATTCAGTGCTGTTGCCGGAAGCGTGCGGGAGTGATACCGCATTCGCGGCGGAAGGCTTGAACGAAGTATTCGAGCGTGTCAAAACCGATTTTCATCGCTATCGTTTCAAGGTTGATGTCGGTCTCAAGCAGAAGGCGTTTGGCGTACTCGATCCTGATGCGTAAAATCTCTCTGGCAGGATTGGTGTCAAGAACTTTTTTGAACTTGCGCTGCAACGTACTGCGTGAAAGTCCGGTGGCGCGAATGACATCGTACACTGAAATGCCATCTAGGGCGTTGTCTCTAATGAATCGAATAGCGCGAGCAAGGTCAGCATCTTCTGAATGAAAGACATCGGTCGATTGGCGCACGACAATTCCCAACGGCTTGACCTCTACGGCGTTACTAAACGTCTCACCGCGCATCTTTGCATCAAGCCGACGCGCAGCTTCATAGCCGATCTGTTTGGCATCAAGTTCCAAGCTCGATAGATTTGGTGTCAAGATGCAACAGAGAATCGCATCGTTGGTTGTCCCCAAAATCGCTACCTCATCAGGTACAGCCAAGCCGAGTCGCTTGCACGCTTCGAGAAGTTGAATAGCCCGAACGTCACCAACGCACCAGATACCAATCGGCTTTGGAAGGTTGGCAAGCCATGTCGGGAGAATGAGTTCATCTTCCCGTTCAATCACCGGATAACAAACGGGCGGCCCTTTACCGAGTGTGGGAAAGACGTGAAGTTCTTCGGCATCTGTCTCAAGGACAGATTGAAGAGCGGCAGCGCGGCGGACGGTCCACCAAACATTGCCGTAGCCGAAAACCGCCAAATGTTCTAACCTCGCCTCACGAAAGTGCTGTAAGACGAGTTTAGCCTCGGCACGTTCGTCGGTGCGAACATCTGGGACAAACGTCGTCCCTTGACCACACAATTCAACAAGCGGAACGCCTTTACTGTAGAGCAAGTCGCCTTGTTCTTGCGTAGCTGTCCGCGTGATAATACCGTCTCCTTGCCACTCGTGCATCACCGAAGACGGTGCTTCGAGAAATCCGTGTGGCTCGAACGTAATAGACCAGCCCGGATTCTCAAGCAAATAGCGAGAGATTCCCGTCAGAATATCACGCCCAAACGAACGGGACGTTTCGATGTTTAGCAGAATACCCTTTCCCATGGCCACGCAGTATAACACGCCATGACCCAAAAACAACGGTAGACTGACTAAAGATTATCATTGACGGATGGCGTTTCATCCACTACGATTCCACTCCATGTTGCTTTATTGCGACGACTGGTTAATTTCACGTTTTTTGGTGTCCACTTTTCACGAAGGAGAATGTGCTATGACGAAGATCGCGATGAACGAAATTGTGTGCGTAACGAACGACGAAGCGACTGCGGAAATCCCTGTCAGTGTTAAAATAGGCGGGGGGGGGGGGGCAGATAAGCGAGGCGATCTTTTTGGCGTCCTCTGTGACGCCATTTGCTCCGCTCTTGCTCGAAACTGCCGTCGCGGTTTTACGTTGGTGGAACTTTTGGTGGTGATCGCCATCATCGGCGTTTTGGTTGCGCTTCTCTTGCCCGCCGTACAAGCCGCACGCGAAGCGGCGAGAAGGATGCAATGTACGAATGCGCTGAAGCAGTGTGGGTTAGCATTACACAACTACCACGACACGCATGGTTCCTTCCCGATGAATTACTCGCGTGGTGCTGGGCCGCTATATGAGCGAACGACTTGGGTGATTGGTTGCTTACCATTCTTGGAACAATCCGCCCTCTACTCGCTGTTGCCAAATGGACAATTTAGTACTGAACGACGCCCGCCTACAGGAACAGATCACGATGCGATGATCACTGTAATCAAAACCCTGTTGTGTCCGTCCGATGGATATAACAATGGTCGAATGAACAATGGAGATCGTTCGCCTGGCGCAGCCGCTAATTATGAGTTTCAAGGTTGGTGGTGGGACGCCCAAGTTGCCTACGTCAACTACAAAGGCGTGATCGGTGGTGCGTGGGGTGATCCGTATCCACGCGCATACACAACTGGACGTTATGGCAATGCGACACCGGCGCATTATGTTGATACTGGTAATGGTATTTTTCCGCGTAACCGCGTTGGGTTCAAGGCGCAACTCGATGTAACCACGTTTGCTCAAATCACCGACGGCACTTCAAACACTCTCGCTGTTGGCGAGGCTCTCGGCTATTGGACTCACTCAAATGGCTGGGTATGCGAGTCGGGGGTTGCCTCAACGTGTGGCATTCCACTCAACAATTACAAACTTGAGGGCATGGGAAATAAAGCCGACGGAACTCCAAAACGTCCCAGTTATATTGACGACTGGCCGCGATCTTATGGATTTTCAAGCCAACACTCCGGTGGTGCCAACTTTGCTAGAGCTGATGCAAGCGTTTCATTCATTTCGGAAACCATAGCGATGAATGTTTATGCTAATGCAGCAACGATCAACACTGGCGATTCAACATCGCTTCCGTAGTCTGGTAGTTGGTGTCACTCGTCAATCTGTTAATGTTCTAATTTGTGTGAGGAGTAGAAACGATGAAATGTAATTCGATGTGGTATTGTGGACAAATGCTTGCGATGGCCGCCTGTGTCATTGTGGCGGGATGTGGTACGAACAATCCACCGACAACGCAAGTGAGTGGTCGCGTGACGTTCAACGGTGGAGTCATGCCGAGTATAGGTGTGGTGTGCTTCACGCCCGCCGATGGAGCAGGAAATTGCGGTGTAGCTGACTTCGGCACCGACGGCGCATTTCGCGCGAGCACTTGGACGCCGGGGGATGGTTTACGTCCGGGGATATATCATGTCACGGTCGAGTGCATGAAAACACCACGCACCGGCGTGTCGGATGGGACAAGTCACATTCACAGGAAGTTTAATCAATCTGATCCGATAAAATCCGGTTTGCCAATTGTTGAAGTGGGTAAAACACCAATCCGAGATTTGACTTTTGACGTTTCACCACCAGCAACCCCCGAAGTGGAACGCACGCGAGAGTCAACGCAACCACGCTATCAACCATAGATTTGTATTGTCTAGGTGTATTGGTTCACTGTTCGTACCGGGGTGTAGTAAAATCCACCTGCGCTCCAATAGCGAACGGGGTCTGATGCAATTGCAGATGTTGTATCGAATCCGTAGCACCAAAGGTGCGTCCTATCCCAGCCTAGGGCGCGTAGCCCTAGGTTTGCGTTCCCCACACGAACCAAGGGCCAAAGGCCCGCCCTAACCGAGGCTTTAGAGCGGGCCTTTGGCCCTGCGGATTCGACGCGACGTGTGCAAGTAAACTTTACTACACCCTTTGTACCACTTCGCATGGCCTTCCGGCGTCGCCCATTTCGGATAGAATGGGAACGTGAAGTCGTGAAGCCATTCACGGATTTTGGTCATTCATTCCGAGGTAGGCGACGGGTTTACATACCCGTCGCACGGTGTTTGTGCTCCTCTGCAAAAACACTGTACAAACACCGCTGAAGTTTCTGAAATTATCGCACTTCTGACGCGACGTGCGGCGGGTGTATAAACCCGCCGCCTACCTTACGATGTCACCGCAATCCACGAACGATTACGAATAACGAAACCAACTGAAATTGGAGAAGCCGTCAAATGCGTTCAATTCTAGCCACTGTTCTTTTTGTGTTTGCAACGGGTGTCGTTTCGGCGGCGGGTGTTGACGATGTCGTGCTCGACACGCCAATTCTGTTTGCGAAACAGTACAACTACCAAGGACTTCACATCTACGACACGTTTTATCAGTGGCGTCCGGGGGGTGGGATTTACGTTCTCGAAAATCCAGCCGCGCCGCCAGAGGAGCAGCGTGTACGCGCCGTCATTGATCCGACAACGCCAACAACGCTCGGTGACGGAATCTACTTCGATCCCGCACTGTCGTTCGACGCTACGAAGCTCCTCTTTTGCTACAAAGGTTCGCAGACCGGCAACTCAACAATCTACGAAATCGGGATCGACGGCACCGGACTACGGCAACTCACAAACCTCGACGACGCCGGAAATCCGTATCTCGGCTCCGGTAGCGGACACCACGACGTTAGACCGAACTATCTCCCCGATGGTCGCATCGTTTTCACGTCAACGCGATACAGCGGACTCGTTCCGTGCGCAAACAACGGCGTCGCAATCCTTCATATCATGGACTCTGGTGGCAGAAACATTCACACAATCTCCGTCAACAACGTCACCGAGTTCGACCCCGCCGTTCTCCCCGGCGGACAGATACTATTTGGCCGCTGGGAATATATTGACAAAAATGCACTCACAATTCAGAGCCTCTGGACAGTGCTCCCCGACGGTACAAACGAGACCGCACTCTATGCGAACAACATGGTGTTCCCCGAATCGATAATGCAAGCGAAACCGGTTCTGGGGAGCGATCACCTCATCGTCGGCACGTTCGCTCCGCACAACGCGCCGCCGCGCGGAACGATTGCAATGATCGATACACACCTCGGCAAAAACGACCCCGCCGCAATCATCAACTTTGAAACGCCAGACCGACCAACTTTTGATCGCGGCGAGTCGTGCGACCCGTGGGCAATTACAGAAGACGTCGTACTTTACAGCGGTATCCCGACCGAAGACTCGCCGAAAATCGGCAACGACACACCCGCCGGAGCACGCAGCAATCCGAAACTCAACGCGATGATGCTGATCGACCGAACGGGGAAACGCCGCGTCGTCTACAGCGATCCGAAGTTTGACATTCACACGCCAACGCCAATCGCGCCGCGCGAAACTCCGCCGCTACTCGCCGACACAACCGACCGCACAAAAACGACCGGCTCGTTTTTCGTCAGCGATGTCTACGAAGGGAACCCCGGCGTCGAGCGCGGCAGCGTGAAATGGTTGCGAGTCGTCGAAGAGACGAGTCGCGTGAGCGAAAGCCCCGGCGGGACGTGGATGAATCAAACGTTCTCAATCTCCGCCGCACTCGCGTGGTCGCCGAAAATCTATCACGGAATCGTCCCCGTCGAAGAAGACGGCTCGGTATTTTTCGAGGCACCGTCGGGACGGTCGCTCTACTTCCAACTTCTCGACAAAGATTATCGCCTCGTTCGCAGCATGCGAACGTTCATTCAAGCCGCACCCGGCACGACGCGAAGCTGCACCGGTTGCCACGAATACAAACCGATTTCGGCGGCGGGACAACAGCGACTTGTCGCACGCGAACCGCAGCAACTCCGCGACGAATCGTGGGGGAGCGGTTATTTTGACTATCCGTCGATGGTGCAGCCGATTTTGGATCGTCGTTGCGTTTCGTGTCACGGCGGCGAAGAAATGACGACCGGCGGAATCGATCTCTCCGGCGGCTGGACCGAACTCTTCAGTATTAGTTACGAGAATCTCACTGCACGCAGGGAAAAGCAGTACACCGCCGACCTCATCAGCGGCGTCTGTTGCATGAACGGCACTGCGCATTGGTCGTGCAAGATTTTCGGGCCGTATGAACACGGTAGCGGAAACGCGCCGCTCGCGGCGATTCTGATGCGTGAACCGCACCGTTCGGCGGCGAAGTTAACCGATACCGAACGCGAAACGCTCTTCACTTGGATCGACAGCAACGGCATCTACTACGGTTCGTGGGACTACACCGCGACCGGCGCGTTCGCCCGCGAATATCCCGCCGCGAAAGGAAAACTGATCGCAGTCATGAACGAAGCAGGGTGCGCGAAGTGTCACGCTGGTGACGACGGCGTTATCAAACGTTTCGACGACTGGATCAATCTTGAACGCCCAGAAATGAGTCGCATACTTCGCGCACCGCTTGCGGCGTCAAACAGTGCTGACGGCGGTTTTGGACTCGAGCTTTGTCGTGATCGGAAAGTTCCACAAAACTTCAGTCGTCTCGGACTCATGTTTCAGAGCGGTTACGAACACGCTGTCCGCGATCTTGACAAGTTCGCAACGCAGAAATGGTTAACGCTCGATGAGCGCAAGGCCGGCGAACCGGTGACTCCGTTCGCATCGACTAGCGACGCAACGTACCAAAAGATGTTGCAAATCATTGAAGAAGCGCGTTCGCGGCAACTCGGCAATCCGCGTGTTGACATGCCGTTTGCAAACGAGATTGGACGCGGAATCGTCGCCGGTCGTTCGCGTCAGATTTTGCCGCAGCCGCTCCCCGAAACGATGCCGCCGCTAACAGCAAGCGTCGATGACGACGGCGTTGTTCGCCTCCGCTGGGAACGCTCCGCGCGAACAATCGGACTCGTGACGGAAGTTCATCGTTTTCTGGGAACGAGTGCGACCGCTCACGCACAATCTCGTCATGCCCGCGTACTCGGCGGGCATCCAGAGAACACGGCACAAGCAGACGCGATAGCGTCGTTCGCGCAAGCGAACCCCACAGCGTTAGCTCTAGGCCCCCGCCGAGTACGCGGGGGTGACGACCAAGAACGGTCACAGAGTTTCGTTCCGAACGAATCGACGTTGCTGGCGACGACGGAGTTGTTCCAATTCACCGACCTTGATGCGCCGCGCGGCGAAGTTGCGTATGCGATAGTTTTCGTTTCTGATCCAGCGGCGACGTGTGGGACGTGCAAAATTGATCCGGCGTCAATGTCGGCAACGCCGACGGTGCAGAGCATCGAAGATCGTTGTCCGCTGACGCGAACGGAGCCGATCCGTTCGGAGCCGAGTTTTGCGGAGGTTAACGTGCCGCAACCACGCGAGCCGATTCGTGTGACGAACGTCGCCGCCACGCCCGACTTCGGCTGTGTGTACCTCCGCTGGAGCGACGACGAGCAGCCACTTGCACGATACGACATCCTTCGTTCCTCCGGCAGCGGTGCCGCGACGAAACTCAACTCCGAACCACTTGCGACGACGTTTTTCACCGACACAACACCCGAAGACGGCGTTGCGTACGGTTACACTGTCGTTCGTCTTGGACGCGGTGGCGCATCGCCGCCGAGTGAACCGGTTGTGGCGACAGTGAAACCGGAGCCGCGCGAACCGGTGTTCGATCTCGGCGACTTGAACTTGTTCCCAAATCTCACTGACGGTGCGTCGTGGAATGGTGCGGTACTGAACTTTGCGCCCGGCGGTGCGGCAACGTTTCCCGCGAAGAGCGACTATCAAGTGTCGCCGCGTTTTGCGGTGAAGTTTACGGCGAAGTTAACGCAAGCTGGCGAGATGCCGGTGCTTGTGAGTTTTGGTTCTTGGAATCGTGCGGGGTGGTTTGTGCAGCGGATCGGGAGCGGATTCAGATTCCACTACGGCGGGATCGACTGCGACGGCGGAACGTTTCGCGTCGGCGAACCGACCGACATCGTTGCGACTTATGACGGCACGACTTGCCGTCTCTATCAAGACGGCAAACTTGTCGCGGAGCGTGCAGGAGCGGCGAAACTTGCGCCGTGGGACGGTTCGCTAGTGATTGGCCAGTACAGCGGCGGCGTTGCGCCGCCCTATCAGTGCATCGGCGAGATCAGCGGCGTCCAAATCTACAGAACGCCGCGACCATAGATTTTGTGGTAAGCATTCACGGCAAATCAGAGCGGGAAGCGTAAGCGAGTGCCCGAATCGCCATTCTCGCATAGACGTTGCGTAGAGAATGGATTAATCCGTTCCATACGCAACGCGACATCACAAAAACTTCCACTCCCCCTTCGCACGCGACTTGAACCGTGTAAGATGCGCACCGTCGTTTGTTTTGGCAGTCGTTTTTGATTCGCGCTCTGCGTTGACGCTTCGCGTGCAATAACAGCCGGAAAGGAGCTTGTGGCTTGTGCATTTCTTCCACCCTCACTCGAAAGGATGAATACGATGACTATCAAAGTTGAACAAAGTTTTTTGAGCGAGCGAAAAAATGCCGCTTTAGGAATGCTAAAATGTATTGCAAAAGAGGTTAAACTTGCAGATGAGAGTGTGCAAGAGAAGAACATACAAGGTGTTGGCAGCGTTCAAGGTAAGCGTCTTTGCAATCGTAATGGAAAGCCAGAGCATCGATATTACATGATTATCCAAATTGGAGAAGAGCAAAAACCGCTCAACGAAAAGAATACTCTTACTGTGATTATGCTTAACCCTTCACAAAAATATGATGATGCGAAATACGAAAAATACTTTGTTGACGAAACAGTTACAAATGTGATAAGAATCGCCAGATGTGCAAAAACAGAGGACGAAGGCACCCAATTTTCCGTGATAGAAGTCCTGAATTTGTTTTCCCATATTGCTCCAGACCCCAAAAAGGTAGGTAAACAAGACAACACCATCAACAGAGAATTTATTCTCAAATTTCTACATAAAAAAGAGTTCAATAACCCTATAATGTTGGCTTGGGGTAGCGGTGCCCGAAAAAAGGATAGAGAATTTCTTCAAAAGGTCGAGGATGCGCTTAAAGAATCAGGGCGTCAACTTTATGTATTCCGAAAAAATAAGAGTGGTGATAAAGCACCCACACACCCAAGTCCAAGGTGCCGCAAGTATGTTCAAGAATTTATTGATAGCGACAAAAAGGAACTGAAGAAGTATCTGGAATAAGATAGCGTAAGTCGATGCCGAAACAACCGAATAACCATACATCTTATTAAACCGTCTGTTTTTAACTTCACTTATGACAAGATAAAAAGCGTGAATGTGATAAAAAACATGGTAACCTTTCAGGTTTCAGGTGTGACGTACAATTGCCATACCAAAATGAGTTGGTTACTGCTGAAATATGCCGCATTATTGTCGCGCAGCAAGACAAATATCAAACCCATTCTCTCACATAGCCGTGACCTACAAGTCGCTCGGTGAGTTTGAAACCGTTTTGGCATAACTTCGCCACCAGTCACGCTGTCGCGTTTGCTCGGCGCGTGCTCTTTAGATTACCGCTTCCGTCACGGGAATGACAGACTCTACGTCAAATGGCGATTCTGTCACTCGCTTACGCTTCCCGCTCCGATTCGGGTTCCTGTTTTGATTCTGGCACTCGCTTACGCTTCGCGTTCTTGTTGCGTGCGGTTTGCGAATCGAATAACAGCCCGAAACGTAGCGTAGCGATAGCGGAGCGAAGTGAGGGAACGAGAAGCGTCAATGCGTGGCAACAGATGTTATCTCTGCCACTCCCCTCACTTCGCTCCGCTACGTTTCGGGCTGTTGTTGGGGAAATGGTGCGGTGAACGGGCGGTGAACGGATACGCACGTTTCACTCATACGCGAGGTAGCGTCTTACAGACGCACAGGATTTTCATTCGCGTACACCGGCGGTTACGTTTGTGCTCCGCACTGCACTTACCGCCGGTTACTGAGATACAGCCCTGTCTGGGCAGATACGAAAACGACACTGCGCATCGGTTCCGCTATCGCGTCTACTTGATGCGTGTTCTTTAGATTCCCGCCGAGTACGCGGGAATGACGGACCTTGCGTCGAATGGCGATTCTACCACTCGCTTACGCTTCCCGCTCTGATTCTGGCTCCGATTCTGGTCTCCACGAATCACCTACATCACCGGTGCCGACTCAATTTCGGTTGGCGTGATTGTCTCCACTGCTGCCGCCTTCTTCGCTTCGGCTCCCATGTGCGTACCGTAACCGATGACGACCGTGGCGAAAATTAACGTCGCAAGTGTCGTAAACAGAATCGACTTCGTGAGCCAGCTCGAACCCTTCCACTCCGACAAAGCGAGTCCCCAAAGCGAACTGAAAATCATAATGCTCGCCATGTGCAGCGGCCAACTTGAGAAGTTGTACGCCCCCATCTGCGTCTCGCCCATCGAGTAGAAGAAGAACTGGAAATACCAGAGCGTCCCCGCAAGTGCGCAAAGTATGTAATTCACCAGCATCGGCACGCGCGCCGGTTTGCTGGCGTCGTCATTAATCTCTGCTGCGGTGAACTGATAAAACGTCTTGTTCTTCATGAACAAGTAGCCGCACCACAGAAAGTTTGACGTAAAACCGCCCGCCAAAATGATGCACAGTCGCGGCAGTTCCGACCAGATTTTATCGGTACCGTTTGCGAGTGAAATATCGGCGATTGGCTGCGCCGCCGCCATTCCGTAAGACATCCCCGCACTGAATATGCCGGAGAACGTCGCCACAAGAATTCCCTTGACGAAACTGAACTCTTCAATCGACGCCTTCTTGGCGTCTTCGCTCATCTCGCGGTCTTTCGACATTCCAGCGAACGCGCCCATCACAATTCCAAGTAGCGCGATCCCGACGCCGAAGAGCACCACCATTCCCGACGACGTTCCGAGAATTTCCGTCGTGAACGTCCCCTGAACCACCGGCGGCATCAGAAATCCGAAGACCATACAGTACGCCAGCGCAATCGCCATTCCAAGCGACATGCCGAGGTACCGCATCGTCAATCCGAACGTCAGCCCGCCGACGCCCCACATCATCCCAAACAGAAACGCGAGTCCGCATGCGTTTGGATTTTGCGTTAGCGCGGTGTTGAGCGTGCCGCAGAGATTCTTCGTCAGCAAAAACGCGAAGAACCACGGACAGAATATCCAACTGAAAATCCCGCCCGCAAGCCAGTAAACCTCCCACGACCACTTCCGCACAAAACGATACGGGACGTAAAAACTCCCCGACGCTAGTCCACCAAGCCAGTGATAGAAAACACCAAGAAACGGTCCCGACATTTGAAATACTCCTGAATGAAAGTTGAACGGCGAAGTGCTGGAAACTTCAACCACTTTGAACATGCCCAAGAAGTCTGCGTAGGAGGATCGTCTGCAAGTTGCGGCGACCATCAACGACAAACATGACGTAAACAGTACGATTCTTGATCTGGTAGACAATACGATACGGTTTGAAGTAGACCTCTCGAAAATCCATGATTCCGATGGCAAGCAACTCCGTCGGCTGCATCCCTCGCTCGGGAAACGTCGCCAGTTTACCGATCACCTTTTTGATTTCGTCGATTACATAATCCGCTTTGGAAGGCGAATCGTGAGCGATAATGTAGTCGTAAATACTTTGAAGATCGGCAACCGTGTCTTGAGTTAGAGAAACGACAAACGACATCACACCGTCTCCCGATTCTTGCGAATCTGTCGCACAGCTTCGTCTACAGAAACGACACGGCCTTCTTCAATTTGCTTGTTACCGAGTGCGAGTATCTTCAGCATTGCGAGCGTTTCGCAGGTCTGCTGGTAACTGTCGTAATCTTGCAAAACCGCTTTGGCTTCACCGTTTTGCGTGATAATTACAGGCTCGCACACATCGGCCAGCATGTCGACAACTTCCGTAGCGTTAGCCTGCAAATAGCTGATCGGCCTGATTCGCTCGGAATACTTCATAGACGTTGCCATCTTTCCACCTATTCTTTCCGCGGGTCGATCACGGTCGTTGCTTCGGCGAAGCGTCCGTAGGTGCCGACGTTCTTTTCGTAGGCGGTTTTCGGATCGGTTCCGTTGCGGATCGCTTCCATCATCTTACCGAGGCTGACGAACTGATAACCGATGATTTCGCGGTTTTCGTCGAGAGCGATTTTGAGGACGTACCCTTCGGCCATTTCGAGATAACGCGGCCCCTTTTCGGTCGTCGAGTACATCGTCCCGACTTGGCTCCGCAACCCTTTTCCGAGGTCTTCGAGACCGGCACCGATAGGGAGTCCGTTTTCGGAGAACGCGGTTTGCGTCCGTCCGTAACAGATTTGGAGGTAGAGTTCGCGCATCGCAACGTTGATAGCGTCGCATACGAGGTCGGAGTTGATCGCTTCGAGGAGCGTCTTTCCGGGGAGAACTTCGGCGGCCATCGCTGCCGAGTGCGTCATACCGCTGCACCCGACGGTCTCGACGAGTGCCTCTTTGATGATTCCTTCTTTAACGTTGAGCGTGAGTTTGCACGCTCCTTGCTGCGGCGCACACCAGCCGATCCCTTGCGTCAGACCGCTGATGTCGCTGATTTGCGTCGCCTTCACCCATTTGCCTTCTTCAGGAATCGGGGCGGGACCGTGTGTAGCACCTTTCGTGACCGAGCACATCTGCTCGACTTCGTGTGAACAACCGTGAGGACAAGACATTTCCTAAATCTCCTGCGAATTGAACTGATTGACTTCGATTGGCCGTGCCCAATACGCACGCGCCGACCACAAAACCTGATTTGCGGCGGAAGTATACCACAAGACGCGGCGGCGGGGAGGGGCCGTCTCAACCGCGATAAAAACGCACTACTCGATGACCTTGACCCAAAACGACTTCACGGTAGAATGCACGCCCGTTCGTTGTTGTCGTCCCCACTAGAAATCACTATCGCAGAGGTGTTCCTTGGAACAGACACTTGGTCTTCTTATTAAGTCGGTATTCATCGAGAATCTTGCGCTCGCATTTTTTCTCGGAATGTGTACGTTCTTCGCCCTTTCAAAACGAGTCGAGACCGCAATCGGACTCGGACTTGCGGTCATCGTAGTGCAAGGGATTACGGTGCCGATTAACTGTCTGCTCTATCACACGTTGCTCAAAGAAGGGGCACTCGCGTGGACGGGCAATGCAACACTCGCTCAACTTGACCTCAGTTTTTTGCAACTGATCACGTTCATTGGCGTCATAGCGTCAATGGTGCAGATTCTCGAAATGGTACTCGACCGTTTCTTCCCCGCACTCTACAACGCTCTCGGCATTTTTCTGCCGTTGATTACCGTTAACTGCGCGATTCTTGGCGGTTCGCTCTTTATGGTAGAGCGAAACTACACGATGATCGAGAGCATCGAATACGGCGTCTTCAGCGGTTTGGGGTGGGCGTTGGCGATTACTCTCCTTGCTGGCGTGCGAGAAAAGACTCGCTACAGCAACGTCCCTGCGGGGTTACGCGGACTCGGAATGACGTTCATCACCATCGGTCTTCTCGCCCTCGCGTTCATGTGTTTCTCTGGGATTCAGTTGTAAAACCTGCGCACGTCCATTTTTCCAACCAAAGCAACACTGGAGATTTTTCAAATATGCCTATCCAACCTACGCAAGATATTCTCGACGCGATTCCGCATCGTGAACCGTTTTTGTTTGTCGATGAGATCGTCGAGTATGTACCGGAAGAGTCGCGGATTGTCTGCAAGAAAACGTTCACGCCCGACGAGTTCTTTTTCCGCGGTCACTACCCAAACTTCCCGGTCGTCCCCGGCGTGATACTGTGCGAGGCGGCACTTCAAGCTGGTGCCGTTCTGCTGTCACGACTGTTCAGCGAACGCTTCGACCAAGGGAACCAAACACCGCTCGTCGCCAAAACTGGCTCGCTACGTTTCAAACAGATGGTACGTCCAAACGACACCGTATTTCTTGAGGGACGATACAAAAACAACATGGGCGGCGTCTACTTTTTGGACGTAAAAGTTAAGCTCGACGGCAAGACGATCCTCGCGTTTGAAGCAGCGTGCGCACTCACGGATAGTTCGGCACTGAAGTAGACGTGGACGCTCACGAGTGATTTCCACGTCCGTCATTCCCGCGAAAGGAGACGGGGCTAGGAGATAAACACATGATTCGCATTTGTGCTTGCGTCTTGTTTTGTGTCGCGGTCTTTGCAGAAGCGGCGACAGTCGAACCGTATGACTTGACGGTCGAGTATATGACCGCGCCGGTCGGGATCGACACGCCTGAGCCGCGCATAAGTTGGAAGTCGCAGACTAGCGACAAGTCGCTGAAGAACGTTGTGCAGACGGCATATCAAGTGATGGTAGCGTCATCACTAGAAAATCTCGACAAAAACGTCGGCGACCTTTGGGACAGCGGCAAAGTTGAATCGAACCAGTCGCTAAACATTGAGTACGCCGGAAAGCCGCTCGAAACTTCGCAGCGTTGCTATTTCAAGGTTCGCGTTTGGTACGCTGCGGATGGCAAACCACTCGCCGATGCTGTCTCCGAACCGTCGCGGTGGGTGATGGGAGTTATGCAGCCGAGCGACTGGCACGCGAAGTGGATCGCGTCGGGCGAGAGGTTCCGCCCCGATTTCGATATGAAAGACGCACAGTGGATTTGCGCCGGAGACGCCACCGACCTATTCGGTATGCCGCAGGGAACAACATACTTTCGGAAGGTGTTCGACTGGAAAGAATCGGACGATCAGGTGATACTCGCAACAGCGATTCTCGCCATCACCGCCGACGACGAATACAAGGTTTACATCAACGGTCAGCCTGCAACGCAAACTTGGGGCGGCAACCTCAATGACTGGCGTTGGATGCGGTTCATCGACGTTAGACGGTATCTCAAACCCGGGAAAAACCTCATCGCGGTTGAGGTCAACAACAAAGAACGGGGGCCGACTGCACTCCTCGCCACTCTCGAATCGAAGTACATTGCACCGTCAACTTTCAGTATGGCGGAAGTCGCCGACAAACTGCAAAAGAATGAGGCGACGAACTCTTCGTGGCTTTCATCTTCGGAGCCGACGGAAGGTTGGAACACGCAAATAGATTTCGAGAGCGACAAGTGGAAACCCGCCACCGAGGTCGGCCCCGTCGATTGTGAACCGTGGAGGAAAATCAATCGCCGCTTCGACGTGTTGAGTCCAGCATTTGGCAAGACGTTTGACGTTGCCAAAACCAAGAAGGTGAAGACAGCAACACTGCACATCACCGGAGTCGGTTTCTACGAAGCATCGCTCAACGGTACGAAGATCGGCAACAAAGTTCTCGACCCCGCGCAAACTCGGTACGACAAGCGAGTTCTCTACTCGACCTACGACCTCACCGATTCGCTCAAGTCTGGCGCAAATAGGCTAAACGTTCTCGTCGGTCACGGCTGGTACGACGTTCGAAGCGTCGCCGTTTGGAACTTCGACAACGCCCCGTGGCGAGATTTTCCGCGAATGATCGCGCAGCTTGAAATCGTCTACGACGACGGCACGAAGCAACTCGTTGTCAGCGACTATTCGTGGGATCAGATTGCAAGTCCGATAATTTTCGACTGCATCCGGCAGGGCGAAGCGAGTAAATCGTTCACTGGCTCGAACGGTGTACCGAACGCCGAAACGAACAAGAAAATCTGGACACCGTCCGTCGTCGATGGCCCGAAGGGGAAGCTCGTTGCGGAGGCGATTCCGCCGAGCGTAATCACGGAAGAATGGAAACCGGTCAGCATTACCGAGCCGAGTCCGGGCGTCTACGTTGTCGATACCGGCCAGAACATGGCGGGGTGGATTCGTCTCAAAATTGACGACCAAGAACCGCACAGCATCGTTCGCATCAAGTACGCCGAGCGTCTCGCCGCCGATGGCAACATCGACATGCGTCCGATCAACGAGCACTTTCGGTATCACGTCCCGTTTCTCCCCAAACTCTACGAGAAGTTTCAGGAGTTGTTCCAAGTCGATTTGTTCTTCCTCACTGGCGATACGACAAGCGGCGTCTACGAACCGCGATTCATGTACCACGGTTTTCAGTACGTCGAGATCACCGGACTTTCAAAGAAGCCGACCGCAGACGACATTACTGTCTGCGCGGTAAATAGCGACTTCAAATCGGCGGGAAAGTTTGAGTGCTCGAATGAACTGTTCAACAAAATTCAGCAGGCGACACTGTGGGCATATCGCAGCAACTTTGTGAACGGCGTTCCGACCGACTGTCCGCACCGCGAAAAGAACGGCTGGACGGGCGACGCGCAGCTTGCGTGTGAGCAGGCACAGTATAATTGGGAGAATACCGCGTGTTACGAAAAGTGGGTGCGTGACCTGCTCGACGAACAGCAGCCCGACGGAAACTTGCCGGGGATCGTCCCGACGAGCGGCTGGGGATATGCGTGGGGAAACGGCCCCGCGTGGGACTCGGCGATCTGCGTCGTGCCGTGGACGCTGTATCAATACAAAGGCGACAAGCGAATTCTTGAAGAGGCGTATGACGGGATGAAGCGATACGTTGATTACGTCACGAGCCGCGCGCACAAAGACGGCGCGATGCGTGGACTCGTCGATCACGGCCTCGGCGACTGGGTCTTTGCAAAGACGGAGACGCCAACCGTTGTCACCAGCAGCGTCTACTATTTTGTTGACGCAACGATTGTATCCGAGACGGCGAAGCTCCTCGGTAAAGACGACGACAGCACGAAGTACGCCGACCTCGCCACAAAGATTCGCGCCGACTACATCGCGGCACTCGTAAAAGAGGACGGTACAATCGCCAACGGTTCGCAGACGGCGCAGAGTTTTCCACTGTACTACGACGTCATCTTTGACAACGACCAAAGAAAAGCTGTCGCCCAAAAACTGTTTGCGGCGGTCGAGAAAGCTGACAACCATCTCGATGTCGGTATTCTCGGCGCGAAGTCGCTCTTCCACACGCTGTCGAAGTTTGGTCGCACCGATTTGGTGATGCAGATTTTGAATCAGAAAACGCCACCGAGTTACGGCGCGTGGTTCCAGCGCGGCGCGACAACGCTCTGGGAAGACTGGGGCGACGGCTCTTCACGCAACCACATCATGTTTGGTGACATTTCGACGTGGTTCTACCGGACGCTTGGTGGGATCAGATTCCCGTCTCGCTTCCAAGTCGACTCCACCGCTGATTCCACCGCCGCTGCAAACTTGTTTGTGATCGCCCCGAAGTATCCCGAAGGAATTGATTGGGTCAAGGCCGAACACGACTCGCCGTTCGGTGTTGTCGGTGTGAGTTGGAAGCGAGACGGTGCGAAGATCAAACTCGAAGTCTCGGTGCCGGTGAACGAGAACGTTCGCATCTTCACTCCGTCGCAGTACGCCGACTTCGGCAGCGGCGAATACTCGTTTGAGTTTGACTCACCATAGAAACTCGGTAAGCGTTCACGGATTGTTTCGACTTGGTACATCCCTAGTCCCGCTAGGGACGACCTTATTGTAGCCGAGGGCAAGACGTACTCGTCGCAGCCCTCGGTTTGTGGCCCCAAATGAAACGAAGTCCCGTAGGGACGACCTTATTCCGAATGGCCAAAACATCAACAACGCTGTCGAGTGGTTCAGATAAGGCCGCTCCTATGGAGCTACGAATTCTGTGGTGAACGTCAACCCAAGGCTGCGCGGAATACCGCTTGCCTTGGGCTACAATAAGGCCGTCGCTACGCGACTAGGAAACGACATCACAAATTATCCGCAAACGCATACGAAAACTCATTCACCCCCAAATCTCCCAATGCAACACATCATATCAGCACTTGTTCAAAACGTCCCCGGCGTGCTTTCTCACATTTCGGGGATGCTTGCTTCGCGCGGTTACAATATCGAGTCGCTCGCGGTCGGCGAGACCGAAGACGTTCGGTTTTCGCGGATGACGTTCGTCGTCGGCGACGAGAACGTACTCGAACAGGTAATCAAACAACTCGAAAAGATCGTGACGGTTGTCAAGGTCGATGACATCAGCGGGATGGCGCACATCGAGCGTGACCTGATGCTAATTCGCGTCTCGACCGAGACGCGACCGCGTAGCGAAGTGATCGAACTTGCGGAGATATTTCGCGCCGCCATCGTCGATGTAACGGAAACGTCGCTAGTCGTTGAGATTGCGGGGAAGGAGTCGAAGATCGACGCCTTCATCGACGCGATGCGTCCGTTTGGGATTTTGCAACTTGTCCGTTCTGGCCGCATCGCTATCACGCGCGGAAAGAGTGAACTGTGATTTTTTGTAACCGTTCGCAAGTGCTGCGGTTCGCCATAGCCGAACCAGAACTACCAAATCGCCGCAATTTGATGTTTCCGAACACGTCTACTATCACATGCAAATCATAGATTCTCGCAACGGTCACGACACCGCAACGCTTCTTGCGGATTTGCGGCGGAAATTGAGTCCGAGTGGAGACGTTGTTTCTACGGCTGGGCGTGAGAAAACGTTAGCCGTTTTCGGCGAACCGCTCACACCGCAACAAAGCGTCGAGCGGATTTGCCGCGACGTTGCGACTCGCGGAATTGACGCGGTACTCGACTACACGAAACGGATAGACGGAGCCGCACTCACCGCTGAAACGCTCCGCGTCTCCGCCGCCGAACTCGATGCCGCACACAAAAACGCATCGCCAGACTTTCTCGCCGCGATCAAAAGAATCGCCGCTAACATCGCATCTTTTCAAACCGCAATTCGTCACCACGACGTTCGCGTTGAACGTGTCGGCGGCAGTGTTGTTGAAAAATATCGTCCGCTGCGGCGAGTTGGGGTTTGCGTTCCGGGTGGTGCGGCGGCGTATCCGTCGTCGGTGCTGATGACGGTCGTTCCCGCCAAAGTTGCTGGCGTTTCGGAGATCGCCGTGATGGCACCGCCGACGCCGTTCGGTGCGTACAGCCCCGACGTTTTGGCGACGTGTGCGGAACTCGGTGTCCGCGAAGTTTACAGAATGGGCGGGGCACAAGGCGTCGCCGCACTCGCTTACGGCGTCGAGACGATTCCGCAAGTCGATAAAATCGTCGGCCCCGGAAACCTGTTCGTCGCGCTGGCGAAACGGCACGTCTTCGGCAGCGTCGCCATCGACTCGATTGCGGGGCCGAGCGAAGTTGTCGTCATCGTTGACGCGACGACAAATCCGCGTTTCACCGCACTCGACTTGATCGCGCAGGCCGAACACTCTCCCGGTGCAAGCATCGTCATTTCTTGGGACGCAAACGCTCTTGAACGAACGCTCGATGTTCTCCGCGACGAGTGCGGAAAACTTTCGCGTGGCGACCTTGCGTGGCAATCGCTCGCCGAGTTTGGTGCGGCGATTTTGGTCGAAGACGCAGACGAAGCGTGCCGACTCGCATCGTGGCTCGCGCCAGAACACCTTCACATCAACACCGCCGACGCCGCGTCGCTTGCAGAAAAAATCGACACAGCGGGTGCGATTTTTGTTGGCCCGTACACGCCCGTTGCGGCAGGCGACTACGCGGCGGGGCCGTCGCACGTTCTGCCGACGAGCGGTACGGCGCGTTTCGCATCGGGGCTGACGTGCAACGACTTCCTTCGCGGCCACAGTGTTATTACGCTAAACCGCGATGGCCTCGAACACATCGCTGCCGACATCGACCTCATCGCCACCAAAGAAGGACTCACCGCGCATCGTGAATCGGTGAGGAGGAGAATAGGTGAGACGGCGAGTGACGTGACCGTCAATTTTGCGGGAAATCTTCACCCGTCTTGAAATACGGCGATTTTCGCCTAAAATACTCCGCCGTTGTCTTGAACGCTGGCCGCTCTACATAACACAGCCAGCGGCAAGTGTGATCTATTTTTGTTGTCGTTTGTGTTGTGGGAGATTGTCTCAATGAGTCAAGAAGTCTTTGATATTGCTACCTTACTGTCACAGTGCGGTGGGAAAAAAGAGATCGCAGGGATGGTGCTCGACGAGTTCGTAACACAGACGCCCGCTGATGTCGCGGCGATTGCAAAGTCGCTCGCCGACGCCGACGCCAGTGCCGTCTCGAAGGCTGCACACCGTCTCAAGGGGACCGCTGGCGTCATCGGTGCGCACACGTTTCACCAGCTCTGTTTCGATGTCGAACTCGCTGGCAAAAACGGCGACCTCGCCGCCGCCGCCACCGCGTTCGTCCTGCTCGAAGCCGAGGCGAAAAAGTGTCTCGACTTCGTACCGACGGCGAAGGCAACGATGTGACGCCGCGCCGTTTCGTTCTCCTGCATCACAGTAACATTGATGGTGACGTTACTGGTGACAGCACGCATCTCGACTTGATGCTGGAGACCGATTCCGCTGCGCCGCTGGCGACGTGGCGACTTGAAGTCGGGGCAGAATCCGTCCTTTTGAGTAGCCTCACACAGAGTAGCCTCACACAGAGTAGCCTCACACAAAGGCACGAAGGCACAAAGAAGAATTTTAACGCGGAAAACACGGAAGGACGGAAAGACGCAGAAGTTCAGCTTTCCATTTTTTCGTGTGTTCCGCATTCTCTCCTTCGTGCCTTTGCGCCTTCGTGTGAGAAAAAAAGAACCGCTCACGGAGTATGTAGTCATGCGAACCGAGAACAAAGGTTCGCGGTGGCAACGCAGTTTCGTTGCGTGCCACTCTCGCCGCATCGGCGCGAATACCTCACCTACGAAGGTGCCATCAGCGGCGGACGCGGTGTTGTGAAACGTGTCGCTGCGGGCGAGTTCTGGGGCGAAGTTGTGGCGAACGGTGCGTGGAGCATCGTCGTTCGGAAAACGTGTGGCAGCACCACTGATACTTGGGGAACGTTCAAACTTTCTGGAGACACGATGACTTATCAGCCTCTCGCTTCGGGAAGTTCAGAACGGTTGCTCGTTCTCGTGCGGAATCGCGTAGCGAATTCGCTCGACGATGCGATTGCCGCGCGGTGGAATCCTCTCGTTGTTCCGCCGCTCTACGACCTCCCCGCAGACGATCCCAGCATCGAAAAGTTGCGGTGCCTTGAGTCGCCAGCGATCATTTTGACGTGGCTGTCGCCGCGTGCAATGCACGCACTTCTCCGGTTTCTCAAGTTCGACGATTTACTCGCCGAGAGCGTGATAGTTCCGCTCACGCCGGAGACAAATCTCGACTCGCTCGAACCGATGATTGTAGCGGCGTGCGGGACTGGTCAAGCGAACGAAGTCGGTTTAGCAACGCCGGTTGACACTGCGAGTGACGTTGCGCGACGCTGGTATCCGCTCGTTGATTATGATGCGTGCGTCGGCTGTTTGGAGTGTGTGAACTTTTGTCTCTTCGGCGTCTACGATGTTGGACAGGACGACAAACCGCTGGTCGTTAGGCCCGATGCGTGCCGCGACGGTTGTCCGGCGTGTGCGCGTGTTTGCCCCGGTGCGGCGATTGTCTTTGCGATGCACGATGAACCACTAATCGCAGGGCGTCTCGATGCCGCCGCGTCGGTCGAAGCGTACCGCGCCGCCGAATCGCAAGGCGAAACCGCCACGAAAACACGAACCGATTACACCGCCTCAAACGACTCGCTCGAACAACTCGTCAATGCTACTGACGTAATGGAGATTTGAAACCCGTTACCCGCACTGCGGTTCGGCATAGCCGAACCCTCCAGACGCCTGCGGCGTATGACAACTGGAGGGTTCGGCTATGCCGAACCTGAACTACTCAACTACACTAACCTCTGTTTCAATGCGTTTTTCCCGTTCGCTACACAAATCGCAAAACGTAAAGCTGGAGATGACGCCGATGATCGACGTCGTTTTTCTGCTTCTTGCGTTCTTTGTGATGACGTTTAAGATTGTCGCGCCGGAGGGCGACTTCGGCGTTCGGATGCCACAGCAGGGGAGCGTACAGGCGACGACGGTTCCGCCATCGGAGTCGGTACGAGTGCGGCTCGTCGCAAGTGCGGACGGGAATCTGGCAGACGTTGTTGTCGGTGATCTTCGCCTCGGCGGGAATCTGCTCGCGCTGCGAAAAGTCGCGCAGCAACTCGTCACCGAAACAGGAAACGCCGACCTCACCGCCGAGATCGATCCCGATCCGTCACTACGCTACGAACACACCATCGCCGCCATCACCGCACTTTCGGGCTACGTCAAAGACGGCCAAATAGTGAGACTAATCGAAAAAGTTTCGATTCGCAAACCGGCAGAGCAGTGAGGAATCAGAACACGAAGCGTAAGCGAGTGCCCGAATTAGTGGGCGGTGGCCAGTGGTCGGAATCAGAACGACGGTTACTCACGCATAAACCGTTCTTTGCATCAGGTCGAGAACGCTTTGATGGAGCGTGGGTGTTGCGGCGGCGAGGTATGTTTTTTGTGCGAGTAGATTTGTTGCGTCGCCGCGTGTGGTGGTGATCGTGCCGCCAGCTTCTTGAACGAGCAGTGCCCCCGCGCCGAAGTCCCACGCATTTGCACTGAATCCCCAACACGCATCGAAACGTCCCGCCGCAACGTAGGCGAGGTTGAGTGCGGTTGATCCTGTTCGCCGAATCGCTTGCGTCTGCGATATGATCGCAGTGAGCATCTTCATCGCGGGCGAGTCCGCTGCATCGCTCGTCGGGAACGAGACCGAGACGAGTGCTTGGTCAAGCGTTTCGATTCCGCTGGTGCGAATCGGCCATTTCCGGTTCCGCCGCGCACCGCCGCCGCGCGTCGCCGAGAACATCTCATCGGCCATAGGATCGTAAATCACACCGCAAAGAAGCGAATCGTTCTCATCGGCAAGCGCAATCGAGACGCAGAAGAACGGAACCTGATGAACGAAGTTCGTCGTCCCGTCGATGGGATCGACAATCCACCGCAACGCAGCGATTGACTTTTCATCGTCGCCTTCTTCGCCGACGAAACGGTGGTCGGGAAACTTCGTGAGGAGTGCGTCTTTGATGAGAGCCTGCGCGGCGGTGTCGGCATCAGTTACCAAGTCGTACTGCTTTTTCTCGCGGTAGGCGACACGCCCCAACTTGTCACGCAGCAGGTTCCCCGCGTGCCACGCCGTCCAAATCGCAGCATCTTCGTATTCTTGCAACATCACGATTTCTCCTTGCGGTTGACGCAATCGTAACCGTTCACGGTTCGCATGACATTATACTCTTTGAGCGGTTCTTTTTTCTCACACAAAGGCACGGAGTACACAAAGAACACAAAGGACGTTTTCAACTTCAATCCTCTTCGTGTCCTTTGCGATCTTTGCGCCTTTGTGCGAAAAAAGAACTGCTCGTAAACACGAAATCTGTGAACGCTTACCCGCAAATCAAAACATTCCGCCGAATAGCCCCAACAGTACGGTGCTGAACGGATTTGGCTGACCCCAGCTCCACATGTGCATGATGAGGTCGAGTATCATACCAAGCGACAGACAGAGCAACACAACGCACGGAATTAGCCCGAACGTAATCGTCTGCCACGAGTATTGCGGCTCGGCACTTACGCTGCTGGCCGCCGTTGCCACTGGTGTCACCGCGACGCCTCCACCACCAAACGGATCGAATCCACCGCCCGCAGTTTCGCCACCGCTTGTCGCGGTCTCACCGCCAAACGGAGTTGTAACCTCGTCGGCTGGCGCGAAGTCGGGTACGCCGAAATCACCATCAGATACGCCAAATGGGTTACTCGTGTCGTCTACGGCGATAACTTGCGACGCACTCTCGGAATCGCTATCAGAAGAGTCAACACCAAAAGTGTCCAAATCGAATCCTTCTTCAGGTTCGCTCTTTGCAGCACTCTTCGCCGCCGGTGTTGGCTTCTTCGCAAGTTCAACCTTGGAACTGGCGGGAGCGAGGGCGATGTCGCTGTCTTCGGAAATGTACGTTAGGAGATCGTCGTCGTCATCGTCGTCTGCCGGAGCTTTCTGTATCGCTACAGGTTCAGAATCAATCTGCGAACTCATTTCTTTTGCAAGACCAAGCTCACCAAGTTCAACGTCACTCGATTGATCACTCGACTGGTCGTTCAAGACCGCCATACTCGAACTCTCTTCGAGAACGAGGTCGCTGTCGAAACCGAAAACGTCGTCATCGTCGGCAAGATTCGCACTGGATGCCGGTTTGGCTAGTGGCACTTCGGACGCCGGTTTGGCCTGCGATGCAGGCTTTTCAGCCGCAGGCGCAAGCGACAACTCAAAAACGTCATCACCAACTACGTCGAGTGAGTCGTCGAAGTCAACCACTTCGGCGAAGTCGGGAGCGGCTGATGCCATGATCGTTGGATCGCTGGCTGCTGCTGCGCTGCGTTCGCGGATCGTCTGCGCAACGCGGTTGTCCACATCGACCTTGCGAAACTTCCACGACGTTCCGTCACGAAACGCGCGCAACTCACCGCGTTCGCGGAGCCGCGTTACTTCGCCCGTTGTCAGGCCAAGCATTTCTGCCGTCTTGTCGAGTGGGTAGTATTCTGAACTCATCGTAACCTCTGGTGGAAGGTGGAATGTTGCGAGTGGTATGGGGGGTAGCAAAGTTTGCTTGCAAGTTGCGGATCGGTTAGCAGTTTACGCCGATGTGTCCTCGCCCCAACGGGGCGACAAGAACTTAGCCGTGGGTGAGTGGTACTCCACGAACCCACGGTAGGCGACCCCAACAGAATCCGTAGCCCCAACGGGGCGAAAGAAATTGATGTGGCCAGATTCTTGCGCCCCGTTGGGGCTTTCTGGATTTTGGGTTTCCGTACCGTGGGTTCGCTTCGCTCACCCACGGCTAAGCTCTTGCTGCCCCGTTGGGGCAAATAACTCATTCACAACCGCAAGGAAATTTTACTACACCCTAGTTATCATTGCCCTTGCCGCATTTGGCGGATCGTTTTTTCGATTTCTTGCGGAAGCGGGTCGGCGTTGTTGAACGCTTCGATCTCAAGATCGACGCGAATGTCGCGCGATGTTTGTAACTTGATCGTCCCTGCGGCCAAGTCTTCAACATAAGTGACGATGTGCCGCGTTTCGGGGTCAACGATTATGGTGTGACGATAGTGTTTTCCCGTTGCGGGGTCTTGAACAGTAACGAAGTCTGCGAGCCACCGCGCGGAATCGAGCGGCGTGCGCACCGTCAGTTTCCGTTCGACAACGGGATTCGGCACTGTTGGATTCTGCTGCGCTGTCGTCTCGTAAAACGACGCAACACAAAACGCCACAACGAAAAGTGCCAACACAAATAGAGTGAACGAACGTAGTTTCATTTTTCTCACTTCGTCTGCGTGGTGGTGGTATCTGCAAGAGATGTCGCCGTGAAATGCGAAAACGAAAACCACGCCGCGACACCATCGACACGAGTGTTCGTCTTCACGAAGTCGCAGAACTCGCCCCATTGTCCCCAGATTGCGCCGCCATACAAGTCTCCCCAACAAAAACCCGACTGCGTAATCGTGTTAAAGTTGACCGATTGTATCGGTTTTACTCAACGTAGCGATTGTGCTGGGCCGATACCAAGTTTGCATCCCGTCAAAATGGGACAGAAAAATTAACATGAAAGCGTTTGGAGGTGTTTATGGCGCGGGGATTGAAACTCGGTGTACTTGGTATGGTTTTGTCGGGTGCGGGATTGATGTCGGGGTGTATGGCGTTGCCGTGCGGCCCGTATCCGCAAACGACAATGATGTCGTGTGGCGGCGGGGCTGCGCCGTGTGGTGCAGTTGAGTCGTGCGGCCCGTGTCAGCAAACTGCGTGCGAACCGTGCCAACAAACGGTCGCGTGCGATCCGTGTCAAGGGAACACGTTTTCTCCGGGGTACGGTTACTACGGCGGTGGCCAACCGATTCGGACGGGCGTGACGTGCGTCGAAGGCGGCGTCAACGCGGCTGGGAATCTGATCGCCGGTGTGGTGACGTTCCCGTTCCATCTTGCTGGAAACTTGGCCCAGTCGATGACGATGGGGGCCGGTTACTACGGCGGATGTGCTGGCGGCGGATGTTCGCGCGAAGTCTACTCTGGTGACTACGGTTATCAGCCGCAAGACTACTGCGACCCGTGTGCGGGACAGAATCGTATCGTCCGCAGCGGTGCCGTTTACGGTAACGGTAACGGCGACTGCGGTTGCAGCGGCGGCGGAGGCGGAGTCCCCGCATCGTCGTCAATCCCCTCACGCGACGAAGTAATCGTTGACGGAATGAGCAGCATGCAGCGTCCGACTTCGCGTGTCATCACGGCATCGGCGTACCAATCGAATCTTGCACCAACCCATCGTGTTGTGCAAGCATCGTTCGCAACGCCAACCCTGCGTCCGCTGCCGACACGCTGATACTTTTTCCATTGCAACAAAATGCGCAACGCATTAACGATTGACGTTGAAGAATACTTCCAAGTGGCGGCGTTTCGGAAGCAGATTCCGGTAACGTCGTGGGGCGATTACGAATCGCGTTTGGATAGGCCGATCCGTTATCTTCTCGAATCGCTCGACGCAACTGGTGTGCGGGCGACGTTCTTCATCTTGGGGTGTGTTGCTGAACGGTCTCCGCATATTGTCGCCGAGATCGTTGCGGGCGGTCACGAAGTAGGCTCGCACGGGATGCAGCACCAACTTGTCTACGAACAGAGCGAAGACGTTTTCCGCCGCGACGTTACGGAGTCGCGGAAACTGCTCCGCGAAATGACCGGACAAAATGTGACGGCGTATCGTGCGCCGAGCTGGTCGATCACGTCGCGGACGCCGTGGGCTTACAATGTTCTGCGCGAAGCGGGGTACGAACTTGACAGCAGTCTATTTCCGATCCCACACGACATCCACGGCAACGCATCGGGGCGAGCCGACATTCACACTATTGAAACCGCGTCGGGGCCGCTGCTTGAGTTTCCGGCTGCGGTGGTTTCGTTTTTGGGGTGCCGCGTTCCGGCTGGCGGCGGCGGTTATTTCCGCCTCTTCCCATATCTTCTGACGCGACGACTTCTACGTTCGATCAATTCTCCGACTCCGGCGAGACCAGCGGCACCGTTTGTCTTTTACGTTCATCCTTGGGAGTTCGATGCAGAGCAGCCTCGCGTGGTGTCGGCACCGTGGAAGAGCCGTTTCCGTCACTACACCGGCCTTCGCACAACCGCCGCGAAGTGGGAACGTCTACTGGCCGACTTCACCTTCGCACCGATTACCGAAGTCGCCGCGGAAAATGGCGAGTAGTAAAGTTTCGGTTGCATGTGGCGAATCGGACAACGACTCGCCGTGGAGTGTCCTAGCCCCAACGGGGCGATAAGAACTTAGCCGTGGGTGAGTGGTACTCCACGAACCCACGGTACGCGGCATCAATAGAATCCCAAGCCCCAACGGGGCGCAAGAATCTGGCCACATCAACTCTTTCGCCCCGTTGGGGCTAATCTGATTTTGGAGTCTCCGTACCGTGGGTTCGCTCTGCTCACCCACGGCTAAGCTCTTGCTGCCCCATCGGGGCAAATGTGCAAATGCAATGCGTTGTCAACGCCACTCCATGTACAACCAAAACTTTGCCACACCCTTGACGAGAAACGTTTTTGCGCTACGATTGTCGCCAGTCGTGTTTTGTGTCTCTTCGTGTCTCTCACTGTTTGGAGGTTTCCCAATGAAACGGTTCGTTCTTGCTGGTGTTGTGGTGGCTGCTCTCGCTTTCCCGATGTTCTCTGTCGCCGCGACGCTCGGCTTCGGCCCCAGCGGTACGCAATGGTCAAAAAATGGTCAGCCGCAGTTCGGCTGGGTGAAACGCGGCGGCGACGCGACGTTCGTCTCCGAAGGAAACGAAGTCATCGGACGCCGCGGCGAAGGTGCAAACACGTTTCTCTGCACCGAACGCAATTACGAAAACTTTGTCCTCTCGCTTGAATGCAAGTTCGACGTTGCGTGCAATTCGGGGATTCAGTTTCGCTCTAACGCGAGAAAAGAAGGCGACCGCGAAGTCGTCTACGGTTATCAGTGCGAACTCGACCAGTCGAATATGACGTGTGCAATCTACGACGAGTCACGCCGCAATCGTTGGGTCGATCCGCTCACGCCGGAAAAGCAGTCGCTCTGCGTCTCGGCGTTCAAAAAAGACGGCTGGAATAAAATTGTGATTCAGTGCGTTGGGCCGTCGATCAAGACGTGGCTCAACGGCGAGATGATCACCGACCTCGTTGACATCGAAGAGAGTCGCGGTTTCATCGCACTGCAAGTTCACTCTGGCGATCAAGGTGTCGTGCGGTGGCGTAACATCCAGATCGACGAACTCCCCGCGACACCGTGGATTCCGCTCTTCGCCGGAAAGATCGACGAGAAAATGATCGAGATCAAACCGGTTGGAAAGTGGAAGGTCGAAGACGACGGTTCGCTAAACGGGACGACCGAACCGGGAGAGCCGCGCGATGGAATGGTGTTGAGCCGTGATGTCTACGACAACTTTGCCGTGAAGGTTTCATACAAAATGACGGCGGGAAACAGCGGCCTCTATTTCCGTGCGACCGAAATCGACAAACCGTACTGGCTCAAAGGTTTCCAGTGTGAAATTGCTGGTGGCGAACCCGACGCCGGACTTTGGGAAGTCGAAGGACGTGGCTGGGTCGGTAACGATAAGAAGAATCCGAAGACCGCCGAGTTTGTCCGTGCGGGCGAATGGAACACCGTCGGTACTGTCGCCACCGGCGATCACCTCGTGACATTTTTGAACGGCAACGAAATTGTCAACATCATCGACGAACCGTGCGCGAAAAACGGCAAGACCGGACTCCAACTCCACGGCGGCGGCAGTCAGGGCTGTTCGTTCAAAGACTACTTCATCATGCCGCTGTCACCGGAAGTCGTGAAGCTGATGGAACGTAAGGACGTGCCGGTGCGGTAAACATTCAGTAAGCGTTCACGGATTTTGTTCACGTTGTTGTTGGCGTGTTATAATTCAGGGCACTCGCTTACGCTTCGTGTTCTTAATGCGTTACGTTAATAAGAACACGAAGCGTAAGCAAGTGCCCGAATCGGAGCGGGCGCAGCGTACACAAATAGCGTCAGGATGGATTCCTGCCTCCGCAGGAATTACGGACACGGGAATCATCTGTAAACGGTTACACAAACTTTCTTCCAATGTCCCACACAAACGAACAACTTGATTCGCGTTTGACGGTGCCGCAGTTTGTGGCTGCGGCGACTGGTCGCAAGTTAACGGTCGTCACGGCTTACGATGCAACATCGGCGGCGATAGTTGATGCGGCGGGAGTCGATGCGGTTCTCGTCGGCGACTCGCTTGCAAACGTCGTTCAGGGACGCGCGACAACGCTCTCGGTGACGCTCCGCGAGATGGTCTATCACGCGACGATGGTGATGCGTGCGGTGCGCCGTGCGCTCGTTGTTGTTGATCTCCCATTTCCGTACGCACAGCTCGGCGAGAAAGCGGCGGTGCGTGCGGCGGCGACGATTCTCAAAAAGAGCGGTGCCGATGCGGTGAAAATCGAAGGCGGACGAGGGCGGGCAAACACTATCGCGGCGGTCGTTAACGCTGGTATTCCCGTTATGGGCCACTGCGGACTGATGCCGCAAGACGTGAAACGCTTGGGGCGTTTCTCGGTGCAGCGCGACCACGACACGCTTCTTGCCGACACCGCTGCGATTGAAGATGCAGGTGCGTTTGCGGTGGTGCTGGAGTGCGTTGGGGCGTCGATAGCGTCGGACGTAACGTCGCGGTCGGGCATACCGACTATCGGCATCGGCGCGGGGCGAGGTTGTGATGGGCAGGTTCTCGTCTTCCACGACCTTGTTGGTTACAGCGAACCATCACAACGCGGCCCATCGCCCCGCCACGCACGACGCTTCACCGATGTCGGCGTTGCGATGCGCGACGCCGTTGCACAGTACGTCGTCGAAGTCCAGTCCGGCGCATTCCCGAACGACGAAGAGTCGTTCTGAAGTGGTAACTGTTCACGGACTTTGACAGCGTACAATAGAAGACAATCTAGCAATGTTCACAAAAATCGTCTCACTCACAACGCCCGCCGCGTTCACGGACTACGTTAAGTCGCTCGGAATTGAACTGCCGTTCGCCGCAGAGTTGCCGTCGCCGGGCGAACTCGCACTCGCACAGAGCGTTCGTTACGCACCCAAAAACAGCAGCGTTCGCACGGTTGGCAATCGCTGGGCGATTCTGCCGATGGAAGGTTGGGACTGTAACACTGATGGTGCGCCAAGCGAACTTACGCGGCGTCGCTGGTTGCGGTTTGGGACGAGCGGCGCGAAACTCATCTACGGATGCGAAGCCGCCGCCGTAATGCGCTCTGGAAAAAGCAACACGCGACAACTCGTCATCAAACGCGAAACCGCCGAAGAAATCGCCGCGCTGCGAAGTGAAGTCGTCAGCGTTCATGGGGAAAAGTTCGGTCGCAGCGACGACCTCGTTGTCGGTCTCCAGCTCACGCATTCGGGTCGCTATTCGCATCCAAACGACGATGCAAAACTGGAACCCGTGATCGCGTATCGCAACCCGTTTCTCGATGAACGTTTTGGAAATGCCAGTACGCCACTCGCAACCGACGCGATGATCGACGATATGATCGCTGCGTTCATCGAGGCCGGACGACTCGCCGCCGAAGCAGGGTTCGACTTCGTTGACATCAAACACGCACACGGCTACTTCGGTCACGAGCTTTTGAGTGCGTATGATCGCGCCGGAAAGTTCGGCGGGTCGCTCGAAAATCGTTCGCGGTTTTTCCGCGAGATTGCAGGGGGCTTGCGAAAAGTCGCGCCGAATCTCGATGTCTCGCTCCGACTCTCACTGTTCGACTTCGCACCGTTCGTCAAAGACGCAAACGGCGTCGGTGTTCCGATGACGAAAGATTACGAATACGCACTGGGCGGCGACGGAACCGGAACCGGTTACGACTTGACCGAGACTTTTGCACTCATTCGCATCTTGCGTGAGTCGGGCGTTTCGCTGCTTGCGACGACGGTTGGGAGTCCGTATTACAATCCGCACATTCAGCGTCCGGCGGCGTTTCCGGTGGCGGATGGTTACTCGCCGCCCGAAGACCCGCTCTGCGGTGTCGCGCGGCAGATCGCCGCAGTCGCGCAAATCAAGCGGGAGTTTCCCGAACTTCTCGTCGTCGGGAGCGGCTACTCGTATCTCCAAGACTGGCTGCCAAACGTCGCGGAAGCGGCAGTCGCAGCGGGGATGACCGACTTCGTTGGAATCGGACGAATGGTGCTGTCGTATCCCGACATCTGCGACGACGTTTTACAAGGTCGCCCGCTTCAGCGAAAGAGAATCTGTCGCACACTCGGCGACTGCACCAACGCCCCGCGTAACGGAATGGTCTCCGGCTGCTATCCGCTCGACGACTTCTACGCCACACGCGACGAAGCAAAACGACTACGCGAAATCAAAAAGAAGCGGTAACTGTTCACGGATTGTTTCACACGTCCGTCCTTCCTGCGTAGGCGGGAATCCAAAGAACACGGCCCAAGTGGACGCGATAGCGTTGCCCCAACGGGGGCGCAAGAATCGAGCCGCGTACACAACTCTTATGCCTCGTTCGGGCGAAAACTCCGCGAACCAATGCTCGCGTGCAAGAAAGTTTTGCTACACCATTAATCGTTCGCGGTTTTTGTGGAGTATTACGACACTACGGCACAAGTTCAAAACAAACGAGCGTCCCTGTTTGCGTGCCGGCGATGACGTTGCCGCCAGCGACGGCGACCGACGCGACGATTGCGTCGTCGAGTTCAACGGCGTCGCGGCGTTCACCCGTTGCGAGATCGAGAAGCGTTAGCATCGAGTCGCTGCCGCCGAAGACAACCGCGTCGCCAACAACGACTGCACCGCCGTCGATCCGTCCTTTGGTGACGTACTTCCAAAGGAGACGCCCCGTTTTCGGATCGCACGCATAGAGCGTCTTGTCGTGGCCGCCGAAGACGACAACTTTTGTTGTCACTGCTGCCGGTGCGCGGAACGGTTGACGCGACTGGTGTCGCCACGCGACCTGTTTCGCTGCGATGTCGATCCCCAAAAACTCGTTCCCTTCTGTACCGACAAACGCGAACGAGTCGCTGACTGCGGGCGTGCTCCCCGTCGGCGATTCGAGGTCAATCGACGAAACTTCTCGTTGCGTTTTGAGGTCGATGACGTGTAACTTTCCGTCGCATCCCGCGAGAAAAACTTGTCCCGCGAAGTGCGTTGGCGAACAGCGAAGCTGGTCAACGCTCTTCCACAGCCAACGTTCGGTGCCAGTTTTGATGTCGAAGGCGGTTAGCGTTCCGGCTTGCGACGTTACCAGTACAACGTCGCCCGCGACGTTCGGACTGCTATCGACGCTCCCACGCACCTCAACTTTCCACCGCGTCTCTCCTGTTGCGGCGTCGAGTGCGTGAAGTGTGTTGTCGCCATCGGTGACGAACAGAGTTTTTCCATCGCAGGCGGCGGGCGTGATGGCACCGAGCGCAAGCGGCGTCTTCCAAACGAGTTCGCCGGTCTGCAAACGAAATGCGTAGAATGCGTCGTCGCTTGATGCGATGAAGATGTTGTCGCCGCCGACGACCGGTGCGGCTTCAAACGTTCCGGTGCCGAGTTTCTCGCCGGTTGTTGAGTTCGGCGGGACTTTGCCGAGCGAAAGTTCCCAAACCTTTCGCAACTTCTTCGGCGACTCCACAACGCCACTGGCGACACCACTCCCAGCGGCGTCGCCGCGAAAATACGGCCAGTCCGCCGCAAACGCTGGCGCGATCAGAAACAGTGCGATGAGTGTGATGTGGAGCCAGTTTTGCATTTGGAAGTTTCGTGGCACTCGCTTACGCTTCGTGTTCTTATTCGTGGCACTCGCTTACGCTTCGTGTTCTTATTCGTGGCACTCGCTTACGCTTCGCGTTCTTATTCGTGGCACTCGCTTACGCTTCGCGTTCTTATTCGTGGCTCTCGCTTACGCTTCGTGTTCTTATTCACACGCTTCCCGCTCCGATTCAGCTATCACCATCCAAAATAATTTTTTGCGTTACGATAACAGATGTCTTTCACAATTTCGCCGACGTGTTCGAAGTCGTTCGGAATGAGGCCGGTTTGCATTTCGTCGCCGAGTAACTGGCAAAGTATGCGGCGGAAGTATTCGTGTCGTGTGTACGAAAGTAGCGAACGACTGTCGGTCAGCATCCCAACGAACAGACTCAACACGCCGAGTTGTGAGAGCGTGTTAAGTTGGTCGATCATCCCGTCGCGCTGATCGAGGAACCACCAACCGCTCCCGAACTGCATCTTCCCCGGAACGTCGCATTGGAAGTTGTCACCTTGAAAGGTGCCGATGAGCGTTGCAAGCATTGCGTTGTCGGTTGGGTTGAGATTGTAGACGATTGTTTTTGGCAGCAGGTTTTCCTCAGCGAGACAGTCCCAGAACGCTGCGAGATCGGCGGCGTAGTGGCCATCGCCGATGGAATCGTAACCGGTATCGGGGCCGAGTTTGTCGAACGCGGCGGAGTTGTTGTTGCGCATCGCGCCGATGTGAAGCTGCATCGTCCAGCCCGCACGCGCATCGAGCCGCGCGACCTCTTCGAGAACAAACGACGCGAACAACGCCGCCTCCTCGCTCGTCGGGATTCCTCCTTTTCGTACTTTGCGAAAGATCGCGGCAATGTCGCTGTAGGCTGGACTGACGTACCGAAACCGTCCGAAACCGTGGTCAGAGAGACGGCAACCAGCGTCGTGAAAGAATTGGTGACGCCGCGTGATTGCTTCGATGAGATCGTCAAGCGTACTCACCGCAACGCCAGCGACATCGGCAAGTTTGGTAACGTACTCGTTGTATGAGCGAATACTCGCGCTATCGATTTGTTTCGTCTTTGGCGACGCGAGATTGGTAGCGCGGTCGGGGCGAAACGTTGGCAGGACGCGAGTTGTGAACGTCTTGTCGGCGGCGAGTTGGGCGTGGTGTTCGAGCGAGTCGATTGGGTCGTCGGTCGTGCAGACAACTTCGACGTTCATTCGGCTGATGAGGTTGCGTGCGGAGAAGTCGCGTGTGGCGAGGAGCGACTGCGTTTCGTTCCAGACTGCGTTTTCAGTTTCGGGCGAGAGGAGCGAGTCGATTCCGAAGTACCGTTTCAGTTCGAGGTGCGTCCAGTGGTAGAGCGGATTGCGTAACAGTTTCGGGACGCACGCACCCCACGCGCGGAACTTTTCGCGTGGCGGCGCGTCTCCGGTGATGAGACGTTCATCGACGCCGCACGCACGCATCGCCCGCCATTTGTAGTGGTCGCCGGCGAGCCACGCCTCGGCGATGTCGGCGAAACGGCGGTCGTTTGCGATGTCGGCGGGCGACAGGTGACAGTGGTAATCAATGATCGGCTGCGTTGCGGCGAACTCGTGATATAGTCGCCGCGACGCATCGTTCAGTAGCAAAAAGTCGTTGTGTATAAACATGGACAAACCTGTGCAGCGAACGTATACCCGTTACGGGTAGATTTGTAGGCTTCGCCCTCCACAAGACCGCGGCTCGCGGCAATGACGCCTCGATGGGCCGCTACCGTTTTGGTACGGGAAATTCAAACCGTCTTGAGTATATAAGGGAAACGGCGGTGAGTGTACCGCACAGTTCGTCTCTGTCAAGGAGCGATTCGTTTGTCGAAGGTGGTGCACAATTTGGTTGCAGACGTGAATGGTGTATTTGCCCCAACGGGGCAGCGAGAGCTTAGCCGTGGGTGAGCGGAGCGAACCCACTGTACGCAGCATAGTAGAATTCGTGGCCCCAACTGGGCGAAAGAATTGATGTGGCCAGATGCTTGCGCCCCCGTTGGGGCTAGTGTCTTGTCATGGCGAAAACATTGCATACGCTTTACACGCAATCTCCTGTTTTCTGATTAACAAGGTACTAGGCGTCCCAGCCAGATTTCGCTTTAGACGCAGTAGACGTGGGTGCAATGGGGCGTTTTGCGGCTGGCGATACGGCGGTCTTTGTTGCTGCTGCGGAGAGGTCGAGGCCAGCCGACGCGGCGATGGCGGTTTTGGTCGGCGTCGATGTGGCGACGCGGGTATCGCCTGCGGCGGTCTTCGTTGAACCGAACTTTTCACACGCCAGCCGCCAAGTTTCGCGTTCCGATTCGAGTACGCGGAGTGCGTCGTTGAGTTTTTCTTCGCTGTAGAGCATTCCACTTTCGGCAATTTTGCGAAAGATGAACAGATAGATCGACGCCAACTGTCGAGCGATTTCGGGTGCGTTTTCGAGGTCGAGAGCGCAGAGCATTTCGGCAACGATGTCTTGCGCACGCTGGCTCGCCTCTAACGCCTCTTCAAACCTCGCCTCTTTCCAAAAGAGTTTGCAGCGATGGATATTCTTGATCGCGGCTTCGACGAGCAGAAGCTGAATCTTTTGCGGCGTAGCACTGTAGAGGTCGCCTTGAATATAGGTTTGTCGTACTGATGGTTGCTGTGATGACATATTCAGAACGTGTCTCGTATGGGAGATTATAGACCATTTCGGAAACACCAAGTTGGGGCGATTTGGTAGTTCAGGTTCGGCATAGCCGAACCCTCCAGCCATACACCGCACGGCGTTTGGAGGGTTCGGGCTATGCCGAACCGCAGTGAGCTACGGGCTTACATCGTCACTTGCCGCTTCGAGGAACGACAAATCAGACCCCACAATGACAACCGCCAAAATACGGAAAGCCTCCCCAACCAGCGGCGCAAAATGCGCAAACAAGCGAGAGTTTGACGACAAGAAAACGAGGTGACCGTCCTACTTCGGGCGTAGTAAAGTTTGCTTGCAGTCGTGAATGGTGTATTTGCCCCAAGGGGGCAGCAAGAGCTTAGCCGTGGGTGAGCGAAGCGAACCCACGGTACGGAGTCCCAGATACCGGAAAGCCCCAACGGGGCGCAAGAATTGGATCGTGTACACAAGCTCTTACGCCCCGTTGGGGCTACGGATTTTGGCGTGGCCGCGTACCGTGGGTTCGCGGAATACCGCTCACCCACGGCTAAATTCTGTCGCCCCGTTGGGGCGAAAACTCCGCGAACCAAATGTTTGCGCGCAAGAAAGTTTTATCCCCGTTACAGGTCGATTTGTAGGCTTCGCCATCCGGCGTACCGCAGCCTCGCTGGGCCACTACCGTTTTTGGTACGGGAAATTTCAAGCCGTCTTGAGTTATGCCACACCCTTCTACTTCGTTGCTTCTTCACTTGCGTTTTGGTTGGCAACTGGCATACCCCACGCAGAAAGAAGTGGGTTGTTCTTCGCAAAGACAATCGGGCGAACAAAGAGGTCGTCGTCCTTCATTCGGTGTAACCGTTCACGGATTATCGCAGAAACTCCATTCGCATTAACCCGCAATTTCTTCACCCCTGCGTACTCGGCGGGGGCTAGAGAAAACGGCACAATCAGACGCGATAGCGGCGTTCGCGCAAGCGAACCTCACAGCGTTAGCTCTAGATTCCCGCCGCCTACGCGGGAATGACGGAACGAATCCATTCCCTACAACTTCGCCGATGGGTCACGTTTCACATCGAAAGTCTGCTGATTCTTTCCGTTCGTGACCTCGATTGCGAGCGGGGTTTTCCCCGGATCGAGAAACTCTGGCGCGACGAGTTCAACGTATTTCCGTTCGTTCGACACCGCTCTCTTGTATTTGTCGAGTTCAGCGGGGTCGGTCGGGGCGGGCGTCTTGCTGGTTGGGCCTTCGACCGCTTGGCGTTTTGAGATTGTCACTTTGTATTTGCCGACTGGTGCGCCCTTGTATCTGCCGTTCGTGAACATTTCCACAACACCACTCGCGTTCGTTGAACCGCCAACGGGAAGCGTTCCCGGATTCTCGCCAGTGAAACTGACGACGGCACCCTCAATAGGCGAGCCGTCCAACGTTATCGTAAGACTGGTCGGATAAAGCTGCGGCACATCGCTCGGCACCTTTTCGGCACATCCCACAATAGACAACGACACAACACAAAACAACACCGATGCGAAAACAAGATTCTTCACGACTTTCTCCCTTGATGAATTAGTGAATGGTACGGACAACATGTTTTTGCCCCGACGGGGCAGCAGTTTCAATAACCGGCGGTAAGGCAGCCGCGATAGCGGCAAACGCAACCGCCGGTGGCGCGACCCAAAACTCTGGTGCGTCCGGTAGGACGCGACTTTGTTTCGGCGTCAACTGTATGACGAGTGGCGTCTTACAGACGCTCGATCCTTTGTGTATCGCTACCGGCGGTTACGCGAGTGCTCCGCACTTCGCTCACCGCCGGTTATTGAAATTTTTCGATACACGCCGTCCCGTCGGGACGAAGACAATACGCAACAAATGCGAAACACTCTTGACGGATTATTGCGTTCAATCCCAACGCAATCAAACATCACGGAGCCGATGCCGACTCGCCACCAGCGGGCGTCCCCAACGCCCCCCATACTCCGAAATAACTCTGGCCAGAATTGTTCCACCAGTCGGTTGCAGCACCGCCACCAGCGGCTGGAATTGCGGTCGTCATTGGAGTGACACCTGTTGGGATAGGTGGTGAACCACTGGTCGCATTGATTGTGTCCGAAATAAACCGGACGGAACCATCAAGTATCGAACTGTTAACACCACCTGAATGGTTGCTACTTGCCGAGTACACGCCGAACGAAAATCCTTTGAATCCACCTCCCGGATCACCTTGTATGTAACACGATGGTGCATTCGGAGGCAAAACTGTAGTGAAGCGGTTGTCAGGAGAACCATACAGCATAATACGCCCACGCATTGACGAGTCATGCGGATTGAGAAGGGTCTTGCGGTTGGTGGGGCTGACTTGGTTGAGACATGTGTTCAAAGAACCTCCAACGGCTCCTTCCGAGATTCCGCCTTTGACACTGTTTCTGTCATTACCAATTATGGATTCACTCGCAGCGATAGTGTTGCTTGTCCCGTCTGTGCAGGCACTCAACCCTTTCTTGGAGAACGGCATAAACAGGCCACGATTGGCATTTTTGCTCGCCGCGAATGGATAGGTTGGCAAAGAAGCAAGCGCGGCAAAAAAACCTCCGTTGTCAACCACCGCATCCCCAGCACTTGGCATTATGTTGCTACGAGATGACATGAGACGTGACCCAACTCCAGTGCCGACAGTTGCCACCAATTCCATCGTTCTGCCACTTGCATCGGAGGGACAAATGATGGTCGTTATCGGGCCCATCTGTTCGGTGGCTGTTCGCAGAACAACATCCGCCGTCGTAGTTCCTTCACCGCGAGCCGCTGGGACAAAACCATACAAAGGAGTCGTATTCTTGGCGTCATTACTCGTTGCATATGTTTGGAGAGCGTCGTAGAGCGCACCCTGCTCCATGTACGGAAGCAGATTTGGAATCACTCCAATCCCCGGCAGAAAGTACCCCATTTCTCCGCATCCAGCCGGCAGCGTACCTTGGACATCGTGGCAGTTGTGTAGTGCGAGTCCGAACTGTTTGAAGTTGTTGCTGCACTGCATACGTCGTGCGGCTTCGCGTGCGGCTTGCACGGCGGGTAGCAGAAGAGCAACGAGAACACCAATGATAGCGATCACCACCAGCAGTTCAACGAGCGTGAAACCGCGACGGCGGCTTCGAGTAGAAGTGGAGTCAGCGACACCAGAGAAGGCGTCGCCAAAGGAGAGAAGTTTAGCAAGACCGCCCCCCCCCCCCATCTTGACATTATAATTAACGCTGTGCGTGCCACAGGCGGCGCACGCTGCGTCGAACATTGTTTCCAACCCACAAACCAAAATCGTCAGAACCTTTTCCATCGTTCGTCTCCTCGTCAAAAGTGGACACCGGAAAATCAATCGTCGCAACTCACGACGACCACGACCGACATCGTAACGCGCGAAGCTCCGTCGTCAACTGGGTATAGTAAAACTTCATTTGCAAGTGACGAATCGGTCAAGTTCTTTTTTCTCGCGCGGAGACATAAAGGCACGAAGGAGAACGCGGAATTCTGAAGTTCCACGTCTTTCCGTACTTGCGTGTTTTCCGCGTTAAAATTCGTGCATTGTGTGAGGCACCTCAAAAATCTGCGGACAAGTAAAATGAACCTCAATTAGATAGCGTCACTGCCGCAAGCCGTTCGACTACTTCGTCGATGTTGAGTTTGTCGGTGTCGATCCAAACGGCGTCGGGGGCGGCGCGGAGTGGGCCGACGGCGCGGGTGGAGTCGCGGTGGTCACGTTCTTCGATGTCGCGGCGAATTTTGTCGAGGTTAACTTCGTCGCCGCTTACGCCGCGTGCGAGCAGTTCACCTTGGCGACGGCGTGCGCGTTCGGTTGGCGACGCGGTGAGAAAAAACTTGCACTTTGCGTCGGGGAAAACGTCGCTCCCTTGATCGCGTCCCTCGGTGACAACGCCGCCCGATTCGTTGACGAGTCGTGCGGCGATGCGTCGTTGCGCGGCGACCATGATTTCACGCACGCCAGCGTTGTCGGCGGCGAGTCGCACGCACGCCGCAACTTCAGGACTGCGAACGCGATCAGTTATGTCGTTACCATCGAGAAACGTCTTTCCGTCTCTAACGTCGATGACGGCGCGGCGTGCGAGTTCGACGAGTTTGTTGGCGTCGGCGACGTTACCAGTTAAACCGTGTTCGATGGCGATGAGCGTGACAGCGCGGTACATCGAGCCGGTGTCGAGAAACGCCCAGCCCAAACGCTCCGCGAGTTTCCGCGCGACCGTACTCTTCCCCGCACCAGCAGGGCCGTCAATGGTGATGATATTCTGCATCGTGTAAACCTCCAGATACCGACAAGAATAACACAATCGCACAAACCCACAATGGGCGGCAACTTTTCGCTCTTGCGGTGAACGTGGGAAATATGGTAAAATGCGCAGGGGGAATCCACTGGCACAGCGGTTCGGCATAGCCGAACCCTCCAGACGCTCGCTTACGCTTCGTGCTCTGATTTACACAATGAAAAAGAAAAACTATCGCAATCTTTTGCGTGGAATGCGGGTCAGTTTCACCTACTGGCGTGCTATCATTCTCGCGGTTTCGGCGGCTCTTTTGGTCGGCGTTTTGTGGGGCGGGAACATCGCGGTCTTGATCTATCCAGTGATCGAAATCGCGTACAAAAAGAAGACGTTCACCGTCTACGTCGATGAGAAAATCGCCGCCGCTGACGCCGAGTTGCAACAGCTTCAAGCGTTGCCGCTATCGGACGAAACCAAAGTCGCACACCTCGCGCATAGCAAAGTTTTGTGGGCGGAGTGGAAACTCAACGCTTACCGTTACGCAAGACCGTGGGTCGAAAAATACACGCCGCACTCGCCGTATCAGACCGTCGTGTTTCTCGTGATTATCGCACTGGTTGGAACGCTACTCAAGGCCTGCGTCGTCGTCGTCCACACACTTCTAACGACGCACATCGTCACCTCAACGCTGTGTCTCATACGCGAACGGTTTTTCGCAACGCTGCTTCGTTACGAAGTCAACTACTTTTCGCAGACCGGAACGTCTGAAGCGATGAGCCGTTTTCTCGGCGACACGGGGACACTCGCCAGCGGATTCGGCGTGATTTACGGGACGATGATTCGTGAACCGGTCAAGCTGCTGGTCTGTATTTCTGTGGCGGCGTACATAAGTTGGCCGCTTCTTTTGGTGACACTGATTGTCGTTCCGCTTGCGTTTTTCGCGGTGCGGTGGATCGCAAAGTCGCTGCGACGCATCGCGCTTGCGTCGATGCAGGAGATGGTCAGAGTTTTCGGTCGCCTCGATGAATCGGTGCGGTCGATCCGAATTGTCAAGGCGTTTACGCAGGAACGGTACGAACGTGCGAAGTTTCACCGGATCAATAAAAAAGTGTACAAGTGGGCGATGAAGGGTGCGAAGTACGACGCCCTCACGCAACCGCTCACCGAGATTCTCGGAATCGTGATGATGTCGCTTGCGATATTGGTTGGCGTTTATCTCCTACTGACGCAGCGGCTTTCGATATTTGGTATTCCGATGATGAGTCGTCCGATGGACGAAGGTTCGCTGTTACTCTTCTACGCAATGCTTGCCGGTGCGGCGGAACCAGCCCGAAAACTCACCGGCATCTTCCAGTCGTTTCAAGCGGCAGCCGTCGCCGCCGACCGCGTATACGCAATGCTCGACCGCGACATTCCACTCGTCGATCCGCCGCATCCGCGAGTCTGTCCGCGTCACCACGAGTCGCTGCGATTTGAAAACGTACAGTTTTATTACAACGCCGACAAACCGGTTTTGCGCGGAATCGATCTTGTGATTCCGTTTGGCGAGACGATTGCGTTTGTCGGGCCGAACGGTTGCGGCAAGAGCACGCTCCTTTCGCTCATCCCACGTTTTGCTGACCCGACGGGTGGACGTGTTCTGCTCGATGGTGTCCCGCTTACGGAAGTTCGCCAGCGAAACTTGCGGCAACAGATGGGAATCGTTACGCAAGACACAATTCTCTTCGGCGAGTCGGTGCTGGAGAACATTCGTTACGGTAACATGTTTGCGTCGCGTGAAGAAGTGATCGACGCTGCGAAACGGGCATTCGCGCACGAGTTCATCATTGAAGAACTCTCGGACGGTTACGAGACGGAAGTCGGCCAAGGCGGGAGCCGACTTTCGGGCGGGCAACGTCAACGGATCGCACTGGCGCGGGCGATTCTCCGCGACCCCGCGATTTTTCTGCTCGACGAAGCGACGAGCCAAATCGATCTTTCGAGCGAACACAAAATCCACCAAGCGATGGCAAACTTTGTTGGCAAACGGACAACGATTATCGTCACGCATCGTCTCTCTGCGATTTCGCTTGCCGACCGCATCGCCGTCATCCAAAACGGCGTAATCGCCGATTGCGGCACGCACAACGACCTCTTCGGAAAGAACGAATACTACACAAAATTGTATCGCAGTCAGGAAGAGTAGGCTTGTTCGGAAACTTTCACACGGGGAGTAAAGTTTCCCTGCACGCGAACATCGGTTGTCCGAGTCTGTCGCCCCAATGGGGCGTAAGAATCTCAACGCATCGTTTCTTGCGCCCCGTTGGGGCTTTCCGGTTTTGGGTTTCGCTTAGCCGTTGGGGCAAATCCATTCACGCCTGTAACTGAACTTTACTACGCCCACAAACCATGCTCCTTCGTACTGGGCCTTGACAATAATAGGCTGGCCGCGACAATGGTGGCACTGCGCGTCCGCGCTTTGGACAATCGAGACCGTGAACTCAACACCATCAGCCGTTAGGCCTGTTTCCCGTGCGTATACTTCTGACAAATGATGACGGCGTCCACGCCGCAGGAATCGCCGCACTCGCGGCAGAACTTCAATCGCTCGGTGAAGTCTGTATCGTCGCGCCCGCACACGAACAGAGCGGCGTCAGCCAGACCGTCACGTTTCAAACGCCGCTCGTCCCGTTTCGCGTCTACCGCGACGGAAAACATTGGGCTTGGGCCGTCGATGGAAGTCCCGCCGATTGCGTTAAACTCGGTGCAACTCAACTGCTCGACCCAAAACCAGACGTCGTCGTGAGCGGAATCAACGGCGGACAAAACGCCGGAATCAGTGTACTCTATTCCGGTACCGTCGGTGCTGCGCTCGAAGGAGTCATTCACGGCTATCCGAGTTTCGCCGTCTCACTCGCATACGACCAGCACGCACGTTTCGACCGCGCCGCCGCCGTCGCCGTTCCGATCATCAAAAAGATTCTTGATACAAACGGAAGTCGCGCACAACTCTACAACATCAACATCCCAACCGAAGCATTGGCGACGACAACGTCGCCGCGTGTTGTCGTCGTACCGATGGACACGCGGCCATATTGGGACTCGTTCGAGAAGCGAACCAGTCCCCGCGGCGGCAGTTATTACTGGCTCACGGGCGACCCCGACCCGTCCGCGACTCACGCCAACAACACCAGCGGCGAGACCGATCTCGAAGCATTGCATCGCGGATTCGTTACCATCACGCCGCTGACTTACGACCTCACTCATCACAGTCAAATCGATTCACTCAAGGAGACACTTCAATGATGACGCAATCTCTGTTCGCCGCTCTTCCGCCGTGGGTCCCCGCCGCCCGCGACATCGACATCGCCGCACTCGGCGTGTTCGCAATCTTCGCAATGCTCGTCGCGCTGCTGCGGCGAGTCACGCCAAAAGTCGGTGCCGTTGCGTGGGTCACAACAAAGGAAGCGATCTATCAGCCGCTCTTCATAATCTTGCTGCTGGTCGGGCTGACGGCTCTCTTCTTCTTCCCGTTCATCCCGTACTACACACTCGGCGACGACATACGGCTCGTCATTACGCAAGGTCTCACGCTGGTCAAACTTCTCGCCGTCTTCTTCGCCATCTGGACTGCCAGTACGAGCATCGCCGACGAACTCGATGGCAAGACCGCACTGATGGTGCTGGCAAAACCGATTGGCAGACGCGGCTTCATCATCGGAAAGTTTCTCGGCGTGATGATCGCCGTGACGATCCTGTTTATGCTTCTTGGGACGTTCTTTCTCAACACCATCGCCTACAAAGTTATTCACGACGCACGCGAGAACGTGCAAGATGTCGCCACCGCAGCGGCGTGTATCAAAGAAGTTGTCAAGATTGTGCCGGGGTTGCTGCTGGCGTTTCTTGAGACGTGTATTCTCACCGCTATCGCGGTCGCCATATCGACACGCCTCTCGCTGCTGCCAAACCTGACGATCTCGCTCACGGTGTATCTTCTCGGCCACCTGACGCCGCTGATTGTTCAGTCGTCGGTCGGACAGCTTCCGATGGTCGCGTTCGTCGCCGACTTCATCAGTGCAGTCTTGCCAGTGCTCGACCACTTCAGTATGGAAACGTCTGTAGCGATGAACCGCCAGTTGCCGTGGGACTACATCGGTTTTGCTGCGGTCTACGCGGCGTTTTACTGTCTGGTCGCGCTTGTGCTGTCGCTGCTGCTGTTTGAAGACCGCGACGTAGCATAGCCGTTCACTGGACATTTGCTGTTCGCCTCGAGTTGTCCGCAGATTGCGCAGATTCACACAGATTTTGTCTCTCGTTTTCGCACCATTTACTGGTGCTCCTATTTGTTTCACACGAAGGCACAAAGGCACGAAGGAGAGAATGCGGAACACGCAGAAAAACGGAAGACGCGGAATGCTGAACGTCCGCGTCTTTCCGTCATTCCGCGATTTCCGCGTTAAAATTCTTCTCTGTGCCTTCGTGCCTTTGTGTGAGAAAAGGAACTACCAAACAACGAAAAATCTGCGCAATCTGCGGATTCAAAAACAAAAAACTCGAACGACCAAAATGGCAGGTTTATGCCATGACGTAGCATAGTGACCGCCATAATCCTTTTCCACTCGGTAATGTTCGGGCTTGACGCGGCCCTCGTTGTGCTGGCGTGGCGACGCTGGTCGCTGACGCTGCTGGCCGCGTTTGGAATGTTCGCACTCATTGCAATTACGCTTTGCGTCTCGTTCGTTTGCGGCGGCATCGACAACATCACGCTCGAAGACGCGGGGCGAAGACTGTCGCTGATCGACCTGCGTCTCTTGACGCAAGGTGCGTTCTGGCACGGCGGCGGAGTTCTCGCTGCGTGGGGTTTAATACAAGCGAGACTTCGGCACCGCCTGCAAAGTCTCGTTTGCATCGCTGCGTCGCTGCTCACGCTTGGTGTTGGAATCGACGCTCTTCTCGTCGAACCGTATCTGCTCGAAGTCAAACGGTATACGATCCACTCGCCGAAGGTGACAAAACCGATTCGTATCGCATTCGCGGCGGACATTCAAGTCGATGGTGTTGGCAGTTACGAACGGCGTGCATTGCGGCTGTTGCAACAGCAGAACGCCGACCTGATATTGTGGGGCGGCGACTACATTCAAGCCCGAAACAAACCCGACAAACAGCGGCTTGAGACCGCGCTTCACGATGCGTTTTGCGAAGCGAAACTCGACGCACCGCTCGGCGTTTGGGCGGTTCAGGGGAACGTCGATTACAATTCCGCTGGGACGCTCAACTCGATGTTTGAAGGGACAAACATTCAGTATTTCGCGGCGACGTGTTCGTTTGAGATTGACGAAGTGCGACTGACGCTTTTGCACGTTGGCCGCTCGTTCAGCCAGATCAATCTGCCAAACGATAAAGACGGACGGTTTCACATCGTCGTCGGTCACTCGCCGTGTTTCGCTATCGGTAAAACCGAAGGCGACTTACTTCTTGCGGGGCACACGCACGGCGGTCAAGTTCAGATTCCGTTTTACGGGCCGATTTTAACGGCGTCACCGTCACTCCCGCGACGCTGGGCGAGCGGCATGACAAACCTCGAAAACGGCGGCACACTGATCGTCTCGCACGGAATCGGCCTCGAACGCGGCAACGCCCCACGCATCAGATTTTTTTGCAGGCCACAAATCGTCGTCATAGATGTGTTGCCCAGCGAAAGTGCGAATTAGTAGACTTGTTCGGAAACATGGAGTTGGGGCGATTGGGTAGTTCGCGGTTCGGCATAGCCGAACCCTCCAGTAGGCGTTTGGAGGGTTCGGC
>JBOFSQ010000064.1:0-25166 GCA_051651625.1 Thermoguttaceae bacterium | reverse complement strand
GGCGGCGAGCATCTCTTCCAGTGCGGTGACGACGGAACCGATCCACTGCTGCGTTGTTGCGTCGATTTGTCCGCGTGTGAGACGGTCTCGGACGACGACCATATCGTTTGCGACTTGCGTGAGCGACTCGGTCATCGCCTGTGCGCGACCGTCTTCGCGGAGAACGAGAATCGCCGCGTTGGCTTCGGCGACGACGTTCGCTTGGTCGCCCGCGATGCGCGCACACTTTAGACGCCACGTTCGCTCGTCGTCTGTTGACGTGTTCGCTGTCACGCTTGCGGCGAGTGGATTTACGTCGCTCTGCACCAGCCGTTCTAGCCGCAGCATCGTTTGGAGCCGCGTCGTGAGCCACTGAAGTTGTTCAATCGCTTCTTCTTGACGGAGCTGTTGCAACGACTTTTCGAGCGACTCTTTCGCTCGCTGAAGTGCGGCAACGGCGTCGTTTTGTGACGCGACGGCTTCGGAACGTTTCTCGCCTTTTAGCTGCGACTCCGCCGCCTGCATCGCTTGACTCGCTTGTCCAAGCGGTTGCGGCGGCGTACTTGCGCTTGACGGCGTTTCGTTTTGTGGCGTCGTGTCGCGCGTTTCGGTGACGCTTTCTGCCAGCGATTCTGTTTGCGTGCGAAGTTGTTGTTGCGGCTCGGCGAGCGGCGCGGTCGATTCTTGACGGTCCGTCTGTGCGCGGAGCGAACGTTGTCTTTGAATGATGTCGTCGAGACGCTTCAGAGTTTCGCGGTTTCGTTTTTGTTCGGCGTCGCGCTGTTGGGCGCGGTTGTCGCTTTCGAGGAGTCGCAAGAGTGCGACGAGGTCGTCGAGAATTTGCTGCTGCGCCGCGACGGTCTCGGCCAGTCGCCGCGACTGTAGCACTGTCGTCGTCTCGTCGAGTCGCATCGCAACGAGCCGGTCACGACTCTCGCGGTACGCCTTTTTGAGAAGCGTAGACTGCCTCGGATTGGTGACTGCAACCATCTCGGCCATTCGCAACATAACCGATTCGATCTCCGCAAAACTGCTTGCAATCTCTCGCTGCCGTTCAAGCAGCGAGACCGGCGACGGTTCACTCGCACCGATGCTGGCGAAGATAATCAGACAAATTAGAGCATTTCTCATGTTCGTATATATGGGAAGAGTCTCACCCTTGTCTTCGTCCCGATAGGGACGTGATTTCAATAACCGTGGGTAAGCGGTATTCCGCGCAACCCACGGTAGCGACCACCTCAAAATCGAGCGTCTGTAAGACGCCACCGACAACACGGTTGACGCAAAACATGGTGGCGTCCTACCGGACGCACCGAAGTTTTAGCAGTGTCACCGGCGGTTGCGTTTGCCGCTATCGCGGCTGCACTTACCGCCGGTTATTGAGATGGCTGCCCCGTCGGGGCAAATGTGTCAACGTCAATACAGCAACATTCGTGAACGCTTGCAAACCGTGAATTGTTACACGTCACGATATTCGTAGCAGTCACCGCAGTAGTTGCGGAACGTGAGAGTTGAGCCGTGAACTTCTTGGAGGTATTCTGGTTGCAGCGTTACTTTGCCGCCGCCGTGTGGGAGGTCGATTACGAGGTGCGGGACGGCGAGGCCGCTTGTCCAGCCGCGAAGCGAGTCGATGATTTGGAGGCCGACTTCGCGCGGCGTGCGAAAGTGTTCCGTGCCGTACACCAAGTCTGGCATGTGCAAATAATATGGGCGCACTCGCGCCGCGAGGAGCCGGTGAACGAGGCGTCGCATCACATCGGCGTTGTCGTTGACGCCAGCAAGCAGCACAGTTTGATTTCCGAGCGGGATTCCCGTGTCGGCGAGCCGCGAAAGTGCGGCGACCGCTTGCGGCGTTAACTCGTCTGGATGATTGAAGTGAACGTTGACAAAAAGCGGATGGTATCGCTTCAGCACCGCCGTTAACTTCGTCGTGATTCGCTCCGGCAGGACGCACGGAGTTCGCGTTCCGATGCGTATGATCTCGACGTGTTTTATTGTACGGAGTTGACGGAGGATTGTGTCGAGTCGTGCGTCGTCGAGGAGAAGTGGGTCGCCGCCGGAGATGAGAACGTCGCGTATTTCGGGGCGACTGCGGATGTATTCGATTCCCGCGCTAATCGACTGTTCACTCACGTCGAGTGGCGAACGAGTCTTGCGTTTCCGCGTACAAAATCGACAGTGCATCGCGCACTGGCCGGAGACGAGAAACAAACAGCGGTCGGGATAACGATGCACGATACACGCAACGGGCGTGTGACGTTCTTCGGCGAGCGGATCGGTGACGAGGTGCGGCGACGGAGCGAGTTCGCGTACATCGGGGACGCACTGCCGCAGAAGCGGCGCACCGACTTCGCGTGCGAGTGCGAGATAATACGGCGTGACGCGAAACGAAAACTCGTCCGCCGCCGCCCGCGCACCGGCAACCTCCTCGGCACTCAAACCAAGCTGTTCAGCGACAACCGCGACATCACTGGTCGTACTACGAAGCGACTTTTGCCAGTTGGACATTGGGGGGGATCAGTGGTTGCTACTCCCACTCAATCGTTGCTGGTGGTTTTGAGGTGATGTCGTAGGCGATGCGGTTTATGCCGCGGACTTCGTTGACGATGCGAGTCGCAATCCGCGTCAGAACCGGAAACGGAATCTCTGAAACGGTTGCGGTCATGAAGTCGTCGGTCTTGACGCACCGTACCGCAGCGGCGTATTCGTAGGTGCGGGCGTCGCCCATCACGCCGACACTCTTAATCGGCAAAAGAACCGCAAACGCCTGCGAAATGTCGCGGTAGAGTCCCGCTCGCAGAATCTCTTCAATCACAATCGCGTCGGCCTCACGCAACAGCGCGAGTTTCTCCGTCGTCACCTCTTCGAGACAACGTACCGCAAGACCCGGCCCCGGAAACGGATGACGCCAAACCATCGCCTCAGGAAGTCCAAGCTCAAGTCCGAGCGCGCGAACCTCGTCTTTGAAAAGTTCACGCAGCGGCTCGATCAGAACAAACTCCAAATTGTCGGGAAGGCCGCCGACGTTGTGATGCAGTTTAATTGTTGCCGCTTGCGACTTTGATCCGCCGCCGCTTTCGATCACGTCGGGATAGATCGTCCCTTGCGCGAGAAACTTTACGTTCTTAATTTTCGCCGCCTCTTCGGAGAAGACGTCAATGAAAGTATGTCCGATGCGACGCCGCTTTTCCTGCGGCTCCGCGACGCCAGCGAGAACTGATAGAAAACGTTCCGCAGCGTTCACAACGCGAAAATCGACGTCGGGGAACCGACCGCGAAACTCGCGCTCGACGGTGGCGACTTCGTTCTTTCGCATCAGACCGTTGTCAACGAGAATACACGAGAGCTGCGCACCGATGGCCCGCGCGAGCAGTGCCGCGACAACCGCAGAATCAACGCCGCCAGATAGTCCGCAAATCACGCGGCCTTCGCCGACAGTCGCAGCGACACGTTTCACTTCGCGTTCGGCGAAACTCTCCATCGTCCAGTCGCGCGTTGCACCGCAAAGTTCGACGAAGTTGCGAAACAGCACCATCCCTTCAATCGTGTGAACAACTTCAGGATGAAACTGCACACCAAAGAGCGGCTTCGACGTGTGCATCATCATCGCATTTTTGAGCGTGTCAGTCGAACCGAGTACGACGAAGCCGGGCGGAAGCGTGACGACGTGATCGCCGTGACTCATCCAGACTTGACTCTCGTCGGGCATTTTTTGCGTGAGTGGCGACGTGCGCGCTTCGCCGCGCAACTTGAACATTGCTTGTCCGTATTCGCGCCTGCCGAACGACGCTACTTCGCCGCCGAGAGTTTGCGCCATTATCTGCATCCCGTAGCAAATGCCGAGAACGGGAATGCCGAGTTCAAAAATACCGGCGTCGCACTTTGGGGAGCCGTCTTCGTAGACACTGTTTGGCCCGCCGGAAAGGATGATCCCAATCGGCTGGAGTTTGCGAACGTCTTCGGCGGTGATCGTATGCGGCGCGAAGACGGCGTAAACCGAACACTGCCGAACACGCCGCACAATGAGTTGATCGTACTGCGAACCAAAATTGAGAACGAGAATTGTTTGATGATGTGTTGTGGGCATTGTGGAGAGATGTGAGTAGTGGTGACAACGGTATGACAACGGCGCAACAATTTTCCCGCATTCTACCCGCAAAGACGCAACGTGCGTAGGGGCGGTTCGTGAACAGTGCCACTGTACACAATGCCACTGTACCGCCTGCGCCAAACTGGCCGATTGGGGTGACTGCGCAAACTTTTCCGGTTTTGCGGAAAGTATCGAATATGCGGGCGGGTCTTTTCCGATTACACAAAATAGTCACGGTGCAATGTGTACTGTACATGGATTTTGTGAATTGTGCGAAGAATGGAGAAACCTGCGATGAAACGCCCGAATGTATCCGCCGCCCGAAATTGGAAAACCGTCGCCGCTGGTCTGCTCGTTGCCGCTGTCGGTACTGTCGGCGTGACGCACGCCACGACGTACACCATCGGTACAGGCGGTACTCACGCCACGCTCGAAGCACTGCGCAACGCCGCTGTGTTGACCGATGGCGACGTGATCGAATTCGTCACCGGTGCAGCCGCCACGCAAACTCTCGCAGGCAACTTCACGTTCGCAACCGCAACCAAATTGCAAGTGATCAATTCGCTGGCAGATGTCATCGAAATCACAACCAGCGCGACAGCACCATCGAACTTCATGACGTTCACCGCTGGTGGCGCAATCGATCTCATCGTCGATGGTGGCGGTGACAACAATCCGGGCGTGAACATCACAGGTTTTACCGGAACCAAAGATGCAGGCGGCAATTTCTTTGGCGGTGCAATCTACTCCGGCGGCGATTTACTGTTCGGACGAACGACCAACTTTGAGCCGGTGTCCGCCGCCGACTTTACGATAGCATTCAGCAAAAACTCTCTCGACGCCACCACCGCCCCACAAGCCTACGGCGGTGCAGTGTATTCAGACGGAATACTGATGCTGTCTGGCATAAAATCTACGTTCACCGAAAACACCGTGACGTCAACCGAAGACGTCGTTGGCGGCGGCGCACTCTATTCAAAAGACAGATTGATTCTCTCGGCAAGCATCAACACGTTTGAAAAAAACAGCGTCACCGTCACCACAACCACAGACGAGAAAGGTACGGCTATCGGCGGTGCGATTGCCAGTGCTGCCGATGTCATCTTCGCTTTGAGCATCAACGAGTTCAAAGAAAACAAGACGCAAGGTTCATACAATGCGCTGGGTGGTGCCGTTACAGCGATGACCGGTCTGACAATCAATGCAACGAACTCAGTAGGTGGTCTGAATGGCTTCACGCTCTTTGAAAAAAATGAGGCAATCGGCACATCCACCGACGCCTATGCGCAGGGAGGTGCTGTGTATGTCGATGGCGCGGGAGCACAAGACGTGAACGTCAACGTCATCGGATACACATACTTGGATAGCGGCAATCTCACGTTCAGCAACCAATTCATCGAGAACAAAGCATATGCAAGTGACGGGACTAATACACTTGAGAACTCGCGGTCTGCTGGTGGTGCAATGTGGATCGGTTCTGATAAGAATCGTGCAAAACAGACCCAAGCCACGCTGGCAAACACATACTTTTCAGGGAACGCGACAATAGCCGGGCAGTTTGCCACGGGCGGTGCTATTGATATTACCGGTGACTTGACTCTTGCTGGCGTCAATTACTTCAAGGGCAACTCAACGAAAACAATCAAGCTTGAAATTTCTGGGTCTGATGCACACGGCGGTGCAATGGCGGTTGATGGTTCGCTGAATATCTCTGGCTACAACACGTTTGAAGCGAACAGAGTCGATGGGGCGTTCCGAGCATACGGCGGTGCCATCAGTGTTACCTCACAGCAGCCTGCGACCGTATCTATAACTGACATGTATCAGTTCATTGGCAACGCAGTGACGGTAGATGCACGCTATTTCGATGAGGCAGGTAGCCCGCGTCGCGGATACGCCGAAGGCGGTGCCATCGACTTTGGTAATGCGCAAACCGTCACAATCATAGGACATGCGTCCACGCCAATCATTGGCGACGAACAACGAGGACCGGGATTCTTTGGCAACAGTGTCGAGGCAAAAATCGTTGATGCAACTGTAGAGCAATCTTCCGTAGTTCGCGGCGGAGCCATTTCGTCTGAAAGCAATCTCACCATCGGTGGCACCAACACGTTTGCCGACAACAAAGTGATTAACGTAAAAGGAAACGACAACTTTGACGGGGCGTTTATTTCCAATGCGTTCGGCGGTGCCATTGCGATGAATCAAACATCCATTCCCAATCCAATAACTGGTGTAATCCCAGTAGTGCTGAAGATTGATGGCGACACGCGGTTTCTCAACAATTCGGTGACGGCTTCGGGCGACTACAGCAGTGCGTACGGCGGAGCGATAGCGTTCAACTCAATGCTCTCGACCGGCAAAATCACCGACGCACAATTCGTTGGAAACAGCGTTGCGGCAAAAGTCGGCGGGACAGAATCGTTCGCGCACGGTGGTGCGATTTACACGCAAGGCGATCTCACCGTCACCGCACTGAATCGTGACGTTGACTTCACCAGCAACACCGCGAACAGTAAACCGAACGACATTCACCTCGCACTCTTCCAAAAACCTGACAACTCGTGGGTGGCACCGACGTTGAATTTGGATGTCGCCGAACATCGCACAATTTTTCTCGATGGCGGTGTCACTGGAACTGGTGACGTAGAAATTAACGAATCGCGCGACGGCGGACTAAAGCAAAGCACTTATGGCACCGTCAACTTCGACAAGAATGGTACGACGGACATTGCTGGTAATTTGCGAGTCCACAGCGGCAGCACGATTCAGACAGCAGTTGTTGCTGGTACTGCTGGCGGTTATCGGTCAAACGTCGTTGCACACAAAGACGCCGACAACAAAAACGGTTTGGCAGAAATTGCAAACAACGTGACGTGGACAGTTGACACGTCGCCAGTTGCGAACGGATTTCGCGGTTCGGTTCTCGTCGGCGAAGCGGGTTGGACGGTGTCGGCGTCGTCGCCTGCTGGTGCCGATGGACGTGCGCAGGCGCAAGCCGCTCTTGATCGCGGAAACACGATGTACTTCGGACTTCTCACCGCGCAAGGAAACGCCGTCGGCGCAAACGTAGAACCGGCAAATCTTGGCGTCGATACAACGAAAGTTCACGTCGCCGATACGTTTGTCGATTCGCTTCTCATGCACGACGCAACCACAATTCGCACGGCGTCAGACAGTCGCATCGACCACAACTTCAATCGCTTCCGCGAGAGTCAACGCGGTGTAGTGATGGGACAGAGTGGATGTAAGCTCGGCGCGTCGCTGTGGGGAAACTTCGTTGGTCGCAGCACGGAAATCGAAGCCAAACACTACTTGAGCGGCGCTGGTGCGACGTTTGAGAAGGCGAAAGTTTCCAGCAGCGGCCTCCAAGTTGGTGCCGATCTTTTCGCCACGCGACGTTCGCAGTTGGGCGTTGTCATCGGTGCAGAAAAGGCGAACTACCGCCTCGGACGATTCGACGAAGTGAAGTCGGACGATTACTACTTCGGTCTCTATGGTGCTCGCCGATATGCGTCTGGAATTGACGTTCGCGGCGTGCTCGGATTCGGTTATCAGAAGTACGCCATGCAGCGACTCCAGCAACTCGGTCTCGCCGTAGATCGTGGCGTGTACAATGCGCGGTTCAGCGGGCAGACGTTTGAGACAACGCTAGAAATCGGTCGTCGTTTCTCGCAGCGTTCGTCGCAGCTTTCATTCCGTCCGGTACTGGGTCTCGACGTTTACAACAACGCGATTGGTGGTGCGACCGAGTTTAGTGGTACGGCGAACGAAGGGCTGACGTATAACGGCATGTCGTTGACTCAAACATTCATTCGCGCGGGTAGCGACGTGCAGTGGCTTGGCGACTGGCTCAACTTGAGTGGCGGAATGTATTACCTGTACGATATGTCGCCGAACGGTGACACGCTGCGTGGCTGGGCGAGTCGCGGTGGCGCGAGCAACGTCGTTCTCGGCAGCGACTTGGGACGCTCGGTACTGCGGTTTCAATTTGGCACGAATTACTTCTTGAATCACGCGAAGACGGTGAGTCTCTTTGCAGACTACAGCGGTGACTACTTTGCCGACCGCGCAGGAAAACCGATGGGACACACCGCCATCGCCGGTGCCCAAGTGCGGTTCTGATTTGGCGCAAACAAAGACCGTCCCCGCGTGCTTGTGACACGAGGACGGTCTTGTGTGTTGCGCATGTGTGCTAGTGCTTTGTGAATGTTAAATCTTGGGATTGCTCCGTAATTTAACCACGGAGACACGGAGAGCACAGAGAAGACAAATCCTTTCCGTGCCCTCCGTGTCTCCGTGGTTGAAAAAAGACAATCCAAAGACTTCAATTTTCCAAAGAACTAGTGCGGTTTACGTTTCGTTGGTGCCCAGTGCGGGTTTGGAACGCTGTTTGCGTCTTTTCCTTTGCCCTACGGGCAAAGGAATAACGCAAATCACGTTCGGCAAACGTGCCACACGAAAAGGAAAACCACTCTAGTCAACGTTTAGCAGCAGCACTTCTTCTTCTCTTGGCAACCGCACTTGCAGTACGAGCAGCAGTTGCAACCACCGCTACAGCAGTCGCCAGACTTCTTCGCTTCGGCTTTCGCCTTCTTCTCGGCGATTGCCGCTTGTGCAGCAGCAAGACGTGCAACCGGAAGACGAAGCGGCGAGCAGCTAACATAGTTGAGTCCAAGCGAGTGACAGAACTTCACCGACGCCGGATCACCACCGTGTTCACCGCAAATGCCGAGCTTGATGTCGCTCCGCGTTTTGCGTCCGTTCGCAACTGCGATCTTCATCAATCCGCCAACGCCGTCTTGGTCGAGCGTCTGGAACGGATCGGCGGGGAAAATGTCCATCTCCTGATATTCGTTGATGAAGCTGCCGTAGTCGTCGCGCGAAATGCCGAGCCCCATCTGCGTCAGGTCGTTCGTGCCGAAGCTGAAGAACTCCGCACTCTCCGCAATCTTGTCGGCAGTCACGCACGCACGCGGAACCTCAATCATCGTACCAACAAGATAGTCAACCGTCACGCCCGCCTCGCGGAATACCTTCGACGCAACCTCACGCACAACCTTTTCTTGATGACGGAACTCCGTAACATTCCCGACAAGCGGAATCATGATTTCGGGATGAACGTCAATACCTTCTTTCATGACGTTAACAGCCGCTTCGCAAATCGCACGCGCCTGCATCGCCGTAATTTCAGGATAGACAATTCCCAAACGGCAACCGCGATGTCCGAGCATCGGATTCGCCTCGGCGAGTTCGTGGACGCGATTCGCAATGTCACTCGCCTTGATCCCCATCTTCTTCGCAAGCTCTTCCTGCTCCTTCGCCTCGTGCGGGACAAATTCGTGGAGCGGCGGATCAAGCAAACGAACCGTCACCGGACGTCCAGCCATCGCACGGAAAATCCCCTCAAAGTCGGTACGCTGATGCTTCAGCAGCGGTTGCAACGCCTTTTCGCGTTCCTCTTGCGTCGCCGAAAGAATCATCTTGCGGAAGTCGTCGATGTGATCGAAGAACATGTGTTCGGTGCGAGTAAGACCGATACCTTCGGCACCGAGCGCGATTGCCTGCGCCGCTTCCTTCGGGTTGTCGGCGTTGGTACGAACACCGAGTTTGCGGAAACGATCCGACCAACTCATAAGTTGCTGGAAGCACTGATAAATCGGCGCGTCTTGCGGCTTGAGGGTTTTGGCATCGAGAACTTGCAAAACCTCCGACGGACTCGTCGGCACTTGACCTTCGTAGACCTTGCCGGTGAAACCATCGACCGAAATCCAGTCGCCCTTCTTGAACGCCTTGCCGCCAACGGTCATCGTCTCGGCTTTGTAATCAATGACGATGGAATCACATCCGCAGACGCACGCCTTTCCCATTTGGCGTGAGACGAGCGCAGCGTGCGAAGCGGCACCACCGAACGAAGTCAAAATACCTTGCGCGACTTTCATTCCGCGCAAGTCTTCCGGCGTCGTCTCACGACGAACGAGGATGATCTTTGCGCTGTTGTCTTTTTGCCACATCGCCTCGGCTTCGTCGGGCTGGAAACAGATGACGCCCGTCGCCGCGCCGGGACCAGCGTTGATCCCCTTCGCAAGCGGCGTCTTTCCTTTTAATCCTGCGCCGCTGAAGACCGGCTGCAGAAGTTGCGTGATGTCGTTGGCGGGAATACGCGCGATTGCCATATCGGGCGTGATGAGTCCTTCGTTTACCATGTCAACCGCCGCGCGAACGGCTGCGAAGCCGGTACGTTTTGCGTTGCGCGTTTGCAGCATCCAAAGTTTGTTGCGTTCGATTGTGAACTCGATGTCTTGGATGTCGCGGTAGTGGCGTTCCAGTTTCATCGCCACTTCGGAGAACTCTTTCCAACCTTGCGGCATATCTTTGCCGAGCGACTCTTCGATTTTCTTCGGCACGCGAATACCAGCAACGACGTCTTCGCCTTGGGCGTTGATGAGGTAGTCGCCGATGATTCCGGGTTCGCCGGTGGCACCGTTGCGAGTGAGTGCGACGCCGGTTGCACAGTCGTTCCCCATATTTCCGAAGACCATCGCTTGGACGTTAACTGCTGTCCCCCAGTCGTGCGGGATGTTATTCATTCGGCGATAGACCATCGCGCGGTCGTTCATCCACGAACCGAAAACTGCGCCGACTGCGCCCCACATTTGTTCGCGTGGTGTTTCGGGAAAATCTTTGCCGGTCTGTTTTTTGACGGCGGCTTTGAACTCTTTCACCAAATCTTTGAGGTGTTCGGGCTTGAGATCGCTGTCTTCTTTGACGCCCGCTTTTTCCTTTTTGTGTTCGAGGATTTCTTCAAACGGGTCGATGTCGGTTTTCGTTTTCGGTTTCATATCGAGAACGACGTCGCCGTACATTTGTACGAAGCGGCGATAGCAGTCCCACGCAAAACGTTCGTCGCCGGACTTGTCGGCGAGGACTTTCACTGTTTCGTCGTTGAGACCGATGTTGAGAACGGTGTCCATCATCCCCGGCATCGACTCGCGGGCACCGCTGCGGCACGAGACGAGTAGCGGGAGGGCGGTTTTGTCGCCGAACTTCTTCCCCATTTCGCGTTCGATTTTGGCGAGAGCTTCTTCGACTTGGGCGTTGAGTTCCGGCGGATACTGGTTGCCGTTTGCATAATAATAGGTGCAAACTTCCGTGCTGATTGTGAACCCAGCCGGAACAGGCAAACCGATGTTCGCCATTTCGGCGAGGTTTGCACCTTTTCCGCCGAGGAGATTTTTCATCTTCGCATCGCCATCGGTTCCCGTTGGACCGAAACTGTAAACGTACTTTGCCATATACACGAACTCCTTGTGCCTGATAGTGACGGTTCGCCGCTGTGCTCTTCACCATGAGAAGCGTGCGGCAGACCGAAAAGAAACTGGCGGGATTTTACCCCAACTCCGCGTGCGGTCAATGGGCGGGGAATGCGATGCGTGAGACCTTTTTCTTGGTTGTAGTAAAATCTGCTTGCACGCGAACATTGGTTGTCTGGTATTTTCGCCCCAACGGGGCGACAGAACTTAGCCGTGGGTGAGCGGTACTCCGCGAACCCACGGTACGCATTCACAACAAAATCCGTAGCCCCAACGGGGCGTAAGAGTTGTGTACGCGGTTCAATTCTTGCGCCCCGTTGGGGCTTTCCGGTATTTGGGGTTCCGTACCGTGGGTTCGCTCCGCTCACCCACGGCTAAGCTCTTGCTGCCCCTTTGGGGCAAAATACGTCATTCACGCCCGCAACTAAATTTTACTACACCCCACCTTTTTCTTGACTGGCTCCTTGTATGGAACGCGGAGGCGTGTAAAATCGTAACGGTTGGGAGAGTTGCAACGCTTGGGAAGTTTGCGGTGTTGCAACAATAGTGTACGAGGAGGCTGCGACTTGGGTTTGGTTCACTGGTCGTGGCTAATATGTTCAACCCTTTCAAAAAGGAGGAGAGTTATGAGAACCTTGTGTGTGCTTGCGACAGTGTTGGTGGTGTGTGTGGCGACGAGTGTGGGGATGGCTCAAGAGCCGGTTCAGAATCCGGGGACTCCGGTGCCGGTGATTGCCCCGCCGATGGCTGCGGTTCCGTGCCCGTGTGCGACGCCAGTTTACTGCGCGCCGCGGTACTACTCGCCGTGCGCCGTGCCGAGTTGCTACCCGTATGCGCCGTATGCGTATCCGGCTTACCGGCCATTCGTCTTCCGGCCGTGGGTGCGTTGTGCGTACCCCTACTACTACTGATTACATCGGTAGATGAAAAACCTTGGGGGTGTGTGACTGGTTTCACACGCCCCTTTTTTTGCGCATACGCCGCTCTTGGCAACGCGACTCGGCGTGGTATACTCGCCCGCCGTAAACTTGAGACCGCAAGACGTTCCCCTATCGAAAACTCCGAGATGCCGATGACTTCAAAACTGCAATATCTGATCTTCGACATCGAAAGTGTCGCCGACGCCGACCTCGTCTCCCGCGCACACTTTCACGGAAAAGTCTCGCCTGAAGAAGCGATAGCAAAGTACCGCGAAGAACTACTCGCAAAGTCTGGAAGCGACTTCGTGCCGTACACCTTTCAAGTTCCGATCTCGCTCGCCATTCTCCGCGTCTGCGAAGACCTCACGTTCTTTGAAGGCGACGAAAAAGACGCCTTGAGCGTCCTCGTTGGAAAACCACACAACATCGCCAAGCAGTTTTGGGGCGGATGTCTCGACAAATATCCCGGCACCACGCTCGTCACGTTCAATGGACGCGGATTCGATATTCCAATGCTCGAACTAGCAGCGTTCAGATACGGAATCGAAATCCCAAAGTGGTTCGGGGCCGACAACAAATCCGACCCGCGTTACAGATACAACACCAACCGCCACCTCGATCTCTACGACAAACTCACAAACTTCGGCGCAACGCGATTCTCTGGCGGACTCAATCTCGCCGCAACTGTCCTCGGAAAACCGGGGAAGATGGATGTCGCCGGCGGCATGGTTCAAGAACTCTACAACACCGGCCAAATCGACAGAATCCACGACTACTGTCGCTGCGATGTCCTCGACACATACTTCGTGTTTCTGCGAGTTATGCTGATGAGCGGCAAACTCAACCTCGACAGCGAACAAGCACTCGTCGCCAGAGCGAAGAAGTGGCTCGAACAGAAACGCGACGAAGCGGCTTGCGACCCCAATCCGGTCAAGGCATACGACCTCTATCTCAATGGCTGGGGAGACTGGCCAAATCCGTGGATTGTGGCATAATGAGCAGACTTTTTTCGCGGGCGCGCGTAAACCTACAGGACTGTACAAATGGGAAACGTCTGTCTCAACATTATCGAATGTGGCGTTATGCGTCACCTCCTCAAGGCTGCGCCGGAAGATGTCGTGCGGATCGGACGCGCGCCCGACAACGACATCATCCTGTCAGACGGGAAGTGCAGCCGGTATCACGCGACGATCTCGTGTCGTGACAAGCGAACGTGGTTCTTTCGAGACCTCGGCAGCAGCAACGGGTCAATCGTCAACGGTTTTTTGATTTCGGCAGGCGAGTTCGACCTTCTCGACGGCGACCGAATTCGTGTCGGCCAGACGGTGCTGATTTTCGCTTACGGCGATACACTTCCGGTGCGACGGATTCGGACGACCGATGCCCCGCCAGCCATCGTTGAAAGTGGTAGCGGTGTCTTCGGCGTCTCCGCCGCAGCCGACCTCCCCGAACCGGTTGTCGATCCGAACGAGCAGACGATCATTCAAAAGCAGCGGGCCGAGTCGTTGTTTCTTCCAAACCGTTCGCAAAACGGCTCGCGTGCGCCGGTTCTCACGCGGAGCGGTTATGGCAGTGCAGAGTTGTGTCAGCTTGCGTTTTCACTCGGTGCGACCGAGTCGATTGAAGGCGTTGGCCGCCAGACAATTAGCGGGCTTATCAACGCAACGCAGGCCGAAAGTGGCGGACTCTGGCTCGTAGCGTATCAGGTTAACTCGATGCGTGAACTGCGACCGTCGCGTTTGCGGCTGGTCGTCGAACACGCGGCAGCCGGTCAAACTTACCGTCAACTCTCGGAACCGCTGGCAAAGATCGCCCTCCGCGAACAGCAAGGGTTGCTCCTCTCCGAAGGCGAGTCTGCCGAAACTCGGCGTGACAACAACGTTCTGGTCGCACCACTCCGAGACGGCAAACAGATCATAGGATTTCTACATCTCAACGCATACCAGCAAAGCGAAGGTTTCGACGATATTGACCTCGACTACGCAGTCGCTGTTTCCGAAGCTGTTGCCTCTGCGATCAAGACGATTCACCGTACTCAAGTGCTTGCGGTAAGTTTGCAACAAGCGAGGCAAGATGCCAGTATGCTTCGCGGTATGCTCCAAGACGACACCTCAATCGTCGGCCAGAGCGACCCCATACGCCAAATTCAGCTCCAGATTCGTCAGGCCGCTGAAGGGAAGGCGACCGTTCTGGTTACGGGCGAGAGTGGTGTCGGGAAGGAGTTGATTGCCCGCGCCGTCCACTGCGCAAGTCCGCGACGCGACAAACCGTTTGTCTGTTTTAACTGCGCCGCGATCTCCGAGACGCTTCTGGAAAGCGAACTGTTTGGACACGAGAAAGGTGCGTTCACCGGTGCGCACGAACGGAAGATCGGCAAGTTTGAAATGGCGAACTCTGGGACGCTGTTCCTCGACGAAATCGGTGAGATGAGTCAGATGCTTCAGGCGAAGTTTCTGCGTGTGCTTGAGGGTCATCCGTTTGACCGCGTTGGTGGAACGAAGTCGGTGAGTGTCGATGTTCGCGTCGTTGCGGCAACGAATCGTAATCTTGAGATCGAAGTTGCTGAAGGTCGGTTTAGACGCGACCTTTTCTTCCGGCTGCGTGTCTTGGAAATTTTTATGCCGCCGCTCCGAGAGCGTCCGGGCGACATCGTTATTTTGTCCGACTACTTTCTCGAACGGTTCTGTCGTGAGACGGGGCGTCGTTACACGGGGTTCACGCCCGAAGCGCGTCACGCGCTTGAGTCGCACCGCTGGCCCGGCAACGTCCGCGAACTCAAGAACGTCATCGAACGTGCCGTCGTCGTCGGGACGCAACCGCTCATCAGGGCGCAAGACCTCCTCTTATCAACGCTCGATATGCCGTCACATCAGACGCCGCCCGCCGAGCCTGTCGCCTTCGATACCGACAAATCACTCGACGAAATCGAGGCGATCTACATCGCTCAAGTCCTGAACGCAACAGAGTGGAACAAAAGCCTCACTGCCAAAAAACTCGGTATCGAACGCACAACACTCGACCGAAAAATCAGACGGTATAACCTTGACAAAGAAGTATAACCCATGACATCCATTCCAAACATCACGCCGCGTAGCGGCAAAGTTCGTGACATTTATGATCTCGGCGACACGTTGCTGCTCGTTGCGTCTGATCGCATCAGCGCGTTCGACTGGGTATTGCCGACGCTCGTCCCCGACAAAGGGAAAGTTCTCACGCAGATTTCGGAGTTTTGGTTCCGGTTTCTCGGCGTTCCAAATCATCTGATAACGACCGATGTCGCGTCGATGACGCTGCCGCCGGGGAGCGACCACGCCGCACTCGTCGGACGTTCGATGCTAACGCGGAAGTGCAAAGTTTTGCCGGTCGAGTGTATCGTTCGCGGATACTTGAGCGGGAGCGGCTGGAAAGAATATCAAAACCACGGCACCGTTTGCGGTATCAAATTGCCGAGCGGACTCGTCGAGAGCGACAAACTCCCCGAACCAATCTTCACGCCTTCAACAAAAGCCGAAACCGGACACGACGAGAACATCACGTTCGACGAGTGCGTGAAAATTGTCGGACGCACACAAGCAGAAGAATTGCAAAAACGAAGCCTCGACATCTTTCGTCGTGGCAGTGACTACGCTGCCAAACGCGGCGTGATCATCGCCGACACGAAGTTTGAGTTTGGCGTCTGCGGCGACGAACTCCTTCTCATCGACGAAGTTCTCACGCCCGACAGCAGCCGTTTTTGGCCCGCGTCTGAATATGTTGCGGGTCGCGGTCAACCGTCGTTCGACAAACAATTTGTCCGCGACTGGCTCCTCGCTTCGTCGTGGGACCGGAAGTCAACGCCACCTGCACTCCCCGCCGATGTCATCGAAAAGACGCGGGCAAAGTACATCGAGGCGTTTGAAAAGATCACCGACCAGAGACCGAATCTGTGAGCAATACAACATCTACGCGCAAGACGCAGCGTTACACGCGGAGTGATCGTGTTGCTGCGCTGATCGAAGGGCGACATCCGCTCGTGACGCTGTTGCGGTCTGTTCTTTGGCAACAGCACCGCGGGCTTCTGTGGCTCTGCTCGGTCGTGATTGTCGTGATTGTCGGTCTGGTGACGCACGTTTGGCACGCGCCGTTTCCGTACCATCTCGGCGAAGTCCCCGAACGAAATATCGACTGCGTTGTGCCGTTCTCGTGCAACAGCCCCGAAGAACTTCTCAAGGCGCAAAACCGTGCGCGGACGACGGTACAACACGTCTACCAGCACAATCCGCAGCCGATCATCGATCTGCGTCACTCGCTGATGAGTCTGCTCGCGGCAATTATGCGGCCAGAGTCGTTCGACGTGCTCGACGAAAACGGGCGAACAGCGTGGAACGACCTCACACTCAAAGCCTTTGAAAAAAGTTCAGACCCGATTGGCGAACGTGCTACGTTTGATGCAGTACGCAAGGAATTGGCGAACGACCCGCAACTTGAGACGACCGCGCAGCGAGTCGCGCGGGTCTTCGAGCTGCTTGAGCGGCACGGCGTCCTTCAGGAACTCGACTTCGGCCCGCACGAAGGGAGTCAAGATCGCGTCCGTATCTACACCACGGGCGAACAGCCCGAACAGGCGGTTGTCGTTCGGATTGGTGAGATTCTCCGCGACGACAGTCGCATTGACGCGGCACTCAAGCGTGAGTTTGGCGAAGAGTCGCCGCTGGTGCCGTTCCTGTCGAAGTGGGCTGTTTCGCACCTCGTCCCAACGCTTCACAAAGACGTTTCAGCGACGGCGAGTGAAACGCAGCGTGTTCTCTCCGAAGTCCGCCCCGTGACGCTACAATACGGACGCGGCCAAACGATTGCCGAGGCGGGAAAACCGCTCGACGCCGCAAAACTACAGTTGTTGCACGTTGAGTACACCAAGCGGATTGAATCGCTCACTTGGTTGCACGGTGCGGCGCGATTTGCATCGTTCACAACGTTCTTCACCTTGCTGCTCATGCTCGGATGGTCGGTGCTGCTGCGGTGGGAACGTCGTCGTCCGAGGGCGGTTCGCACGCTGCTGGTCTTTCACATGTCGATGCTGGTGACGGTGTTAGCGATGCTTGCTTGTATCGAGTTCTCGACGACAGTGCGTCACCTTGAAATCTTGCCGCTACTCATCTTTGCACAATGGCTGTCAATCCTCTATTCTTGGGGATTTGCACTCATTTTCACGCTGATATTGTCGTCGATTACGGTTCACACGACGAACCTCCCGCCGAGTGCGGTGATGGTGATGGCGTGTACTGCGCTGGTTGTTTGCATTCAGATTGATCGTCTGCGGTCGCGCGGACGCCTAATCACAATCAGCTTGGTCGGTGGTGTCGTCGCCGCAATTCTCACGCTCACACTCAACCTGATGGAAGACCAAAATCTTGACTGGCCTCTCTTGCAGCAAGCGGCTTTCTATTTTGTTTGGGTTGTACTTTCGGGGTTTGTGATGACGGGGCTTTTGCCGTTCATCGAGAGTTCGCTCGGCGTTTTGACGGACATGAGTTTGCTCGATTGGGGGAACGGTTCGCACCCACTTTTGCAGGAGCTTATCCGCCGCGCACCAGCGACGTACAACCATTCCGTACAAGTGGCGACGATTGCCGAAACGGCGGTCAAGGCGATTGGCGGACGCGATCTGCTGACGCGAGTCGGTGCATATTTTCACGACATCGGGAAGGTGTTCAAGCCGGAGTGTTTCATCGAAAATCAGGGTTCGGGCGAGAACATCCACAACACACTTGAGCCGCGAATCAGTACGCTTGTGATCGTTTCGCACGTCAAGGACGGGGCCGACCTTGCGCGACAATACAACATCCCTGAGGCGATTGTCGATTTCATTGAGCAGCATCACGGTACGTCGCTGGTCTCGTATTTTTATGGTGTTGCGAATCGACAAAACCGTGAGAGCGGTGCGTCGATGCCGATGGAGGAGGGGTCGTTTCGTTATCCGGGACCGAAGCCGCAGTCGAAGGAGGCGGCGGTATTGATGCTGGCCGATGCGGCGGAATCGGCGTGTCGTTCGCTTGATTCTGCGTCGCCGCACCGCATCGAACACATGGTTCGTCAAATCACGAAGCTCAAACTCGAAGACGGTCAGCTCGACGAGTCGGGTTTGACACTCCGCGACTTGCACACAGTTGAAAACAGCCTCATAGTTTCACTCATCGCGATCAAACACGGACGCATAAAATACCCGGGCCAAGAAAAGATCGAATCCGAACCAGAGCGGCAAGCGTGAGAATCAGAACACGACGCGTAAGCGAGTGACACATCAGAACACGAAGCGTAAGCGAGTGCCCGAAGAATCAGAACGCGCCCGAATCAGAACACGAAGCGTAAGCGAGTGAAGAACTGGTAGACGCGATGGACTTGATAGACGAAATGGACAAGTGCATAAAGTCCATTTTGTCTATCAAGTCGATGCGCCGCAACTCACTTCACCAGCAAACCGCCCAATTCTTGGCACTTGGCGAGGACTTCGTTCGACGGGCGATAGTGGCACTTGACGGGTTCGGCGAGTCGAGTCCAGCCGGTCTCTTCGATCCACTTGTTGATCTGTTCGCAGCCAGCGTGTGCCCAGCCGCTCGATCCGAACGCCACCGCACGCTTCGGCGAAAACTTGAGACCGCGAATGTACGTCAAAACCGCCGCCATCTGCGGCATCATTTGCATGTTGAGCGTTGCCGAACCGAATGCGACAGTTGAAGCGTCGAGCATTTCGGTGGCGATGCGAGTGAGCGTCGTCTTGCGAACGGGCATAAATTGCACGTCCCATTTCGGCGAGGTGTTGCGTGCGCCAGCGAGGAGCGACTCCGCCATTCGCGTTGTGCTGTCCCACATCGAGTCGAAGATGATGAGGGCCTTGTCCACTTGCACGCCGCTCGCCCACGTCTGATACGCTTGGAGAATCACGCCAAGATTCTTTCGCCAAATCAGTCCGTGACTCGGTGCAATCATCTCGATTGGAAGTGTTTTAGCGAGTTCTAACGTTGCCAAAACTTGCTTGCCATAAGGCGTGACGATGTTCGCGTAATACGACTTCGCTTCCATCAAGATATGCGGGAGGTCCCACTCGTCGTCGAAGCGGACGCTCGTTGCGAGATGCTGACCGAATGCGTCCATCGAGAACAGGAGTTTCTCTTCGGGGACGTATGTCATCATCGAGTCGGGCCAGTGAACCATCGGCGTATTGACGAACGCGAGGTTCCGTTTACCGAGTGAAATCGTGGAATCGGGCGTGACGATTTGGTGCCGAATACTTCCGAAGTCAAAATAGCGCGACAGAGTTTCGGCGCACTTTGCGTTGCAGAGGAGCGTCGCGTTCGGAAGCGACCGCATCACCGCTGGGATCGACCCAGCGTGGTCGAGTTCGGCGTGGTTGCAGACCAGATAGTCAACGCGATCAAGCGGCGTCAGCGACGCGACGTTCGAGAGAAGTGCATCGGAATACGGTGCCTTTACGGTGTCGATTAGTGCGGTCTTCTCGTCGCGGACGAGATAGGAGTTGTACGTCGCGCCGCGCGGCGTATCATAACTGTGAAAGTCGCGGATCGACCAATCTACATAACCGACCCAATCAATGTTGCTGCGAAGAGGCGTTGTCATACGGTAAACCTTGTGTGCGAAGTGTTGATGCTGTCCAAAGCTGTCGAGATGAACGAGGCGATATTTTACCGCGCCGCAGAGAAGGTGGAAGTGGCGGATCGGTCTCAACATGTCTCTTCAACTCGTGACACGATTTCTCCGTGCGCGAGTCGTGTCACGAGTTGTTCGCCGATGGCGACGGTTTCGGCGGAGGTGATCAGATGACCGTCGGCGTTGAGCGTGAGCGAGTAGCCGCGTGCGAGAACGGCGAGTGGCGACAGATTATTGAGCGTGTCGGCGGCGGTTGCGAGACGTGTGTTTGAGCGTTCGATTGTGCGGTTGATTCCGGTGTGAAGGCGGCGTTCAAAGTCTTCGAGTGCGTGGTGTCGCATCGAAAAAAGTCGCGTCGGGTCGCGCCAGATCGGTTGCGATACAACACGTTCAAGCCGCATCGCCAAGAGGCGTCGCTTCGATTCCCAAGCGTTGGCGAAACGCCGTTTGAGACTGTCGATGTGAGAGACGAAAGCATCGTCGTTTGGTGCGATTCGTTCGGCGGCTTCGCTCGGAGTGAGCGCACGGAGGTCGGCGGCGAGGTCGCATAGTGTAACGTCGATTTCGTGTCCGATGGCCGAAACGACCGGAATCGGCGAGGCCGCAACAGAACGCACAACTGCTTCGTCGTTGAATGCGGCGAGGTCTTCAGCACTTCCACCGCCGCGAGTTAAGACGATTACGTCAACGTTGCGTGCGGTTGCGAGCAACTTCATTGCCGCCGCGATCTCAGCCGCTGCGGTCGTTCCTTGGACGCGAACGGGAACAAGTACAAGATCGATTCGTCGTGTTCGACGTGTCAAGATTTGTATGAAGTCACGAACGGCGGCACCGGACAGACTCGTCACAACCGCGACACGTTTCACACAACTCGGCAGCGGACGTTTGCGGGCTGCGTCGAAAACTCCTTCGGCAGCGAGTCGTTGTCGCAGTACACGCAACGCTTGCTCTTGTTGCCCAACGCCATACGGGGCCAGCGAAGTTATGACCAGCGTGTACTTGCCGTGCGGCGGGTAAACTTCGATTCGGCCACGACAGACAACCGACTCACCATCGCGGACGCTTGACGCAATTCGCGCCGCTATCGACCGCCAAATCACTGCCGGACACTGTGCATCAGCGTCTTTGAGAGTGAAGTATAGATGTCCGCTTCGTGGACGCGATAGCCCCGAAACTTCACCGACGACGGAAACGTCAACGAACACCTCTTCAAGCAACGCCTTGATCGCGGCGGTCAACTCGGAAATTGTGCAGAGTTCTTTTGATGAGTTCAAGAATAACGGCTCCAAAGCAGCACCACGCAAAGAGGTTGTGGGTAAAAAACAAACGCCGCAGTCCCACAGGAGACAGCGGCGTTTTGTTGTCTATCGCGTGAGGTGTTCCATAACCATGAACGGTTTGGAAGTCACCAACAATCGACAATCAAGTTACTTCGCACAGGGAACGCACGGGGCTGGCTCACAAGGTTCGCATGGTGCGCAAGGATCGCACGGCGAGCAGGAACGTGCAGCACAATGGGCAGCGATACGGGCAGCCAAGTTACGGAAAAATCCGCCAAACGGCATGCACGGACGACCACAGCAATCGGCGCAACCACAAGGATCGCAAGCGGGAACACACGGTTCACAGGCCGGAACACATGGTTCGACTGGAACACACGGCTCGCAAGCGGCTGGCTCACAAGGCGAGCAAGCACGGGCGGCACAGCGGGCGGCCATCTTTGCACGCAGAGCGGCAAGGAAGGTGCGGACGGGGCGGCAAGCCGGTGCGCACGGGGCACAGACCGGTTCGCACGGTTCACAAGCGGCTGGTTCGCAAGCCGCGACGGGTTGGCAAGGCTCACAGGCAGCCGGTTCGCACGGTGTGCAAGCGCGGATACGACCGAACAGTCCAGCTTCCGATGTTGAAGCCGACAGAGCGATCACCGCTGCAGCCAACAGACCAAGGTACATTTGACGTTTCATCTCTACTTCTCCTCAATTTTGTCCAGGGGTGGAACGGTGATGTCCGGCGGACTGCCCGCCGAGACAATACGGTGTGACTGGGGAGACCAACTCCGAAACCCTGCAGATGATTCGGAACCGTCCCCCAAACTCGCCACAGTCTACCACGCATTTTGGAGAAGGTAGGGAAAAAAAAGAGTGTTTTCTTCTTTTTCCTCAAAAAGCGTCTTTACCGCTTGCGTTTCCAATTGCGATGAAGTCCTGTGGGCTAACTTGGTAAACTTATCGAAATACGCGAGGTGGTTACGCTAGAGAAAATAGCGAAAAAGCAGAGGAAAGGTGCTGTAAGGTGCATCCCACGCGTACAATGGGTCGCTACCTTTCCCGTTCACTCAAGAGATTAAGCGAACGAAAACGACTCGACAATCTACCGCGAAATCCACATTTCGAGAGCGTGGCGCAGCTTGTCGGGATCGACCGGTTTGGTAAGATGGTCGTTCATTCCGGTGGCGAGACTTTGCTCGTAGTCGGCTTGCATCGCGTGAGCTGTCAGAGCCAGAATCGGCAACTTATCGACGCCGGGCTTGTCGAGGTTCCGTATCGTTTTGGTCGCTTCAAGGCCGTCCATATTTGGCATTTGAACATCCATAAGTACGATGTCAAAGTCGTGTTTTTTCAACATCTCAACGGCTTCTAGACCATCGTTAGCGATCATCAAGTCAACTTCAAGAATATCCAGAATGCCTTGCACAACGATCTGGTTGATTCTGTTGTCTTCGGCCAGTAAGACACGCGTTCCTTTGAGTGTGCGTGGCGTCGAGGCGACAACAGAGCTGGCATGTTTAACGCTGATGGCAGACGTGAAAGCGTCACAGAGAACACTGGAAGAGATTGGTTTATGCACGAATCCTGTGACGCCAATTTTTGCCATCGTGCTGGGGCAAACTCGGTCTTGTCGTAGGCCGACATCAGAAGTATCGCTGGCTGATTGGCAAGGCTTGTGTTGGCACGGATCGCTCGCGCCGTCTCGACACCATCCATTCGCGGCATCTTCCAATCTATCAGTACGATGTCGTAATCTTTTTGCCTTGTCGATGCGCGTAGAAGTGCGGAAATCGCGTGATCACCACTCTCAACTGTGTCAACGTGTGACGTGATCGCATGGACAAGCTGGCTGATGACTTTACGATCAGTAGAACAATCATCGACGACCAAGACGCGACAGTCTGACAAATCAACATCGTGGCACGGATCGACGGTATCAGAGACGACCACCGCCGCGAAGGAAATCGTGAACGTGACACTCGTCCCGCTGCCGGGGGTACTGGTCACATCGATCACGCCTCCCATAAGTTCAATGAGGCTTTTGGAGATTATGAGTCCAAGCCCTGTCCCGCCGTGTTTACGGTTCATCGAGCCATCGCCTTGCGTAAACGGCGTGAAGAGTCGAGACACCTGTTCGGACGTCATTCCAATCCCTGTATCGCTGACGGTAAACGTGACACCGATGGTGGTCTCGTTTGTCTTTGACGCATCCTGACGCAAAGTCAGGACGACTTCACCTTGTTCGGTGAACTTGATTGCGTTACTGACCAAACTCAAAAGCACCTGACGAATCCGAATCGGGTCGCCTACCACGTCACTTGGCAACGAGTCATCTATCTCGATTCGCAGTGGAAGCCCTTTGTTATTGGCGACTCCACCGAGGACATCAATAACCTCATCGACGACGCCAGACAACCGAAACGGAACTTCGTCGATACCGAGTTTTCCGGCGTCGATCTTTGAGAAGTCGAGCATATCATCGACGATGCGAAGCAGTTTGGTAGCGGCCTCTTGCGACTTTTCGAGATAGTTGCGCTGTATGGAGTTTAGATGAGTTTGCAGGCAGAGATATGACAGCCCCAAAATTGCGTTCATTGGGGTACGAATTTCGTGACTGATCGACGTGAGAAACTCGCTCTTGACGCAGTTCGCAGCCTGCGCGTTTTGCAGGGCATTGTGGAGGAGATGTTGGGTTTTGTGCCGTTCGGTTAGGTCGGTAAACGAGAATATCGCCCGAAAGACTTTGCCGTGTTTCACTACCGGCGTCATCGTCAAGTTGAACCAGCAGTAGTCGCTCGCGGTCGGTTTTTTGTAACGGATGTCACGGTCGTAACGTATGGGAGCCGCGTCAGAACCGAATAAGGCAACGACTTCGCACCGGTCGTCGGGATGAATGTTGTTGCACAAAATTAGCGGATCGGTTTGAATCGTTTCGGCATCGAGACCGAGTATGCGGTGCGAGTTTTGGAAGATATGCTCGAACGATTTGCGGGGGACGTTGTAAATCAAAAAGACTTGGTCGATGTTGTCTGAAAGTGTGGAGAAGACCGACTGCTGAAATTGTGCTTGTGTACTGATTTTATCAATGAGGCCGCGTTTGATTGTTGCCAGCAGTAACGCAGCGAAGGCAATCATCACCAGTGCCACAACTATAGCACTTACAACGCTGGCGGTTGCGAGGTCGGCGGCGTCGCTTGCGAACTGGATAATCTTTTGTCGGGCGAAGTCTTTGATGACGCGGGCCTGCTCTCTGCCGCGCGTGTATAACGGGCGAAGTTTGCTCGCGATGATTGTAGCGTTTTCTGCTGGGGCATCATCGCCAGTGTGGGCAATGATGTCGTCTTCTAGTTCTCGAATCAAGAAAACGGTTTCGGCGAGGCCAGCGGCGTCTTTTTGTGGGCCGAGATAGAAATCGGTGACATAACGCACCTTGTCGTCAACGTTTGGACGCAACTCGGTGAGTTCTTTTTTGGTGAGTTCGACTTCATCCGCGTTGTAGTACGCCGAGAGGTTGTCTATTCGGATTTGGCTTTCGATGAGGGCATGCTGTATATCCTGCACGGCCCCAGTGACCAAAAACGGGTGAGCCTGCAATTCTGTCAAGAGAGTCTTGATGTGCCGAGCATCGACGACGACGCGCAACGACATCAACATCACCGCCACAACACCGGCGATGACCAGCCCTACGACGAAGCGTTCACTTCGGATGCGTATTAGTTTGAGGATAGACACAAGAAGGCTCCGCGCGTAGTGTGGGTACAGTTTTCAAGTAAGTCGGAGTTTCCTATGAGGAAATGGGCTGTGGCACAAGCATCGCCACAGAAGGAGAAACCGACGACGAAGCAGAGGAAGCCGCCCTACCATAGGGAGGGCGGCGTAATTGCTCAAAGGCACACATCGACAGTAAGACGGCGAGCAGGAGATACTCGTCCGGCCGCGACGCAGAATAGGG
>JBOFSQ010000063.1:0-29347 GCA_051651625.1 Thermoguttaceae bacterium | reverse complement strand
TTGTCATGACACCGGTTGTAAATGACGAATCTGTGGTATATCGAACTGCGTAGGCGGATGCGTTAGCCACTGCTGTCCAACTCACAGAAATTGCCGAAGGACTCGTCGCGGACACTGTACCGAGTGTCGGGGTGGAGAGTTTTATTGGGTTGTTGGTTTTTGACGCGATGGTAGATGAAGCGTAGGAGTTTCCTAATGCGCTGACGGCTGTTATACGGTAGTAATAGGCCACGTTTCCTAGCAAGAGTGAATGAGTGTAACTGGATGTCGTCACAGTTCCACCTATCTGTGTCCAGCCACTTGTACCATTCGACGAATACTCTAGTTTATACGACACCGCACCACCGACTGGTATATCCCATGCGAGAGCTATACTGGAGCCAGTCCGTCCCGTAATTCGCAGATTTATTGGCACAGACGGAAGTGTTTTTACTGAAACAATATCTGACCACACGGAATCGGCAGCCGTGATATTGTTCCCGACCGCTTGCACTCGAAACTCATAGGTCGTGTTTCCTCGCAATCCTGTAAGCGTGCATGGAGAAAGACATGATGCTGTATACCACGTTGTCGTTCCTTGAACGCGATATGCAACGGTATACCCGCTAGCTCCTACACTCTGCGACCAAGTCAAATCGACACTAGACGAAGTTGCGTTCGATGGTGTATTTATCGTAGGTTTGACTAGTGATGGCGTGGTGGCACTATTCAAAGTAAATGTTGTGTACGAGACGTTATTGCTCCTGTCAGACTCGGACATGGAGTCCGCCGGATTGATTGTCATCTGGAGTTTGTATTGTCCGGTAATGGCGAGTTTGCCGATGTTCCATGCGTTTCCAATGGATGAAAAATTTTGTCCCGCAGCAATTCCGTTAGAGACCGTGTAAATGAATTCATCAATTTTCGAACCGGTAGGTCCGAATAGTTCCAGTTTCACGTCGAAATTTGCTGTTGTGGGAATGTTACTCTTGTTCAAAACAGCAAAATTTGCATACAACACGTCGTCGGTTGTGATATTATCCGTAGTCCTTATACCATTTTGTAGCGTGGAAACGACTTGGCTTTGACTCCACCCCGACGGAGTGCCGAAGGTAAGGTCCATAGGAGCATAGGATATGTATTCGTAAGCTCCTGCATCCACATTTGTACCGGAGAGCCGGGCATTACCGGCGATATCGGCAGTAACATTTGCAGGGATACAGGAATTATCCCCACAATCAATTGCACCAGACCCACTCTGAAGCCTCAAATTCCAAGTCCGCCAAAGTGTTTTTGTCCAAGTATAATAGGTTGGCAGTGAAATAAATTTTGGATCACCCACACAATATCCAGTTGCGCCACCTGTGCCGCTCAGCCCACCAATATCGCTTATCGTTGACGTGCCTATTTTGAAGTTTTTTTCGATAATGTAATTCTCATACTTGATTATCCCCGAATCATTATAAACGCCCCCACCTTGCCCCGCAGTATTCCCGGCAACCGTGCAGTTGGTAAGAATGACATTACCGCCATTGTTAATGTGAACGCCACCGCCATTGCCGCCACTGCCACCGACCACACCGGCTATATTGCCACTAATCACACAGTTGATCGCATGGAGAGTTCCTCCACTTATTGCAATTCCGCCTCCAAAATTCGATTGATTTCCGGCAATAACGGAATCACGGATTGTCAAATTAGCACCATTCCCAACAACAATTCCGCCGCCCCCCATGTTTGCAGTATTTTCTACAATCATGCATTTTGAGATATTTGCGGTGCCTTCTACTAAAACTGCTCCACCTGAAGCTGCATTTCCATTGGTGATTACTAGACCACTAACTGTACAACCGCCGCTAATCATCAATAGAGAAAACGTTCCGCTGCTTCTCGACAGTGTTAGACCGGGCGTTGCCGTATATGCGTTGTACAGAGATGAAGCGTCAATGGTAATGTTTTTGGAAATACTTAATGAAGAAGACAAAATAACCGTTTGTCCCACAAGGCTCGATGCAAAAACAATTTTATCCCCTGCTACGGCATCGGCAACAGCTTGTCGGAGCGAACCTGCGCCAGTATTGCTTGTACTCGTAACCGTAAAAACTTTATTCGTTTTTGCCGTAACTGTTCCCGAATTGAGTACCAGTGTTGTGCCACTTTTGATTGCTCGAATTTGAACTTCATACGAGGTGTCATCATTCAGCCCCGCGAGTGAATAACCAGAACTGACATTTGACACGAGGGACCATTTTGTGCTACCGACTGCACGATACCACACATCGTAACTTCCCGCACCTGTGACAGAAGACCAAGATAACTTAATACTATCGGTTGTCTTGGAAGTAACGGAAGGTGCCATCTGAGTTGTAGCAGACCTTGTGTCTGATGGCAACGAATTTGCGTACAAATTTGAGCCAGCCGCAGTTACACTGATACTGTATGTTGTATTTGACGAAAGTCCCGAAAGGACTCCAGATGTTGTGGTTCCCCCGCTAAAGTATGTACCGTTGACATAATATCCAGTTGCGTTGGCAACTTTTTCCCATGACACTTGGAGTGAACTAGTAGACAGCGTTTCAATCGTGAGTATTTCCGGACGTGCAAGGGTACTCTTGTACACCGCGATTGAAGAATCGGTGTATGCAGAATTATTTTTTGTTACGGTTTCACCAGTAACACCGGAAATCACCCAACCTATGTAATACGACGACCCGGCAATAAGGGATTCCGAACTCATAAAATTCAATGTGGCTGTTGTTGATTCGCCCGCATTGAGTGAGACCATCGTCTCGGAGCCGAGGTTAATACCTGACGTAAAGAGGGTTGATGTACTCGTAGACGCATAAAAGGTCACCGTATACCCGCCAGATGCGTAGTTGCCAATATTCTGAATTGTTCCTGTCGTTACAGAAAACATGTTGCCTTGAATGACGTTACTGGTAACGCTGCCTCCGTTTGATACCGCAATATCGGGAGCTTTAACGGTAAATGTATAGAGGCTAGATGTGTTGTTCGTTTTACTTTCTTCTAATATATTTTTTCCACTATCCAGTTCAACTTTTATTGTGTATGTACCTGGATTGAGTTTTCCTATGCTGAAGTTTGTAGCAGAAAACTCTACTTGATTTTGCGTCAGAGCTTTCCCTGCATGCGTAAACGTCATCGGCGAAGTCAAGCCACTTCCGGTGATGGTTGTAGTAATCGTATACCCTGTTGTTACAGCAATCGGAGAAATGTTTGTATAAGCGTAATTGAAATAGAGCGAGTCCGTCGCTAAGAGCGTGAGCGGAACACCTTTTTCCGATGACGAGTTGGTCACAAAAAGGCTGAGAGCCCAGCCGTTCGGAGTTGCAAATGCCAAGTCAGCAGCCCTTTGCGTCGTCGCGGATTTAGAGCTTGTGTAGTCAGAATCCCTGTATCCCGATGCAGTCGCTTTGATTCGAACCGAATACTGCGTGTTTGGATCGAGATTCGTTAAGGTATAGTTCGATCCAGACGCAGTTTTTGTATCTGTGACACCAGTTTTTTGATTGGTATACTGAATAAGTACATTGCTTGCACCAGACCATGCGACGCTTATCTTATCGGGAGCTGTCGCAGACACCGTTCCCAATGTTGGTGTCGGAAGCTGTGGTAAATTCGGTTCGGAGGTCATTCCTTGCCATAACGATGTGTTCATGTTATGGACGGTATAATATCCCTGTTCTCTAACGTAGATATAATATGTTTCATTTGGATCGGCATTAAATTCGTAAGAACACCTAACATACAAATTCGAATAACTGACTGAAGTGGTATAAATCGTGCCGGGGGTATTCGTTGGTTTGGACGAAGGATTCGTCGTGTAGTATATTAAAAATGTTCTGTTGGCTGGGGGATAAGGTGCACCAGGATCGGGAGTCCAAGCGAATTTTATTGTATTACCATTTCTTTCAGCCACCAAATTATAAGGGGCAGCGAGATCATTTGCTCCAAGCGCGTTCATAGTAAAATCTGAAGCCGCTACAATAACTTGATCGGAATCGGGAGTTTCTGTGTTCATGCCCAATGGCGACACCGCCAGCGGTTCCATGCTCAAACGACGACTTGCGATGTCTCCTGAAAAAATTAGGCCATCATAACCACTTTCAGCTTCAAAGCTCCATGTTGTACCTATAATTTCCGTGTTTGCTAAATAAACATTACTGTTGCTAATACGAAACGCACGAGACATATCTTGTGTGTTAATAACCAATGGAGAGTTTGATTTAATGGAAGAAAGCGCGACTATTGCAACAGAGCCGTGTTGTGATTGGTCAATATCAATAAATAGTGGATTCCCTTCCAGCGTAATCGTGTTTTGCTCCGCCGTCGTTCTTACGACTATCAAATCGTTCTGAACCGTTTGGGCTGCGGTGTCGATTGCCGTTTGTAGACTCGCCGCCGAAAGTTGAGAAGCCGTGATTTCTATCACGTTATAGTCTGCGAAATTTGCGGAGAGGTTTAGGTCGGCGTATAGGTTTCGGATTTGCTCAAACTCACCGAGCGAGACGGAGAGGAGTTCTCGTGTTTCGAGCGATTCGAGTTGCAGCGACCGATGTTTCAAATGCGTCTTCTTTGCATTCCCGCGCCGGCTTTTCTTTTTCGCCGCTTGCGTTTCTGAAGTAACGATTTCAACAACGCAATTGATTAGGTTACGCAACATAGCTTTGCTCCCTTGTTGTTTGGTTGTGGTAAGTTTTCTATTTTCACCACAACACGTTTTACGAAAAGGTTCTCCAACGCGAAGAACCACGGAAAATTGAAAGCGACTCAAGTCAACAAAACCATCGTTCGATGTAAGATGCGTTGGTTTCTATCTTTGAGGCGTTGATTCATTCTGAAAAAGTAAACGCAAGCGTTTCGTCATTCCCGCGTACTCGGCGGGAATCTAGTGGAAGACGTTTTCGAAGCGATTGCACACACTCGCACCGAATCCGTAGCCCCAACGGGGCGAAAAGAACTTAGCCGTGGGTGAGCAGTATTCCGCGAACCCACGGTAGGTGATCCTAACAAAGTCCCAAGCCCCAACGGGGCGTAAGAGACCATTGTTGCGATCTCGAAACATCTTTCTTTCGCCCCGTTGGGGCTTTCTGGATTTTGGGTTTCCTTACCGTGGGTTCGCTTCGCTCACCCACGGCTACGTTCTTCCTGCCCCGTTGGGGCAAAATACACTCGCTTACGCTTCGTGTTCTGATTCTTGGCACTAACCACTAGAACTTATACCCAGCGGCGAATGATGCCAAGTGAGTTTGGTAATGTTGCGAGAACATGAAGTCGTAGTCTCCAGTCAACGTCATTCGTCCGCGTGTCCATCCCAAGCCGAAGCCTGCACTGCCAGCGTGGCGGTCTGCCATGCGTGTTGCCATGAGTGCGGCGGTCGGTGAACCGGTCATGAAAGTGTTGTAACCAGTACCCACGTCGGCGACGTTTGCGATGTACTGCGCACGCATCGTTGGCGTAACCTTCGCACCGTTGACAACAAAACAATTGTTTGCACTCGCTCCAACCGGCAAGACAACCATGTTGGCGTCTGCACGTTCGTTGACAAACGCGGTTGCTCCGTTCCAAACAGCATTCATCCGCGACTGATAGTAGTAACCGTAATCAAGCCCGACGTGCGGCATGAGATTTGTAGTGCCAAGATTGATCGTCTTGGTGAGCCGCGTCGAGATCGAGTACATGCCGTTGTCCATCGAGCCAGTCAAATCGCCACCCAGTTGGGCTTGACGCATCGAGTTGCCTTGGCCGACCCAGCCGGTGGTCATCATCAGGTCGGTACTCGGCGCGATTCGCTGATTGGCGTAGACGTAAACGCCGCCGTAAGTCGTTTCGTTCCACGTCTTGGCAAGTTGGCCATTGCTGACCATTCTGCCGCCACCGACAACGCCCATCACGCCATAACGCAACGTGGACACCGTTTTGTCGAGACCAAAACCGATTCCCCACTGGTTGTTGTCAAACCCGTATTTGAAGTTTCCGCTGCGAAGTCCGAAACCGCGATTGTTACCGTAGATCGGCGACACCCACGCCTCGGTGCATCCGCGAAAAACACCACCACAAGCCGATGCGCACGGCGCACACTGTCCGCGATAGGCACCCATTTGCGACGCCACCGGTGCTTGCAACCGCGTCTGAATCGCATTGCTCACACCCGCCACCGAATTGACAATCGACGGGGCCGCTTGGCTCTGGTTCACCGCATCGAAACTGCTCTGCACCAACACCTCAACTTGCTCGTCGGTGAGCGGGACGGTGAGCAGATTTTCGATAAACAGATTCCCGCCCGTGTAAGAATCAATCACTGGCCCAATCGACGGCGAGACGTTCGGGAAAATGTCGCTGCCGAAGTTCTTCTTGAGCGTGTAGTAGAGGTCGCCACCAGCGAAATTGACATCGCCGACGACTTTGTAAAGCCGGTTGGCCACGGTCACAGCAGAGCCATTGTTGGTGAAACCAGTCAGACCACTTCCGAGGTGAACATCAACCGTTCCGCCCGATGCGATAGTGTAGCTACTGAAGTTGGTCTTGAGCGTACCGCCCGCATCAATCGTCAAACTGCCACCTTGAATTGTGGCGTTTGCGCTGTCTGCCGCTGCGGTGAGTGTTAGCGTAGAACCGCTTGCGACAGTTGTCGCACCAGTCGTCGTGACCCTTGCACTGTCGGCGAGTACGAAATCGCCGCCCGTCAAGTTCACTGCACCCGTACCGCCAATCGTTCCCGCAAACGCACCACCGTTAGCAATCGACAGGTCGTTTGCGCCGAGCGTGACAGTCGAAGTTGCGGCACCATTCAGCGTTCCAATCGAGCGATTGCTTCCGCCGAGCGAGTAATCCGCCGTGCCGACGAGTGCGAGCGTTCCCACACCGGCTTCGCCCGTGAGCGTCTTGCCAGCGGCAACAGTTGTGGTGCCGTTGAAGCCAGTCATCGTACCACTCATCGTGGCGTCTTCGTTGACGTTGATCGCACCTGCACCGGTGATCGCACCTTGGAGGTCTGCACCAGAGACAGTGAGGTCGATGGCACCGGCGTTTGCGATAGCGTTGGCAACAGTCCCCGTGCGATCAACGGACAACTTCGCACCACTGGCGATAGTAACATTTCCGCCAGCCTCTCCGCCGGCTCCCAGAGCCAGCGTTCCCGCCGAAACTGTTGTTGACGTTGCAACATTGGTACCGGTGAGCGTAACTTTTCCCGTGCCGACTTTCTCAAGCCCAAACGCGCCACCGATGTTGCCGAGACTCAAGTTGCCCGTGCCACCGACCTTTGATGCTGCTGCCAATGTAACGGTGTTACCAAGCGTGGTTGCCGTCGTCGAATTGTTGACGAGTGAACCACTGAGCGCGATTGTGTTGGCGACGGCATAGCCGTTCACATCGAGCGTTGCGCCGCTGGCAACGGTCGCGGCACTCGTTCCCATTGCGTTCAGATGACCGATTTGGAGCGTTCCCGCACTGACGGTTGTCGCGCTGTCGTAGGTGTTGTTCCCCGAAAGGAGGAGCGTACCCGCACCAAGTTTCGTGAGCGATTTGCCGTCCCAGCCAGACTTCTTGTTCGTACTTGCACTGTTATCCCCAAGAGTTGCACCCATAGCGAACGTACCGCTTGCGACGGTGAAGTCGCCGTGTGCTTGGCGTGTGGGGTCGGTGCTGTTCCACGTCAAATCGGTTTGCACTTTGATTCCGGCGGCATCTTTGAACGCCTTTGCGGAGAGGAAGTCAACGGTCGATTGACCAGCAATCGTGACGTTCGCAACATCGAAGCCAGTGACATTGGTTGACGCGACAACCGTCTGAATGTTTTCCGGTCCGTCATGCGGCGTCGTAACATTGGGCGCGTAACCGGTGATGTCGAGCTTGCCACCTGTGTTGAACGTGATACTTCCCGCAGTGACAGCAGCGGTTGAGCCAGCGACAACACCGAGCGTGTTGCCGTTGGCAACGTTCACCGCGCCGGTCGTCGTGAGTTTTCCACCGCTGGCGATATTGAGCGTGCCGCCCGTGATGGTGGCACTCGCAGCGGTGTTGTTCGTCCCCGAAAGCGTGAGAGCACCGACGCCTTTTTTCTCGATTGTACCTGTCCCAGTAATCGCGTTTGCAACGGTGCCAGCAGCGGCGAAATCAAAATCAAGCGCGGCGTTGTTCGTGACCGCACCGGTTCCTAGCGACGAAGCACCAGTGGCGACGACTTTTCCTGCACTGATCGTCGTGGCACCGGAGTAGCCACTGTTGGTGCCGGAAAGTGTGAGCGTGTTCGCGTCTTCTTTCGTGAGAGCACCGCTTCCGCTGACGGTTCCGTTGAGCGTCAAGTCACCAGTTCCGCCAACTTTCGATGCGGAAGTGACGGCGACATTCCCAGCCAGCGTGGCAGCCGCGCCATTGTTCGCCAGTTTTCCACCCGCAAGCGTGACGGCGTTGGCGATGGCGTTCCCGTTCACGTCTAACGTCCCCGCATTCACGGCGACTGCGCCTGTGCCAAACGCGGCAACGTCTCCCGCTTTGAGCGTTCCAGCAGAGACGGTCGTGCCACCAGCGTAGGTGTTGGCTTGTGAAAGTGTCAGCGTGCCCGAACCGGCTTGTGTGACCGAGCCAGCACCGGAAATCTTTGCAGTGTGCTCGAGATCATTGTTGCGATTGAACGTCACGTTCTTGCCCGATGCCACCGCGATTTCGCCCGCATATTCGCCGCTCGCCGCCCCGTTGCCGATTTGCAGCCCGCCGTTACTCACGGTGAGCGTACCCATGGCATCACTGTAGGCGGTGAGCGTGACTTTGCCCGCTCCGTTAACATTGACCGCACCGGCACCGCTGATTTTATTTGCGACAACGCCATCGGCGGCAAGCGTCAGATTGAGAATGCCGCCTGTGTTGTTGGTTACGTCACCGGTGCCGAGTGAATCGTTCTTTTTCGCGGTGAGTGTCCCCGCGCTTGTCGTGCCACCGGAGTAGTCGTTTGAGTTCTCAAGCGTTAGCGCAGCACCACTTGCCACTGCAAGAGTTCCCGTGCTGGTGAGTTTTCCTGTTCCAGTGAACGTATAGGTGCCGCTGTCCACTTTCGTTGCAGCCGCAGCAATGTCGCCCGTGAGCGTGACGTTGCCAGCACCAGCAGTGGTGAAAATAGCGGTGTCGCCACCCATGAAATTGCCGTCCGCACCAGTCCAGTTTGCGCCACCCTTGCCGACGCCTTGTTCCCACACGCCATTGCCACCCGCCTTCCAAGTGAGGTCTGCGATAGATGTTCCAAGGTTCAGCGTGTAAGTGTCGGTGGCAAACGTAACCGTGGTTCCCGAACGGTAGTTTCCGGTACCGAAGTCGGCTATTGCCAAGCTACTGGTACCAGTCGTCGTCAAGAACGCGCCACCGTTCGACATGTTGAGCGTGATACCATCGTTTGCACCGGGGCCGGTGATGGTGGCGGCGGCAATCGTGAGCTTGCCACTGCCGCCGAGCGTAGAGCCGTTGGCAAATGTGAAACTGCCGTCGCCAAGAGTTACGGTTTGGTTTCCGTTAACGTTGAACGTGCCGCCATTGCCGACCGTCATCGAGTTGCCAGTTCCACGGAACGTGATAGCCCCCGACGTGTTGACAACACCGCCATTGATGGCGAACACCGAACCACTGGGGCCAGTGCCCGCCGTGCCATTGGCACCGGCTGTGCCAGCCGTACCGTCAGCACCCGCGTTACCTGTACCGCCTGTCCCACCGGTTCCCGCTGCGCCACCCAAGCCTTTCGCACCCGCCGTGCCGCCCGTTCCAGCGGTTCCCGCTGTTCCGCCGAAGAACACATTGCCAGCAAAGTTGACGATGCCACTCGTTACCGTGAGAGAACCATTTCCAGCATTCCCACCGTTCACGCCCGCACCGCCATTACCACCATTGCCACCGTTTCCGCCGTCGCCATTGGCGCATTTGTTGCCAGATAGAACTCCGTCTGGAAGGGTAACTTCCGCACCACTTCCACCTGCACCACCTGCACCACCTGCACCACCTGTACCACCGTTACCACCATTGCCGCCGTTACCGCCGAACTGCGTACTCGCTCCGAAATTGACAGTACCAGCCGTGAGCGTGAGAACTGCGTTTCCTCCATTGCCACCATTTTGCCCCGCGCCACCAATGCCACCGTCCAGGCCAGTACCGCCGTTGCCAGCTAACTGATCTGATATTCCGGCTCCCCAGCTCGAAAGTGCGGGCGCAGCGTATCCGCCAACACCACCATTACCAGCAGCACCTCCAGCACCGCCATAGCCACCTGTACCGCCAAAGATGGTGTTTGCAGAAAACGTAGATTCACTAGCTGCATTTTTAAACTCGAACGTTGCCGCACCCCCATTGGCACCTGCTGTACCGGAACCACCTGCGCCGCCTAAACCGCCAGAGGCACCATCGGGATGTACGGTTGCTTCTAGATCAACGAACGACCTTCCCCCAGAACCTCCTTCTTGCCCAAATCCACCTGCGCCACCTGCGCCACCTGCGCCACCGAAGATACTGAACGCCTTGAAGTCGAAAGCACCTGTCCCAGTCACGTCAACGGTTAATGCACCGCTTGTCCCTGCTACGCCAGCATCACCACCGGCGAGACCATTGCCGCCTGGTTGCGCAGCAGGGGGGGGGGAAACTCTAGAATTCGACGCATCATACCCCCTCGAGCCTCGACCTTCGCGATTCAAACCCGCAGCCCCAGCAGTGCCACTCTCACCCCAAGTGGTGACAGCGTTTATGTCGGCCTGACTGGTGATGCTTACGTCCTGGTTTGCGGCGACAGCGACAGCTTCGCCTCCGAGATTTGAGATTCCTGCGACAACCAAGGCACCGAGAACGGTGCAAAGAGATGAGCCGCTAATGAGGCGGCGGGTTGTGGTGGGGACGTGAGACTGGCAATCGTCCAAATTGCCTAAACTATCTATACCCCCCCCCCCCCCCCCAATTACCGGCTGGGCGATTTATACCACGAATTTTTGAACTGCAACTGGCCATTTGGACACTCCACAAACTTTTTGACAGATACGAAACCGTTCCCGACGGAGCGCGGAACCGTCCGCACTCCCCCGCAGTATCGGACCTCTCACTACTTCTCTTGCCCCAAAGTAGCCGAACAGAGACCAAAACTTTGAAAAACATCAAAATCGCTCGTGAAATCTCGTGGTAACCGTTACACATTCTCTATCAAACCAAAAAGACTATGCACCTCACTAGACAACCAACCAAAAACATGTAGGAGCGCATTTTAGCTACCCTATACCGGTGTCTATGGGGGGTGGCGAAAATGGGTGTACCCTAACACAAATCTCACACAGCCATAATGTTCTCCTCATAAACTCCGTGTACGATACGCACCATAGGTCGGTTTGGAAATTGGTTCCAGACAGAAATTGGTACAACTTGCATACGGAGAATGCGATGAGAACGAATGATCGAAAATGGTTGGTGTGGTTCGCAATTGTGGTGGTGATGGCTGTTGTGAACGGGTGTGCAGACACCGGCGATTCCGCTGCGTCAAACGTCACGAACGGCGAGGCAAAAATTGTCCTCAACGGTGCGGGCGCAACGTTTCCCGCACCGGTCTACTCCGCGTGGGCGTACAGCTACTCCGAATCGACGCAAAATCGTGTTTTAGTCAACTATCAAGGCGTCGGCTCCGGTGCGGGCGTCAACCAAATCAAAGAAGGGACTATCGACTTCGCTGGTACCGACAGTCCGCTTTCACTCGAAGACCTCGAAAAAGATGGTCTCGAACAGTTTCCCATGCTTGCCGGTGGCGTCGTTGTTGTCTACAATCTCGCGGGCGTCGAGAGTAACTCGCTCAAACTGACCAGCACGCAACTCGCCGACATCTTTCTCGGCAAGATAACGCGGTGGAACGACCCGCAACTCGCGTCGTCGAATCCCGACGCGAAACTTCCCGATGTTGCCATCACCGTCGTTCACCGCAGCGACAGTTCGGGTACGTCGTTCCTCTTCACCGATTATCTTTCAAAAGTGTCGAGTGAGTGGAAAGAAAAGGTCGGTGCGGGGCCGGCGGTTAACTGGCCGTGCGGAATTGGCGGACAAAAAAATCCGGGCGTGTGTGTGAACGTCGCGCAAACTCAAGGCGCGATAGGTTACACCGAACTGACTTACGCCATCGAAGCGAAACTTCCATTTTGTAAACTGCAAAACAAAGCTGGCAACTTTGTCGCGGCAGAGTCTGAAAGTTTCGCCGCCGCACTCGCCGCGTCTGATTGGAACAGCGTTCCGGGCTTTGCCCTCATCCCGACCGATGCCGCTGGCGAAAAAAGCTGGCCCATCACCGGTGTGACGTTCATTCTGATCAAGAAGTCGCTCGAACCGACGAAGCGCGACGCACTCAACAAGTATATCGCGTGGTGCTTCGCCGAAGGAAAAAAAGACGCACTCAAAATGCACTATGTTCCAGTTGAAGACGTGCGAAAATGACCGACAAACTCTTCAGATACTTTTGCGGACTCTGCGCGGTGATCGTGCCGCTGCTGCTGTTTGCGTTTGTTGCGCGACTCGCGGTGAGTTCCGCAGAGACGTGGCAAACGTTTGGCGTTCAGTTTCTCTGGTCTACAGATTGGGACCCCGTCGCACAAAAGTTCGGTGCCGCACCGGCTATCGCCGGAACACTCCTCACAACCGCAATCGCACTCGCCGTCGCGGTGCCGCTTGCGTTCGTCATCGCATACTTTCTCACCGATGCGCCAAGCTGGCTTGGAAAACCACTCTCGCAAGCTCTCGACTTACTCGCCGCGATTCCAAGCGTCATTTACGGAATGTGGGGACTGTTCGTCATCGCGCCGCTGATGCAAACAACCATCGCACCGTTCTTGCGAAACTACATCGGTCTCAAATATCTGCCGTTCTTCGCGGAGAACTCCAGCGGATTCGGCATCTTGACGGCTGGCCTCGTTCTCGCGCTGATGGTACTTCCATACATCTCAAGCGTGATGCGCGACACGTTCGCAATGACGCCGAGTCTACTCCGCGAAGCCGCTTACGGAATCGGCTGTACGCGGTGGGAAGTGATGCGGCACATCGTCCTCCGTTACGGAGCACGCGGCGTACTCGGCGGAATCTTCATCGGACTCGGTCGCGCACTCGGCGAGACGATGGCGGTGATGTTCGTCATCGGAAACGTCGTCGCCGTCCCGACGACTATTTTCGCCAGCGGTACGACCATCGCCGCAACTCTCGCCAACAACTTTGCCGAAGCCGACGGCTTAATGCGAAGCGTTTTGTTCACACTCGGACTCGTCTTGCTCGCACTCGCACTGCTCGTTCAAATCGCGGCACAAACTCTCTTCGGGAGACGGAATGCGTAGAACTCTGCGAATACGAAAACTTCAGCAATCGCTCGTCGATGCCGTCGCGCTGGCCGCACTCCTTCTCGCGGTCGGACTTATGGTTTGGATTCTTGCGACGCTGGTTTACCACGGTGGAAAGATGATTTCGTGGGAGTTTCTAACGGCGATGAGCAAACCTTACGGCGTCCCGAATCAAGGAATCGGCAACGCACTTTTGGGGACACTCACAATAACTTTGTTGGCAACATTGATCACGGTCCCGCTCGGAATCGGTGCTGGAATCTACCTCTCCGAAATCGACCGCCACTCGGCGTTTGCAACTGCAGTTCGGTTCGGGGCAAACGTGATGATGGGGATTCCGTCAATCGTCGTTGGTCTATTTGTCTACGCAGTTTGGGTCGTGCCGACGGGGAATTTTTCGGGGTTCGCCGGTTCGCTCGCGCTCTCGGTGATAATGTTTCCACTCATCTTGCGAACGACCGAAGACATGCTCCGCATGGTTCCAGACTCGCTCCGCGAAGCGTCGCTTTCACTCGGCATTCCGCGATGGCGTGCGACGCTAACTGTTATTTGCCGCAGCGCGAGTTCGGGACTGTTGACCGGAATCTTGATGGCTATCGCCCGCGTGAGCGGCGAGACCGCACCGCTCCTGTTGACCGCACTTTGGAGCCACTCGTGGGCCACGCACTTTTTCACTTCGCCCGTTGCGAACATTCCCGTACTGGTAACAGAATACACAACCGGCAGCCCGTTCGCATCGCGCCACGAAGCCGGTTGGGGAGCAGCACTGGTGATGATGGGAATCATTTTGATCTTGAACATTGGCGTAAGAATCGTTTTCAGGAAGTGACCGTGAACGGTTGTTTCCTATGTCCGTCATTCACACTCATACGTCATTCCCGCGTAGGCGGGAATCCATCCTGACGGAATGCGTGTTAGCGTCGCGGTATGAAAAATCGCAACACTTGTCTTCGTCCCGATAGGGACGTGATTTCAATAACCGTGGGTAAGCGGTATTCCGCGCAACCCACGGTAGCGACCACCACAAAATCCGAGCGTCTGTAAGACGCCACCGACAGCACGTTTGACGCAAAACATGGTAGCGTCCTACCGGACGCACCGAAGTTTTGGCCGTGTCACCGGCGGTTACGCTTGCCGCTACCGCGGCTACGCTTACCGCCGGTTATTGAGCTTGCTGCCCCGTCGGGGCAAATACGTCAACGTCAACACAGTCAAATCCGTTCACGCATCACCGAAAAAACTCATGTACAAAATTGAAGCGAAAAACTTGTCGTTCTTTTACGGCGGTCATCAAGCGTTGTTTGACAACGATTTGGCGATAGAAGAGAAGAGCGTGACGGCGATTATCGGTCCTTCGGGGTGCGGGAAGTCTACGCACTTGCGGATTTACAACCGCATCTTTGAGCTTTACAAAGGGCAACGAGTCACGGGCGAAGTTTTGCTTGACGGTCAGAACATTCTCGACAAAAGCGTTGACCTTCTCGAATTGCGTCGTCGCATTGGAATGATCTTTCAAAAGCCGACACCGTTTCCGCTTTCGGTCTTTGAAAATATCGCGTGGCCTCTTCGGCTGCACTTCAAGTTTCCAAAGAGTGAAGTTTCCGACCGTGTCCGCGAGACGCTCGTCAAAGTTTCGCTCTGGGACGAAGTGAAAAACAAACTCCACACTAGCGGACTCGCCCTCTCCGGCGGACAACAACAACGACTCTGTATGGCGCGAGTCCTCGCCGTCGAGCCGGACGTGATTTTGATGGACGAACCGACAAGTGCTATCGATCCGGTCGTCACGCTCAAAATTGAAGAGACGGTGCGCGAACTCAAGAAAGACTTCACGATAGTCATCGTCACTCACAACATGCAGCAAGCGGCGCGGCTTTCGGACTACACCGCGTTTTTCTACAAAGGAAAGATTGTCGAGTACGGTCAGACCGACAAGATTTTCACCAATCCGCGCGAGAAAGCGACAGAAGACTATATCACAGGAAGGTTTGGTTAACGATGAAAGCGCACTTTGACTACGAAATGGAACACTTGACGCGACTGATTTCATCGCAAGCGATTGCGGTGGAGGCGGCGGTAAAACAGGCGACGCAAGCAATGGCGACGCTTGATGCCGACGCCGCAATTGAAGTCGAGCGACAAGACGATAAAATTGACGCACTTGAGGTACACATTGAGGAGGAGTGTCTCAAAGTGATGGCGTTGCATCAGCCGGTTGCGAGTGACTTGCGACTTATGATTACGCTACTGAAGGTCAACACCGAACTTGAACGGATTGGCGATTTGGCGGTTTACATTGCGCGGCGAGCGGTTCACCTTGCGTCGTTGCCGAGGTGCGGAACGCTTCCCGACTACAGCGACATGATTCACGCGGTGATCGAAAATCTCAAAACCGCCATCGACGCTTTTTTGTATCACGATGTCAAACTGGCAGCAAACGTCATCGCCAGCGACGACACTGTTGATCAGTTTCACCACAACAACAAAACGCAGATCGCGACGTTGATCAAGTCGAACGTGTCAGCCGTTGACGAGCTTCTCGACTTTCTCGCCATCTCGCGTTCACTCGAACGCATCGCCGATAGCTGCGCCAACATCGGCGAAGATGTGCTGTATGCAGAACAAGGGAAGATTGTTAGGCATCAGAAGTGAGAAACCGTTCACGGTTGGTTCCAAGTTCGTCATTCCCGCGACGCAATGCCACCGGCGAGCGGCGGGTGTAAACCCGCCGGTGGAACTGCCAGTTGACGCCGCCGATGTATACGATGTCGCGCAAACGTCGAATGCAAGAACGGCGCGTGTTGGCAGTTGAACCGGCGAGCGGCGGGTGTAAACCCGCCGGTGGAACCGCCAACACGCATCGCCCGCGCAATCCGCATTAAGAACGCGAAGCGTAAGCCGGCGAGCGGAGGGTGTAAACCCACCGGTAGAAGTGCGAGTTGACGCCGACGACGTATACGATGTCGCGCAAACATCGAATGCAAGAATGGAGTCAGTTGGCAGTTCTACCGGTGGCATCACTGCCACCGCTCGCCGCTTACGCTTCCCGCTCAGATTAACATTCACTCTGCGCAAACTGCGTCCACATTGTCGGCGGCGAGAAAAATTGTGTGGTAGCGCGCAATACGAGACGATGACCGACTCACGCGCGACGTTGCGTTGGGCCATTCCCATTGGCAGGCGGAACGCAATTCCGTTCCCGAATGCCGTTAGGCATTCCGTTATGGTAGAAGACGCGCCGCACAACGAGAAAACAACTCCGTAGGAGTTGCGTTATGGTAGCAAGAAAGCGTTATTGTCGTCGCACGTTGTTCTACCATAACGGAACCCCTAGCGGGGTTCGGATTGTTTTTTGAACGTTTTCTACCATAACGTAATCCCTACGGGATTATGGAAAATGCAATCCCGTAGGGATTGTGGAAGACGGATCAACGCGATTGACGTAAACGAAATCAACCATTCCAACCAACAGAAAGCACCCACAAATGAAAACCAGTACCGCAAATGTTAAACCCGTGATAACAGGGGGGGGGGGGCAATTTAGGTAAATTGCGCAAAACTGCGATGGCGGTCGCGGCGGCTCTCGTCGTCGCTGGGACAGCAAGCGTTGCCGTGCCGCAAGCGTCAGCGGTAAGTTATGTGATTGATTCCGGCACAGCAACAAGTGACCCTACGTTTGCTACTCTCGACGCGCTCAAAACCGCACACGGCACGCTCGCCAATGGCGATTCTATCGAGTTCAAGAATGACGACTCTACTCTCGCCAGTTCGTTTATCATCGCCGATAATGCCACGCTAACTCTCTCCGGTACGGCAACGATTGGTGCCGCGAATAACACCACTTCTTTTATCAACGACTCCACCAAAACATTCACGCTGGTCGCCGCCGACTCCTCGACAATCACATTTTCGGGTTTGGGTGGTGGTATTGATATTAAGTGCAGAGCAATTACTTTGGGAACAACCAACAGCACTGGCACGTTGATTTTTAACAATAACAATACTGGTACAGAGATAGTCGGAGTTACCACTCGTCCAAGCAGCGGTGGTGTAAATTATGCTTCATCTACTTCTATCGATTTCAGCAGCACGGCTGCGATTCGTGCAAATGATTCTGATGTTGTAGGTATAACCATTGCTGGCGGGGTAAACAAGTTTAATGCAAAATCCTCAATTGTTTCATATAATATCGCTATCAATGACGGAACGAACACCTTTGACAACGGTCAAGTTCTGGCAACGTATTTCACGATTAGCGGTGGTACGAATACGTTTAAGAATCGTACTGATGCAAATAATTTGTGCGATGGAGCCGCAGTTCAGACATCTGGACTGACGATTACGGGCGGTGTAAACAAATTTGAAAGCAATCAAGGGTTGTACACAGTAACAGCATACAGCCCGATAAGCATTACTGGTGGCACGAATACTTTCGAGAACAACAAGGTAAGCAATCTAGGTGGCGCGATTTGGACGCAGAGTGATGTTACTTTACGCGCCACAAACGGTGACATGTTATTTCGCGGCAATACCGATGGCACCGGCGCGACGCTAAAAGCCAACGCGATTCACATGACTAATTATTACAGCAACAGCACTCTTGCCATCGCCGCCGAAAGCGGCAAGAAAATCGAGTTCTTCGATCCGATTACCAGCAACGCCAGCAAGCCGACACTCACCATCAAGATCAACGATCAATCCACCGACACCGGCACGGTGATTTTCGATGGCTCGTATTGGCAAGCTGCGCCGCAAAGCAAAACAGTCGCCGCAAATCCAGAATACTTCACGACGAAACTCTACGGCAACGCAAACGTCGGTTACGGCACGCTCGAAATCAAAAACGGCGTGATATTTGACGTGAGCGGCAATGTTACCGTTGACAGCACGGGAAAACTGGAAGTGAACTCTGGCGGCGAAGTCGTCGTCAACGCTGGCAAAACACTCACGACGGGAATCTACGAAGATGCGTCGAACGTGTGGACTTCCAACGTCACCACAAGTGGCGGCGGCACAATCACTTTCAAAAACGGTTCGATGTGGTACGTCAAAGAGAGCAGCGCGTTTCTCGGCGGTGAACTTGCGGGAACGATTGATGCGACTGGAGATGTTGACGCCGCCCTCGTAGAAGGGAACAAGCGGAACACGCTCTACGAGTTTTTGTATGACAGCACAAACAAAAAGCTCACTACCGAAGTCAAACCAAAAGCCGACGTGAACGACACGACTGTGAACGCACCGGTGATGTTTCAAGCGAACGCGATGGGTACAGCGGCGTCGGGGCGAGTTCAGCAGCGGTTTGGTTTGCAGGTGCGTGGCGATGGCGTTTATCGCGGGCAGGAGTGCGAGCCGTGTGCGCCATGCCGAAGTTCTATAGGCCCTATAGGACGTATAAGTCCTATGGGGCCTATTTCGGTGTGGGCAAACTACATCGGACGTTCAACGGAACTGGTGTCGAGCAGCACGATTGACGGTCTTGCTGGGACGGCGAAAATTGTGTCGAACGGCGTTCAGGTTGGTGCGGACAAGATGATTGGGCGTCGCACGGTTGTTGGCGCGATGTTCAGTTACGAACACGCCCGCGATACGCTGGGCGCGAGTCGTATGCTTGGCGACAATTACTCGTTTGCACTTTACGGAGCGCAGCAATTTCGCAGCGGGTTTGATTGTCTCGCGCTGGTTGGTTACGGTCATCAGCAGTACGATTCGCGTCGCTACGATGTTGGCGCACTCGCAATGCGTACAGCAAACTTTTCTGGCAACACGTTTGAGATGACGCTCGAAACGGGACGCAAAATTCGTCTGGACAAAAACTTGTGGCTGCGTCCGGTGGTGGCGTTTGACGTTTACAACAACGACGTTGCAAACTTCATCGAAGCGGGCGGACTTGCGTTTGGCGCGATGTCGCTGACGCAGGCGTTCGTTCGCGTTGGTAGCGACTTTGTTGTTCGCCAGAATCGACTCACGATGAACAGCGGAGTTTACTACTCGCATCAGATGTCGGCGCACGGCAACGTTGTTCGCACGACTGTTGACGGTGGCGGCGGCGCGGTGAACGTTTGGGGCAGCGACTTGGGGCGGAACAAGTTAACGTTCAACGTCGGCGGCGACTACAAACTCGGCGCGAAGACGAACGCCTTCGGCGGTTACAGCGGCGACTACTTCGCCGACCGCGCGGGCAAACCGTGGGGCCACACGGGATTTGCAGGCGTGCGCTGGGCGTGGTGATGGCGAGCGGTGGCAGTGATGCCACCGGTAGAACTGCCAACTGACTCCATTCTTGCATTCGACATTTGCGCGACATCGTATACGTCGTCGGCGTCAACTGGCAGTTCCACCGGCGGGTTTACACCCGCCGCTCGCCGGTTACGCTTCGCGTTTTGGTTTGCGCGTGTTGGCAGTTCTACCGGCGGGTTTACACCCGCCGCTCGCCGGTTACGCTTCGCGTTCTGGTTTGCGCGTGTTGGCAGTTCTACCGGCGGGTTTACACCCGCCGCTCGCCGGTTACGCTTCGCGTTTTGGTTTGCTCGTGTTGGCACTTCGGGCACTCGCTTACGCTTCCCGCTCTGATTCTTCTGGGCACTCGCTTACGTTCCCGCTCCGATTGACGGGCCACGCCGTCTATTGTAGACACGAATGTTCACGCTATCGCGTCTAATCGCAGCGCAACGATGGGGGGACTTTGGCTGGCGTTTTGGCGTGGTAGAATCGGTGGCGGTATCAACCGTCAACCGACATCAACAAATGAGCAACGAAAAAATCCTAATCGTTGAAGACGAAAAAGACATTGCCGAGCTTCTTGTTTACCATCTTGAGAAGGATGGTTACAAGCGGGTTGTCGCGGTTTCGTCGGGCGAAGACGCGCTCCGCGAGGCGAAGTCAAACACGCCAGATTTGATTTTTCTCGACCTCATGCTCCCCGGAATCGGCGGGCTTGATGTCTGCCGCAAACTCAAATCACGCGGCGAAACTTCCGACATTCCAATCATCATGCTCACCGCAAAAAGCGAAGAGAGCGATGTCGTTGTCGGTCTCGAACTCGGTGCGGATGACTACATCACAAAACCGTTTAGTCCAAAACTGGTCGTCGCGCGAATGCGTGCGATTTTGCGGCGTTATCAACAACTCGCAACGACGCAAACCAAACCCGACATTGTTGCCGCCGGACCGATCCGCATCGACCTAACTTCGCGCGACGTTTTTCTCGATGGCGAACAGATTCACCTCACGCGCGGCGAGTTCGAAATACTGCTGCTCTTCGTTGAGTCACCGAATCGCGTCTTCACTCGCAACCAACTCATGCAAGACACTCGCGGTGGCGACGACTACGTCACCGAGCGTGCAATCGACGTTCAAATTCTCGGCCTCCGCCGCAAACTCGGCGACTACGCACGACTCGTCGAAACAATTCGCGGCATCGGTTACAGCTTCCGAACGTGACACCGACAATATCATTCTCACCACCAATGCCGAACCGTTTTTTTTCATTTGTTCCGTTTCTTCTCTGCACCATCTTGGCGGTGTTGCTTCTTGGGTTTATATGGGAGTCGCATTCACTCGCTCGTCTTTTTATGGAACGGATCGAGCGAGAGATTGCAATCAGTACGCAGATGGCAGCACTGGCCGTCCGCGACATGTTGTCTGATACCTCGCCCGAAGCGATCCCAGACTTTTTAGAGACACGTCTGACGCCACTGCTCGATAAGAGTACGCGAGTGACTGTGTTGCGCGCGGATGGAACCGTGCTTGCCGACACATGGGAAGACCCAAGCGTGATGGCAAATCACGCCGACCGCGAAGAGATTGTCGCATTTCTCAAAAAGTACAGCGACAATCAACTCGCGGTTTTGCCGTGTCTAACGTCGCAGCGATACTCGACGACCGTGCATCAGCAGATGCTCTATTGCATAACCGGTTTCGACTCCGTACACGGGCGCATTCTCGTTCGCACGGCGGTTTCGGTACAAGCAATCGACGCGGTGACAACCAAGATTCATCGCAACGTATTGGGTATTTCGTTGCTTGCGATTTTGCTGGCACTCATCTTCGGCTACGTTTCTTTTATTCGGTTTTCAAAGTCGCTGGTGAAGTTGTCACATGCGGCAAGGAAGATCGCATCGGGGGACGCAAGTATTCGCCTACCGACGCTCCACAGCGACTCATTGCAGCAGTTGTCGCAGACGATCTACGACATGTCGGAACAGCTTCAAAAAAAGGTGTTGCAACTTTCGCACGAAAAAACGATCCGCGACTCGATCTTTGGCAACCTTGTCGAGGGGATCGTATTAGTTGATCGAAGCGGACGCATTCTTGAGATCAATCGTGCGGCGGCGGAAATGCTCGCAACACGCGAGGAACTTGCCAAGAATCGCGCACTCGCCGCCGTTTGGCGTGACCCCGCAGTTGAGACGTTTTTCAAAGACCTGACCGGTAAGCAGCCGCACCGAAATGTCGTTCACTTCGCGGGCGACAACAAAGAAATCAGTGTGATCGCCGACGCATCCGACTTCGGTATTCTCCTCGTCCTCTACGACCGCACACGGATGAAGAAGCTGGAGACTTATCGCCGCGACTTCATTGCAAATCTTTCGCACGAGATCAAGACGCCACTGACGGTGATAGTTGGCACTGTCGAGGCACTATTAGATGGCGCGGCGGACGACACCGTTGACGCTGCTGCGAAGCGGACGCAGTTTTTGCAGACGCTCGCGTCACACGCCGAGCGGCTCACACGTCTGCTTGAAGATGTGCTTACGCTCTCAAATCTTGAGTGTGCGCCGGAACGCGACGAACTCAAACGCGAAACGTTGCCACTTGCCGAGACGGTTGAAGTTGCGATTGCACTTTGCAAACCGTGTGCGACGGAGCGTCAAATGACGCTAGAATTCGTTGACAAAACAGACCGCGCGATTTGGTCGTTTTCGCCGACGCTTTTGGAGCAGGCGGTTGTCAATCTCGTTAACAACGCTGTGAAGTATTCTATTCAGGGCGATACGATTCGCATTGTGTTAGAGCGCGACGACCGCGAGTTTCGTCTCGTCGTTCAAGACCACGGTCGCGGTATTCCGCTTGAGCACCGCGAGCGAGTGTTTGAACGTTTCTATCGCGTGGAGGTGTCGCGCGACCGCCAAACGGGCGGAACCGGACTCGGACTGGCAATCGTAAAACACATCGCACAACTCCACGGCGGCACCGCGTCAGTCGAACCAACATCGCCTAGCGGCGCAACGTTCGTACTGCGTTTTGCGGTGACGGAAGCATGACGCAACCTCACACGCAACAGGCCCGCGACGGGTCTACAGTGTCACCATTCCGACCGAGTTAATCTTGGTGTCTCGCGTAACTTCGTTGTAGCTCAAGACGACAAGATTTGGAATCGTCTGCGCTGTCATCTGTTTGAGGAAGTAGCGTATCTGCGGGTTGACGAGAACAACCAGCGGGAGCGTCATTGCGGCGAGTTTGTCTAACTCCGTCACCAACTTCTTGGCAAGTGTGTCGCCAAATTGCGGCGAGTAACGCGGGAAAAGTCCTTGCTCGCTGTGTTCAAAACCACCGCGAATCTGGTCTTCCAGTGCTGGGTCAATCATAACAACGTGGAGCGTGTCTTCAGCGTCGCGGTAACGTGAACAGAGCGTTCGCGCAAGTCGCGTGCGTGTGAACTCGGTCAGCAGGATCGGGTCTTTCGTTCGCGTACCGTAGTCGCCGAGAACTTCGAGGATCGTACCAAGTTGCCGAATCGAAACCTGTTCGCGCAGCAAGTTTTGAAGAATCTGTTGAACCTGCGGAAGCGTCAAAACACCCGGAACAAGTGCATCAACCGTCGCCGGACTCGTCGCCTTGAGTTCGTCGAGCAAGTGTTGCGTGGCGTCGCGCGTGAGTAGTTCGTCGGCGTGTTTGCGAACGACCTCGGTCAAGTGTGTCGCCAGCACCGCCGCTGGTTCGAAGACGCTGTAGTTGTAAAGTTCGGCTTGACTCTTCGTCTGTCCGTCGATCCAGAGTGCGGGCGTACCGAATGCGGGGTCGAACGTTTGAATGCCGAGGACTTCTCCGATGGCGTTTCCGCTGTCGAATGCGAGGTACATGTTGGGATAGATGATGCCGAGCGCAACAGGCATTCCAGCGATCTTGATGCGATACTGAAGCTGTTCGATGTTGATGCTGTCGCGGATACGGACTCGCGGCAACAAGATGCCGATCTCTGCGGCAATAAGTTGACGGATTTTGTGAATGCGGTCGAGAAGATCGCCACCGCGTGCGGGGTCGGCTATCGGAATGAGACCGAGGCCGATTTCAAGTTCCATCGGGTCGATAGTGAGATAATCTTCGATTCGGTCTTCGGGTTCGGTTGCCGGTTTTTCTTCAGCCGCTTCGGCCTCAACCTGTGCGGCCTTCTGCGAACGCGATAAAAAATATGCCGCCAAAAAACTTGTCGATCCCAGCGTGAAAAGCGGGATTGGCGGGAGCGTTGTAAACATCAAAACGTAAAGGAACGAACCAGAAAGAATGAGAACAATCGGACGCGAGAGCATCTGTTTGACAAACAACTTCGGCAGGTTTGTCGATTGGCTGCTTCGTGTGACGAGCATACCAGTTGCAATCGAGATTAGAAACGCAGGGACTTGGCTGACGAGGCCGTCGCCGATGGTGAGTTGTGTGTAGAGTGCGAGTGCCTCTTGGAGCGGCATTCCAAACTGAATCATTCCGATGAAGAGTCCGCCGAGAATGTTGATCAGCGTGATGATGATACCGGCGATGGCGTCGCCGCGGACGAACTTACTGGCACCGTCCATCGCTCCGAAAAAGTCGGCGGAGTCGGTGATTTCGGCGCGGCGTCGCTGCGCTTCGCGTTCGTCGATGATTCCGGCGTTGAGGTCGGCGTCGATGGCCATTTGGCGTCCGGGCATGGCGTCGAGAGTGAATCGTGCCGCCACTTCCGAAACGCGCGTCGCACCTTTCGTGATGACGACAAACTGAATGACAACGATGATAACGAAGATGATCAGCCCTATGACGAGGTTGTCCCCCGCGACGAAGGCCGAAAAACTTTGGATCACCTGCCCCGCTGCTTCCATTCCGTCTTCGCCTGCGTTTTGCAGAATGAGCCGCGTTGTGGCGACGTTGAGAACGAGCCGCAAGAGCGTCGTGGCGAGTAGAACGGTCGGGAAGATGCTGAAGTCGAGCGGTTTGGTGACGAAGATTGTCGAGAGAAGGATGACAATACCGAGCGTCACATTTATCGACAGCAGCATATCAAGAATTGATGGATCGAGCGGGACGAGGAGCACGAGCACACACGCCGCCACACCAATCGGAAAGATTAAGTCTTGTATGCGCCACCGATTTGCAAGGTCGGCGAGTTTTTCGAGCATTTCGTTCATTCTGGGATGGTAACGAAATTCCCGTTCCGTGTCCAGAGGGAATCGGCGGCTCACATCTCTTCGAGTCGCTTCCAGCAGTACCACTGCATTCGTGGCAGGTGAAACGGCCCTTTCCACATATTCCCTTTGAGTTTGGTGGAAACGGTGCCGTCGCGGTGGAGGTAGCCGAACCACTCGCCAAACACGGGGTCGGGGAAGTGGGCGTAAGACCAGTCGTGAATCTGCTGGTGCCAACGTGCGTAGTGTGCGCGACCCGTGAGTTGCCACGCCAAGAGCGTTGCAATAATCGCTTCGTTGTGGGGCCACCAAAACTTCATGTCGTGCCAATACTCCGAGCACGGCAAACCTTTGCAGTCACGGTAGTACAGCATCCCGCCGAACTGTGAGTCCCAACCGATTTGAAACGACAGGTCGATGATCTTGCACCCCAACTCAATAAGATGTGGATCGTTGTTTTGAAGTCGCGCTTCCTCCAAAATAAACCAGCCCGCTTCCAGCGAGTGGCCCGGACAAACCATCCGTCCTTCAAACGTGTCGATGAACTCGCCGTTTACACCGACCGTCTCAAGCACACACGCAAAGTCGTCACGCAAAAAATCTCGTTCAATCTCTTCGATTGATTCGGTGATCGTTCGGTCGATGAGCGGGTCGGAAATTGTCTTTCGCAGCTCTTGTGCTGTGACGAGCAAAATCATCGGTATCGCCAGTCCCTTCGTCGCCCGCGTTGCGACAATCGTTTTGGCAGACAACGGATTTGCGGTGCGCAGCGACGTTAGCGTTTGCGCAAACAGTGCCAGCGCGCGGCGTGCCATCGCGTCGTCTTGACTCGCCTTCGCAACCGCCGCCATCGCAACTATGGCGAACATCTCGGAGAAAAAGTAGCGTCGCTTGCGGAGCGGTTTGCCGTCTTGTGTGACGGAGAAAAACATTCGTCCGTCGCTGTCGAAACAATGTTTTTCGATGAAGTCGATTCCGACTTGTGCGTCACGCAGCCACTCCGCTTTCGGCTCGACAGAATTGTAGAGGTTCGCCAGAGTCCACGCGATACGACCTTGAAACCAGACCGATTTGTCCGTTTGCAGTAGCGTTCCGTCGCGTGAAAACGACGTGAAGTAACCGCCACACTGCTGGTCAATCGCACGCGGAAACCAAAACGGTAACGTGTCGTTTAGCAAACCGTCGCGGTAGATTTCGAGATATTCGCGCCGCTTGTTGGTGTTTGTAAGTGTCATGATTTTTTGATCTGGTTTTGGGGCACTCGCTTACGCTTCGCGTTCTTGTTCGGGACACTCGCTTACGCTTCGCGTTCTGATTCTGATTTCGTACACAGACTCACAATCCATCCAACGGCGTAACACGAAACCATTCCGACCGCTCCGTAAAGCAGGAACGACAGCGACGTGTAGTGTTGCACCGCCCAGACCGATCCGAGCGAACCGAAAATTCCCGCGACGGCTCCAGTGCCGTTGATCCGTTTTGAAAAGATTCCCATCAAGAACAGTCCACCGAGGACGCCGGTGAAGAGTCCCAAAAAAGTGTTGAACTGGTCCCACAGCGAACGGATTTCCCAAGTCGCAAGCAGCAGTGCCAGCGCGATTCCACACCCGCCAGCGACAATGCCAACGACGCGCGCAGTCAAAAGTTCCGCACGCGGACTCAATGCCACGAACGGTTTGATAAAGTCGCAAGTAATCGCCGCAGAAACGGAGTTGATGTTGGAAGAGAGCGTTGACATCGCGGCAGCAAATATCGCAGCGATTGCCAGTCCCGCAATACCCGGCGGCAATGAGTGAACGATGTAGTGCGGAAAGATGGCGTCGGTATTTTTGAGCGTGATGTCGATACCGAGCGGGTGCGACGAGTAATATGTGAACAGCGCGGTGCCGAGCAGAAAAAAGAGCACCGTTACCGGAATGCTGATCCACGCATTGAGCCAAAGACTGCGAACCGCCTGATCGCCACTGTTCGCCGACATATAACGCTGAACAATCGTTTGGTCGCTCGAATAAGTGATGAGACTGTTCGCAAAGCCGCCCAAAATGACAACCCAAAGAACAGGTTGAGCAAGCGTCAACGTAAAGTCAAACGTGTGAAACTTGTGCATCTCTTGACCGATTTCTACGAAACCGCGCAAACCGCCTTCAGTGTGAAATATCAGGAAACAGAGCGAGAGTATCGCCCCGCCGACCAAGAGAAAACCTTGCAAAACGTCGCCCCAAACGACCGCTTCCATTCCGCCGAACGTGCAGTAGACCAGCGTGACGACACCCATCAAAACGATGCAAAACGAAACGTTGAAGTCGGTGACGATGCCGAGTGCCAGCGACGGCAGAAAGAGTACGATAGCAATACGCGAGACCATAAACGTACAAAACAGAGCCGACGCAAGCAGACGTGTGCAGCGGTTGAAACGTCGTTCCAAGAATTCGTATGCAGTGTCGAGTCGCAGATTGCGAAACGAGTTCATGTAGTATACGGTAATAATCGGCGCGACGAAGAGAATCCCCGCGTTGTAAAAGAGCATTCGCCAATCGGTTGCAAACGCCTTCGCAGGCATCGAAAGACAAGTGATCGAGCTTAGCGCGGTCGCAAAGATGCTGATGCCGATAGCCCACCAAGGGATGCGTCCGCCGCCGCGAAAAAAGTCGGTGGTGTTCGCGTTCTTGCGTGAAAACACAACGCCAATCACAACCAGAATCGCAAAGTAAACCGCAATCGTTGCGTAGTTCAGAAAGCCGAATCCGGTGCGGGTCGAGACGAGTTTGAGTCCTTGAATTGCGTTTGTGCGCACACCCGGTTTTACTTCGCCCGACGGAAATACAATCGTGTCGTTCCACCAAAACACGGTCGTCGTGACTGGCGTTTCAAACGGCAAATCACCGAACTTCGCCCAACGATTCGTGATCGTACTGAAGAGAAAAATGTCGCGCGGAAAACCCGCAAACGTCTCTGCGCGTTCGCTCCACTGCGAGTTGAGTTTTTCGACTTCGGATTGGTCTTGCGTTTGGCTTCGCTGCTTCAAGAGACGTTCAACTACGTGAAAGAGCGTACCGCGATCACCGCCGAAAAGCAGAACCGAACTGTATCCAGTGGCAACTCCGCAACCCGCAGAAAACGGAACGGGGATGTCGGCACACCGCGTCCACTGGTTTGACTTTGGCGAGTACGAATATGTCGTGCTGAAGAACTCGGTTTGCTCTGCATCGGTTTTCTTGGCGCGTCCGCCGAAGAGGTACAGTTTTGTTTCGTAACCATCGGACTGCGTGATCGCAACGGCGTGCGACACCGGTTGTGGGAGCGACGGTTGATCGCGCCACGCGGCGTCGGGGCGGGTGAGATCGAGCGAGACGACCGAATCGGTTGGGCCGTCTTTCGTTTCGCCGCCGATGACGTAGAGCGTTTGGTTGACGATTGCTGCTGCGGCGTTCGTGCGCGGCGTGGGGAGCGGCGGCAACTGCGTGATGACGAGTTCGCGTGTCTTCGGTTGCCACGCCAGACGCAGTACGTCTGCCGACTTTCCATCGGCGTTTTCACCGCCCACGCAGACGACGCCATCGGCGGTTGAAACGCACGCCGCATACGCTATCGGTTTTGGGAGCGACCATTCGTTATCGAGTAGTGTTGCGTTACCATCGCTGCTGCGAGCCAACACTCGCACCGAAGTTTCGTAGTGCTTGACGCCGCCGTTCCACGGCATTCCGTTTGGAAAGTTCGCACCGCCGCCGACGATGATTGCGTCTTGGTGCGATCCGGCGAGCGGCCCCGCAATGCCGATTCCGTGGAGTGTTGCGATTGTGGACGCAGTAATCGTAGTCGCTTGTGACGCGACTATAATTGCAGGTGGAGCAAACAACAAGCAGACGAGACAACAAATCAAGACGACAAATCGTTGTGCCATTTGTAAACGTTCACGGGTTGGGATTACGTTATTCATTGCCGGCATTTGTCATCGGTCGGACATCGAGTCGCATTCCGAGTGCTTGCACGATCTTCAGCACTGTTGCGAACTGCGGCTTCTTGCCGGGGACAAAAACTTTGTCGAGACTATCGCGTTCTAAACCGGCATCTTTGGCGAGCTGCGTCATTCCGCGCGCACGCGCGACGTTACCAAGAGCACGCAAAAACACTGCTGGATTCGTATCCGCCGCACTGACAGCGAGATACTCGACTATCTTCGTCTCGCTATCAAGATAACGAGACGGATCAAACTCGTGAACCGTAATCATGACTTGCCTCCTTTGAACTGTCGCCATAGAACTTTGGCTCGCGTGATGTCACGACGCTGTGACTTCTTATCGCCACCAACGAGCAAGAGGTAAACGCATTCCCCTTCTCGCGCATAGTAGATGCGATAACCCGCCCCGAAGTGGATTCGCATTTCTGACACACCTTCGCCCACCGCATTACAATCGCCGAAGTTTCCTTCAGCGGCGGCGTCAAGACGCGAAAGGATACGCACCAATCCCTTCTGATCGCCGAGGCGATCAAGCCAAGCCGTGAACTCATTAGAGCATTTTACGTTTTCGCATACCCGTCATGTTGGAAGTAGTTCTTGCATTCGGTTGGCGTGAATAGCTGTGGCGAGGTTTGTAGAAATTCCTGCAGTTTGGAAACTTCACGAATCTGCTCACTACGCAACACAGA
>JBOFSQ010000062.1:0-41065 GCA_051651625.1 Thermoguttaceae bacterium | reverse complement strand
AACAGATAGCATCAGCGACAAGGAAAAAACCGCGACGCAGGAAAACACGACACTTGCGTCAATGCCGCGCACGGTAGAACAAGACCAAAAAGGCCCACACGTCCCAACGGGGCTGCAAGAGCTTAGCCGTGGGTGAGCGAAGCGAACCCACGGTACGAAGTCCCAAAAATCCAGAAAGCCCCAACGGGGCGAAAGAACATTTGTGAGCGGCTCAATTCTTACGCCCCGTTGGGGCTACGGATTCTGTTATGGCTGCGTACCGTGGGTTCGCGGAATACCGCTCACCCACGGCTAAGTTCTTGTTGCCCCGTTGGGGCTACGGATTCGATGCGAACGTGTGCAAACGCTTTAACAACATCCCCGATTTGGATTCCCGCCTTCGCGGGAATGACGAAATAAACCGCAAACAGATACAAACTTTTCTACGAGGTGAATTGTGAAACAGGATTACTCTTCTCGTTGCATCAGCACCGGTATTCTTTTCGCCGACGTGGCGTGCATGCCGATAGACCACGTTCCGCAGGCGGGCGAGCTTGTTGAGACGGAGCGGATCGAGTTGAGTCTTGGCGGGAACGCTGCGAACGTTGCGATTAACTTGTCGAAACTGGAGGTGCCGGTGGGACTTGCAGGATGTGTCGGCGACGACCCGCTCAGCGACTTCATTCTCCACGCGGTCGATGTTCCGCACGTCGATACGTCGCTCGTTCAGCGTACAAACAATTCTTGTCCGGGGACGGCGATGCACATCAACGTCGCCCGCGAAGACCGGAGATTTGTCTGCACGACCGGCGCGAACGACAAGTTTGTCTTCAGCGACGAACTTCGCCACATCATTCATTCGCCGAATATCGAGTCGCCAAAAGTTTTCTTTCTCGGCGGACTTCTAATGCTCGCATCGCTTGAAAACGACGAGTCGGTTTCGCTCTTCGCCGAAGCGCACCGTGCGGGATGGACGACGATTCTCGATGTTGTTCTCTACGGCAAACGTCCGGTTTGGCCGGTGGTTGCGTCGTATCTTCCAGTGACCGATATTTTTTTGCCGAACGATCACGAAGCACAAATACTAACGGGGTTTGACACGCCCGACGCGCAGGCCGACGTTTTTTTGAACGCGGGATGCAAGCGAGTTGTCATCACACAAGGCGAACGAGGAACGCTGTACAAGAGTCGCGATCACCGTTTTGAGATGCCGATATTTCCGGTCGAGTTTGTGAGCGGCGCGGGGAGCGGTGACGCTTTCGCCGCCGGACTCATCGCCGCAATTCTCGATGGCCACGACGACACCGAAGCCGTCCGCTGGGGAGCCGCGCAAGGTGCAAGCGCAGTACGCGGCGTATCGACAACAGAAAAGACGTTCACCCGCAAAGAACTGGAAGAGTTTTTGAAGCAACGCGATTAACCGTTCACGCCAACGTTTCGTCATTCCCGCGTAGGCGGGAATCCATCTGGCGGCTATTCGTGGACGCTACGTTTGCTCTGCTTCTGGCACTCGCTTACGCTTCGTGTTCTTAATGCGTTGCCGTTAATAAGAACACGAAGCGTAAGCGAGTGCCCTGAACCGTAACACGGCAACACGGCCAAATCCCGTGAACGCTTACCTCGCCACGTCTGTGAACCGTGACTCGCGGATGACGGTGACTTTGATCTCGCCCGGAAACTGGAGCCGTTCGGTGAGCGACTTTACAATGTCGCGGCAGATTTTTGCGGCAGATTCGTCCGTGACTTGCTGCGCACTGACAAGGACTCGCATCTCACGCCCCGCTTGAACGGCGTAGGCCTGTTCGACACCAGCAAACTCCGTCGCTATCGCTTCGAGGTCGGTCATTCGTTTGACGTAGTGTTCGAGCGTTTCACGCCGCGCGCCGGGCCGCGACGCACTACACGCATCGGCAGCAGAGACGATCATAGTGTATGGATGATCAACGCGAACCATGTCGTGGTGTCCCGCTGCGGCGTGAATCACTTCCGCCGACTCACCGTAACGTTTCAAAAGATCAGCACCAATCTGCGGGTGACCGCCTTCGACTTCGTGATCGACCGCCTTGCCAAGGTCGTGGAGCAGCCCCGCACGCTTGGCAAGTTTTTCGTCGAGGTCCATCTCGGCTGCGATGATGCCAGAAAGGAACGCAACTTCAATCGAGTGCCGCAAGACGTTTTGACTGTAGCTGGTGCGAAAATGCAAACGTCCCAGAAGAGCAATACTGCGTTCGTCTAGCCCGAAGACGCCAACTTCTTGCGCGGCAGCCTTCCCCGCTTGCTGCATAATTTGTTCGACTTCGCCCGATGTCTCGCCGACAAGTTCTTCAATGCGTGCGGGGTGAATTCGTCCGTCCGCAATCAGACGAAGAAGTGCCCGCTTCGCCACTTCACGCCGCACGGGATCAAAACTGCTGACGATCACAACGCCCGGAGTGTCGTCGATAATAATGTCAACGCCGGTCGCCTTTTCAAAAGCGCGGATATTGCGTCCTTCGCGTCCGATGATGCGTCCCTTCATCTCGTCGCTGGGGATGTCGATTGTGCTGGTTGTAGTCTCTGCCGTGTGTGCCGCCGCGAAACGCTGTATCGCTGTGAGCACGACTTCACGCGCCTTCGTTTCGCACTGTTCAGCAAGCTGCTTCTCGTATTTTACGATAGCCGATCCCATTTCTTGCTGCATCTGTTGTTCGAGAATTGCCAGCAGACGTGTTGTTGCCTCTTCTTTGTTGAGGCCGGAAATCTCGTGGAGAGTGTGACGGTGTTTATCGAGTATCTTTTGGAGTTCTTCGCTGCGGCGTGAAGTGTCTTCGAGTCGCTCGGCAAGTTTTCGCTGCGTGTTCTCGACCAGCTTTTCACGTTTTCCGAGGTCGTCTGCACGTTTTTCGAGGGCATCGTTTGCCTTGTCGATTTGTCGCTGCTGGGCGTGAATCTCGCCGCGTTTCTGGTTGACCTCATTCTCAACCTTTTCGCGGAGTCGCATTGCGTTGTCTTTTGCATCGAGTTCGCCTTGACGCCGCGTTGTTTCGGCATCGAGTTCGGCGCGGCGGAGAATTTCGGCGACTTGTGTTGCGGCGTCGCGTTTGCGGATCGCATCGAGCCAGCGAACCGCAACGATACCCACAAGTGCGCCGAAAAAAGCACCAACGAAAACATAGAGGCTCGTTGTTTGGTCCATCGTATATTTCTTTCGTCCAGATAAAAACTGCCAGCACGACTGCGGCTGCCATTTTACAAAGACACCGAGTCCATACAAGACCTACCACGGGAAGATTGTGAACTCGTAACGGGCCTCACTCTGCCCTCCTTCTTGCTGGGGCGAGTTAATGTATAATCCCGCCGTTTCTCGTTGACGCCGCGGCGCGATTCCGCGCAGCATGCGACTTCGAGACTGTTCAATGTTTTCACGAAAGTGAGATTGTTTATGCCGCAAATGACCGTTACGGTTCCGCATACGCTTGGTCAAGACGAGGCGACTCGTCGTCTCAATGAAAAGTTGACGCAGGTCAAGGAGAAACATCTCTACGACGTGCGCGACCTCCGCGAGACGTGGCCCGACCCACACACGCTAGAGTTTCACTTCAAAGCTCTCGGTTTCGCCGTTGACGGTCGTTGCTTGTCGCGGGCAAGTGATGTCACCATTGATGTCGAATTGCCGTTTGCGGCGATGATGGTCAAGGGGATGATCGAGAGTCAACTGAAGTCCGAATTGTCGCAAGTGTTGCAGCCCGAAAAGGCGTGACACGCTTGCGGAGTTTCAAAATAGTTCCACGTTCCACACACCGTTTTTGCGAGGAAAGTTTCCATGACACGAGTATTGGTCGCCGACGATTCTAGTACGATGCGAAAAATTATTCTGCGTTCGCTCCAAGCCGTTGGAGTGACGGAGATCACCGAGGCCGCCGACGGTCAAGAAGCGGTCGCAATCTTCAAACCGGGGCTTTTTGACCTCGTGCTAACCGACTGGAACATGCCGGGAATGACCGGGCTGGAAGTCCTCAAAGCAATCCGCACGCAAGACACCAACATCCCCGTCATCATGGTGACGACCGAAGCGGAAAAGAGCCGCGTGCTTGAAGCGATTCAAGCTGGCGTCTCCGACTACTTGGTCAAACCATTCACCGCCGACACGCTCCGTGAAAAACTCGAAAAACACGGTTGCTGATGAATGGGCATGGATGTTTCGGCGGTACAAATAGAAGCCGGAAAGAAGGCGTACTCGCCGTATTGACGGAGGGCCGCGAGTTGGTGTCGTTCCGCTGTTTCCGCCAATGCCGAACGAGTGCAATCGTGTCGGCGATGGTTGTTCTGTCCGTCAATACGGCGGAGTACCGCCTCCTTTCCGGCTTCTATTACACGCAGCCACTTCAACCGCTAACAGTCTATGAAATCGTATGTCCGTTCGGACATTGCCGCGATTCGCGGGTACGCCTCTGGGGAACAGCCCAAGGCGGGCGAGCAGGTGATCAAACTCAACACCAACGAAAATCCGTACCCGCCTAGTGAGGCGGTGTTTGAGGCGATTCGACGGTCGGCTGATGCGCGGTTGTCGCGTTATCCCGACCCGTTCGCATCGGAGTTTCGCGCCGCCGCCGCCGCGCTGCACAATGTCCCCGAAAATACAATTCTTTGCGGAAACGGAAGCGACGACCTGCTGACGATCCTGACTCGTACCTTCGTCGCGTCGGGAGAGTTGTTGCGTCTGCCGTATCCGAGTTACGTCCTCTACAAGACGCTTGCGGAGTTGCAAGGAGCGTTCGCCGAAGAAGTACGGTTCAACGACGATTGGTCGCTCCCGTCGGCGTTTTCGCGGACGCCCGAAGTCGGACTCGTCGATCCCAAAACAGCCAAACGCGAGAACCGACTCCAACTCACGTTTCTGCCGAATCCAAACTCGCCTTCGGGAACCGTCGTTCCAAAAGAACAGATCACGCGAGTCGTCGAACGTCTGCCGTGCCCAATCGTCATCGACGAGGCGTATGCCGACTTCGCTGGAATTTCGTGTGCCGATCTCGTTGCAACGTCGCCCAAAGTAATCGTGACGCGAACTTTGAGTAAGTCATACGCACTGGCGGGACTTCGGTTCGGATATTGCATCGCGCATCCCGAACTGATTTCGCAGATGAACAAGGTCAAAGACTCCTACAACTGCGACGCGATCTCGATAGCGGCGGCGACGGCGGCGATTCTTGACCAAGAATGGCTCACCGCGACGACTCAAAAAATCGTTGCAACACGCGAACGAATGGAGACGTCGATGCAGCAACTCGGTTTTCGCGTTGTGAAGTCGTTTGCCAACTTCACTTGGAACACGCACGACTCGATTCCAGTTCGCCCGATCTACGAACACCTCAAGAGTCACGGGATTCTCGTTCGGTACATGGACTATCCGCAGTGGGGCGACGGACTGCGAATCAGCGTCGGTACCGACGAACAAACCGACCGCTGCATCGAACTTGTTGAACAATACTTGACAACGCAAAAACAATGAAAAGCCACACCGAATATCTCACGCTCAACGTCCCGGCGCGGATGGACTTCGTTAACATCACTCCAAAACTTGCGAGGATTTTGGAGGCGAGTGGTGTCAGAGAGGGGCTTATGCTCTGCAACTCGATGCACATCACGTCGTCGGTTTTCATTAACGATGACGAGTCGGGTTTGCACAGCGACTACAAGCGGTGGTTGGAGCAACTCGCGCCGCACGATCCGTCGCGTTATTCACACAATCAAACGGGCGAAGACAACGGCGACGCCCACCACAAACGCCAAATAATGGGACGCGAAGTCGTCATCGCCATCACGGGCGGACGACTCGATCTCGGACGCTGGGAGCAAGTTTTCTACGGCGAATTCGACGGTCGCCGCGACAAACGGGTTTTGGTCAAGATCATTGGAGAGTGAGACCCGCGCGCACCAGCAAGAAGGAGGTTATCAATGGCTGAAACAACCAGTTTGAGTATACGGATTGACAGGGAATTGAAAGAGAAGGCCGACGTGTTTTTCAACGAGCTAGGATTGACCACGGCATCGGCGTTTAGTATTTTTGTGCGTCAATCTCTGCGAGAAGGGCGAATTCCTTTCGAGCTTTCCGTTGCGGCTGACCCATTTTACAGCGAAACGAATATGGCGGTTTTGCGGAAGTCCATTCAGGAAGTCAATGAGGGAAAGTTCGTCACAAAAACCCTTGACGAATTGCGGGCGATGGAAGAATGAAAATAAACTTTACGGCAACAGGGTGGAGCGATTATCTCCATTGGCAAACCGTCGATAAGAAGACGCTGAAGCAGATCAACAAACTGCTTGCTGATATTGAACGTAATGGCTATGAAGGCATCGGAAAGCCAGAGGCGTTGCGTGGCAATTTATCTGGCTGGTGGTCACGCCGCATTGACGAAAAAAACCGATTGGTCTATCGTCTTGTCGATGAAGGCACTGCGGTTGAAGTATCGCAGTGCAGAGGCCACTATGGAGACAAATGACGATGGCGTCTCCACATGGCCCAGCGTGAATCGACTCGTAACGAGCCTACGAAACTTTCATCAATTCGGTGAACCCCGCGATTTCAAAAACTTTTTTGAGGTCGCTGGACGCACCTTCGATGGCGAACTTTTCGGTCCCCAGTTTTTTGCAGTAGAACAGGCACAGACGCAGAAAGGCCGACGAGATATAAGGCACTCCCGACAGATCGAAGACGAGACGGCGAGACGGTTCTGCGGTGATTGAGCGAGTGATTGCTGTAGCGAGTTCGCTCTCGATTTCGGAGCAACGGTCGCTGTTCAGTTCGCCAGCGAATCGGCAGCGGAAGGTGTTTTTGTCTTCTTCAAACGTGAGTAACATGGTGGTGATCTCCTCTTGAACAAATCGAAGGAACGTAGTCAACGAGCAGGCGGAAGTATCGCGTGAATGAACGATTCTGTCAATGGGAAGGCGTGCAAACCGCACCGCACCAGTTGGAGTTTCCTGCTCGGCGTGGCGAGGTTTCGCGCGTTCTAGCGTTTGTTGAGACAGCGACAAGAGTGGCCGGACTTCCCGCTGCGCGGTGGGCGATGCTGGCGATGGCGGTCGATGAGGCGTTCACGAACATCGTCTCGTATGCCTACGACGAGTGCGCCGAAGCCGACGCCGCTGCGGTCGTCGTGATTGAGATCATGACCAACTCGGTACCGTCGATGATTGGCGTTCGGATTCACGATTCGGGTACGCCGTTCAACCCGCTCGAAGCGACTGGCGGTGCAAACGTATCAGTGCCGCTGATGGAACGCCGTTTGGGCGGCCTCGGTATTGCGATGATACGCCAACTCGTTGACTGCGTCGAATACGACAACGCCGACGGAAACACGCTCACACTTTGGATGCGAACACCGGAGGATGCACAATCGTGAACGGTTACACGCTATTATTGTTTGCGGTCGGATTTTGCACAGCGTTACCCGTGTATGCGGATCGCGTCTTCGTTGTTGAGGGTGCGGGGCGGACGCGGAGTGGGAAAGTTACGGCGGTCACTTGCGACGGCGTGACGATTGAAATGGCGGCGTCACCGTCAGCGTCGTCGTCATCTCCGCGAAGCGAAACGGTTCCGGCCAATCAGATCGTTTACACAACGTTCGACGACGACCCGCCGCGTCTTCTCAACGTGCGTACTGCCGTCGCGGCTGGACGCTGGAACGAGGCACGCGACGAACTCGGAAAGGTTGTTGTCCCCGAAACAGTCTCGGAGCTTACGAAGCAAGATCACCGTTTTCTAGCGTTCACAATTTCGGCGCGTCGTGCGCTCGAAGCCGCAGACGTGGCCAAACCGGAATCACGCGACACTCTCACGCAAGCTGCGTCACAAGGAATTGCGTTCATCGCCGACTTCCCGCAAAGTTATCACTACTACGCAGTATGTCGTACGACCAGTGACATACTCGCTCTACTCGGCGACACCGAATCGCTCGAACGAACGTTGCAACTTATGGCGGCTGCTCCGTGGAACGAAGAACGTCTCTACGCCGCTGTCGCACTCGGCGACATTGCGTTTGCACGCGGCGACGTTGCAGCGGCGCGCAAGCACTTGTCGGGCGTTGTAATGAATACCGAAACGACGCCGCAAATTGTTGTGCTTCAGCGTCGTGCGGCGATTGGTCTTGCGCGTTGTCTTGTCAAAGAGGCGAAGTGGGACGAGGCCGAAACAGAACTCAACAACCTCATCGCGCGTGTTGATCGCGAGTCTCCCGGCGACGCGGCGACGCTCGCCTCACTCTTCAACACACTCGGCGACACACTCCGCGATAAAGGTTCGGCGGGGGAAGCGGTTCTTGCGTACCTCCACACGGAACTGCTCTACAATTCGGCGCGTCCAGAATGGCTCTACGCGCTACGTCAACTCGAAGAACTCTGGCGACAACTCGACAAACCCGATCGCGCCGTCGCCACAGCAACAAAACTCCAAAACGCTCTTAAGGAAACAAAACCATGACAAAACCACTCAACGAAATACGTCAAGAAACCGACCGCATCGACGACGAGATTGCACGCCTCTTTGAAGCGCGGATTCGGCTTGTCGAGTCGGTCGCAGAGATCAAAGCGGCGACCAGCGACCCGATTCTCAAACCCGCTCGTGAACGTGAAATTATTGATCGTATCACGCGCGACAAAGACGAACCACTCGCTGGATACACCAAACTTCTCTTCTCAACGATTTTTGACATCTCGCGGTCTCACCAGATCGTCAAGGCGCATCGCAGTTCCAAGACGGCGGAAAAGATCGCCGAGGCAATCACGCGCACACCGCAGTTATTTCCGAAGAGTGCAGTCGTTGCGTGTCAGGGAACGGAGGGTGCCAATTCGACTTTTGCGTGCGAGAAGATATTTGCCAGTCCGTCGATCCTTTACTTTAACACGTTTGAAGGAGTTTTTAACGCGGTAGAGAAGGGGCTTTGCCGTTACGGGATTCTGCCGGTTGAAAACAGCTTGCACGGGTCGGTGACAAACATTTACGACTTGATGAAGGAGCACAGTTTCTACATCGTTCGCAGTACGAAGCTCAAGATCAATCACGCGCTTTTGGTCAAACCCGGAATGCGAAAGAGCGATGTGCGGTGTGTCTATTCGCACGAACAGGCACTTGCCCAGTGCAGCCACTTCCTCAAGGAGTGGAACATCGAGACGCAGGTTTTTGCGAATACGGCTCTTGCGGCGAAGTTCGTTGCGGAGTCGCCGAGAAACGACATCGCGGCGATTGCTGCTGTAAACTGTGCTGATCTTTACGGACTCGATGTCATCAGTGATACGATACAGAACAGCGAGAACAACTACACTCGTTTCGTTTGCATATCGAAAGAGCTTGAGGTCTACCCCGGTGCGCGGCGTATCAGTTTGGTGATGACGATCCCGCATCGTCCGGGGGCACTGTATCATTTGATGACGAAGTTTGCCACGCTCGGCATCAACCTGACGAAGCTGGAAAGTCGTCCGATTCCGAACCGCGACTTTGAGTTCATGTTCTACTTCGATCTCGACATCTCCGTCTACGACGACGCTGTATCGAAGTTATTTTCGCTCCTCGAAAACGCCACCAACACCTGCGTCCTACTCGGCTGCTACGGTGAACAGTAAACAGGCGTTGACAAGTGTGGCGAAAAATCAGAACGCGAAGCGTAAGCGAGTGCCAGCGTTTTTTTGCTTGTGTGTGGGGGTTGACATTTCACAGGGCCACGGCTACAATCGCCACCGTCGTTGGTCGTTGCATTTTTCTGTGGCGACCATTTTGTCGCTGGTGTGTGGCTGAAAGCCTTCCACGGTGGAACGCTTTTCGATACCACGCAGATAACCATAGCCCCGATGTGGGCGAAAGGAGAAACGCTATGAAGAACGTTATGTGTTTGTCGGAAGGGTTTGCGAAAGCGTATCGCACCCTGTTGAATGTTAATATGGGGGGGGGGGGGCAATCTTGGCAAGGTTGCGGTTTAACCCGTTACCTCCGCAAAAGATGCGGCGGGTTCACTCTTGTAGAACTCCTCGTCGTCATCGCCATCATCGGCGTACTCGTGGCACTTCTCTTGCCCGCCGTACAAGCCGCACGCGAAGCAGCACGCAGAATGCAGTGCTCAAACAACCTCAAACAACTCGGTTTGGGAATCCACAACTTCGCCAGCACAAACCAAGAAGGCGTCGTCCCACTCTGCATCAAGCAGAATAACTACGCTTGGGGTGTCCTGCTGATGCCGTTCGTCGAAGCACAAGCGTCGTATGATGCGCTGATGGGTGTCACCAATACCTCCGCAACGTTCGGTGACAAAAAAGGCCCCGATGCCTTCAACTATGGAGGTAGTAGTGGCAACGAGTGTGTATTGGCACCAACAGTTTGGGGACTCATCACAGCGCAATACAGCGACTCGATTGGTGCCCACTCGTACATGCTCTGCCCGTCGCGCCGAAGTGGTAAACAGATTACGCCGCGCGGCACAACTGGCGAGTTTGGTTCACCCGGTCCCGCCACCGATTATGCCGTGCCGATTGTGTTACGCGGTGGCTATACCAATGGAGCCATAACGTCCATTACTACTTCCGGTGGCACTACAGAAACGGGAACACCGCCAAACGAAGGTTCGGATTGGTGGGAATGCCTAATGACTGGCGGACAAGCCAATCGCTTTGCTGGTCCGATTCGCCCTGCGACCAACCAAGGTTATGACGACACCAGCAACACGCCAAGCCCAGCGGGGAGCTACAAGAGCTTCACACCACGCGACACGATGTCGGCTTGGCGTGATGGAACGAGTAATCAGCTTGTCATAGGTGAACAGTATATCCCGCAAGCTGGTTTACTCAAATGCGAAGGTAACAACGACACGGGGACTGGTGTTAAGATCAGTGACGGTGGTACGAGTCAGCTAAACTTTGACTGCTCGTATCTCTTCCAGATGCGGCGAGGTAAGCAGTATAGTGGGGCTCGCTTGATGTCCTCGCAGGCCGAACTTACGACCAAACCGAATTACTTCGATGGCCGCATCAATGGAACTGGTGGTAATGAAGCTGGCTATGGAAGGGGATTCGGTAGTTCCCATGCTGGCGTGGTTCAGTTTGTGTTGGGGGATGGAGCCGTGCGTGGCATCTCTTCAACCACACCCGGTTTGATACTCCGTAAGCTCAGCGAAACTGGCGATGGGAACTCGGTCTCGCTGCCGTAACACGGTTTGGGTTTGCTTGCAACCGTTCACGGATTGTTTCGGTGGCAGTGCGTTCCTAGTCCCGCTAGGGACGATCTTATTCAGCGTGTAACCTTGTCTTCGTCCCGATAGGGACGTGATTTCAATAACCGTGGGTAAGCGGTATTCCGCGCAACCCACGGTAGCGACCAACTCAAAATCTGCGTCTGTAAGACGCTACCGACAACACGTTTGACGCAAAACAGGTGGCGTCCTACCGGACGCACAGAGTTTTTGGCTGCGTCACCGGCGGTTGCGCTTGCCGCTATCGCGGCTGCACTTACCGCCGGTTATTGAGATTGCTGCCCCGTCGGGGCAAAGATGGCAACGTGAACACAATCAATGTCCGTTAACGATTATGATTTCCACTTCACCAAATTTCACACATTTAGGAGTATCACTCACGATGAAAAAGATTTTTGCGTTCACGTTATGTCTCGTTGTCGCGCTGTTAGTTGGCTGCAACAACAAAGCCTCGGTCAAGGGGAAAGTCACTTTGACAGATGGAGCTCCTCTCACGAAGGGACGAGTTGTTTTTTCCACGCCAAAGTCGCAAGCCATTGGGATCATCCAAAAGGATGGAACCTACACGATGGAAGAAGATGGGCGTGGAACAGACCTCCCGCCGGGAGAATACGCGGTTGCTGTCAATGCTGCGGAAAGTACCGAGACGGGGCAGATTTATCACGCTCACCCGAAGTTTGCCAACCCAGAAACATCTGGTCTAAAGTTCACTGTACCGAGCAGCAGTGGCTACGACATTACCGTCGAGCCGCCACCGGCGCAAGCGGCGCAGCCTGCACGCAAAGGCCGAGTGAACGAGCCGTGATTTTCATGGTTTTTCCGGTAGGAGTGGTTCACGAACCGCCCCTACGCGGCATTTCGTTTTGCGGTTAGAATGTGTGTGGCGTCTCATAGCATTCCAAAACGTAGCGACGGTGTTTCCTAGCCCCATCGGGGCGACAAGAGCTTAGCCGTGGGTGAGCGGTATTCCGCGAACCCACGGTAGGCGTCCCCCAACAGAATCCGTAGCCCCAACGGGGCGAAAGAACATTTGTACGCGGCCCAATTCTTGCGCCCCCGTTGGGGCTTTCATGGTTTTGGGTTCGCGTACCGTGGGTTCGCTTCGCTCACCCACGGCTAAGCTCTTGCAGCCCCGTTGGGGCAAAAACACCATTCACGACTGCAAGCCAATTTTTGCTACTCCATCGCTACGCTACATTTCGAGATATTGTCACCGTTCACGCCACGTTTCGTCACCCCCGCGTACTCGGCGGGGGCCTAGAGAGAGCAGCCCAAGCAAACGCGATAGCGATGTTCGCGCAAGCGAACCCCACAATGTTAGCTCTAGATGCCCGCCGAGTACGCGGGCATGACGGAATCAACCGTGAACGGTTACCGGTCTTTCAACTTCAACCAAAAAGGAAAATTCAAAATGACACGACACATTTCTTATCTCGCATTGGCGTTAGTATTTGTAGCGGCGCAGGCCGCGACGGCGGCGGAAGTTTCGTCGCTCAAAAACGCACACTCTCACAACGACTATCACCACACACGTCCACTTTTCGATGCGCTCGATCAAGGCTTTTGCAGCGTCGAGGCCGACATTTTTCTCGTCGATGGCGAACTGCTCATCGGACACGACCGTAAAGAGCTAACACCAGAGCGCACGCTCGAATCGCTCTATCTGAAACCACTCGCCGAACGTGCGAAACGGTTTAACGGTCGCATCTTCCCCGACGCGAAAGAGTTCGTTCTCTGGATCGAATTCAAAACCGATGGCAACGAAGTGTATCCATTTGTTTACGATACACTGGCGAAATACAAAAACATGATCACGCACTTCACCCCCGATGGCAAACGTGTGAATCGTGGCGTTGACGTGATCATAAGCGGCAGCATTCCGCGTGAACTGATTCAAAACGAAAAGCGGACACGTTTCATGTCTATCGACGGTCGCGCTGGCGACTTTGATTCCGACATTTCCGCCGATTTCGTTCCTGTCATCAGCAATGCGTGGAAAGATTTCTTCAAGTGGAACGGCGAAGGAGAGATGCCTGCTGCCGAGCGTGCGCTGCTTGCGGAACACGTCAGCAAAGCTGCCGCCCACGGACGCAAACTCCGCTATTGGGGTGCTCCCGACACGGAAAATATCTGGAAGATGACGTTCGATGCCGGTGTCTTTTTCATCAACACCGACAAGCTCCCAGAACTCCGTGAGTTTCTCGTAAACGCAGCCCCTGTGGTCAAGAAAACACGCCGGCGAGTGATGCGACTCCGCTGAACGATACGACACAGGCGATATTGCGTTATTGTGTGAATCTACATTGCCTGTGGACGCTTGCATGGTTGCGTGTTCCAAGAAATGCGAGGTTTGGAAAATCTACCCAAACAGCGTGTCTTATTCCGAGAATACCGTGAACAAGTGAAAAATTACTCGCTCCCTATTGACGAAAGGCGTTTGAGTCATTAAGATTCCACCGATGGTTGGTTTCTGGAGGTGCTTGTGTTTGGATGTTCGATGTCCACTTTTACAAGGAGATAAACGATGAGTAGAGACAATTTGTTGGTCGAAACGCACGATGCGCAAAACGTTGCCAGTGGCAACGTAGGTGTTAATGAGAATGTTAAGATGGGGGGGGGGGGCAATACAGCTAAACCCGTTTCACTCTTTGGCGTATTCTGCAACGCCATTTGCTCCGCTCTTTCTCGACGCAATCGGAGCGGTTTTACACTCGTTGAACTGTTGGTGGTGATCGCCATCATCGGTGTCCTCGTCGCACTGCTCTTGCCCGCTGTGCAAGCTGCACGAGAAGCGGCTAGACGGATGCAATGTACAAACAATCTCAAGCAAATGGGTTTAGCCGTCCATGGCTTCCACGATGTTCGAAATGGCGTTGTGCCTGTGTGTATTGGCGTGGAACAGCCAACGTGGCTCTTGCTGCTCTATCCGTTTATGGAACGGAATTCACTCTATGACTTGCTGCTTGACACGACAAATTCGGCGTGCCAAGGAAAGTTTGCGCGTGGCACCGGCACCTATTTTTGGGACACTTTGACGGCAGAGCAAAAAGAAGGCTTTAGCTCTGTCAGCGCGTACCAATGCCCATCACGACGCACCAGCGGTGGCCCGCAGGAGCCCACCGCCAAGGGACTCAGTGGTGCCGAAAACGGCCCGGTGGGAGATTATGCGGCGGTTCTACACTTTCAGTTCGTATCGGGTTCCAATGGTTGGTATCGTTACTATTACAACGGTTTTGGTGGCGATGGCAACGGTAACCCAGATGGTGTGGCGAATAACAACGGTCCAATGCGGGTAGCGAGTATCACCCTTCTTGACCCAACAAATGCTGGTCCTGCTGAACAACGAAATGTTGCTGCCACTTGGACTCCACGCGATACATTTGCTTACTGGCGTGATGGAACAAGTAATCAGCTTGTCATTGGTGAGAAGCATATCCCCGTCAAAAATATAGGACACTGTACTTCTGGAATGCTTCCCTTTGATTGTAACTACTATTCTGTCCGAACAGATGGTGGCTCGCAGAGTGGTGACCGCACGTTTGCTATCGCTCGTCCAATTCAAACAGCCACCGTAACCACCTCGGTTCCGGCAGACGGAATCAATAACCGTCCGATTGCGTTGGTTGCAAATCCGGCGATGTTCAATGGTGGTATGCTACCCAATAGCACCACTCCATCTCCACTTTCAATGGTGCGACAGTATTCGTTTGGCAGTGCTCACGCTAGTGCGTGTCCATTCCTCATTGGTGATGGTTCCGTGCGCAGCATTTCCACGACAGCGAGCGATTTGTTACTGACACAGTTGGCGATTGTCAATGATGGAAACGCCGTTTCGCTCCCATAGTGTTTCGATGAGTTGCCCTTGTCCTCTAGTCAAAGAAAGAACATTTTATGCCACGTTTTTTGTTACAAGTCTCTGGTCTTTTGGTGTTAGTCTTTCTGTTTGGTTGTAGTGGTGGTGGAGCGGCCGTCAGTGGGAAGATTACGTTTCCCGATGGTACACCGCTAACCACGGGGCGTGTGGTATTCGAGACGGCGACTCAAAGTTTCACTGGTTATTTGAATGAAAGTGGGAAGTATAATCTGATGGGGGCCACTGCCAGCAGCGGTCTACCGCCCGGAAAATACCGAGTATCCGTCGTTGATGCAGTACAGGCTCCCAGCAGTGGTGCGCCAGTTCAGCTTGATGGCGATGGCAACCCCATAAATTACAAACCAAACGATGCACCTAGCAAGCCCCTCGTTGCGGCGAAGTTTACGCAGGCAACAACGTCTGGACTGGAGTGTGAGGTTAAAGGAAGGACTGTGTTTGATATTACTGTTGAAAAACCTTGAATGAATTTGTCTTTAGGGGGAATTTTCAACGCCATCTTTTTGTGAGGAGAAAAATCATGAAGAACGCATTGTGTTTGACGCGACGTTTTGGGTTTACCTTGGTTGAGCTTCTGGTTGTGATTGCAATCATCGGCGTGTTGGTTGCACTTCTTCTCCCCGCAGTTCAAGCGGCGCGCGAAGCAGCTAGACGCATGACTTGCACAAACAACTTGAAGCAAATGGGGCTTGCGGTTCACAACTTCCTCGATAGTAAACAGGGGTTGCCACCGATCTCCGTTGGCACAGGGCGAGCGTCGGTGTTCACCATTCTCTACCCGTACATGGAACGAACCGCCCTGTGGGACATCATCTCCGAAACCGCTCGCCCAATGGCTTGGAACACCGACAATGCGGATGCGTGGTGGAAATTGGAAACCGATACCGCACCGAACTGGTGGGACAATGCGCTCAGTGCAGATCAACGAAAAGGCTTTGGGTCTGTTTCGACCTATGCGTGCCCGTCTCGCCGCTCATCGGGTGTGAACAATGTTGAAGACGCAGGTTATAACCTACGTGGTCCGGTTGGAGATTATGTGACAGTGATTCGGTACAAGTATGACTTCGCCACATTTCCTCCACCAGCTACGGAAGGGAACTGGCAGCGATGGAGTGAGTTTACCTCTCCAACAGCACTAACGGGTTCGACCATTCGTGACGTTGTGCGTCAGTTGGGTCCGTTGCGTGTATGCAAACGGTCTGGCAACAATAGCATTGCTTCCTGGTTGCCGCGTGACGGCAGCTCCTACTGGGCAGATGGGACTTCTAATCAGATTGTCTTTGGAGAAAAGCACATCCCTACGGGTGGTGTAGGCGTTTGTGCTAACTCGGCGCGTAGTTGGGATTGCACTTACTCACATTCGAAAGGGGATGAGCTTTCGGCTCGCACCTTTAATGTAGGGCGTCCTATCTTTCCAACCAATACGAGTTCCGCGTCTATGGAACCTATCGCGCGTGGTCCCAGTGCTTTTGCGGGTGTTGAGTACCCACGTCGTGACAATCTCTATTCGTTTGGTTCACCGCATTCAGGCGTGTGCCATTTCCTTGTTGGTGATGGTGCCGTCCGAGCGGTGAGTGTAACCACCGCGAGAGATGTTTTAGTTGCACTTGCTGAAGTCAACGATGGAAAATCTGTTTCGTTGCCATAAAGCCACACAAAGTACAATAACAGTTACCCCCCTTTTCAACGGAAGTTTTCCAATGATCAATCCAATTCGATTTTCGGTTTGTTGTGTCCTGTTGGCAGTAGTCACACTTTTCGGTTGCGGTAGTGGTACAAAAGTCTCTGGCAAAGTGACTTTTTCCGATGGTAAGCCGCTAACCGTTGGGCGTGTTGTCTTTACCAATGGCACGTTATCTGCGTCGGGAGGCATCAATAAGAACGGTGAGTTTCGCATGGGGATGAGTAAGGATGGCGATGGAGTCCCCGAAGGTTCTTACAAGGTTTACATTACCGAAGCAAGAGTTCCGGGCGATCATTCCTTGGCCCAAAAAGATGAAGATGGTGTGACGTTTACACCATTCGTCGATGCCATTGACCCCAAGTTTGCTAGTGCGGATCGAAGCGGTTTGACCTGTGAAGTGAAAGGCACAACAAAGTACGACATCACCGTAGAGCCGCCGGGGAAAGATTATAAGCCACTTCCAGACACATCAGATCGTCCAAAGTCTGGTAAGGGCGACTGATACTCAAACCGCGTGGCGTGGACTTTCTTTAGCGGCAATGTTTGCCATGTCCACGCCATACACCACAATGGCGGCAGTTTACTGATGGCGACGCTTGTCGCTATCCTTCGCACGATCATCGAAGTTCGCGTGATTTTGAAGTGAAGTTTTAGAACGGTGCCTCTGGTTGATCGGCGGCGAGGTTGTAGAATGTATCGTGTGAGTGGTACAGTCATCAGCAACTCCAGCAATCAGGGATGTGTCTATGAGCAAGTCGTTGTGTCCGACCAGCCAGCAGAGATTTTGTCGTATTGTTGCAAGCGTTTTCCTATTCTTCGTAGGAACCATCGCTCTTTGCGCGTCGTTCCCGCCCAGCGGGGTGAGTGGTGGGCGGGACTGGCTCGTTCACCCGATTGCTGAAACCGCCGAACTATCTTTCGATGCAGAACGCAATGAGATCGTTATGCAAAACGGTCTCATACGTCGCGTCTGGCGGACGCAGCCAAACGGTGCGTGCGTGCGGTTCGACAATATCGTCACCGGTGAATCGCTCCTGCGCGGTGTGAAACCCGAAGCCACACTCGTCATCAATGAACAACCGTTCAACGTCGGTGGTCTCGCTGGTCAGCCAAACTACGCCTTTCTCCTCGACTCGTGGCTCGACTCCGATGTTCTCAAAGCCGATGGCGGTTTTCGTTTGGTCGATTGGAAGTTCGGAAAGACCAAAGAACGGTTCGCGTGGAAGAAAAAACGATACCTCCCCAAAACGGTCGATGCACAGCCGTATCCGCCAGCGGGAGTCTCGCTTGAACTCGTCTTTCGTTGGAACCCAGAGACAGATCCTCCGTCGGGCGACTCGCCTGAAATCGTAACGCTCCGTGACGCACTCGCCAGTCTCGAAGTTCGCGTCTACTACGAAATGTACGACGGCATTCCGCTGATGGCGAAGACGGTATCGGTGACACACAACGCCGCCACACCGATCACAATCAACCGTTTGGATACCGAGATTCTCGCATTTGTCGAAGGTGAACACTCGGTTGAGTCTCGGATGAAACTGACAGACGCATGGACGCCCGCGGGCAATGCAAATATCAAAACAACTTCGCCATTTGTCCCACACGCGATTCTCAGTAACGGACTGACAACGGGAACAGCACTTCCAAAGGTTCACGTTGAATCAGAGTACGAGTTTATCGGTATGGATGCGAAGTCGGCGAATGAAGTCGTGCGATGGGAACCCGATCCGCAGTTTGCAACGCAAGTCAACTACGAACGAATCACGCCGTGTCTTCTCAAGAGCGGTTTGGTACGGCTCAATTATGTTCTCAAACCAGCAGAAGTCTTTGAAGCACCGTGGACTTATGAACTGATTCACGACTCGAATGATCGTGAGCGATGCGGTCTGGCACAGCGACGGATGTATCGCCTAATCGCCCCGTGGACGGCGGAAAATCCGATCTTGATGCACGTCAGCAGCGTAAACGAAGACGCCGTTAAACTCGCTATTGATCATTGTGCAGAGGTCGGTTTTGAGATGGTCATTCTCACGTTCGGCAGCGGGTTCAACATCGAAAACGACTCGCCAGAATATCTTCAGTACATCACGCGATTGGTTCAGTACGCCAACGACAAAGGGATCGAGTTGGGCGGGTATTCGCTTCTCGGTTCACGCAGCGAAGGCGAGGCGAACGACGTTGTAAATCCGGTGACGGGAAAGCCGGGCGGCTTTGCGAGATTCGGAAGTTCGCCGTGCATCGGGAGTGCGTGGGGCGAGAAGTATTTTGAACGCCTCTACAAGTTTTATGAGGCAACCGGTTTTCACATGCTCGAACACGACGGCTCATATCCGGGCGACTACTGCGGTTCAACATCACACCCCGGACATCACGGGTTAGACGATTCGCAATATACGCAGTGGAAGACGATCACCGATTTCTATCGCTGGTGCCGCGGACGCGGGATTTATCTGAACGTCCCCGACTGGTATTTCCTGAACGGAACAAACAAAACGGGAATGGGATACCGTGAAACAAACTGGTCGCTTCCGCGTGCGCAGCAGGTCATTCACGGTCGGCAAAACATCTTCGACGGTACTTGGAACAAGCTCTCGTCGATGGGGTGGATGTTTGTTCCACTGACGCAGTACCACGGCGGTGGAGCTGCGGCAACGATGGAACCGCTATCCGAAAATCTCGTCGATTACGAGCGGCATCTGGCGAACAACTTTGGTGCTGGAGTTCAGGCGTGTTATCGTGGACCGCGACTCTACGACACAGAAACAACCAAAGCCGTCGTCGAACGTTACGTCGCCTTTTATCGCCAGTACCGCGACATTCTCGACTCCGACATCATTCACCTTCGCCGCGCCGATGGACGTGACATAGATTATTTCCTCCACGTCAATCCGCAGTTGCCGACAAAGGGACTGCTCATGCTTTACAACCCGACAGACAAAGATGTGAAGCGCACCATCACCGTACCACTCTATTACACGGGACTTACAGACGTGGCGAAAGTGACCGAGCGTGAAGAGAAACAGCCGCAAGAATACTCGCTCAATCGACACTACGAAATCGAACTGCCCGTGACGGTGCCTGCGGGTGGTTGCTCGTGGTATGTGATTGAGTGACGCCATACAACATCACAGCGGCGGCAGTTTGCTGATGGCGACGCCAGCGTCGCGGTGGGTTTCGGGGTCGATCTGGCGGGCGGGGTTTGCGGCATCTTGTTTCAGCGTGAGATCACGCGGCGAGATTGCGTTGAAACTCCCTTCAAAAAACGACGCCGACTCAAATGCCACGCCGTCAAGTTGCGGAGCGATGTTAGAACGTCGCCCCCACTCGTCTAAAGAAATTTGGTAGACCGGATTCCCCATCGCGTGCGTCCGAACTCGTCCGAACGATTCAAGCCCCTGAAAAAAGTTTGGCAGCCGTCCGCCAACAAACTGGAAGAACGTCGCCGCTTCGTTCGCGTCGAGCGATGTGTAGAAATCGAAGAGCGGCATCTGTTGGAAGACGAAGATCGAACCGCTGCACTGTACCCGCGTCGTCAGCGGTATCGCCGTTGATGTAGTTTGAACTTGTTGCCACAGCGGCCCTTTCGTGAGAAGCGTGACAAACTGAAAGTCAACTGTGACTATCGGCTCGTCACGCCGGCATACACGCGACGACGACTCCAGCGAAAACGGTACCGGCTCGGTGGCGATGAAACAGTTGTTCGCAGCCAACTTAACCGGACGGCAAACCTCCCAACTCAAAAGCGTCGCCTCGCCGCGCACAACGCTGTCTTGAAGTTGAATCGACGCCGACGGCGCATCACTCGTCGAAACGGGCGGCGGCGTTGACGGTGTTGTCGCAACTCCATTCGCGTCGGAACGACTCGACATCGCATCGGAAACCGCGCTGGAAATCCCGCGAATAAACGCGACATCGGTGTGACGATTCATTGTGTTTCGCAGCGTCATCACGCAGCGATTGGCCTGAAAGTTTGCACGCCCAAGGAGTTCGATCAGCGACCACCAAGGCGACGGACTCGATGAAATCGACATCTCAATCGCCACGTCTTCAATCGTGAGGCTTCCGCCTTGGATCACAATCATCGCACGCGCACTGGTGTCGCCGCCTTGAAACTGAAGTGTCGGCGAATAACGTCGCGGAGTTGTATCACTCTCGGTACGTTCGCCGTCTGTCGCGGGGACCGTGCCTGCAACAATCCGAATGTTTTTGTCGCCAATCGTGAACGGTTCGACGCGAAGCGGGCCGCTGAAACAAAGTTCGATTGTGGAGTTGTTCTCGGCGGCGACGAGTGCGCTTGCGAGCGTGCTGTACGCACCGACGATGAAGTTTTTCGGATCAACGGTGATCGTTGACGACACTGCGTTCGGCGTCGGCATTGTTCCCGCAGTGTTTTGCGACGACGAAGACCGCGTGATCAAACCGCCGCCACTGATTGGCGCAAGCGCGACCTTTGCTTGGAGCGGTGATAGAATCACGCCGCCACCGACGTTTGGTGTGATCGCAATGTTTGCGGCGCGCGACGTGTTTGGTATACCGTTTTGTTCACTTTGCGGCGACCACAGAGTCGTTTTGACGCCGGTGTAGAGCGGTTCGGCTGGAAGCGTAGGGGACGGCGAAACTGGGACGGTGACAACGCTTGGCGTTGTCGGTAGGACCGATGGCGGCACGACATCTGGTATGCGAAGGGGCAACTGCCTGTCCCAAATGTTGATAGCAACCGCCGCGATTACGAGTAGTGTCGCTGGGACGAACCACGGCAAGTGGACGTGCCATCGCGGCGCGGGGCGACTGTCGCGTGTAACCCAAACCGATTGCCCCGGCCCCGACGGGTGAAGCCCAATCAGCTCCGCCGCGTGGACGAGTGCTTGCAACAATAATTGTGGCGTCTGGTATCGTTGCCGCGGGTCTTTCGCCATCATCTTTTGGACGACGTGAACGATCTCCGGCGGAATGTCGGGGACAAACTCGTGCAAACTCGGCGGATCGTCGCCTTGGTGCTGGAGCAGTTTTTGAAGAACTGTGCCGTCTGGAAACGGCGGGCGTCCGGTGAGCATGAAGAAAAACGTACACCCCAGCGAGTAGATGTCGCTGCGGATGTCGGCACTTCGCGGGTCGCGTGCCTGTTCGGGCGAGATGTAGTCAAACGTTCCGAGCGTTACACCGCTGGCGGTAAGATCGTGCTGCGACGACGACGGATCGAGAAGCCGCGCCAGTCCCATATCAATTAACTTTGCGCGACCGTTTGGCGTAATCAGAATGTTCGACGGTTTGACATCGCGGTGAACGACACCGTGCAGCGAGATATGATGAATCGCGTGCGCAATCTGAATGATGTAGTTTACCGCTTGCGGTACTGCGAACGTCCCGTAAGCATCAACGATGTCGCGGACGTTTGTCCCTTCGACATATTCAAACGCGATGTACGGCGTCCCTTGGTATTCGTGTGCGAAATAGACCTGCGCGATGTGTTCGTGATTGAGCCGTGCTGCGGAACGTGCCTCGTTCATAAAACGTGCGACGGTCGCGCGGTCGTGGGCACGCTGTTTTGGAAGCACCTTGATCGCAACTTTGCGGTCGAGTGCGGTGTCGTGCGCGAGATAGACTCGCCCCATCCCGCCACCGCCGATGTAACGCTCGACGATGAAGTGACCAAGCTCGGTACCAATCGGGATCGGGCCGCCTTGCTGTTGTGGCGGACGCGGCAAATCTTTCCGCGACAAAACATAAGGCGAAGTCGGCGCAGCAGCCGCAGGCGGCGCAGTGGCGTCAAGCTCGACGGCAGCGAGATCGGGAGACACAACTGGTTTTTCGTCGGGAAGTGCTGTGCTCATCGTGTAGATTCAATAGGACATATAGGTCATACGCGACCTATACGTCCTATGTTGAGGCCTCACTCACTTTGCCGCTTTGCGTTCTTTGATGATCTGTTCTTGCGTTGCGGCGGGGACTCGTTTGTAACGCGCGAACTCCATCGAGAACGTCCCTTGACCCTGCGTCATGCTGCGGAGCGATGTCGAATAACCGAACGCCTCCGCAAGCGGGATTTCACCATCAATTCGTGTCACCGCGCCGAGCGTCTCGGTGACGTTGACAATTCCGCGACGCTGGTTAAGGTCGCCGACAACGTTCCCCTGAAACTGACTCGGACACTCGATCTCTATCTTCATCACCGGCTCGAGAAGTGCCGGACGCATCTGCGGAAACATCTCGCGGAGTGCCGTCTGCGCACAGATACGAAACGCCATATCGCTACTATCGACCGAGTGAAACGACCCGTCGCTTATCTGCACGAACAGTCCCAAAATCGGGAACCCCGCGACCGGCCCCTTCTCAAGCGACGCCGCAAACCCCTTCTCAATAGCAGGGATGTAACCCGCTGGAATCGATCCGCCAGTGATTCTGTCCTCAAAGACAAACGTCTCACTCGCCTGCAATTCTTTGAGCAACTCTTGCCGCTTCACCGCCTCCGATTTTGTGATACGTTTGCCTTGTGTTGGCGATTCGGCCTCTTGCAACATTCGCTGACGAACATCTTCAAGCGGCTCCATCCGACCAACGATGTGTGCGTACTGCCCGCTTCCGCCCGACTGTTTCTTGTGTTTGATGTCGAAATCAACCGCAACTGTTGGAGCCTCACGATAATTAACTTTCGGCGGCGACGTTTCAACTTCAACTTTGTATTCACGTCGAATCCGTTCGACGTAGATTTCGAGATGTAACTCGCCCATTCCGGCCATTAGCGTTTCGCCGCTTTCGGGGTCGGTCATAATTGCGAGTGTCGGGTCTTCTTTGCGAAAACGGTAGAGTGCCTTGCTGAGCCGGTCGGCGTCTTTGGTCTGTTTCGCCTTGACCGCAATTTGAATCACCGGTTCGGGGACAAACATAGATTCGAGCGTACAATAATTTGCGTCCGTTGCGAATGTGTCGCCGCTGTGACAGTCGATTCCGATGACCGCAACGATGTCGCCAGCGGTTGCCGTTTCGAGTTCTTCGCGTGCCTCGGCGTGCATCCGAAATAGGCGGCTGACTCGCTGCTTCTCGCCCGAACGCTGATTGATATACGTCGCCCCTTTTGTGAGCGTCCCCTGATAGATGCGCAAGAACGTGAGCGTCCCATACGGGTCTTCGACGATCTTGAACGCCATCGCCACCATCGGTGCGGTGGCATCGCTCGTGAGGATCATCTTCGCGTCGTCGGCGGTGTGATCGACACCGTATCGCCAAGCGGTCGTCGCGCGGTCTTGCGGCGACGGCAGATAACGAGTTACCGCATCGAGGAGCGGTTGCACGCCTTTGTTGCGATATGCCGTCGCTAGAAAAACCGGCGTGAGCTGCTGTGCCCAAACCGCGTCACGAACAACGCTGTGAATCATCTCCTCGGTCGGTTCGCGGTCTTCGAGAAGTATTTCCATCAACGCATCGCTGAAGAGCGACAGCACTTCGAGCAGGTGCGTGCGTCGCCGTTCCACCTCTTCGACGAGTCCGTCGGGGATCGCCTCCACGCGAACCTTTTCGCCTTGACTTCCGTCGAAATAATACGCTTCGCGTTTGACTAGATCGATGACGCCTTCAAAGTCTTGTTCTTTTCCGATAGGCATCTGCATCAGTACCGCTTCGCATTGCAACTTTTCGCGGAGCTGCGCGACGACGCGGTCGGGATTCGCACCGGTACGGTCCATTTTGTTAACGAGTGCGAGACGCGGTACGCCGTAACGTTTCATCTGGCGGTCGATGGTGATCGACTGCGCTTGAACGCCGCCGACGCTGCAAAGGACTAGAACAGCCGCGTCGAGAACGCGAAGCGACCGTTCGACTTCAACCGTGAAATCGACGTGTCCGGGCGTATCGATCAGATTGATCGCGTAGTCGCCCCACTGTACGTTCGTCGCAGCGGACGTGATTGTGATACCGCGTTCTTGTTCGAGTTCCATGTGGTCCATCGTCGCGGCACCGTCGTGAACTTCGCCCATCCGGTGCGAACGCCCCGTGTAGAACAGTATCCGCTCGCTGAGCGTTGTTTTGCCTGAATCGATGTGTGCCGAAATACCAATGTTGCGACAATGTGAAAGCTGTGGTGTAGACATAGAGTTGGTGGTGAGTGATTTATTTGTGGTGAGTTGGTGAAAGTTAATCAGAGCGGGAAGCGTAAGCGAGTGACAAAATCAGAACACGAAGCGTAAGCGAGTGCCCGAATCAGGATTGGTTCCCACCTTCGCGGGAATGACGGAACAAGGCGTAAGCGAGCGACCAAATCAGAACACGAAGCGTAAGCGAGTGCCCGAATACAGGATTGGTTCCCACCTTCGCGGGAATGACGGAACGAGGCGTAAGCGAGTGCAATGCGGTTGCTCACTTCACGACGCCATTGGTGTTGCGGCGAAGTTTTCTGGGACGACAACGAGTGTTCCGGCCCACGAGAGGCCGACGCCGAAACCGATCAGCATTACAGATTCGTTTGGTTTTAGCATCCCTTGTTCAAAGGCGTCGGCCATTGCGATTGGGATGCTGCTTGAAACAGTGTTGCCGCGAGTTTGGACGTTGTTGAAAAAACGCGATTCATCGAGTTCGCATAGTTCACGCAGCCGCGAGAGCATGTACTTGTTGGCTTGGTGAAAGACGTAGCAACCGATGTCGTCGCGCGTCTTGCAACTCAAGTCGAGTAGTTCACGGACCATCGGCGGGACGCGATCTATTGCAAACGAAAAAATTCCGGGGCCATGCATGAACAGTTGATTTTGCGAACGAACCCCGCCTTTGCCGTCGGCGATTTCCATTGCCGTTTCGGCGGTTGCGGGTGTACGGTGGCCACCTGCCGGGACGATCAGCAGATTGGCTCCGCTCCCGTCGGTACCGAAAACGAACGGCCCGATGAGCGGGTTGTGACTATGCGGCATCGCCTTAACGAGCGTTGCTGCGGAGCCGTCGCCAAAGAGTGGCCGTGTCGTGCGGTCGAGCGGGTTGATGTATTTCGAGTATGTCTCCGACGTGATGAGCAAAACGTTGTCGGCCATGTCGCCTTCGATTAGTCCTTTGGCGAGTGAAAGTCCCGCGACGTAACCGCTGCAACCGAGGTTGAAGTCGAGCGAACCACACGACTTCGGCAGACCGAGTCGTTCGTGAACGATGCACGCCGAAGTCGGCAAGAAGTGGTCGGGCGATTGCGTACAAAGGAGAACGTAGTCGACGTCTTCCGGTTCGCACGTCCCGCCACCGAACAGGTTCTCCGACGCCGCAACGGCCATATCGACAGCGGTCTCACCCGCCGCCGCGATTGGGCGACTGGTGATGCCGAGCTTGTCGGTAATTTTCGCCTCCGTCCAACCAGAAAACAACTCGGCAAGCTCGCGGTTGCCAAGTGTCTGTTCGGGAAGGTAGTAGGCGAGTGAACGTATCTGGGCTGATCTCATTGTGAGAGGGGTTAGTAGACTACTGTCAATCAATTTTCGCTGTCAAAACTTCTTCTAAAATTTCACCGAGTCCCATCGCTGCTGCTTGTTTTTGCGTTTGCAATTTGTCGGTCTCACTCCCCGCGTTGTACATCATGCGTACATCTTGGCGACTCTTGTGGCTACCTTTTTTAATCCAAATCAACTTCGACAGTATGGCGTCAACTCGCGTGGTGATTGGAACTTTCAGCCCGGGGAAAATTTCTTTGAGTACCGAACGCTCAAGTTCCCCGTGAACCGCTGCCCCAGCGTGGAAGTCTACTTTGATTGATGTCGGAATATAAACCGCTTGAAAAAATTGACTACTCGAGTATTCACGCAACGTCGCGTCATGATTGACAAAAAAGTCGGTAGACAAACGCTCTAGCAGAAGACACAATTTGTCATACGAAATCAAGATGACGATGTCTATGTCTTGAGTGTATCGAGGCTCGCCGTAAAACCCCGAAATAATACCTCCGGTGAAGTGATAGGAAACATTCAATTCCGCAAGCAGCGAATTGACGACCTTTATCGTTTGCGCGATGTCATTCTCGTGTTGCTGCATTTTCCGCCATGTCCAAAAGTTTTTGGGTGTTACTATCAGACATGTATATTCGACGCGCAACCTTAATTCGCAGTTGGCGTTCCGTCAGGTTTGGTTCGACAAGTTTAATCTGGTTTGCCAACATCTGGTATGTAAAGTCCCAAAGGTCACAGATACGCTTGAACTTCTCCTGACCAGTCATTTGTCGCAAACGCTCTTCGTAGTAATCTTCGGCGGTCATGGTCATGGCTGCTCCTTGAATCGCGGATGGATTCCCACCTGCGCGGGAATGACGTACTCCCCACCGAATGGCGATTCTCACTCGCTTACGCTTCGCGTTCTGATTTTGGGCACTCGCTTACGCTTCGCGTTCTGATTACGTTGTCAAATATCAGCATACAAACAAAACTCGTACGGGTGCGGGCGTTGGCCGACGGCGTTTACTTCGTGTTCGGTCTTGTACCAAATCCAAGTGTCGATAACGTCACCGGTGAATACGTCACCGCGTAACAGAAACGCTTTGTCGTTCTTGAGTGCGGCCAGCGCGGCTTCGAGCGAGTACGGCGTTTGCGGAACGCCGTGCAACTCTTCCGGCGCGAGGTCGTAAATGTCTTTGTCGAGCGGTTCACCCGGATCGATCTTGTTTTGAATTCCGTCGAGCATCGCCATCAAAATTGCAGAGAACGCAAGATACGGATTGCTGCTCGGATCAGGACAACGAAACTCAAGTCGCTTCGCTTTTGGTGAATGGTTGTACATCGGAATCCGCACCGCCGCCGAACGATTCTGCTGCGAGTACGCAAGATTCACCGGTGCCTCAAATCCGGGAACAAGACGCTTGTAACTGTTCGTCGTCGGATTGGTGAACGCGCAAAGCGCGTCGGTGTGTTTCAGAATTCCGCCGAGTGCGTAGAGTGCCATTTCGCTCAAGCCCGCGTAACGATTACCAGCGAAGAGCGGTTGGCCTTCTTTCCAAATCGAAAGGTGTGTGTGCATTCCGCTTCCGGCGTCTTCAAAGAGCGGTTTCGGCATGAACGTCACAACTTTGTTGTTCCGCCGCGCGACATTCTTCACGATGTATTTGAACATCATAATTTGGTCGGCCATCGTGACGAGGTCGTTGTAACGCAGGTCGATTTCGGCTTGGCCGTTTCCGCCGGTCTCGTGGTGTTGCGTCTCGACGGCGAGGCCACACTCGAGCATCGTTTGCATCATCTCGTTGCGAATGTCGTTCGTTTGATCCGCTGGCGGCATCGCACAATAACCTTCTTTGTAACGAATCTTGTTCCCCAAATTGGGACGTTCGTCACGCCCGCGATTCCAGAACCCTTCGCCAGAATCGAGGAAGTAAAATCCGTACTCGCTCCGCTGGTCGAAACGCATTTCGTCGAAGATGTAAAACTCGGCTTCGGCACCGATGTAGCAGGTGTCGCCGATTCCGGTGCTCCGCAAATAGTTGACCGCCTTGCGAGCGACGTTGCGTGGGTCGCGGCTGTAGTCTTCGCGGGTGATCGGGTCTTGGATGTTGCAGATCATCGACACCGTCGGAAGCGTGATGAACGGGTCGATCATGCACGTCTCCGCTTCGGGGACGACGAGCATGTCGCTCTCGTTGATCGACTTCCAACCGCGAATGCTGCTGCCGTCGAATCCGAGTCCGCTCTCGAAGATGTCGAGATCGAGCCGGTACGCTGGAATCGTAAAATGCTTCCAGAGACCGGGGAAGTCCATGAAGCGGAAGTCAACGGCCTTGATCCCTTTTTCGCGGATCAGGTTTAGTACGTCTTGTGGGGTCATGTTCGTATGGTTTGTTGGTTGGTGGTTGCGTTCGTTCATTCCAATTCGTTCACAATCGCATTGCGAAACTCGATTGGGCCGCCTTCGCTTTGGAAACCGATTTTGCCAGCGACGTTGTCGGCAGCGTGTGCCCAGTTGACGACTTTGTCGTTCCACTTGATTAGGATCAGTCCTTCGTAGCAGAGGATTGAAACGCGGTTCCATTCGCCCGGTTTGCTTTCGTTTCCGCGATTTCGTTTGACGCCGCGAACTTCGCCGGCGAGTTTGCTGTTGAGGTCTTCGGTGGCACGCGGCGTTTCGCCAGCGATTTTGAAACCGTGAAAACCGTAGACATCGCCGCCGTTTCCGTGTTTGAGTTGGACTTCGATTCCGCGCGGCAGGAAGTTGATCGGTTCGCCGTGGATTCGCAGAAAGATTCCGCTGTTTGTGGGCTCAACGCCTTCGGGCCAGCGATACTCGACACTGAACTCAAAGTTCTTGTAGTCTTTCTTTGTGCAAAGCCAGCCGTTCGGTTTTCCGGTGACGGTCAAAACGCCGTCTTTGAACGCGAACGTTGCATCGCGTTTCGCGTCGCCTTCGAGGTAAAAGTCCCACGCACTTATTTGTGTGTCTTTGAACAGATCGACCACCGGCGCATCGGCGAAGACCGCCCCGACCGCAACAAACGTGCAGAGCACAAACGACCAAACTACCGTTTTCATGTTGACACCTTTCGTTAGACCCGTTACGGGTCGCTTTGTAGGCTTCGCCCTCCGCAAGACCGCGGCCTCGATGGGCCGCTACCGCTTTGGTGCAGGAAATTCAAACCAGCTTGAGCATAACTGAATCCCAAACTGCCATGATATACGCCGCAGATTATAACGTCGTTCTTGCGTATGGGTAGACGCTCTCGGTTGATTTTGTGGATTGGGTATTTGACGTGGGTCTCCCAAATTGCGTAAACCTCCACAACGCAAAAAACTTGCTCTTGCACTCCTTGCGGTTTTTTTGTTACGCTCCCCTCATGGTTGTGGAATCTCGCGTGAGTTTCCTGAAGTACGTTGTCTACCGACTTCGGAGTATTGTCAAATGTCGATTAGTTTTTTGATTGCGTGGTGCGTTGGTCTTTGGAGTTCGCTGGCTGCTGCGTGGAAGCGTTTTGAACGCACCGCAAACGTCGCGCGGAAACGTCGCACGCTTCAGCTTGAGTCGCTCGAAGAGCGGCAACTGCTCGCGACTAACATTCTCGATCTCGACCTGATGAACACGAACACTGGCGATAACACTCTCCAAGCAGGGTTTAGCATCAACGTTGCCAACGGCCAGTACGCCGAACTCAACCTCTCCGCAGATGGTGGTCTCTACGGTTACGATTGTGGTCAGGTCACTCTCAAGAACAACACGACGGGGGCGATTACAACAATCGCCGACCAAACTGACAGCAAGATGACGAGTGGCGTTGTCTACGTTCAATCGGGGACGTACACGCTCACCGTGGCAGCTGCACCGGGAACGACGGGTAACGCGGCGGCGCACATCAAGATTGTTCAGAACGATTCGCCTACCAATAACGGCGGCGGAAACATTGCATTGGTTCGTCTGCAAGATGGTGTAACGCTCCGCGCTCAGGTGCTGGCGGGAACGGCTCCGGTGAGCGCGTGGCAAAGTTACTACAAGAAGAACAAGGCGATTGTCGAGGGCGTCTACGGTGCTGGCGCGCTCGATGGCGACATCGCTACTCGCTGGGCCAACGTCATCGACGTAAACCACGACGGAAAGTTCGACAAAACCGACAGCAATTTGGCACTGCAAGCGGTAACTGTTTCTGTGACGCAGCCGCCAGTCGCGGTGAACGCAATCTTGCCGTCAACGGTAACAACAACTGGCGGAACGCAAATCGCAAACTCGTTCAAACTCGCAACAACGAAGCTGCTCGACGTCAAGCTCAACACGTCGTACACGCTCGGAACAATCGCTTTCGGCCCAAACAAAGCAAACGAAACGTGGAAGTGCACTGCGAACTCCGGTTCGTTCGCGGGCGCGGTTTACGACATCGCCGCCGACGGCACCGTCTCGGTGAAGTTCAACTCGCTGCCTCCGGAGAACGGTGTACTTTCGTTCACGATCAAAGGCGTTGACAAAACAAGCGATACGACGGTGCTCAATCAATCCGTGTCGATGAGCTACAACGTCACGCGATTGGCACCAGAACTCACGCTCGGTTCAACTTCGGTGACGACAACCGAATCGGCGGCGAGCGTGAACATCACCGTCACCGTTAAAGACCGCGACGGCGAAAATGCCGATGGCACAACGTCGTGGTACGGCGTTACGCACAGCGTTACGGTTGCGTCTGGCGGAAACGTAACGCTCACTTCCACGCAGATCGCCGCGCTCAACGATCTCGTCAAGGTGAACGCGAACGGTACGCTCACGCTCAACCAAACGTCGCTCTCGTTCTTGCAAGCGGGCGACGTACTCAAGCTCAACGTCTCCGTCACTGCGAAACACAACACGACCAATCTTCTTGAAACGAAGTCGCTCGTGTGGACGATCACCGGTGAAGGCGTCGTGACAACGTTCACGCCAAACGCCGCGCTGGGCAGCTCGATCACGCTCGGCAAAACGCAAATCGACACCGGTACGGAGTTCCTCGTCGGAACGCTGACGACGACCGCGCCAGCCGCAAAGTCGTGGACAGTAACAACGACGCTTTCGGATTGCACGATGCGCGTCGAGTCCGATGGCAAAGTTTACGCGAAGTTCATTTCGCTTCCGCAAACGAACACCTCGCTCACGTTCGACATCGTTGCGAAAGACGCTGGTGGAAACGTCATTGCCGGTTCGTCGCAAACGATCAGCAGCGCGATCACGCTCACCGTCCGCGCACCGCTTGCGATTGCGTTTGACACACTGAACGACGTAACCGTCACTGCGTCGGGAACGACGCAGATTGGCTTCACCGTCACCGACACGAACACGTCCGCAGCACCATACACCGTCACGCCGACGGTCTCGGTTTCCGGTGCGCCGGCGAGTCTCGCAGACGTCAACTTTGCGCAGTGTTTCAACGTGGACGCCACAACTGGCAAACTCACGTTTAACTCGGTGTCGCTCTACGAAAAACTTCTCGATGGCGAATCGGTTGAGTTCAACGTCACGCTCACCGCGAGCGATGCGTGGACAACTTCTTCTGCGACGCAAGTCGTGAAGTTCGCCGCCAGTGAAAACTCGCCGCCGATTCTGTCTTCGGGTGCGAACGGCGGCACGGCGTCGCTCACAAGCGGCACCACCAGCACCACCGACGTTCTCACAAACTGGACGCACAGCGACTCCACCGAAGCGGGGAACAAAACTTCGTGGACAGTCACGCCAACCAGCGCAACGGTGACACTGAACGGCGTCACCGTCGGCACCGCGAGTGTTGGTGTGGACAACAAAATCGTCTTCACACCGGACGCAACGTGGTGGGAATCGCTTGAGTGCAAAACGTCAACAGGCGTGGCGATTGAGTACACCGTGAAAGATTCACACGGCGACATTTCCGCAGCGGCGACGCTCACGATCACCGTCACGCCGTCGCACGAAAAGATTGAGCTTGGCGTCACCAATGCAAACAATTCTTACAACATCGACGTCGAATCCGCCGATATTGTCGTCGCGCCGACGTACACAATCACCGAAACGCCCGATCTCGCGGGGAATCAGTTCAGCTATGCGTTCGACGCGACGAGTGGAATCGTCGTCACGAACGCCTCCGGCGGCGACGTTTCGGCGGCGTGGAAAAATGCGAGCGTCTTCAGCATTGCCGCCGACGGCAAAATCACAATCAACCGCGCCGCAGCGGTGGAACTCTTGGCTCTCGGCGAAGCGGTGGACGTGACGATCTCCGTCGTCGCCAAGTGCGACAAGTGCGGCGAAACGAGTGACGCCGTTGACATCGCGTTCACGCTTGAGCGAGACGCATTCGTTCTCGACGCCACCGCCGACGATTCGTTCACGATGTTGGAATCGGAAGCGTCGCTCGAAATCAGCATCCTCGATGGTTGGTCGCACGGAGCGTCAACCGACAGCGCAAACTGGACACTTGCGTTCACCGGTACGACGAACAATGGCGTGCTCTCGGTCTTGGATGCAAAAGGAAACGTCATCGGCACCGCGAAGATTGAGAACAACAAGATCGTCTTCACGCCCGACGATGCGACGAAGTCGCTGTGTCGCGGCGAGGTTGCGATTGGCAGCATTGCGTACACGGTCTCCGATCTGCACGACGGCGACGCGCACAAGTCGCTCGAAGAATCGTTCACCGTCAAGATCACCGGCGAACACGATGACATTGAGTTGGACGCGGATACGACGTCGTTCGCCATCGATCTCAACGGCCCCACCGCAAAAGACGCTAGCGGAAACGTAGTCAAAGAAACCGCTGATCCGAATTACACCGTCACCAACAACACCGCCAACGGCGTTGTCTACACGATTGATTCGGCGACAGTCACGATCAACGGCAAAGACGTTGACGTTTCAGCGTGGCTCACCATCGACGCCACCACCGGCGCAGTCACCATCGACCGCGCGTCCATTCTGTCCACTTCGTCCATACTGTCCATCGCGCCGGGCGAAACGCTCACAATCGCCGTCACCGTGAAGGCGGCGTGCGCGAAGTGCGTGGGCGAAGGCAACGAAAACGCAGCCACAGTCGAACTCACGTTCAATCTCACGCGGATCGATTCGTTCTCGCTCGCCAATGTCGATGCCAACGCTGGTGGTGTCACGATTCTCGAAACGCAAACCGCCGACACCGAAGTCAATCTCAACGATTCGCTCAACGACAAAATCGGTGGCGGTCGCAGCAACTGGATCACTTGGGACTCGGCGACGCTCGATTCGGTGACGTGCGGAGGCATGGACTGCGAACACGTTGACGACTTGACCGACTGCTTCGAGTTCGAAGCGGCCACCGGCATCTTGAAGTTCAAACCGAACGGCAAGTTCGACTTCCTCGCGCTCGGCGAGACGGCGACAGTCACGTTCATCGTCACTGCGACCGACGCCGAGTACGGCGTCGGTCGCATGGCGACCGTTACGTTCACCGTCACCGGCGAAACGACGCTCAAGTTCGACGAGACCGAAGGCAATCCGCCGATTGCGCTCACCGGCAACGAACTCGGCGAATCGTTCACCATTGGCACCGCCAAAACCGACGCCGACTCGATCACCGTCACGGCGACAATCACCGATGTCGATGGTAATTCCACCGCGTTCAACGACTTCGCATTTGACACAGCTACCCGTGTCGTCACGATCACGTTCACTTCGCTCCCGCCGAGCGGAGACAACACCATCGTCTTCACGATCACCGCGAACGATGGCAGCGAGACTCCGCCATCGAAAGATCACACCGTCACGGTAAACGTCACGCGCGCCGCACCGAAGGTTGAGGTGAGCGGTACACTGACCGCGAAGGAAACGGGCGATCCGACTGAACTCACGATCACCGTCACCGATCCGAATCTCGAAAACACCACTGGGACTTGGTACACCGTCGATGATCTGGACGTGAGCGTCAATGTCGATTCGGAAGTCACGCAAGACGAGCTTGACGCCGCAGGTGTCACCATCGCCGATCTCTTCAAAATCGAAAATGGCACACTCACGTTCACGCCGACCGGCGCGCTCAAGTTCCTCGCGCTCGGTGAAAAACTCGTGTTCGATGTGAAGTTCACCGTCACCGATGACACAACGGGACTCGAAACCGAAACGACGGTCACGTTCACCGTCACCGGCGAGACGACGCTCGTGTTCACCGAAGACGACACCAACGGCACCGAGTTTGATCTCGCTGTCGGCAAACTCGCAACCGAATTCAAAATCGGAAACGCCGTCACCGATTCCGGCACAATCGTCGTGTCGGCGATACTTGGCGACGGCACGTTCGCCGACTTCACGCACGCAGTTGGAGCAAACGGCGACATCACGATCACGTTCACGAAACTTCCGCCGAGCGGAGAGAATAGTGTCGTGTTCACGATCACCGCGAACAAAGATGGCAGTGAACTCGCTACGAAAGAGCACACCGTCACGGTCAACGTCAAGCGATTTGAGCCGACGGTTACGGTTGACCCAACCGTATCGACGACCGAAGCTGCGGACGCTGAAATCTCGTTCACCGTCACCGATCCGAACAAAGAGTACACTGACGCCAACGTCAAAACTTGGTACAACGTTTCCGAACCGAGTGTGAGTGTCAACGATTCGACTTCGGATGAAGTCAAAACCGCACTCACCGCCGCAGGTATCACCGACGCTGCGTCGCTCGCATCGTTCTTCACAATCAACAAAGCGGACGGCAAGATCACGTTCGCGCCGGGCGAGTCGTTCAAGTTTCTCGCCAAGGGTCAGGAACTCGTTCTCGATGTGGAGTTCACCGTCACGCACAAAGACTACGCATCGCTCACCACAACGGAGAAAGTCACGTTCACGATCACCGGCGAGACGACGCTTGACTACACCGAAACGATCAGCAAGATTGATCTGAATATCAACACGCTTGAAGATTCGTTCACAATCGGCAACGCCAAAACCGACACTGGCGCGATTGTAGTTTCAGCAAAACTCGGCGACGGCGAATTCACCGACTTCACATACGAAGTCGCTACCAACGGCGACGTCAAGATCACGTTCACAAAACTCCTGACGAGCGGAGACAATATCGTCGAGTTCACGATCACCGCGAACGACGGCGACACGAATCCATCCAGAGATCACACCGTCACGGTCAACGTCGAACGCCTCGCGCCAACGGTCACGATTGATCCCGCCGCAAACGCGACCGGCACCGAAACTACTGGCGGAAGCGTTGGCTTCACCGTCACCGACACGAACAAAGAGAACATTGACCCCGACGATAACTCTTGGTACACCGTCTCCGAACCGATGGTGAACGTTGCAACGTCGTCGGCGATCACGCAAGCAATGCTCGACGCCGCAGGCGTTGACATTGCCGATCTCTTCACAATCGCAGGCGGCAAACTCACGTTCACGCCCGCTGGCAAACTCGACTTCCTCGCGTTTGGTGAAAGTCTCGTGTTCGACGTGTCGTTCACCGTAACGCACGGCACCGAAACGAATCTCGCCACAACGAAGAGCGTTGAGTTCACGGTCAACGGCGTAGCGACTGCGCCGGTTGCGGGTACAACGCTGACGTTGCGGGCGGCGGGGCTGCCCGTTGCCGTGGGAACGAGTGCAACCATCGGACAAAACTGGCAGAGGCAACTTGGAACACCCGTTGATCGCGGTTCGTCGTTCAAAGTTTCGGAAATGTCACTCACAATCGGTAACACAACGTACACGACCACGCCAGTTTACAAAGCGACCGGAAACTGGGATGCCACGTTCACAGATGGTGCGAACACCATCGGCGTTTTCAGCTACGTTGCCAGCACGGACAACTTCCGCTTCGCGCCAGAGAAGGCGTACTTCGCCGGCTTGGCGAAAGACGCCACGAAAGACCTCACCATCGCGTTCAAAATCACGGGCGATAACGGCACCGCTGAAGTGAGTGGTTCCGCCACCGCAACGTTCAAGGTGAAGGGAATCAGCGTAGCACCGACGATCACCGTTGGCAACGCGACTGTGACGACGAACGAATCGATGAGCAAATCAACCACGGTGACAGTCGCCGATCCGAACGGGCGAGAAGGCACGCTCACGACGACTTACAGTGTTGCGGTTGGTAGCGGTGGTGACTCGCTCGGTATGGATCAAAACGCACTCAACGCTTTGTTCACGCTCACCGGCGGTACGGACGGCGAGTACACACTCGCGTTCGTTCCGAACAGCAAACTCGATGCGATTGCGTCAACGCTCACGCTCAAAGTGACAATCTCGGTGACGGATTCGACCACCGGACTTCCGGCGATACCAAAAGATGTGACGTTCACAATCACGCCGTCCGCGCCGACGCTTGACACGGCAAAAGACCCGGCGGCGGTCGAATGGAAGAGCGATGCGAGTGAGTTTGTATTCGAGAATCTTCTCGATCACTGGACGCACGATAACGCAAGTGAGTCTGGCAAAGTGTGGACTGTCACGTTCGTCGAGACTGACTACAGCACCGCGAGTTTTGCTGACGGCAAAATCACGTTCACGCCGAACGATGAGATCAAAAATCTTCTGTGCGGCAAAAAGATTGAGTTTGCGATTTCGTACACCGTTGCAGATTCGCGCGGGATTGTGTCGAGTGAGGCGACGATTTCAGTCACCGTCACCGGCGCGCACGATGACGACATTGCAGTCATGCTCGCCGATGAATCAGATTCGGCGTGGACGTTCCACACGAACGATCCAACGCTCGGCACGGAGACGACGTTCGCCACCGCATCACCGGTTTACGAAATCAGCGGGAACCATGTCGGAGCGTACTACGCGCTCGGTGCTGTCACCGCGACGGGGACGAATATCACCGACTGGAGCGGAATCATCCTCGTTGACCACGACACCGGCGCAGTCACGATCAATCGCGCGGCGTTTGCGGAACTTGAAATCAATGATGATGCGGTGGAACTCACCGTCAACGTCGATGCAACGTGTCGCGGCGGCGACGACGAAGAGATTGGCACCGTGCCACTCACGTTCACGATCTCGAAGTTTGACTCGTTTGAGCTGTCCGCCGACGATGTTGACGCCAGCGGCAACGAGACCGACACGGAAATCACGTTCGACTTCGCAGACATTCTCGACGACAAAGTGACGGAACGCACCGGCTGGGCGACGTTCGCGGCGGCGTTCGATTCGATTGACATTGCTGGCAACGACTGGGCGACAATCCTAGCCGATTGTTTCACAATCGACGAAAACAGCGGTGTTTTCTCGTTCAAGCCGAACCACAAGTTTGACTTCCTCGCAGCGGGAGAAACTGCGGTGCTCACGTTCACCGTCACCGTCACCGATGCGGCCTACGACGTTTCACACACCGCAACGATCACGATCACGATCACCGGCGAAGTCTCTGCGCCGAAGGTGAATGACGTTGGCGTTCTCGGAACTGTTACCTACGGCTCCTCGCAAACTTGGGAAGGAATTGGCGACACGCTCGGCGCGACGGTCGATCAGGATGGCACATTCGTGCTGCACGCGATTAGCATTGACGGCGGCAGCAGCTTCGTTGAGTTCACAAACGGAGTCGCCGCGTTTGGCGATGTCGGCACGAGTAACCACGTTGGCACGTTCACCTACGATGCGGGTGCCGACAAACTCACGTTCACTCCCGGTGCCAAGTACAAAGCTGTTTCGGCGGGCGACGCTGACCCAGATACCGAAGACGACTCCGAGCCGCTTCCGATTAAGTTCCAACTTCGCAACGTCGCGGATACTGCGGCGGAGAAATTGTCCGAAGGGGATTTGTCGGTCAAAGTCGAAGGAATCAACACGCCGCCGGTTGGTATCACGGGTGTTTACGAAAAATCGGTGTTCGCTGGCGAGACTATCACATTCGCCGCAGACAAAATTGCTAGCGACATCAACCGCAAAGACGAGCTCTCGTTCTTCTCGGTCAAGGGAACGACGTTCAATGGTCCGCAGATTATCGACCTCAATGCCGAACGTCTCAAGCTCTCGCTCGACGCAACAAGCGGCAACGTCATCATCGACACGTCGGGATGGAGTAGCCTCACGCCATACACCGAAGACGCAGAAGGAAATCCGACTGGCGGCAGCAACTCGTACACCGATGTCACGCTCAAGTTCGTCGTCAAAGACAACCACGACGGGAGCACTGGCACGTTTTTGGTGACGTTCTTGATCAAGGGAAAGAAGCCAGACGAGACGGCAGGCAGATCGGCGGCGGCACCGTCGTTTGGTGGTGACGAGATGTCTGCGATGATGATGAGCATGCCGCAGAACGATTCATCGTCGCCAGTTTTTGATGCCGGATCGTTTGCCGGTGCAAACGTTGCGGGCGATCAGTATCAGCGTCATCTCGACGGCGCGACTTCTGACGCCATATTCAGCGGAGGCGACCTGTTTGCGGGTGAAGAGCAGTGGTTCATCGCCAAGCCGCGTTCTATCGGCAGCAACTTGCAAACGCACGAGAGCGACGCCGTATTCGCTGGCGACTTCGATATGCTTGAGATGAAACCGTAGACGCGCGCCAGTTACCGCCCGAAACGTATTTGCGAAATGGTGTACCAGTGCAAAGCTACGCAAATAGCCTTCATTTTGAATCCGCAGATGCCGCAGATTGTCGCAGATTTTTTTGTTTTTTTGGCAGTTCTTTTTTGTTCACACGAAGGCACAAAGGCACGAAGAGAATAGAGAACGCGGAACACGCGAAAAAACGGAAGACGTGGAATGCTGAATTTCCGCATCTTTCCGTCCTTCCGCGATTTCCGCGTTAAAATTCTTCTTTGTGCCTTCGTGCCTTTGTGTGAGAGAAAAGAACTGCTTGCAAACGATGCAACAACAATCTGCGTGAATCTGTGAAATCTGCGGATACGAAGATCAATTTGGTAACTTTGCACCAGATTCCCGCCAAGTATGCTACACGCGATTTATCGTGAACGGTTACGGAATCCGTTTTTGCCGCAGCAGGTGGTGGTAGTGTTGTGCGAAGCGGTGGGCTTCGTCGCGGATGTATTGCAGAAGTCGCAACGCCGCCGAACGCCGCGAGAGTCGCAGCGGCTCGTCGCCAACCGCGACGAAAATCTCCTCCTCTTTTTTGGCGAGCGAGATTACTGTTTGCGGGCGTACCGGACAACGCGAAAGCGCGCCCAGTGCCGCACCAAGCTGCGCCGCACCGCCGTCAATGAGAAGCAGATCGGGAACACTCGCATCGGCGTCGCCGAAACGTCGCAAGACGACTTCCGCTATCGACGCAACATCGCTGATACCGTCAACTGTCCGAATTTTGTAACGACGATAACCGTTCTTGAACGGCATACCGTCGATGAACTGCACGAGGCTTCCGACGGTGTCGCTGCCGGCGAGGTGTGCGATGTCGATCCCTTCGATTGTTCGCGGCGGCGACGATAACTTGAGCAGTTCTTGGAGTGAGGCAACGCCCTGACGCGGGTCGAGCTGAAACTGTTCGGGACGCAAGTGTGCTGCGGCGCAGCCGCGATCTTTGAGACGTTTCAAGTCGCGGAGTTGGTCGCGGAGTCGTGCCGCGTCTTCGTAACGTCGTGAGGCTGCGGCGTCGTTCATTTCGCGTTCGATCTCTTTCAAAATCGAACTGCGTTTGCCTCGCAGAAACGCGACTAGCCGCTGAATACTCTGCTTGTATTCTTCGGGCGTAATCCGCAAGTTACACGGCGCAGAGCACCGCTTGACCGAGTGCAGCAAGCACGGGCGAAACCATTTCCAACGCGGATTGTTGGGGTCGATGTCGTGCGTACAGGTGCGAAACTGGAAGACGTTTTGCAGTGCGAGAAGCGCGCCGCGAAGTGCCGACGACTGCGTGAACGGGCCAAACAACTTCACGCCGCGCCGTTTCGGGTTTCGCGTAATCATCACGCGCGGAAACGGCTCGCGTACCGTGATTTGCAGGAACGGAAACGACTTGTCGTCTTTGAGATCGCGGTTGAATTTCGGTTGCAGTTCTTTGACGAGCTTCGCTTCGAGCAATATCGCATCGACTTCGCTGGCGGTTTGCAAGTATTCGCAGTGATGAATTTCGGGGATGAGCGGCGCGGTGCGTGGGTCTTCGGCGGCGGCTTTGTGAAAGTAACTCGACGCGCGGTTGCGCAGGTCTTTCGCCTTCCCGATATAGATAACGCGGTCGGCGGCGTCTTTCATCAAGTAAACGCCCGGCGCGTGCGGAAAACGCTTCACCATCTCGGCTGGCGATTCGGCGAGAAGATTTTCGTCGGCGGTTATTTTGTTGTGAGCGTTCACGGATTGTTTCGTCATTCCTGCGTAGGTAGGAATCTAAAGTGAATGTGTTACCGAAGCGATTGCACATGCTTGCATTGGTTCCGAAGCCCCGTTGGGACATATGGGCCTTTTTTGTCTTGTTCTGCCGTGCGTGGCATTGTCGCAAGTGTCGTGTTTTCCTGCGTCGCGGTTTTTTCCTTGTCGCTGATGCTATCCGTTTTTTCCACTATCGCACCGGTTTTTTGATGCGATGAAGTGCCGCCGATTCCCTCCTCTATCGCACGCGCAATATGCTCTGCGCGAACACGCAAGTAGTGCTTGTTAGCAATAGCAACCGAATGACCAAAGACCATTCGGGGTAACTTGAGGTTCAAGCTAACGGACAGTGTATTTTCACCCCGTTTTGAGTGTAGCAGAGCCCGCTTCCGCTTCAATGTCTCGATGTTTTTGTCAACGGCGGTAGAACTGATGTCGAGTACACAAATACCGTGCGATGGGTGTGTGAACCCATCGCCTACCAGAAAAGCATCGGCACCAATTCGCGGATTGATTTGAGGCAGGTGAGTCGCGGATTGTCGGTTGGTAGCGGGGCGACTTCGTGCATCCAAACCGTTTCAAACGGGATGTAAACCGCCCGCCCGCCGAGATCGAGTATCGGGAGGATGTCGGACTTGATCGAGTTGCCGATCATGATAACGT
>JBOFSQ010000061.1:0-48242 GCA_051651625.1 Thermoguttaceae bacterium | reverse complement strand
ACACCCGCCGCACCGGTTCCAGCTACAATGCCAACGACTACACCATCGACGACGCCTGCGGTGCCGGTAACGCCGCCCGCGAGTGCCGCACCGACGACAACGCAGATGCCGCCAGCACCGATGAAGTTGTCGCCGAGAGTTGCAGTGCCGGTGGTGCGTGCTGCTGGTAACGAGACGACGCAAAAAGAGACGGCGATTCGCGTCGCCAGCGTGACGTTCCAACCCGGAACGGCGAACGTCTCAATGACCGCCACACCAGCCCAGCCAACCAAAACCGCCGACAAGAGCCAGCGTTACGCCGACGCGCTGGTGCGGTAGGAACTCTGGTAGCGTTTACGGATTTTGCGTTTACGAGCAGTTCATATTTTCACGCGGAGGCGAACACGGAATACGCGGAAAAACGGAAGACACAGAAATCTGAATTCCGTGTCTTTCCGTCCTTCCCCGTTAAAAACTGTGTTTGTTCGAAAATCAGAACACGAAGCGTAAGCGAGTGCCCGAAGTAGAACACGTCCACTAGCTCGGGCACTCGCTTACGCGTCGCGTTCCTATTAACGCTGCAAGGGCGGAGAAAGCTCTCCGACCTTGCTTTGCGCATCAACACAATTCACGGTTCGGCATAGCCGAACCCTCCAGTTATCAACGCCGTAGGCGTTTGGAGGGTTCGGCTATGCCGAACCGCTGTGCGGGTGCAGGTTTCCGAACTGGTCTACTCTTTTGTCTCCGTGAGGGATGAAAAAAGTCGTGGCGCGAAGAGTGGCGGTGAAGGACTCATTCCGCCAGCGTGGATCGCCAATCTCGTTGGCGGCGACTCGCTTCGTGCAAACCCCACACTGTCACTGCCGAGTATTTTGGTGATTAACAGCGTCTTCGGCGTTGGCACGGCGGTGCCGGTGTTGATCTTGGCGGGCGTGATCGCGGGCAACGCGAGCCTTCTCGGTCGCGCGTTCGCAATGATGCAAACTCTCGACTGGTGGACTCGTACCATCACCGGTACACTTTTCATCGTCATCGGTATTTGGTTCTCGCTCAAGTATGTTTACGGCCTTTTGTGAACGTCAAGAGAGTAGGTTGACATTGCATGTGGTAGACGTTGTATCGCCTATCTATCAGAACACGAAGCGTAAGCGAGTGCCCGAAGTGGAACACGCCCCCCAATAGGACATATAGGCCCTATATGACCTATATGTCCTATTGGGCCTATTTGTCATATTGAACGCCAAAAGCTGCTTCTTGGTCGCTCGCTTACGCTTCCCGCTCTGATTAAACGCCGCAAGGGCGGAGAAAACTCTCCGCCCTTGCTTCTGGCACTCGCTTACGCTTCGCGTTCTGATTCAGGTTAACCATCCAGCCTAGAACTGATACCGCATACCAACGTAAGCGTTATGGCCCCACGGTTTGCCGGCGCGGTCGGTGAAGTAGTCGCCGTTGTAGCCGCCAAACGTGCTCAACGCCTTACGCTGACCCATCGCATACGAACCACCAACGTTGAACGTCAACTTGTTGCGTCCGAGGTCGCTACCGACGACACCAGCGTTCGCACCGCCGTTGTTCACTGTCGTGCGAACTTGGTTGCCGTGCTGCGACATCTGATACGAGTAGTAGAAACCACTGTTCATCGCACAACGATTCTTCTTGAAGATCAAGTCGCCACCGACGCGAACGAACGCTTGCGTAAGCGACATGCTACCGAAGTTCAATGCACCATCACCAACTTCCGTGAACTTGTCAACGTCGTTGTTGTAGATGTCAAACGCAACCGCTGGACGCAGCCACAGGTTTGAGTTCAGTCGGTAACGGCGTCCGCCTTCGAGTGTCATCTCGAAAGTGCTGCCCGAAAAACTCGCCGTGTTCGTTACGGCGTTCAAGTCAAAACGACGCGATGCGTAATCCTGACGGCCATAACCAAACAGCGCGAGGGCGTCAAAGCCGCTGCGGAACTGGTGGGCACCATAGAACCCAAACGAGTAGTTGTCGCCAACCATACGATTGTTTACGTTCAAAACGCTCAACGCACGTTCGTAGCTGAACATCGCTCCGACAACCGTTCGCTTACCAATCATCGAGTCGGCCCCGAACTGGATACCGTCAGACGTAATCTTCGACATCCCAGAAAGCTCGGCAAGATGACTCTCGGCAACAAGCTCCGTCGAGCGACCGATGTAGTTCGTCCAGAACGACAACTTCGACGCAACGCCCTTACCGCAAACCGGAGCACACGGGTCACATTCCTGACCGCGATACTCACGACCACCGTAAACCGAACCAAACTGCTGCTGCAAACGACCACCAACAGAACTGTACAATGCCTGCGGCTGGAACATTATCGGTGTGTTCGCAACCGTGTCGGCGATGTTCGCCTTCTCCTTCGCTTTGCCGGAGAGAGCGTCATCAGCATGGACGAAGTTGTAAAGCTGCATGCGTTTGTTTGTCTCGACAAGTGCAGCGTTCGCGGCGTCTGAATCTGCGGTAATCACGCCCTCAATGTCGCCGCCGGTGAAACCATTCTCTTGAATCGTCCACGTCGAACCAGCGTCAAAGACGATTTTGCCAGTGCCGTCCGTGATAAGGTTGGAAGTCCACTTGTCGTCGTTGGTTGAGTCTTGATACAAACCAGATGTGAGAGTTGCGCCATTCTTGTTGGTGAGCGTTTTGTTAGATTCAATGGTAGTAGCAGTGTCGCCAGCTATGGTGAGCATGCCTTCATTGAGGAAGCTGCCGGTGATTTCACCGCCAACGTTCGTAAACGTTGCACCAGCTTTGTTCCCAACATTCCAAACACTACCGTCGGCATTGTTTGTGAACGTCCCCTCATTCGTTAAAACATCATCAATCAAGCCGTCGTTCGCAAACGTTGCGCCAACGTTGTTCACGACACCAGCGTTAATTTTTGCATCTTTGGCGTTCGTGAACGTGCCATCGTTGGTGACGGTTGCGTTGATATCGCCTGCGTTGATAACAATACCATCTATGGTGTTCCAAACAGCACTTGCAAGTTTACCTGTCACACTCAACTCAAGCGTGCCGTTATTGATCGTCGTGCCGCCGGTGTAGGTGTTTACGCCGGAGAGAGTGAGCGTGCCCGCACCGTACTTCACGAGACTTTTGCCTGTTCCCGCGAGAATCGCGCTGATTGCAGCATTGCCGCTATCAACGATAATCTCCGAACTGTTGAGGTTAACATTGGTGTTGTTGGACGATTCGATTTTCGCGCCATTCTCCAAATTGAGTTTGCCAATTCCGAGAGCGTTTGCGCTTTGAGCGTCGATTTTGGTGTCGGCGGTGAGCGTTGTGATTCCAAGATACTTTGAGTTGTCACCCGACACAATCAACTTGCCACCACCGGTGATGCGAAGATCGTCGTTGGCTGTTCCTGCTGCAAGTGTCGCACTCATTTTGCGAGCGTTGCCCGGTGCCACGTTGATGGTGCGATTGCCAAGAGCAATATCCACCGTCGAAGCCAGTTCTGTTCCACTGCCGAGAGTAATCTCTGCTCCTGTACCAAGTGCATTGGCGTGCGACGCCGTGAGCTTGCCGTCAGTAACGGTGATGTTGCCACTGAACCCATTGTTGCCGGAGAGAATGAGTCCACCATCGCCTTTGTGAATGAGATTACCAGTTCCGCTGATGGTGTCATTGAAGGTAAGGTTGACGCCAGCGGCAACATCAAATGTTCCACCATTCGCACCCAAGACCGTCGATTTACCAGTGACGCGGAACGCGACGTTGTCTGGAGTTGTGTGAGTAGTGGTGAGTTTTAATACGCCACCATCCATGGTGATGACGCCCGTTACATTGAGTTGGGCTCCGCTCTCAACTACGATTTGCCCATTAAGGTTGACATCTTTGACGTTGTATACGCCGCTTGCCGATTTGTTGTCCTTGATGAGAAAACTCACTCCAGAGTCTACTGTCAGCGCGTTCGTAACCGTCAATTTACCATCAATGCCCCAGCCTGCGGCAGAAACCTTAAGGTTGTTTATGGTTTCGTTTGTTCCGGTCAGTGTGCTGGCACTTCCTGTGGTCGGAGTGCCCAAAACTGCATCGTCGGTGTTAACTGGGGCGGTCAAAGTGCTGCCTTTACCGTCTGACCAACCTAAATGCCCGCCAGTGGTTGTCGTCCATGTGCTGTCGGTGTTGTCCACCCTGGAGTAGGTTGCCGCTTCCGTTTGCGGCAGCGCGACAGCGGCTCCGGCTATTACGAGTGACGCAGCGGTCATCGTTGCGAGTCTACCTAGCTTGCCCCCCCCCCCCCAAGTTTCCTGTGTCAAAGTTTTCATCATAGTTTTTCTCTCCTTGTTGTGGTTTCCCAACGTGTAAAAACGAGTCCGCGGACACCGTGTCCGTGACAATCCGCGGGCCTCGTGAAAGAAGCGACGCAGAGTTTTTATCGTCCGCAGTAAAGTGCAGCTTCCACAGGTCGCGTCAAACGATGCGTTACGCGGACTGGTGTAAATAGCGGGCCTTGCGAAAAACAAACGATGAGGCAAAAGAGGTAAAGGGGCGGGAAGCGTAAGCGAGTGGCCAATCAAATAACACGGACTAACACGGACCGGCACGGACTAACACGGACGCGCGTCCGTGTTAGTCCGTGATCGTCCGTGTTTGTCCGTGTTATTGTTCTTGGCACTCGCTTACGCTTCGTGTTCTTAATGGCCGTTTGCCAAATCTCTCCCGCGCTACTCCTTGATTTTCAGCCGAAACGGGGTAAAGTGTCCGCCCCCCAAACAGGAGAAAATAAACCATGCAAATGGAACACGCCATACAAAAAGCCGACGTCCTCATCGAAGCGATGCGGTGGATACGCGAACACCGTGGAAAAATCACTGTCATCAAAATGGGTGGCAGCGTGATGGAAGACAAAGAAGCAATGACTCACCTCTTGCTCGATGTCGTCTTCATGGAGACCGTCGATATGCAGCCCGTAATCGTTCACGGCGGCGGCGCGGCAATCTCCGACGCAATGAAAAAACAAGGCCTCGAACCACGCTTCGTCCAAGGACGACGCTACACCGACGAACCATCAATGGCAATCGTCAAAGAAGTTCTCGGTCGCCAAATCAATGAACACGTCGTTGATCAAATCGAGTTTCTCGGCGGAATCGGTCACTCGCTCACGCCTTGTTACGACAACGGCGTTCTCTACGGCGAAAAGATCGCCATCGACGACGAACACGGCACGCCCGTCGATATGGGACTTGTCGGTCACGTCACGCGGGTCGATACAAGGCCGATTCTGCGGTGTTGTCATCGCGGCGTGATTCCAGTGATTCCGTCGATAGCACTGTTCGATGACGGCAGCAAAAACTGTCTCAACGTCAACGCCGACACCGCCGCAACCGCCGTCGCCCGCGCACTCCAAGCGGAGAAACTGATTTTCGTCAGCGAAGTTAACGGAGTGCGAACCGATCCGAACGACCCCGACTCGATGATCGAGTCGATCACCGCCGAGAAGGCGCGTGAGATGCTTTCGTCGGGAGCGATCATCGGCGGGATGATCCCGAAGATTCAAGCGTGTCTCGAAACACTCCAGCGCGGCGTCAAAAAAATCCACATCATCAACGGACGCCTCCGCCACTCGCTCTTGCTGGAGATTTTCACTTCGAGCGGCGTCGGTACGGAAATCAGCCAGTAGGTGGGGTCAGGTCAACACAGCGGTTCGGCATAGCCGAACCCTCCAGACGCCTGCGGCGTATGACAACTGGAGGGTTCGGCTATGCCGAACCTGAACAACTGGTGGGTTCGGCTATGCCGAACCTGAACTCTTTGAATCAGGTCACGCATGAAAACGCGCGTCATCGTAGGAGGCGGGCTGGCGGGGATCGCGGCGGCGGAAGCGTCGGCGCGACGCGGTGAGCGCGTCACCTTGCTTGAATGGCGCAGCGTCCTCGGTGGCCGCGCGACATCGTTCCACGATTCCGGCCACAGTGTTGTTTCCGACCACAATGTCTGGCTCGACAACGGCCAACACATCGTTCTCGGATGTTGTACCGCAACCCGCGAACTCTTCGCGCGACTCGGTATCGACGACTGCTTTGAACGCCGCGACGGCGTACTGTTTGCAGCAGCGTCACAGCGTCGCTGGAAGTTTGTTGAGATGCCAAGATGGCCGAAGTCGCTACTCAACCTCTTTGCACTACTCGGTATCGACGGCTTCTTTGAACGCCGCAACGGTGCTCTCTTTCCACCAGCGTCACAACGTCGCTGGAAGTTTGCGGCGACAGCGTTCTTGCCGAAGTCGCTACAGTTCGCGCCAGCATTTTTTCGCACACCGTTTCTTTCGTTCGGTGATCGTGTTCGCACTGCGCTCGCTGTTCGCAAACTCGGTGCGATGACGCTGCGAGACGACATCTCGTTCGCCGAATGGGCGAGTCGTGAGCGACTCTCTGCCGCATCGCTCGACACACTTTGGAAACCGCTCCTCTACAGTGCGCTCTCCGAAACGCTTGAAAACGTGAGTCTGCTCGCAGTGCGCCGCGTAATTCAAAACGGCATACTTGGCGGACGCGACGCGATGGCGATGTACATTCCGAATCGTTCGCTCCACGAGATTTTTCACACGCGCACGCTCGCCGCGCTGACTTCAATCGGTGTAGACGTGCGATTCGGCGAACGAGTTGAGCGAGTTGTGCCGTCGCAGTCGTCGATTGAACTTGAGACGCACAGCGGCGAAACGTTTGTTGCCGACGCCGTAACTCTTGCGATCCCGACGACACCGCTTTGGCGTCTGCTGCAAGAGTCGTCGTTCGACGACGAAGCGGTTGCGTCTCTGGGACTGGAGCGGTTTGAACCCGCCGCGATTACGACGCTTCATCTGTGTTTTGACCGGCGGCTTTTGCCGGAGCGTTGCGACGTTTGCGCGCTCTTGGGCGGAATTGGGCAGATGTTGTTTGTGCCGCCGCGCCGCGACGTTCCAGCGGAGTGCGGCGTTTTGCACACGGTTGTCGTGAGCGCGTCGCACCAACTTCTTTCGGAATCGCAGCTTGCATCGACGGGACACGACGGGCTTGTTGCTGACGTTGTTGCGCAGCTTTCGGCGACGTTCCCAGAAGTTTTTGCCCGTGGCGCGAAGCTGTTGTATTCGCGTGTGACGACGGTCTTCGATGCGGTGTTTTCGCCGAAACCGCGTCTATTCAGTTCGCGTCCGCCGCAGCAGACGCCGTGGCCAAACATCACCATCGCAGGCGACTGGACACAAACCGACTTCCCCGCAACATTTGAAAGCGCGATACGCAGCGGCGAGTAGAATTGGTACCTGTTCACGGTTTGCGGAGGTAGGCGACGGGTGTGAGCGTTCACGGGATTTGGTCGCGTTGTCGTTGACGTGTTATGATTCAGGGCACTCGCTTACGCTTCGTGTTCTTAATGTGTTGCGTTAATAAGAACACGAAGCGTAAGCGAGTGCCCGAAGCGGAGCAAACGTAGCGTCCACGAATAGCCGCCAGATGGATTCCCGCCCGCGGGAATGACGGACACGCGAATCAAACCGTGAATGGTTACCGAAGTTTTAATCAACCGTAGTTCGTGCGCGACATACGTCGCGTGTGCGGGATATGTAAATCCCGCACCTACCCTACCTTTGCTCTTGCCACGACGCACATCACTTCGCATCGACATCTTGTACGGGCATCCCTTCTTCGATGAAGCTCATCGGTGATGTCACAACGCGGTCGCCAGCGTGGAGCGTTCCGTTCGGTGAACGTACCAGCGCAACGCCATCGGCACGCCGAACGACCTGAACCGTCTCGATCCCGATTCGGTACGAACCGGCAGATGAATCGTCTGGCAACACTCGCAAGACGCGATTCCCCGGCTGAATCGACACTTCTGGGAGTTGCAAAAGAGTTGTGTCGGGCGTGGCGTGAATCGTCACCTTCACAAAAAATCCGCGGGTGAGCGCGGGCGGCCCTTCCGAAGTGCCAGCCATCGCTACACCAACTGTTCCATCCGGCATTTCAACAAACACCTCACGCGGATTGGAAACCTCCACGCGAACCGGTGCTGTCCGCGTAAGACTGTCGAGTCCTGAACCTTCGTAACGTTTCAAAACGCCTTTCCAACGATACGTCTTCCCCGCGATGCTGTGCTCCACCGAGGCCGACGCTTCGGGAAGTTGATAATCGTCTCGAATTGTCATCGACGGCGACGACTTCGCCGCGTCCACGTCTCCCGGTTTTTGCTGCTGTAACCACAACCAATAGATGTCCTCGGCGCGAAGTTGACAACGCACTTCCGTTTTGGAAGTGTCTTCGAGCGTGAGAAGTTGTCGCCCCGCTTGGACATAAGAATCTTCTTCGGTCTCGTCACGCACAATAATCCCTTCACACGGCGCGACGATTGTTGCACGTTTGAGGTCTTCTGTTGCACGTTCGAGGAGGACTTGCGATTTGAGCACCGCCGTCTCAAGCGAGCTTCGCCGCTGTTGTGTGACGCGAAGTTGGTTTTCGAGCTGTGCCATACTGACTTCAGCAACGAGGTGTACACGCGACGCCTGATCGAGGTCGGCATCGGTGAGTGATGCGCGGCTGTGTAGCAGCGTTATTCGGTCGAGGTCACGTTTTTGGAGTTCGAGTTCGGCGCGTGCCAGTTCGATCAGTCGCTTGATGTTCTCTTCTTCGACGGCGTTCCCTTCAAGCTGCGACTCAGCCTGTTTGACTTCTTCGGCGGCGCGGCGGGCTTCGAGGCTGTAGTTAATTGGGTCGATTTGAATCAGCGGTGTGCCGCGAGTGACGAAGTAACCGCTTCGCGTTTTCTTTTCGACGATTCGTCCGCTGACCTCGGCGGCGATCTGAATCTCGCGGTACGGCACGACGGTGCCATCGACAACGATGTCGATCCCGCGTGGATTCGGTTCGACAATCGCCGTGTGAACGAGCGGCACTTCCCGCTCTTGCGCGGGGGAAGTTTGCGGCGGTGTCCGCAACGCCCAGAGCGCGGCAAGTGCCACACTCCCCGCAAACAAAATCAGAAGCGGCGCACAAAACCGCAAAACTTCAACCACAAACGACGAAGACGAACGACGCATGAAAATTGCTCCTTGAATGTACATGTTCGGAAACACGGTAGGCGAAGTATACGCCATTTAGGCGGCGAGACAATCCCCCGACAGGGTGTACTAAAATCCACTTGAACTCGTGAATAACGCATTTGCCCCAACGGGGCGGCAAGAGCTTAGCCGTGGGTGAGCGAAGCGAACCCACGGTACGGAAACCCAAAAGTTCAGAAAGCCCCAACGGGGCGCAAGAATTGAATCGCGTACACAACTCTTACGCCCCGTTGGGGCTACGAATTTTATTGTGGATGCGTACCGTGGGTTCGCGGAGTACCGCTCACCCACGGCTAAGTTCTCACGCCCCGTTGGGGCGAAAATTCGGACAACCGATGTTCTCGTGCAACCAAAACTTTACTACACCCGTAAAACTTTGGCACGTCTATCTCCTCTTGCCTGAATCGGTGAAACTTCGTATACTCACAGGAGGTATGTGTACGTTTGAAACGGTTTATGGAGAGATTTATGGCAGAACTTACAGAATCGGTGTCGCGGCTCATTGGGGAGTTGTCGCAGCTTCCGGGGGTCGGGAAGAAGTCGGCGGAGCGGATGGCGTATCACCTGCTCAAGGTCGAAAAAGACGAGGCGATGCGGCTGGCCGACGCGATTCGTCACCTCAAAGAAAACGTCCGCAACTGCCGCGACTGTTTCCACTTGGCCGAAGAAGAACTGTGTGAAATCTGCCGCGACACGTCGCGGAATCCGCACACGCTTTGCGTCGTCGAACAGCCACGCGACCTGCTCATGCTCGAAGAAAGCGGCGTCTACCACGGACTCTATCACGTCCTACTCGGACGCCTGTCGCCGCTAGATCGCATCGGCCCCGAACATCTAACCATCGACGCTCTTGTCACACGGGTCGCCAGCGGGAAGTTTACCGAAGTCATTATGGCAACGAACCCGACACTCGACGGCGACAACACCGCATTCACAATCATCGAACGTCTGGCAGGATTCCCGGTCAAGATCACGCGACTTGCGCGGGGGATCGTTTCGGGGAGCGACCTACAGTTCGCCAACAAAGAAATGCTCGCCGACGCAATGAACGGACGACAATCGCTGGGATGACCCCCACAGCAATCTATCACAAATCGGGGCGACAGGATTTGAACCTGCGACCTTCTGACCCCCAGTCAGACGCGCTAAACCAGGCTGCGCCACGCCCCGATGACCCGTTACGGGTCGATTTGCAGGCTTCGCCCACCATCGTGCCGCAGCTCGATGGGCTGCTACCGTTTTGGTACGCGAAATTCAAACCAGCTTGAGTATACCTGCGCCAAAAGAGTGCGGTATTATCGCCTATGATTCGTTTGTGACAAGACGCTCCCCACATTTTTTCTCTCTGGACAATACTTTGCCCATTTTGTAAACTTGAAGGCGAGATAGAACCAATCAACACAGACGAACACGGACCGACACGAAAAGATTGTCCGCGTGCGTCTTTGAAAGTCCGTGTCGGTCCGTGTTCTCCACAAATCACACATTCGAGCGAGAGGTATATTCGTGCGACATTTTGTTGGACTTTCGGTAAATACGTCTGGGCATCGGCTTGAGTCGGCGGTTATTGCTGTTCACGGCGAGGGAGGCGGTGCGCCGCTTGAGGTGTGTCAATCTATTGCGTTTGACCTTCCGCAAGAAATCGAGCGGTGGAGCAACGAACTTTGTCACTACCAGCACGCACTCGCTTCGCACTGCGGTCATCAGCGAAACGCTGTCGAAGGGATCGACATGCTGCTCGCAAACTTTTTGGCACACGAACTCGCGTCGCTCAAACACGAGGCGATCAGCGAAATTATCGGCGACGCCGCACTCGCACCAGCCGACGTTCTCGCCGTTGGCGTTCACGACGCGGGGATGCGGTATTATCAGTCGTTCGGAATGGGGTATCACAGCCTTTGCGACGCACCGCAACTCGCAAGCGTCTCCGGTCACAATGTTGTTGACGCTTTCCCACTCGCCGATATGGTTCGCGGCGGAGACGGCAAGTCCACGCTCGCAATGCCGCTCTGGGTGATGCTGCGAAACGAAACTCAAGACCGCATCATTCTCGACCTCGGTCGCACTGCGAAGGTTGCGTTTTTGCCGAAGTCAACCACGTTTCGCGCACACGAACAGATTGTTTACCGCGATGTTATTGCGTGCGGATCGCTCCTCGACTTGCTGACATCCGAACTCACCCACGGCGAACTGACCATCGACACCGGCGGACGCGAAACGGTGCAAGGTTGCCTCGTCCCCGAACTGCTTGAACTTTGGAAACCGCTCCGCGAAAAGACAATTCTCTATGGCCTCGTCGGCGCGGTTGCAACACCGTACCGCGACATTCTCAAGGAGCATCATCCGGAAGGTTGGTCGCTCCGCGACACGCTTTGCACCGCCACGCACGCGATCACCGGCGCGATTCTCGAAGCGTGCCGCGATTTTTCTGACACCGCAGAGATCATCATCACGGGTGGTTGCCGTCAACACGGAATGCTTTTGCACCAACTCACGACCGCATTCGCCGGTCGCCAACTTGTCCCGCTGACACAACTCGGACTCACCGAAGGTACGCTCGACGCCGTGTGTACAGCCATCTTGACATTGATGGCTGTCGATCAGATGCCGAGCAACTTGCCGCACGTCTCCGGTGCAGCAACGTCGGTCTCGCTCGGACGCCTCACCCCCGGTTCCCCCGCCCAGTGGCAACGACTCCTACAAACAATGGCCCAAATCACACCAGCCGTGCGACCGCTGCGAAGTGCGGTGTAGAGAAGACCTATTCGGAAACTTGCACTCACACTGCTGCGGTTCGGCATAGCCGAACCCTCCAAACGCCTGCGGCGTATGATAACTGGAGGGTTCGGCTATGCCGAACCAGAACTACCAACCCGCCCCAATTTGATGTTTCCGAACAAGTCTAGAATACCACCATGCAAAAACTTCTCATCAACACATTGTTTGTCGTCTTGGTTTGCGTGACGAGTTCGTCGGCGACGTTGTTTGCGGAGTCGAAGCTCCGGCTGAAAAGCGTCGTGCCGATGGTAGCGACAGAACAAAAATCCGCCACAACGAAAACCGCCGATTCGAAAAGCAAACGCAAAACCACTCCAAAGAGTTTGGACTTGAGCGAGTTCGTGCTCGACGGGAAATTAAATCCAGACGGCAAAAACAGTCTGGATTGGGCCGGTGGAAACGATATTAGCAACGTGAGTGTTTCCTTCTCGACAACGAATAAAAAAGAAGCAGAGTGTGACGAATCTGAGTACAACGCACTACATGCCTGTTATGCGAAAGTCGCCGATGCGATATTCAACAAAGATTTTCAAACCGCTCTCGACACTCTCGACCGCGACGACGAGCGGCGGTGCGAACAAGGTGACAACCTCAAAAGCCGCTTTATGGCCGTCACAATGCGCAGCGCGATTTATGAATGGCAAGGGAAACCGCGTGAAGCTGTCAAACTCATCGAGGAATTGTCGGTTAAGAATTACCAACAACACCCCGAAATTTGCATCGGTCTCAACCTCATTCTCGGTAGCATCTGCATTAGAACTGGCGAATACGATTTGGCGGTGGAAACAATGACACGTCAAATCGAGAGACTGAACTCACAAATCGCGTTGGTCAACGAATCAGGCGATAATGGCAGTGCGTCGGTACTGTACTCAATGCTCTCTGCGTGTTACTACCATCGTTCTTTGGCGCGGTACATACTGGGCGAAAGCCAAACGCCAGTCGATGACTTCATCCTCTCTATCGACTCGCTCAAAAAAGCGAAGTGGCCACAGGCGGCGGAATGGACTTTCAGGCGGATGTACAAAGATTTTTTTGATCCTCTTGCGAAGTCGCTCACCGGAAACAGCGAAGCGTTTGTGGTTGTTCCGCAGGAAAACCAAGTTCCGATTGAATTGAACCCCAATGGATTGCGAGTGGAAATGTTGTTCAAGTTCGACGTCAAATACCCGTCGGACGAGTCTTCGCCACAAGACGCACAAGACAAAAAAATATTTGATCCGTTCAAGGAACACGTCGTAAAAATTCGGGATGCACTACTTGCCAAAGATTTTCAGGCCGCGAGTGATGGGTTGAATCTCGCAGAAGAATCGATCAACGACCTCGACGAAAGTTTTGCGACAAAAGACGACAAACGTCGCAATTTTATGCTTCTCGCAATGATGCGAGGTGCGATTTACGAGTGGCAAGGGAGTCCGCGCGAGGCTGTCCGAACTGTTGAAGAATGGTCGCTTGCAGATTACCCGCGAGAAGCGATTGCAGTTTTGTACAACTCGCATATCTGTGCCATCTGTGGTCGATCTGGCGAGTACGATTGGGCGATAGAAGTCATGACACGTCGCATAGAAAAGCTCGACGAACAGATTGCGATTGCAGACGAATCCGGCGAAAAAGAATGGACGGCGATACTGCGAGTTATGCTCGCGCAGTGCTACTATTATCGTTCGCTGGCGGGGTACATGCAGCACAGACCGGGGGAGGATGTCGCCGACGACTATTTCCAAAGCGTCTCTACGCTCAAAAAGGCGATGCCAATGTCGCGGGACATTGCATTGCTCGTTCAGCAGCAATGCCGCGATTACTTCACGCCTCTCGCCGCACTACTCGGTAGCCCCGACAACACTGGCGACATAAAAAGCAAGACATTTCGCATCGTTCCGCGCAAAGACCAAGAGCCATTTTCAGTATTGCATCGCTGCACGGAAAAGATCGAGGTGAACGCCACCTTCGGTTTTGATGTAGAGTACCCATTTGACGAGTTGGAACGCGACAGGTGACGAGATCAGAGTGAACATAGAATAGACCTGTTCGGAAACTTACACCCGCACAGCGGTTCGGCATAGCCGAACCCTCCACGCCTGCGGCGTATGACAACTGGAGGGTTCGGTTATGCCGAACCGCGAACTACCCAATCGCTCCAATTTGAGGTTTCCGAACAAGTCTATTAAAAACAAAAAGAAATGACAGGTACACTGGCTCGCTTACGCTGTGTGCTTCGAGGGGAAAAGTTTCCTTCACAAAGGCACGAAGAGGAGAGAACACGGAACACGCGGAAAGTCAGAATTTCGCGTTAAAACTCTTCGTAGCCGTTCACGGTGTCATTCCTCAAAAACGGCCCTCACTACGTCTCGTTATCGCTGCGTTCGTCTCTTGCGAAAAAACTCCGACAGCAACGCAGCGGATTCTTCGGCTAGAATGTTTTTGACGACTTCGCAGCGGTGATTGAGACGTGAGTCGGACAGTAGTTCGTAGAGCGACGTGACCGCTCCAGCTTTGGGGTCGTCTGCACCATACACAACTCGCGGAATGCGTGCCTGCAAAATCGCGCCCGCACACATCGGACACGGTTCGAGAGTAACGTAGAGTGTACACTCTTCGAGTCGCCACGAGTTTAGGTGCATAGCGGCCCGCGTGATCGCAACCATCTCGGCGTGTGCCGTCGGGAGTTGACGCGACTCACGTTCGTTGTGACCACGCGCGATGATGCGGTCACCACAGACAACCACTGCCCCCACCGGAACCTCACCCCGACCCGCTGCCACCCTCGCAAGCACTATCGCTTCACGCATCCAAAAATCGTGTGTCATCGTTTGTTGCGGGTTGCAATTCACTAGTCGTGTACTCGCTGCTGATTGTGGCACTCGCTTACGCTTCATTCCGTCATTCCCGCGCAGGCGGGAATACATCCGACGGCACTTCGTTGATGGTATGTTTGCGCTGATTCGGGCACTCGCTTACGCTTCGTGTTCTGATTGTGAGCACTCGCTTACGCTTGGTGTTCTGATTGTGGTCACTCGCTTACGCTTCGCGTTCTGATTGTGGTCACTCGCTTACGCTTCGCGTTCTGATTGTGAGCACTCGCTTACGCTTCGCGTTCTGATCGCAGCGTCGCCCACGCGGCGACGGTTAACACGAGCACGACGACGAAGACGAACGGATTCAGGAAGAGCGACAGTACCGTCAAGAACGTCAGCAAGATCGCCAGTCGGCGATGAGCCTTGTGTGAAAGCCGCGTCAAACGTGTCGCATTCCGCGAGACGACGTACCACGCCGACGCCAAAAACGCCGCACTACACAAAACCAAACCAAGCGTCGTGACCGCACGAACTAACTGCGAAACCAATGCCCGCGGAATCGGTCGCAGCGTCAGTTCAAGATTCCCCTGCGGCGTCGTGAACAAATACATCGTAACGCCACTCTGCTGATACGGAACGTCAATGTCAAGACTCGCCGTCCGCGTCGTGAGGCCGCGAAGAGACGGCTCCGAATCTGAATCCGAGTCCGACTCGCCGCGAGTCACTTCACTGCCCGACTGCACGAACCGACCTTCGCCTTGAAGTTGTACCTGTTCGCCGAGTACGACCGGCGCGTTCGTCGGAATCGGTCCCGAACCACCCATCGGCGGCATCATCGGTGGCGGCGGCGACGCCGGGCGCGATGGAGCCGGGCCGCCCATGCCCATTGCTCCCATCCCGCCCATTCCCATTCCGCCGCCCTGCATTCCGCCGCTGCTCATTCCAATTCCGCCGCTCGTGCGTCCGCCCGCTCCGCTGAACGAACTGGTGAAGAACGGTTGTTCCGCCTGCGGAACCTCCGGCGTAAACCGCTGCTGCGGCACCGCTTGCTGTTGCAACGATGAACGATTCTGCTGCTCCTCCATCGGAGCACGAGGAGCGTTCTGCTGCGCGAGGTATCCGGGTCGCTGGCTGCGACCAACCACAACTTTCCCGCCAGCGGAAACATCGAGCGAACGATTGCGACGCGACAAACGCTCCGCCTCCTCCGACTGCGACTTGTCGGACACTTCGAGCGAGTCGCTGAAGATCACGTTCACGTTCTTCGCCGCTTCGTCGCGCGGCATTGACGTTTCACGTCCGCGCGGTGCCATCACACGTTCGTCGTCGCGCAACTCGCGCGTCGCCGTCGCCACTTCGCCAGATTCGTTCTCCGCGAGTTTGTTCGACTCGAACCACTGCTGTTTGAACTCGCCACTGTCTTTGCGGCGGAGTTCGTCGGCGCGACCGTTCGCAGTTTGCACGTCGTTAAGTGTCTGCGAAGTCACGAGCGATTGACGCTGAACCAGATTCCCAGTCCGAACGTTCGACTGCCCCGCAAACTGCGACGCAAGTTGTGAGTCGTTCGACGCGGCAAAAGTATTCGCAGCGTTCGCAGTACCAGCGACTTGCTGACCAAGCGAGTCGGTTTGCGTGTTGTTCACCAGCGAACTTCCACCGGTGATCGTGATACCACTCACCGGCATGCCGACTTGTTGCTGGAAGTTAACCGAGTTGCTGTACGCGCGCTGTTGTGCGTAGACGTTGTCGCTCTGGCTCGCCTGCTGTAGCCGCGTGACTTGCTTGAGATTGTAGTTGTTCACCGATTCGCGGATCGCCGCCTCGCTCCGCGCAAGCGCGACGCCCTGCAAGTTGCCGCTAAACCGGTAGATGAAATCGTCGGGCAGGTAAAGCCGCACGAGCGACTCGCCAACCGGAATGTTGAGTGCCGCCATCAGCGGAACTTCACACGGCTTGAGCGTCCGCCACGGCGGCACCGATCCCGCGTAAACAATTCGCACAACGTAATCGAGGTCGCCACTTTCCGTCTTCACAAGCGGAATGCGAACGAGCCACGCAACTTTGTGCGGGATTTTTTCTTCGTAACGCGCAGCGACTTCGGCTGGCATTTGACACGGCTTGACCGGTACGCCTGTTACGTTTGTCGCACCGGCTTCGCGGCGTTGCCACTGGTCAGACGTTAGCATTCGCACGCCCCAAAGCGACGCACCTTCGGGAAGTGCGATGTCGAGGTACGGCTCTTTTTTGTTGTCGATGCGGTAAATCTGTTCGGCACGATACTCGCCGCGCGGGCCAAGCAAAACGCGCGTCTCGGCAAGGTCGATACGCGCTTCAGCCAGCCGCACCGTCTCGCGGCGACGCATCACAAAGCCGAGAATTTTTTCAGTATTGTCGTCGCTGCTCTGCGTCGCAAGATACGCAGCAGTCACGCTCCTCCCCGCGAATTCACTGCCGAGAATCGACGCGAGATAACTCCACTCGCGCTGCTCGCGTTTGAGCGGAACGACTCCACGCGACGCTGTGTCGTCAACGACAATTTCGTCTTGACTTCCACGCCCGTTTTCCAGAACGATAAACTGCCGCCCCGTCTCGCCGCGCGGAAGACGCGGAACACTTTCGGTGTAAACCGTCCCACTTTGCAGCGGCCTGTCGGCGCGAATCAAAACGCGAAACTGCCCCATCACCGCTTCCTGAAGTTCGAGCGTTACCGCGACACGATCAGGAGTTTCACACGGAGGCACAGAGGCACGGAGAGGAGAATTCTCCTCTGTGCCTCCGTGCCTCTGTGTGAGAAAAACGGAACTGCCAACCGGTGACGCGACTTGCGAACCGTGTACAGGCACGATAATTTTCCGCGCGAGGAGCGGGGCGTCGATTTGCGCGTCGCGCATCCACGCGGGGAGTTCAAACGTTACCGCGCGAACGCTCGCGTTTTGGATCGTGTAGTCGAGCAGAATCGTCTCGTCAAGCGACTGCCCCGACGCGCGAACATTCGTAATCGTCGAACACTTCACGTCCGGCACGCGGCGTCCGAGAACGATTCGCCCGCTGAAAGAATCGTTGTGTGTGATGAGCGCGAGTCGCGCGAGGTTGCGCTGTTCGGGAAGCAGCGAACCGGTGAAGTTGGCGACGGGCTGCGCGTATGCGTCTTTGAGGTCTTCGAGACGTGCGTCGAGCGACGGATCGACGAGAACAACAATTCGCTGCTCGTTTCGAGTGTTCGCATCTTTGCGCTGCGGAAAATCAACCGTGATATTCGGCAGCGAAGTGAGCGTGAACGGAGCGTCGGCGGCGATTGCGCTGAAGTCGCCTTCGATCACGAGCGTTCGCGGACCAGCCCCGACGCGAACGTAGATTTGGCCATTCTCATCTGCGGCGGCAATGACGCCCTCGCTCGCTTTGATGTTGCGAACGGTGAGCGACTTCGGCAGACGCACAATCGCGTCGAACGGTCGCGTCTCGCCAGAAAACGTGATACTCGATTCGACGACCGACTCAATCGTCTCGGACGAGTTGCCGTTTGCATCGACCATTCGGCGCGGCGCGATCTTGAGTACCGTTTCGATGTCGGCGCGTGGACTGTCGGTGACGGGCGAGACCGCGAGTTTGATTCGCCCACCTTCGGAAGAGAACCGGTACGACTGGAACACCGTCATTCCGAGTGGGCTTGCGGTTTCGCCTTCGGCTGCGGTGGCGTTTTCTGGCGGGTCGGTGAGTGCGAGGCCGCTCGTCTCGACGACTCGCGCCTTCGACGACTTACTGCCGTAGATGTCGATGCGTCCGCGATGAATCGCCGCGTCGGGGACGGAAAGTTGCGGCAATTCCCAGTTCGCAGCTTGCTCATTTTTGAGGAGCCGAATCGTGAACCGCTCTTCGCCCTCGGCGGGTTTCAGAAGTTCGATGTCGATTTGCTTTGTTGTATCCGCAGATTGCGCAGATTGTCGCAGATTGTCGTCGTTACCATTTGGCGATAATCTGCGTTCATCTGCGTCATCTGCGGATTTTTTAATTGACCAGCCGCGAACGTTTTCACCGGCGACGCTGACGATTGTGTAGTCGGTCGGGAGTTCGACTCGTACAATGTCCCATTTGCCGCGACTGATTCGGAATGTTGGTAGCCAGTCGATCCAGCAACCGTCTTCTTGCAGGGCGACGCGAACTTGCGATTCAACTTCTAGATGCCGGTCAACGGTTGCTTCGCTCGTTGCGTTTCGCCACTGCCACGCGAAGTTTCCGCCTGCGGCGAGTGATGTTTCGATAGGCGAACGAGTGAGCGTCCATTTTCGTTTATCGAGCTCGTGTGCGGCGAGGAGTTCGCCGCCGATTTCGGTGCTGCTCGGTGTGATTGTGGCCCGCGTCGCAACGGCGGTTGGGAGCGTTCCTGTCGCAATGTACCAACCGCCTTGACGCTGTAGCCGCACGCGAACGTCAAACGTTAACGTATGTACTCGACTCGCCGCCATTGTTGGTGCGTTTTGCGTCGTCGCTTTGTTGTCGCCGTCAATTACGAGAACGAGTTGCGTTTCACTCACCGATTGGAGCGACGCCGGTTTTCCGTCGAGCGCGACGCTTTCGAGAACGCCGCCCGCGAGCGACAGCGGCACCGCGACGCTCTCTTGCGTGAAGACATTGATTGTGAGTTTGCCGCGAATGGTGAGGGCGGTGCTGCCGGTTGGCGGGAGCGTTGCGGAGTAGTCTGCGGCGGTGACGAGAAACGGTAGCGGTGCTGGAATCTGCGACTTCTGCCACGCCGCGTGACTCCGTTTCGCACCGAGCAGTTCGACGTACTGCAAGTACGGAACCCAGATTGACTGCGTGGGGTGCGTGAGTGTGTCTGCACTTGGCGCATCGTCGCCCGGAAACGCATCGGGCGAGTACGGGACGATGATCGCATCCGCAGGAAAGACGACCGCAGGGAGCGTCGCATCGTCGTCTCCGCAGACGAACCGCGCACTGCCACACATTGTTAACAACATCACAACAAGAACGCCGCGCCAAATCGAAGTCATTGAGCACCTCACTGTTTGGAAAGAGGAACCGTGTTTACACGTCCCATTATACGTCACAGATTGCGAGAGGCGAGGGGCCGGAGATGGGAGCAGGCCGCTAACAAGTTTCGTCAATCGTCTGTAGTTCTTTTTTCTCACACGAAGTACACGAAGAGGAGAGAACGCGGAACACGCGGAAAAACGGAACACGCGGAATGCAGAACTTCTGCGCCTTTCCGTCCTTCTGCGTTTTCCGCGTTAAAATTCTTCTTTGTGCCTTCGTGCCTTTGTGTGAGGCTCCTCAAAAACAAAGTACAGTTACGAAAACGGTGAATTGTGTAACCTAAACGATTTGGGGAACCGAGGTCGTTCTTACCGATTGAAGCGGTTCTCGTTTGCTTGCCGCTAATCTTTCGCCGCTCGCTATAGCTGGCACAATCGGGTCGCGCCCAGATTCTCTCCCCAACGATGCACGCACTTTCCGATTCATCATTTGTGAGGGAGAGTGCTGGCACGGATTGCTGCAAGATGTCTCGTTATTCTAACAACGTGGAATGTCCCAATGTCGTCCGATTTTTATCAACAGCATCTACGAGAGTTTCCGTCTGCACGCCAGCTTTTTACGGTTGATTCGTCGCCGTCGCTGGGGAGCGTATCCGAGTTCATTCGTCTCTTCGAGACACGTCTCGATTGTGAATTGACACTCGTTCGCGCCGGCGGAACAATCCCCGATAACGCAGACGCAATCTATCCGGTCACGCTCCCATCGCCACGCGACGATGAACGCGGTCGCACCGTCGCACACCTCGCTCTTTGCAAGAATTCAGATGCGCGGAGCGTTGCATCGTCGGAGCGTTGTTGTGATTCGTTTGCGTCGCTCCTCGCAGACCTTTATAACTACGCCGAAAAACTCCGCGAAGCGCAAGGTCAACTTGCGCTTCCGTCGCGTTTGCCGACGATCTCGACTGCTGAACAGCGTCTCTCTGGAATGATTCAGCAGCAGCTTGAAACGGCGGTGCGACTTGTCGGCGCAAGTGCAGGTGCGATTTACATTCTCCAGAGTACCGAACGGCTTCTCGTCTTGCGTGGGAGTGTTGGACTGCCGACCGAACGCCTCCTCGACCCGCCGCGTCCGCTTTACGATGCCGCTGCCGACCTCGAAGCGATGCTCGGTTACGCCGTGATAATCAACGAAGATTACTTGCAAGAAACGTGGCAATCGCCCGAACCGTTTCCGACAGCGGTGTGTGTCCCCGTTTCGTCATCGACGTCGATCTTGGGGACAGCGTGGTTTTACTTCGACCGAACAATCGACGTCACCGATCACCAGACAGATATTCTTGAAATGTCGGTTGGCCGCATCGCGTCGGAGATCGAACGTGTCGCCGCAATCAAGGCCGCAAAGACGGCGTGAATCCGCAGATTGCGCAGATTTTCGCAGATTTTTCTAGTAGGAGTCTCACACGAAGGCACAAAGGCACGAAGAGTTTTTGAAGTTTTATTCCTCTTCGTGCCTCCGTGCCTTTGTGTGAGAAAAAGAACTGCTCGTAAACTTCGCTGCAATAATCTGCGTGAATCTGCGCAATCTGCGGACAACTCAATTCATGCTGCGGGGTTTCCACAAATGCGTTACACAAAAGTTTTCGTTGACACATTCACCGCGACGCTTCCAGAAGAGGTCGTCACGACGGTTGAGCTTGAAGAGCGTCTCGCGCCGGTCTATGAACGTTTGCGTCTGCCGCACGGCAGGCTCGAACTCATGACTGGAATACGCGAACGGCGTCTTTGGTCGCGCGGGACGACGATAACGTCGGCGAGTGTTCGCACGGTCAAAAAACTGATCGACATAACTGGCGTTGAAACGTCGCGGATTGGTGCGTTCGTTCACGCATCGGTCTGCCGCGACTTTCTCGAACCAGCGACCGCGTGCGGCGTTCACCAGCAAGCGGGACTTCCGGCGACGTGCTGCGTTTACGATGTTTCAAATGCGTGTCTCGGAATCTTGACGGGGATGATTCACGTCGCAAATATGATCGAGCTTGGACAGATTGAGGTTGGAATCGTTGTCGGCTCGGAGAGTAGTCGTTCGCTGATGGAATCGACGATTGATTACCTCAACACAAACACGTCGCTCGACCGCCAAAGCATCAAGAAAGACTTCGCATCGCTGACGATTGGTTCTGGGAGCGCGGCGGTTTTGCTTACAAACGAACGGCTCGCGCGGCGACAACGACGACTCGTCGGCGGCGCGGTGCGGGCGAAGACGGAGTTCTGTCACCTGTGCCAGAGCGACACGGATCAATCTGGCGGCGACACGATGCGTCCGCTGATGCAGACCGATTCGGAATCGTTGTTGAACGAAGGTGTCGCGGCGGCGGCGGAGACGTTTCCAAACTTTTTGATAGAGGTCGGTTGGTCAGCAAGCGACATCACCAAGACGTTTTGTCATCAAGTCGGCAAGGCGCATCAACAACTTTTGTTTGAACGTCTCGGTCTTTCATCGTCGCTCAACTACGCGACCCTCGACTTTCTCGGCAACACCGGCAGCGTCGCACTCCCGACCGCGGCGGCACTCGGAATCGAATCCGGCTTCGCCACCGACACCGACCGCATCGCACTACTCGGAATCGGTTCGGGGATAAACGTCGTGATGCTCGGCCTTGCGCCATCTTGACCATTTTGGCGGTAAGCGTTCACGAATTTTTGAGGAGCCTCACACGAAGGCACAAAGGCACGAAGAGGATGTGAATCCGCAGATGCCGCAGATTTTCGCAGATTTTTGTGTGTTTCGTGGTTAAAACTTCGTATCAAAATCTGCGTGAAATCTGCGGATACTCTCCTTCGTGAGCTTCGTGCCTTTGTGTGAGAAAAAAGAACTACCAACTAGCGAGGCGCTACTTGAAAACCGTAAACGGGTAGTCTTGGCAAAAACTCTACCGCCCACCGCGCCAGCGATAAACGCCTTCGATAACGCTAGCAAGCGCGATCTCGGCGAGAATTGAAATGACTCGCTGAACAGCGGCGATGATGATGCCAATCGTTTCGGGAGCGAGGCCGCCGCGCTGGTCGTCGGTCATTCCGGCGAAGTAGAGCGTCAAGAGTTGTGCCAGTACCCACTCGCGGACACCGAGTCCGCCCGGCATCATCGCCACAAAACCTGTCACCATCGAGAGTGCCATCGCCGCTGTAAAACGCGGAAGCGTTTCGGCGAGCGAGCCGACGTGAATTCCCATCCCGCAAATCGTCGCCCACAAACTTATGCCGAGAACGACCCACACAACACTCATGCTCGCTGCGCCGACGAGCATCGTTTTGAGTCCGAGTGAATTGAGGCCGCGCTGCACCGCTTCGTCGTCGCGCCCGACACCGAGTCGCAGCACGGCATAACGGAAGAACGCCGGAATTGTCACGCCGCCATTTATCGCAACCATCGCAAGCGAACAGGCGAGGAGTCCGAGCCACTGCGGTTCGTTTGCGAACGCGAAGAAGATGATGAACGTCGATAGGAGACTCCCCGTCGCCATCATCATGAAAGTTTCGTAAAACACCGCCGCCGCCGCGACACTCGCACGCGACGTTTCAGACTTCACCATCGCCGCACGGAGTACGACAACCATCGCCTTCCCCGGCGTGTACTTCCCCAAGTGGCCGATCATGTACGCGCGCATCGCACGCGACAGCGGAACGGTTTGCCCCCAGAGTTTCAGCAGCGAGAGCCAGTAAAACGCCGCTGGAATCCACGCCGCAAGATAACAGACCGCCGCCACGACGAGCCACCCGATCTGCGGACGCCACTGGTGCTTGACAATCGTTCCCCACGAGCGATGCAGTTCAAAACCGATCCACCCGACAACAAGAAGCGCAATCAAAATCTTGACGGCAAAAACCAACCAAGACTTAAAACGCGGTGATAGACGTATTTCCATCGCGGCATTGTAGTAGCTTCCGCCACGGGCGGAAGTGGGGCGCGGACATTTCATGCAGACCGCTAACAAGTAGTTCTTTTTCCTCACACGAAGGCACGAAGAGGAGAGAATGCGGAACACGCGGAAAAACGGAAGACGCGGAACTCTGAACTTCCGCGTCTTTCCGTCCTTCCGCGTTTTCAGCGTTAAAACTCTTCTTCGTGGCTTTGTGGTAAATTTAACCACGAAACACACGAAAATCCGCACGAAATACACGAACAGCCTTTCGTGAGTTTTCGTGAAGTTGTTCGTGACTTTCGTGGTTAAAATTGAACTGCGATTCCGCTAGAATCCCCATCTGAAACTTGTTAGTGGATTGACCGGTAGGTACAACCGCGCGACACACCTCTTGCCGAATGTGTGAATCGGACTTAAAATCAAAGTAACCGTTCACTGATTGTTTTACTATTTGTCGTGAACGCAGCTTGTTTTTGCCCCGACGGGGCAGCCATTTTAATAACCGGCGGTAAGTGCAGCCGAGCACACAATAAGAACACGAAGCGTAAGCGAGTGCCCTGAATCATAACACGTCAATGGCAGCCGCTAACGTAACCGGCATTTCAGCGGAGTAACTGGTTACGTTCACGACTACCACTTGGCACTCGCTTACGCTTCGTGTTCTTACTGCCACGTTGGGGCGAAAACACGCCGTATTCACACCAAATGGTAAAACAATCCGTGAACGCTTACAATGAAAGCTGGTTCGTAAGCGTTCACGGATTTTTGAGGAGCCTCACACGAAGACACGAAGAAGAGTTTTAACGCGGAAAACGCGGAAAGACGGAAAGACGCGGAAGTTCTGAATTCCGTGTTTTCCGTTTTTCCGCGTGTTCCGCGTTCTGGCCTCTCCGTGCCTTGTATGAACTCCAAAAAGTCTGACAAATGGCAACGTGACGATTGTCGTCACAATGCTATTCAGAAAACGTAGGGAAGGTCAACACGAAAAGGTGAGATCAATGAACGACATGCAAATTCTCAAAACATTGGAAGACCTGATAAACGAAGTACGGGAAGTCGTAGAATCCCATTCGTTTTTAAGGGGAAATGAAATCGCACATAGTTTTTCGATAGATACGGACCGCACTGTTTTAGAAGGACGTATTTGTCCTTTAGAAGAGCTGATTGACGCTGTTTCCACCGTGAAAGACGAGACCCCTTACACCGTTTTAGATGATTTTATAATCAGCGTGGTGGCACGGGCTTACAATGGACTTTCTTATTATTTTCCAGAAAATCAAGATGCGTTTGTAGAAAACTCTATCGCAAAAATTGTCGGTATTGCAGATAGGAGTCAAAATGAAATTGATTTTGTCGATTCACTTCCGTATAAATGGAAATCAAGCGATTCAAAAGTATCATTTTTGAGTCACATCAGAGTAACGGTGTCAGGGCATATTGCGGCAATCATCCAAGCTAGAGTATTAACCCTCAGTCGTCGTTTTGCGCCGACAGAGTTGCTTCTAAAAGCATATAAGTTCGGTTATTATCCGTTCGGAAGAAGCGATGGCGATGGCAGTCCACCTACACTCCTCTGCTATAACCCAGAGCGTTGAGCAGTTGGCTGAGTTTCCTAGACGTAAAAGTACGGAGACCCAAAATCCAGAAAGCCCCAAAGGAGCACAAGAATTGGGGCGAGTTGCGTTCAACGGTTCTTGCGTCCCTTTGGGGCTGCGGATTTTTGGGGGCACTGACCTCACAAATAACCGACCTGTTCGCACCTCTCACTGTGTTTTGAACGTGTCAATCATCTTGGAGTTCTTCCACTGCTCGACGAATTTTCTCGACTTCGACTGTTCTCATCATATTGAGAATATCTGAAACAGTGTCTTCAAGCAGTTTGTATTGATTTTGGTTCACGGTAACTAGTTTGTTGCCATCATATTTCTGACGTTCATCGTCGGACATCTCGTTTTGCCAAAAACGATTTTGGTGTAAAATTGCGTCCCGCAGTCGGATGAGTTCGCCTTTGCTTTCGTGTTCAAATCCTTGGACGATCTTATCGACTCCTTCGTTCCAAATAGTCAAAACATCCGAAAACTCCCAAGAGATGTAAGGAAACAAGCGAGTGGTCTGGTGGTGAGGAAAACGTCGAACAATATCTTGCCGTTGCAGAGGTTCGTCGGGGCGACTCGTCGAATCATGGCAGTCGGAAAAATATAAATCATCCGCACCACAATTGTGATAATAATTCAAAAGACCGAAAGCCTTTTGGTACGCCTCTTGTGAGTTTCCGAACGGCAAGCAAGGGTGAACCTCGGCGTAGTTCCGTCCGGCGTTCGGATCGATAACGATGAAAAACTCCGAACCTTCCAATAGCGGAATGTGCTTGTACCAACTGTGACATTTGGTCAAGTGCTCGATAAACCGTTCCGCTTGTTCGTGAGAAAATGACGACATTTTGAACACACAATGTTTGACGTTCGTTGACACGCACCGCTACTAACCAACGGGTTCCACTCTATCACAGCGAGCTATTTTGTCAAGCGGAGAAATGTTTGCAATGTTCCCTTCACTCTGCCGCGAAAACGTGGTATGATTCCGCACGTTGTTTTTGTTGTCGTCGTTGTCATCGTGTACGCGGTGGACATTTTGTATTTCGTCCGCCCAGTCCACGTTGTCCACTGACATTGAACGCCGCGAATGTTAGCGCGTTTGCTCGACGAGAAAAGAAATCCGCGGCAAACGATAGCGATTGCAATGTATGGGGCGGGCGGTATAATAAGACCGACGAACAAATCGTGAACGGAGAATAGCAGATGCGATACACTGATGACATCATTTCATTTGAAACTCCGGAAGGTTTTCCTGCCGAGGTATCCTTTAAGAATCGTGGATGGGGATATTCAAAGAATTCTCGCGGCTATTCCATCAACGTTGCGCCAATGAAAGGGTATAAGACGGTACTCAAGCAATTCAAACGCAATCTTATCGTTTATGAATTGCCTGTTCCCAATACAGAAGGCTGCATAGCGGCTGGTTTTAACGAGCAGCAAAGCGAACTTTCGTCTCGGACAGTATGGCATGAGTTTATTTTTGCTTTGGATTTTCAAGACTTTACATTGGTTGTCCATGTTGGCGACACATGCAAGCCCGGCGAAGTTATACCTTTTCAAAAATACCTGCCTGTACTTGATGGACTCGTTTTTGACTATGAAAAGTATCAAGAGTATTGTAGGGAGTACGACCGCAAGTTTGACGAGCGAATCATCAAAATGGGATCCAAAAAACGTCAAGCAATTGCGGCAAAATACGGTCTATCGGAAGAAATGATTTTTCAGGATTTAAGAAGACTGGAAAATGGATACGGTGCCGAATGTGTGCGTGACGGTTATCTTCCCGGCGAACAGCCGAAGAAGAAAAAGAAAGTGGTAATATCGAAACGGGCTCAAAAAATTCTTGACGAACTGGACAGCGATTCCGACAATCCGTATCGTTTCATGCCGGACTTGGAACACGGCTACTTCTACACAGCCGGAAGTCGAATTACTTTGTTTGGTGACGAGAACCGATGGGCATTTGTCTTTGAAAAAAGCGGGTACGAAAATCGGGGGCAGCGGGTTAGTATTGAACTCCATTATTTCGGCAACTGCCTCAAAAACCTTGAGCGTGCTGGCTTGAATAACGCCTACGTTTCCAACGGTAAAAGCATCGAACTTTTTCATACGGACAGTATTTGCGATGACTTTGAAAACATTTCAACCAACGCGAAAACAATCACGGTTCGAGAAACTGAAGTGCCGCTTCATCGTGATCCAAAGCTCTATCGCAAACACAAGATTGATTTGAATGATCCGGCTGCCATTGGTATCGTTGAATTGACTCGTCTCCTGGATGAAAGAAATCCGGACTTGTTCCGCGCGACGGAAGAAGAACTTCGAGCTTGCCTTCCCGACGATTTGCCTCAAATCATGGTTATCGACCAATGGCACCACGAATCCGTTTGCGAAGAAGGAAAACTGATGAGCGAATGCGAAGTCTATCGGCAAATCGCGGAAGTCCTTGCGACGCTTGATCCAAAAAAATGGAAGCCGACGAAGAAACCGAATAACGACTGGCGCAACAGGCTCGAAGCTGGTGGACTCTAACCGTCGTTGCCGCTGTGGACATTTTGGATTTCGTCCACGCAGTCCACTGCGTCCACGTTGTCCACTCGCGTTGGACGCCGCATTGGTTATGGCGTATTCTTTGCGAGAGTTTTTTCTCTTCCCGCCGGTTTGACGCGAAGCGCAAAAACGTCTCAACGCTATCGCAACTTCTTTCCGCGCTAGTGGAAGAATATCTGTAGAACCCGGACGCAAGAAAATCCAACTTTGCCCAGCGGGAAGCAACAATTCCTGCGTAGGGGAAAAAATTGCTGTTCGTTTTTACCAAAGCACGTTACGCGCAGGCAACGAAAATGATGACGTACACGAATGAGCAAGAATCTCTCGATCCGGTTCGGTGTCGGTTTGCCGAAATTCGCAAGACCGACGCGGTTTGCATTGCGCTGGCTCTTTTTGTCTTAGCGATGAGCGTGCCGTTTTATGCCTTCAATCGATCTGCGGAGAATGTCGCTTCATTCCATTGTCAGTCATTCTTTCGTTATGTTTCGGCATCAATCGCAGCAGGATTCGCCGAAAACATGTTGCGACTGAAACAGATCGCGTTTCTCGACGAAGGATTTCCGAGTGGCATCTGGTGCTTTTCATGGACGCTTATTTTGTTGACTATTTGGAGAGACTCGCGCCACAGTCAGGCGGAGCAAGTTTTCTGGTGTTTTTTCCCGGTGGTTTTGAATACCTCTTGGGAGATATTTCAAGCAGCGGGCATCATTGATGGTTCCGGCAATACTCCAGATTGCATTTTCGGTTTCCTTGGAGGGTCGCTCGCTTTGATGACACACGAGTCAATACAATTTTATAGAAAAGCATTGCCATGACACGAAAAAGAATTCTAACGGTTATTGTCTGCATATTTTTCCTGCTGATTGGCGTTGCGACGTCAAGAAAACAGGATCATGTGAGACATCAGTGGGAACAGGTGGAATATGATGTTCAGCGATTGAGGTCAAGGCGAGATGCGTTGGAAACAACCGTTGACGCGTTGGAACAGCGGTGCAAAGAATTGAAAAACTGGATTTCCGAACAAGAGAACGCCATAGGTGACTAAAATGGACAAAGAACCTGCTTCGGAATACGTTTCCGAAATGTTGAAAAAGCTGGAGAGCGAACCGGTTGCAAAGCCGTTTTCGTGGCTACGGGTTTTGACAACCGTCTTTTTGGTACTTCTCGCGGTACCTCTGATTTTCTTTACCTTGTTCCCCCTCTTCTTTTTTGCCAACTTTGCGCCAAAGCAAGCGGATGTTGACTGCGCCAATGAAGCTATCCAGCGAATCAATGCTCAAATGGACGAATTCGAAAATGCGCTTCAGCCGCTACGGGAGCGAATCGAAAAACTGGATGCCCGCTAATCGTTCACGCAACTTTCCATCAATTCCATTTCCCGTTGAAAACTCCGAGGTGACTTATGCCGAACCAAAACGCATGGACGCTGGTTGAACTGCTCATCGTGATCGCCATTATCGGCGCGATCTGCGTGCTCCTTATCCCCGCAGCTCCGCTACCGTACGAGTGAGTGTGGAGTGAGCAGTGTGTCTTGCGGATGCAGGAACTTGGCGTAGCTTTGCGCAGTTACCACGCTGCGCACGGGACGTTTCCACCAGCGTACACTGTCAATGAGAACGGTGAACCGCTCCATAGCTGGCGGACGCTCATTCTGCCGTTTCTTGGGCAGAACGATTTGTACCAAGAAATCTGCCTCGACGAACCGTGGGACAGCGAACACAACAAGCAGTTTCACAAACGCATGCGACAGGACTTTCGTTGTCCCCGCGCGCCTTTTACAACATCGTCTTCTGTTTACAAGTTGGTATTTGGTGCTGGTACGGCGGCTGGGCTGTCGTTGTCTTCTTTCAAGCGTAGTCCGAGCGAGGTGGTGTTACTTGTGGAATCGTGGTCACCGGTCCCGTGGATGAGTCCCGCGGACTTTTCGCTCGACGACTTCAAAACCGCCATCTATCCGCCCGAACTAGAAAAACGCAAAGCCGGTCAAGACTACATAACTTTTGAAGAAAGCAATCCCCACAATCGACCGGTTCTTGGTGGTTATCACGCATTCGAGTTCCACGTCCTCTTCGCCGACGGCTCTGTCAAGACGTACAAAAAATGGAAACTCCCAATCGCCGAACTAGAAAAAATGTCCCATATCGAATAGCACTTTTGCGCCAGTTTTTACCGGAGCACGTCATAGTTACGTCCTTTCATTGACAGCCCACGTTTGCGGGATAAAATCTTGCGAATGAATACGTTTCGTGCGACCAATGAGTTCACAGCTTGGCTTGATCGTCTCGGCGATCAGAAGGGATTGGTGCGTATCCTTTCGCGTCTTGACGCTGCCGCTGAAGGAAACTTCGGCGATTGTAACGCGGTGGGCGAAGGCGTGTCGGAAATGCGAATCCACTTCGGGGCAGGTTATCGCGTCTATTATGCGAGAGAAGGGGAATGTGTTTACCTCTTGCTCGTCGGTGGCGACAAGAAGTCACAGCGTCGTGACATCGCGCGAGCCAAAGTTCTATGGCGACAGTTCAAAGGAGGCAAGTCATGATTACGATTCACGAGTTTGATCCATCACGTTATCTTGATAGCGAGGCGACGATAGTCGAGTATCTTGCTGTGAGTGCGGCGGATACGAATCCGGCGGTATTTTTGCGTGCACTTGGTAACGTCGCGCGTGCGCGTGGCATGACGCAACTCGCCAAAGACGCCGGTTTAGAACGCGATAGTCTCGACAAAGTTTTTACCCCCGGCAAGAAGCCGCAGTTCGCAACGGTGCTGAAGATCGTGCAAGCTCTCGGAATGCGACTCGATGTCCGACCGATGACAAATGCCGTCAACGAATAACTGGTGCTGAAGAACGTCAAAGTACTTGTCTCTTCACTTATGGTAATGACACAATGAAGTCAACCGCGAAAACGGCTGTGAAGTCTACTGTAAACGAAAGCGCATTGACGTTTGGTGGCGTCGAGGAGAAAATCGTCACGTTGCGCGATGAAGAAGTGATTCTCGATTCCGATTTAGCATTGCTTTACGGAGTGCCGACGAAGGCGATCAATCAAGCCATCAAAAACAATCCCGACAAGTTTCCAGTAGGATATGTTTGGGAATTGACCGCTACCGAGAAAGACGAGGTGGTCAAAAGTTTTGACCACCTCAAAAAACTCAAGTTTTCGTCGGCTCCTCCGCGTGCGTTCACGGAAAAAGGGGCGTACATGTTGGCGACGATATTGAAAGGTAAAACTGCAACGGCGACGACGATTTCGATTGTTGAAGCGTTCGCTAACTTACGAAAACTTTCGCGGACGGTGGCTGCATTGGGGAAAACGCAAGACCAGACGCAGCAAAAATCTTTGCTACAAAAAAGCGGCGAAATCTTTACAGATTTGCTTGGGGACGAAGTTGTATCGAGCGAAAGCGAAACAACATTTCGCCTCAATCTTGCCGTTCTGTCGTTGGAACATACCGTCAAACGAAAGAAAAAACAATAAAATTGGACACAAAAAGAAAAACGTCTCAACGATAGCGCAACTCCTTTCCCCGTTCGAGGAAAGAATATCTGTAGAACCCTGACTTCGTAGAATACTGGACGTGGTGCGAGAAACACTTTCGCATTGAAGACTTATCTGGACCAGTTTGAAGTTCCAGATTTGTACAAAAACAAAGAAACTCCAAAATGAACACCATGCTCCACGATCTTGCCAATTTCGGTCTGCCGCCGCGCGAAATCACGTTAACACTTCGCAACGCACTTCTCTTGGGTGTGGAACACGCCGCATGGCTCGGTCCGCCTTTCTGTATCATCGGACTTCTGGCGACAATGGTCAGCGTGTCCAACATCACACCGGACGGCACCATTCCGCGAAAGTGGCAACCAGCGGGCGAAGCGACCATCGTCTCCGTTGAAAAAACGAACGCCTGTAGAAGAACGTCTCCCTTTGGAAAAAGTCACCGCATTTACGCCTACCACTTTCGCGGTGATGCAAAAGGAACGTCATACGGGTTTGAAGGTGTGTACAAGTCGGGCGACGTTGTACCACTCGAACGCTCACGCGACAAATACCGCCTTGAGAAACTGTACCTTACCAGTGGTGGAGCGGGCAGTTTGCTCTTCTTTTTGGTCTTCGGTATCAACGGCGGTTTGTTCGCCACATCAGGACTGATGACCACGGTTCGTGCGTTTATTTCTGGGCGGCGTACCGTCCAGCTGCTCCGTTACGGCGAAACGACATTCGCGCGGCAGACCAAAGTTCAAAAGACATCTTTCCAACTAAATGATCGCTTCGTCTATAAGGCAATGTTGTGTTACGAAGTCGATGGCGAGGAATACGCCACATACGCATCGTCGCTAGATGCAGAAAAACTCACCGCAGAAACGCATATCGTATTTTACGACCGTAACTCGCCGTCGTGTGCAATTGCGCTAAGCGGTTTGCCGCCCATCATGATAGAAAATAACGAGCGGCGTGATGGTGCGGTGTGTTTGACAACAACGTGGTCGCACGCCGCGCCCGCGACGATTGCGATACTGCTCGTCGCTGTCGCGGTGGTCGTGTTTGCTGTTGTCGTCGTTTGCAGTCTTGCTGGTCTAGCTTGACGTTCTGTGGTCGGGCGGTAACATTGTCGCTCGACTAATTTCAGGCGGAATTGAGGCGGCAGTATTATTGCGCCGCGAAGCGGCGAGCCGCCGCAATGACGCTGTTTGGCGTTGGTTGTTTATTCTGCGTCATTGCGCGAGTACGCTTCATTCCGCCTGCCAATGGGACGTTTCACAATCCTCGCAACTGACGCAGGTACAACGATCACACACTCCGAATCGTTCGCGCCGAAAGAGTGGTGAATTGCCGTTGACGCCCCGCGCCAAATTCTCGCAACACTGAAAAATCACGAGGCAACTTATGACAAAACGAAACTCGTTGACGTGTATCGAACTGTTCGTAGTTTTTGCTGTCATTTTGATGCTTATGGGACTGTTGCTCCCTGCACTTCAGGGTTCAAGAGAAGCCGCAAGGTGTGTATGGTGTAAATCGAAGATGGAGCAAATTGGGGTCGCGCTAAAAAATTATCACGATAGATACGGCTCCTTTCCACCCGTTTACACCGTAGACGCCGATGGCAAACCGCTTCACAGTTGGCGAACGTTAATTCTGCCGTTTTTCGACAAAGAGGCAAGAGACTTTGAGCCAAAGTGGAAAGCCGTCTACGATAAAATCCGTTTCGACGAGCCGTGGGACAGCGAGTACAACACACAATTTCACAAGAAACTCAACATTCCAATAACACACGATCCCGAAGGCGGCAACCCGTTTTACAACAACATGCCAAGTGTCTATGGGTGCCCGGACACGCCGAACGAAACAACAAAGACCGTTTATCAGATGGTCATCGGAGCGAAAACAATCGGCAATTCCGAAGGAACTGCGTTGTCACAACTGAAAAAACGTCCTGACGAAGTTGTCCTACTCGTTGAAGTCTGGCCGCCAGTTCCGTGGATGAGTCCGAACGATTTTCAGGAATCCGATTTCCCAACGGCGATTTCGCGTGACAATATCGATCTGGTTTATGAAACCTATCAAGCCGAACACGACAAGGCGTTTACAAAACGCAAAATCTTCGGTGGCGAACACGGACGCGAACTTCACCTATTGTTCGCCAACGGAACGGTCAAGACGTATTACGACTGGAAATTGCCTGTATCAGAAATTGAAAAAATGTGTCAAGTCGAGTAGAAGCTGTCAAGATGTGTGCGTGCCTCACTGGCGAGCGGCGGGTGTAAACCCACCGGTGGAACTGCCGGTTGACACCAAGCACACCCAATTAACGTTTCAGAACAAGTCCAGTAGAGCGATGACAGATTTACCCAACGACACCAAAACGTCAGCGGACGCGGCATCGGCAACAGACGCGAAACTGGCGGAGACGCTTGCCTCGCTCTACGATAGTAAGGCGATGGGATGCGAGGCACTCGGTTGTGGTGTTCCGATGTTTGCGGTACTCGGTTGGGGTTTGTTGTGCGGTACGGGTGACTGGCGATTGTCGCTGTTAGCGTGCGGTGTGTTGATACTCGTTGCGGTTCCGATTGTTTTGCAAATCCTCGAACGCCGTAAACTTTCACGGTTGCTCAACGAAATCGAGACTGTAAACAACACCGAAAACGCAAGCAGTGCCACAAAAAACGATGTGGTCAGACACACTATCGCACACCTTGAACGTCATGGGTACGAGATCGAAAGTATGACCGGCGTTGCCGTCAAAAAAGAACGGGTTTGGGAACGGCGATTCTGGTATGCCAGCTTCTTTTATGTCATCGCTTTATCGTTTTCGGTTTCGTTGGTTGCGTCGCCGATTGTGGAGTTTTACTTCCCGAAAAGCGTCGTGGTTTTTGACATTGCAAACTTCTCGTGTCGATTGCTTCAGCCGAAAGACAAACCAGAAAAGCCCCAGACACTTCTGAACCGCATGTTCTCGAAACTCAACGTGGATGAGTTGCCGCAAGAGCCAATGAATGGAATTGTTGTGTCTCTTTGTGTTGTTCAGCGTCGGTTTTGTGCGGTTGTCATTTTGTTAGCAGGGGTGGTATATGCGTTGATTGGCCAACTTTGTCCGCAAGCAGCTTACAAGCGTTTTCCCGCAGACAGAAAAGGGAGTTCGCACATTGTGTTTGCCGTTCTCGTGTCAATTTACGCGATCATTCTTTTTTACATGTGAATAATCGTTCTGGTTGTGACTGGTCTCTGTATGTCCAGTAAACCGCTTCCAAATCGTAACTAACCAAGCCGCGAGCAGACGCGCCATTCGTCGCGCACGCGCTATGACGCACGTCAACACTGAAAAACAACAATGAGCGAATCCACTCACCTACATCCGCCGCTTCCCGACGTTCAACGGATTAATACGCTGCGTATCAAGCGAAAGGTTTTGATTGCTGGCATCGCCATCGACACGGTTGCTACGTTGACACTGCTTTCGTATGGAGCGGTGGACAAACTCGGTCACTCGGTGATTTTCTCCGGCGACTGGTGGAGTGGAATCCTTATCGGGTGTATCGCATCGGCGGTGCTGATGTTTTACCTGTGGGGATTCGTAGTGGCATTTGATGTAGCTGGTGTACCAGTTCATTTGTCGCCTATATTTGGGGAGTGGCTGGGGCTGGGTTTTGTTTTCGGCACCGCTCTGCCGTGGGTGGCGGCTTGCATTTTTTCCGTTGCGGAACCGGAGCAACCTCCCGTATTGCTTTCTTTGGTGTCGGCTGTTCTATTTTTTCTCTCAATCGTGTTGTTTGCAACAATCAATGAGACAAGCATACTCATCCGCGAAGCTACCGATCCAACTTTCAAAAGAGCCGCAGGATTCACATGATCCGCCTACTAGACGTTCATGACTTTGTGGATAGAATGCTGAATCATGAGTGAATCAGATCGCAAATCGCGGGGACGTCGTCGTGGTGATGCTATGTTCCCCTTGCCACCGGACAAAAGCGTGGTCCCCGCCGACTATGCCGCCGTACTCGATGCGCTGAAGGCTCGAATCCGCACGGAGCGGTTGCGAGTAACTCTGTCCGCCAACGCTGCGATGGTGCTGCTCTACTGGGACATCGGTCAAGCGATTCTGGAACGCCAGCGACAACAAGGTTGGGGTGCGAAAGTCATCGACCGACTCTCGCACGACTTGACTATTGCCTTTCCCGACATGACCGGCTTGGGAACGAGAAACCTGCTGTTCATGCGTTCTTTCGCCGAAGCCTACCCCGAACCAGCAATAGTGAAACAGCTTGTTTCACTATTGCCGTGGGGACACATCATTCGTATCCTACAGAAAGTAAAAAACCAGAAGAGAGGCTTTGGCACGTCAACAAAACCATCGAGAATGGTTGGAGCCGCGACATTTTGGTGATGCAGATTGAATCCAAGTCACACCTGCGTTTGGGCAAGGCGATCAACAACTGGTACATCCACACTGAAAAATCACGAGGCAACTTATGAAAAAGCGAAACGCATTCACGCTACTCGAACTGTGCATTGTGATCGCAATTATCGGCACCCTCTTTCTGTTAATTTTCCCAAACATTTCGCCGTCACGCGAACGCCAAAGGTGTGCGCGGTGTATTGCGAAGATGAAACAACTCGGCGTAGCGTTGCGAAACTATCACGACAAATACGGTTCGTTTCCGCCAGCGTACACCGTCGATGAAAACGGTGAACCGCTCCACAGTTGGCGGACGCTCATTCTGCCGTTCCTTGAGAACTATTCGCTACACCGAGACATCCGCCTCGACGAACCGTGCGACAGTGAATACAACCAGCAGTTTCACCAACTCAAGCCGTATGTTTTCCATTGTCCGAACGTGCCGTTTGCCAGCGACGATCCGACATCCATCTACAAGTTGGTAGTCGGTGACGGTACGGCGGCGGGGAAATCGCTTTCGTCGTTCAAGCGTAAACCGAGCGAGGTAGTGTTACTCATCGAAGCGTGGCCTCCGGTTTCGTGGATGGGTCCCGAAGACTTTTCGACACAAGACTTCAAAACCGCCATCTATCCACCCGAACTGAACAAACCGAATGACGGTCAAAGTTACTACGATTTCGACAAACGCAATCCGCAACACAAGCCGGTGATCGGCTGTTATCACCCGACCGAGTTTCACGTCCTCTTCGCCGATGGCACGGTCAAGACGTACAAAAAATGGAAACTGCCGATAACGGAACTCGAAAAAATGTGTCAAATCGAATAGAAGCTGGCAAGATGTGTGTGGTCGCGCTGATGACAAACAGCGCAACTTGAGAGGTTTGGGAGACATGGCGTCGCGTATGGAATTCGCCCTTGCCGTGACTGGCGTGATTTCATATCATTCCGCCGCATGTCACAAACTCCACGCGAACCATCGTTGTTGTCGCTCCCGCTTGCGCTGCTTGCGCGGTTGGCGGTGCGCTGTCCGGTCGCCGTCGTCGCGATTTCTGTCGCCATCGCCGTTGCGGGCGGACTCCTTGCGCTCGGGCACCTCAAACTCAAAACAAATCGTCTCGATCTGATCAATCCCGAAAGCGGATTCAATCGACTCTGGCTCGATTATCTGAAAGAGTTCGGCGACGACGATGAAGTAATCGTCGTCGTCAGCGGCGACACAAACGCCGACGTAATCCCGGCACTCAACGCCCTCCAAGACGACCTCATCGCAAATCCGAAGACGTTCGGAAGCGTTCTTTCAGGCGTCGATCTGTCGGCGATTCGTCACAAGGCGTTGCACTATTTGCCGAATCCAGAACTGAACACGCTCGCCCAGTTTGTCGGCGAGTCGTCGCGTATGACGCACGGTCACTCGACCTGTTTGTCGCTCCCGTCGCTCATCGGAATGATGTTGGCACGCACACAAATCAAAGGACAACTCGACGCCGGTACTGTCGCCGCAGACCGCTTCCCACCTTGGCAACTCCAGCAACTTCAGCAGACTCCACGCGACCTCGAACGACTCACAAATTCACTCGTCAACACACTCGGCACGACAGAAATGCCAACGAGCAGCGATGCGTTTGCACGCAACTACGTCTCGCCGTGGGGGACTTCAGCGAGCGAAATATGGCACGACTCGCCCGACGTTGTTGCAATGTGCAGCCAGAAGGAAACGTCGCACTTTCTCTTCCCAACTCCGCAGGGCGTCATCGGAATGATTCTGCTCCGCGTCACACCGCCACCGGAGAAGAAGAACACTTCGTTCACATACGCCGCCGAATCGATCCGCGAATTAAGGCACGTCGTCGCCGAAGCACGAAAACAGTTTCCCGCTACAGAAATCGGGATTACTGGAATGATCGTCATCGAAAATGACGAGATGATTCAGACGTCAACTTCGATGACAAACGTCACGATCCTCTCGTTTATCGGCGTCGGATTTTTGTTCGTTGTCGGTTTCGGCGGATTCCGTCACGCAACGCTCGCGGTACTTTCACTGATGATCGCGTTCGGCTGGACGATGGCGTATTTGGTTTTGGGGATCGGTCACCTCAACATTTTGAGTATGGCGTTTGGAGTGATCCTAATCGGACTTGGGATCGACTTCGGCATTCACTACATCTCGCGTTATCTTCTGACTCGCCGCGACGAACGATCACCAACGGAAGCGATTGTTCAGGCGGCGCGTTCGATTGGGCCGGGCGTCGTGACCGGCGCGTTAACGACGGCGGCGGCGTTTTTCTGGGTGGGACGCTGCGAGTTTACTGGCATCGCCGAACTTGGAATGATTTCTGCGGTGGGCGTCTTGCTGTGTTGTTTGGCAGCGGTATTTCTGCTGCCGTCGATGATTCAGCTTGTCGATGCGCCGCGTCCGGCGCGTCACTACGGCAAACCGATTGACGTAACAGTCGGGATCGCGCCGTTCCTTATGTTTCCGCGATTTGTTCTCGTTGTCACCGTTGTCGGCACTGCTCTGCTTGCGTTCGGCGCACAGCATCTCCGTTACGATCACAACCTCCTCAACTTGCACGCCGAAGGCGAAGAGAGCGTGGAGTGGGAACGACGTTTGCTCAACTTGGAATCTGGCGGCAAGAATACTTGGTTCGCTCTCTCGATAGCCGACACGCGCGAAGAACTTCTCCAGCGCAAAAAGCAGTTTGCGGAAAAGTATCCAGAGCTTATCATCGACGAAATCGTTTCGTTTTTCCCCGACCCCGATCCGAACAAGACGCAAACTATCGGCGAGATCGCAGCGACACTGAAGACGCTCTCCGATACACCGCCGCAAGCAACATTTCCCGACCTCGCTGGTACGATAAACGTGCTCCGCCAACTTCGTTATCAACTCACGCCTGATGCGTCTGCGCGTCCGCTCGTTGAGCGACTTGGCCGCGTTGAAACCGTCTTGACATCGCTTCCGCAAGAGGCGGCGATGCAGCGGATTGCGGCGTATCAATTTATCATAACGACCGACGTTCTCACGCGGCTCCGCACAATCCGCGAGATGGCCAGCCCACAGGCACCGACGTTCAGCGACCTCCCCGCGCCGCTCGTTTCGCGGTTTGTGAGTCGTAACGGTAAACACTTGATGCGTATTTACACCAAGGCCGACATTTGGAATATGGACGAGATGGAAAAGTTCGTTCACAAAATCCGCGACATCGATCCTGCTGCGACGGGGAGTCCGCTACAAACTTACGAGGCGTCGCTCCAGATGCAGCGCGGTTACACGACGGCTGCCGCTTACGCATTTGTCGCCGTTTGTCTGTTGCTGTTTCTCGATTTGCGTCGCGTCGGTGACACGCTTCTCGCCCTCGCTCCGATGATCATCGGAACGGTTCAAACTGCTGGAATTCTCGGCTGGCTCGACATCCCACTCAATCCGGCGAATATGATTGCGCTCCCGCTGATTTTGGGGATCGGGATCGACTACGGCGTTCACATTGTACACGACGCAAGGCTTCAGCGCGGGCGGTATCGGCTTTCGCCATCGACGGCAACGAGTATCGTCATGACTTCGCTGACGACGATGCTCGGATTCGGAACGCTGATGCTCGCGTCGCACCAAGGGCTTCAGAGTTTGGGGCGTGTGCTTGTGATTGGTGTGACGTGTACGATGGTGATGTCGCTTATTGTTTTACCGGCATACTTGCGGTGGCGCACTTCGAACTTACCCGACCACGAACCGACCGAGTCGCTTGCGGAACCGGTACCAAACACCAGTCACGGCGACTGCACCGCGTCGCACACTTCACCACAACCCGGAACCGCACTGGCGGCAATTCTCACAACTTTTGACGATGATACTCCACACGATGAAACGTGCATACCGTTGCCGCCAACACAGCCGAACCGTCTGCGCCGGCGAGTGGCGTGAACGGGTTTTGTAAGCGAGTGAAAGCCATGAGCAAGATTACCGTGTTGGAAACAGAAATCGCCGTCATTGCAGTACGCGATGAGGATTACATTTCGCTGACGGATATGGTACGTTCCCACGAACATGGAACGGCGTTAATTGAACGCTGGCTGCGTAACAAGAACACGCTGGAGTTTCTCGGTATTTGGGAGGAGATGTACAACCCTAATTTCAATTCCATCGAATTCGAGGGAATTAGAAATGCCGCCGGTTTGAACCGATTCGCCATTTCTGTCAAACAGTGGGCGGAAGCCACCAATTCGTGCGGCTTGATTGCAAAGGCGGGACGCTATGGTGGTACCTACGCACACAAAGACATTGCTTTTGAGTTTGCTTCTTGGGTATCGCCAAAGTTCAAGCTCTACCTGATCAAGGAGTTTCAGCGTCTCAAGGATGAAGAGCTTCGACAACTTGGTTGGGACATCAAACGTAACTTGGCGAAGATCAACTACCGGATTCACACCGACGCCATCAAGGAAAACTTGGTTCCGCCGGAGCTTACACCGCAGCAGATCAGCGTTGTTTACGCCAGCGAAGCGGACATTTTGAACATGGCGCTGTTTGGCAAGACGGCGAAAATGTGGCGTATCGAAAATCCGGGGCAGAAAGGAAACATCCGTGATTATGCAGACGTTTCACAATTGATCTGCCTGTCGAATCTTGAGAGCATCAATGCTATCTTCATTCACGACGGAATGCCACAAGCGGAGCGGCTGACGCGGCTGAACAAAACGGCGATTGTACAAATGCGAACCTTGACAGACGAACACCGACTTGATGCGTTCGAGAATCGAAGGATCGAACGATAAACCAACGTCCCCGAACCGTCTGCGCCGGCGTGTGGCGTGAACGGGTTTTGTTTGAAACGAAGGAAAACTAACGATGACCGCCAAACAGACTTCAATCAAACTTTTCGACAAAAACAAAATCCGTTCGCTGTACGACGCGGAACAGGAAAAGTGGTATTTTTCGGTGATTGATATTATCGAAATTTTGACCGAAAGCAATAATTCACGGCGATACTGGAGTGATTTGAAATCGAAGTTAGTCAACGATGAGGGGTTTAGTCAGTTGTACGAAAATATCGTACAACTGAAATTGGAGGCGGCGGACGGCAAAAAATACTTGACCGATTGTGCCGATGCAGAAACGATGTTGCGTATAGTTCAGTCTGTTCCTAGCAAGAAGGCCGAGCCTGTAAAACAATGGTTGGCAAGGGTTGGGTACGAACGCATGCAAGAGATGTCTGACCCTTCTGCCGCGATTGACCGCGCACGCACAACGTATCAAAAGTTGGGTCGAAGCGAAAAGTGGATAACGCAGCGGATGACAGGGCAAGAAACTCGCAACAAGTTGACCGACTACTGGAAAGACCATCAAGTCCAAGAAGGCGAAGAGTTTGCGACGTTGACCAACATCATTCATCAAGAATGGGCGGGAGTAACGGTTAAGGAACACAAAAACATGAAGGGTTTGAAGTCGCAAAACTTGCGAGACCACATGTCGGAGGCGGAACTGATTTTCACGGCATTGGCAGAATTGTCCACACGCCAAATTGCCGAAAACGAAAACGCCGTCGGTTTGCCAGCAAACAAAAAGTCGGCGATCAAAGGTGGCGCGATTGCCAAGCGTGCGTGCAATGACTTTGAAGAAAAAACTGGTCAAAAAGTTGTCACCGCGAAAAATTATCTGCCACCAAAAAAGACGAAAACGCTGACGGGGGAAAAATAAATCGTAAGCGTCCACGGATTTGCGTTTACGAGCAGTTCTTTTTTACACACGGCATGGACACTGACGTAACCGTTACAAGTTTTCAAACATCACTCCTCTCCATGCCTCTGCGTCTCCGTGTGAGACTCCTCAAAAAACCGTGAACGGTTACCAACCCCATCACCAAGCCACAATGAAAATCCTCTTTGCCGACGACGAAGTTTCGCTTCAAAAAGTTTTGAGTGTTGAACTTGAAGAGATGGGACACACGGTGACAGTTTGTCCCGACGGGACCACTGCGCTTGCCGCTCTTCAGCACGACACGTTTGATTGTCTTCTTGTCGATTTTGCGATGCCCGGTGCGACGGGTTTGGAAGTCGTTGCGGCTGCGAAGGAGATCAATCCCGACACCGATGCCATCCTCATGACCGGTCACGGTACGATGGAGATGGCGGTCGGTGCGCTGCGGCAAGGCGTTTACGACTACTTGAGCAAACCGTGTCGGCTTGCGGAGATCGAAGCGGTTTTGAAGCGTGTCGCCGAGAAACGCGACCTCAAAAGTCGGTGTGCGGCAGCCCAGTCGGAACTGCGTCGCGTCTGCGGCGACGAGCGGCGAACGCTGATCGGCTCGTCGGATGCGATGCAACGTGTACAACGTCTCATCGACAAACTCGCACCGACTCACGCAACGGTTGTCATTCTCGGCGAAACTGGAACGGGAAAAGAACTCGTCGCGCGTGCGCTTCACGACCGGAGTACGCGACGTGACAAACCGTTCGTTGCGATCAACTGCGGCGCGTTACCGGAGGCCTTAATCGAGAGCGAACTATTCGGCCACCGCAAAGGGAGCTTCACCGGTGCCGACGAACACCGAACCGGACTCTTCCAAGTCGCCGCTGGCGGTACGTTGTTCCTCGATGAAATTGGTGAACTTCCGAAAGGCGTACAGGCGAAGCTGCTGCGTTTTCTGGAGTCGGGCGAGATTCGCAAGGTCGGCGAGAACGCCTCGACGATCTGCGATGTTCGCGTCGTCTGCGCGACGCTTCGCAACTTGAGCGAGATGGTTGCGGAGGGGACGTTCCGCGAAGACCTTTGGTTTCGGATCAACACTTTTGAGATTCAACTGCCGCCGCTCCGCGAGCGTTTGAGCGACATCGACGAACTCGCCGCGCACTTTCTTGCACGTTATTTGCAAACCGGCGCAAAGCCGATTAAACACGGTTTCGACGACGACGTTATGAATCTTTTCAAGTCGTATCGCTGGCCGGGGAACGTGCGTCAACTTGCGAACATCGTCGAGCACGCGGTGATTTTGAGCGACACGTTCCCGATGGGACGCGACGTTTTACCAGCGGTGATCCGCGACGAACAACCAGCGTTGTCGTTGGCAACTCCGCCGATTCGTGAGTCGATTCGTGTTGCGACGACGCTACCGATAAACACGTCACCGCTGACACTCCGCGAACTAGAACAAGACGCCATCGTCGCCGCGCTTGAACGTTCGCACGGCAACAAAGTTCAAGCGGCGAGCGAACTCGGCATCAGTCTAAAAACGCTCTACAACAAGCTCAACCAGAGCGAAGAAAAGAAGTCGGCGTAGACGTTCAGAGTTACCGCGAATAACAGCCCGAAACGTAGCGTAGCGATAGCGGAGCGTAGTGAGGGGAGCGAAGACTCTGCGTTCACAACACCAACGTTAACATCGTCACTTCCCTCACTTCGCTCCGCTACGTTTCGGGCTGTTGTACGAAGCGTATTTGCGAAATGGTGCAGTAGTGGCCCCGTCACGGGTTCGTTGGTTCACCGCTCTTCGAGATAAATCCGTATCGCGCGGATCGGGATTGTAGCGTTGTCACCGGAAAACGGTGCGGGGCGTAGTCGTTCGCGGGCGTCGGCGGCGAAGGCGGCCAGTGCGGAAACGGCGTGACATGTCGCAGAGTGATCGCCGCCGCTCCAAACTCCGTCGTCGTTTTGGGTGTCGAGAAGTTGTTCGACGCCACGCACCACGGACGTTTCGTCGCCGTGCGCGGCTGCGATGAGCGATTGCAGAACGACCGCAACACGTCCCGCGTCACTGTTTTTGTACCACTCCTGCGAGAGAAGCCAGTTGACGCCACGCGCGAGCGATTCGTCGTTCGCAGTCACGACCGCCGCAAGACCAGCGACAACACTTGCAGTCACGACGAGCGAATCACGGTTGTTGTCGTGCCAACAATCACACCAACAACCGTCGCGCTGCTGAAGTCGTTTGATCGCGGCGACGGCCCGCGCGACGCTGCTTTTTGTACTCAAGACGGTTTGAATTTCCCGTACCAGAACGGTAGCGGCCCAACGAGGCCGCGGTCTTGTGGAGGGCGAAGCCTGCAAATTGACCCGTAACGGGTCTGGCAGACCGAGTTTACCCGCAACCGCAAGCACACGCCCCGTTTCGGAGACGCTGTTCCAAAGTCCGTTCGGCGACTGTAACTTCACCAGTTCGCGGATGTCGTCTTGAAGACTGTCGGCGGTGTCGGTTAACGTGAGAAGTTGTCGTTTCGCGCCTGCGAGTGATGCTGTGTTCGCCAGCGCGACGAGACGTACTTCGGGCGTTGCATTTTGAGACGCTGTGTTTTGAGACGCTGCGAAGACGCACTGTTCAAGTTCGATGCGTGCGACGAGCGACTCGATGCTGCCGCTCGATTCTGAATTGCGTTGCCACGCGACGGCACGCTGAACTTCGTTCGTTCGCGCACCGTCCGCCGAAAGTACGTTGGCGGCGAGTGCGGTGGCAACAAGTTGAGCGTCGCCGTTCCACAAAACGAGTTCGCCAGTTGCGTCAGTGACGAAGAGCGATTCGATCTGCGCAAGTTGCTGGAGACAGTGCAATCCACTCGCGTCGTGCTGCGACATCTCTGCGACAATGTTCATCAGCGTCGTCTGCGGATCGTGTGTTGACGTTTCTGGTGAACGCAGCGACAACAGTTTTGCTGCCGCGCGACGAACGGCGTGCGAGAGACGTGTCGTTCGCGGTGGACGCCCGATCAGTTCACTCACGCCGCGACATATCGGAATCGTACACACAACGCCCGCAGCAACGATGCGCCGCTGCGACGGAGTAAGCGAAACAACGTCGCGGAGCCGGTACGGAATCTGCCCGAAGATGGCGAGCCAAAGTCGCGTCGTCGCCGAACACGATTTGATTCCACCCGCCGCCGTGATTTGCGTTCGCAGCGACGCGAGTACGTTTGCAAGTTGCGGAAAGTAGACTCGATAGATTTTGAGCGTGAGATAAAGTAGTACGCTGTCAACATCGCCAGTCCCAGAATCCAGACGCGATTTGAGAAGCGCGGCACATCGCCGCGCGCAAGTCCCGCCGTCTTCGCCGATGGCGGCGAGTGCGAGGAGCGTCTCCACGAGGAGCGGCGTCGGGACGTTTTGCGTTACCGTCCACGCGCCATTTTGCTGCTGCGTTTCGCGGAGTGCGGCACGTCCTTTGAGGACGGCGAGTCGCAGTCGCCCGCGAAGTCGCGGGTCGGTTTCGTGGGGCGTGAGGAACGGTTCGGGCGTCGTCGCAACGTGCGTTTCGAGCAGCGTTCCGAGCGACCGCGACGTGCGACGTGTTTCAGCGTCGTTGGTTGCGGTTGCCAAGAGCGACGCATCGACGGCGCGTGCAAACGGGTCAAAGAGCGAAAGAGACATCCGTGCCTCGTCAGTTTGGAGGGTTCGGCTATGCCGAACCGCAGAGTGAGTACAAGTTTTCCGAACAGACCCATTAGACTTGTTCGGAAACATGAAGTTGGGGGCGATTGGGTAGTTCGCGGTTCGGCATAGCCGAACCCTCCATCAGTGAGTACAAGTTTTCCGAACAGGCCCATTGTATCAAAAAACGCCGCTTGCGGCAAGAGCGAAAACTCGCCGTCAGCGGTTTGGGGTTCCACGAGGCGGCATTTGCGACATTGACATTGTATATTTCTGGCATAAAATAAAGCGGTTTGGTCGGTGTGAAGAACAAAACGTAACCGCTCACGGAACTGACCGCATTGGCATATTTGCCCCATCGGGGCAGCGATTCCAATAACCGTATGCAAGCGGTACTCCGCGCAGCTTACGGTAGCAACATCACAGAAATCGAGCGTCTGTAGGACGCCACCGACAATACGGTTGACTCAAACTTTTGGTAGCGTCCTACAGACGCACCCGATTTTCGTTCGCATAACCGGCGGTTGCGCTTGCCGCTATCGCGGCTGCACTTACCGCCGGTTATTGAGATACTGCCCCGTCGGGGCAAAGACGCGAACGGCAACGCTGCCAAATTCCGTGAACAGTTACAACAAAACAAAACAAGTAGAATCAGTCAGTGTTTCGGTGCAATTAAATTGGGAACACCAAGATGAACGTTATACATTTTTTCAAAAACATACTTTTACGTTCCACGCAATCGAAAGGTTGGTTGACATCGCTTGCCATTTTCTACTGCGCTCTGGGGATTGTCGTAATTTTTGGTGTGTCGTCGCTGCTGTACACCGGTCTGCGGTCCGAAGCGATGGCAAAAAATAGCATCGACAAATTAGACCGTCTCCACGCTATCACCGTATCACTGTGGGCGTGCCGCGTTACTGGTCGTGACATCTTACTACGCGACAAAGCCGAGGAGCAGCAGGAGCTTTACAAGAAGTACACCGCCAAGTTTAGTGAACTCGAAAAGTTAATGGACGACTATACGCGCGACTATGCTGGCGCGAATGCTGATACGTTTCGCAAACTGATAGAGCGAGAAAACGAGTACAGGCGAAAAATGATAGAGTCTGCCGAACTCAAAATTGCAGGCGGCCAAGACGTAGAAGCTATCATTGCGCTCAGGAGCGTAACGCCTATTGCCGTTGACTTTTTTGAAAATATGGAATCGTTTCGAGAACACGAAAGAGAGCGAATTGACGGCGTAATCTACGGAAACAAGCTGCTCACAACGGTTGCCGCCAGTATCTTCGCAGTTCTCTCTTTTGTCGGGGCGGTTTATTTGGTGGTCATGATTCACGCGATTCGTGAACAATCAATTCTTGCCCGAAAGGCCGAAGTCGCCAAGAGCGAATTCATGGCCAATATGAGTCACGAAATTCGGACGCCGATGAACGGTGTCATCGGGCTTACCAACCTCCTTGAGAAAACGCCACTTACCGACTTGCAGCGGCAGTACGTTCGATCAATCGAGCAGAGCGGAAACTCACTCCTAACGGTGATCAACGACATCTTGGACTTTTCCAAAATCGAAGCTGGCATGTTGCAACTGGCAAGCACTTCGTTCTCTGTTCGCAAGGTACTTGAAGGCGTATGCGAATCGACCTCGCTACTCGTTTACGACAAGGGGTTGAAACTGTCACTGTTTGTCGCCAACGACATTCCACCGATGCTGGTTGGAGACAACGGACGCCTTCGACAGATACTGATGAACCTTGTCGGAAATGCCGTAAAGTTCACGCAAGACGGTGAAATTATTCTGCGAGTGACGCGACTTCAGCCGTCCGAAAACTTCTCGTTACCGCATCATATCAACTACGAAAAAACGTGGGACCCAGCCGCGATTTATATTGGAGAGCGGTGCAGGTTGGCCGTTAGCGTATCCGACACGGGAATCGGTATCCCGAAAGACGCAGTGAAGACGCTCTTCGAACCATTTGTGCAACTCGATTCATCGAGTACCCGCAAACACGGCGGTACAGGATTGGGATTGTCGATTTGCAAGAGTTTGGTACACCTGATGAATGGTGAGATTCACGTCGAGAGCGAACTTGGTCGCGGTTCGACGTTTTGGTTCACCTGCGATCTTGGCGTATCAGATCAACAGACATTTGACGTTGTACCAGTATGTAGCAATCGGTCGCTTCTAATTTTCGATGTGAATCCGACTCTCCGGCAATCATTGCGGCTGTTACTTGCCGAGACCAAAATCGAAATTGATGAGGCCGGTTCGCCAGAGGAACTACTTAAAAAGGTTGATGCCCGCGAACGAAGTGGTCGTCCATACGATGTTGTGATAATGGACTATGAGTATCCGGGGCTAATAATTGCGGAACTTGTCGAAAAAGTCAAGAAGACATCGAGTTATGCAAAAACAGAATACATTGCAACATTTTCGGTCGGCAGCAAATTCGATCCGGCTTCGATTGAGTTGCCCGGAAAGATTAACTATCTGACCAAACCGATTTCGAAAAAACGTCTTTTGGATGCGTTTCACATCTCGTTTATGGAAACCGCTGGGCACGCAGAGACACAAAGCAGCGGCGGGTACGACGACACCAAAGAAGTCGCGGCTATTCCACCAATGAAGATTCTGTTGGTTGAAGATGTAAAGATCAACATTATGGTCGCTACGGCACTGCTCCACTCGCAGGGTCACTCTGTAGACACGGCGGAAAATGGTTTGCTCGCTATCGACAAATTAAAGCAAAACGACTACGACGCCATTTTGATGGATTGTCAGATGCCGGAAATGGACGGATACCAGTGTACGGCGGCTATTCGTTCGGGCGATTCTGGCGTTCGGAATCCAAAGATTCGTATCGTTGCAATGACGGCACACGCGATGACAGGTGATCGGGAAAAGTGTCTGGAGGCGGGGATGGACGACTACGTTTCCAAACCCATCGACCCGAAACAGCTCACCGCCGCGTTACAACGTGTTTCCGCCGGTGCCAAATAGTTCAGGTTCGGCATAGCCGAACCCTCCAGTTGCCATACGCCGCAGGCGTGGAGGGTTCGGCTATGCCGAACCGCTGTGCGGGTGCAAGTTTCCGAACAGGTCCGGTATACTCAAAGGGGGGGAGTAAAATTTAGTTGCGGGCGTGAATGACGTATTTTGCCCCAACGGGGCAGCAAGAGCTTAGCCGTGGGTGAGCGGAGCGAACCCACGGTACGGAACCCCAAATACCAGAAAGCCCCAACGGGGCGCAAGAATTGAACCGCGTACACAACTCTTACGCCCCGTTGGGGCTACGGATTTTGTTGTGGATGCGTACCGTGGGTTCGCGGA
>JBOFSQ010000060.1:0-42620 GCA_051651625.1 Thermoguttaceae bacterium | reverse complement strand
AAATCTGGCTCCATGGATTCCGAATCCACGGCAAACATCTGATTCATCTGCATTTTGTCCATCGTCTGTCTCCTTTTCAAAAATGGTAAGCGTTCACGGAATTTGATCGCGTTGTCGTTGACGTGTTATGATTCAGGGCACTCGCTTACGCTTCGTGTTCTTAATGTGTTGCGTTAATAAGAACACGAAGCGTAAGCGAGTGCCCGAAGCGTAAGCGAGTTCTTAATGTGTTGCGTTAATAAGAACACGAAGCGTAAGCGAGTGCCCGAAGCGGAGCAAACGTAGCGTCCACGAATAGCCGCCAGATGGATTTCCGCCTGCGGGAATGACGGACAAGCGAATCAAACCGTGAATGGTTACCAAAAATGGTTATTCATACCAAAACATCGGCTGACACCAACATCCGCACACGGACTACCAACGACGGGCGACATTGTAACCGTGTCCTGCGATGTTGTCAATGGCAATTTTTAGTCACGCATGTTGTTTTTCGGTCACGGCGTGGCCCCCATGTGCCGTAGTCGCGTGTGAGCCATAGATGCGGCGGTTTTTGTGACGGATGCAGAAACATCGCCACTCCTTCCCAATCACCACTTGGAGTCGGTGCAGAGTAATCAACCCAAGAAGCAGGTCTCATGTTTGTTCCAGCCTGATTCTCGCCACCCTCCGAATTGACAATCTTTCCCTTACCAACATCAACACTGAACGTGTCGTTCATGCGGATGTATGGCCACGCATAATGGGTCTGATCGCATCGAACTTTCAAGTTTCCATACGAAGCCACCACGTTTACCGACAAATCAAGAATGTATTCGCCACCATCCAGAGCCAAAAGATGATAGTGTCTCTTCTCATCGGCAATCGGGACGCCATCCAACTCCCAGACAAGCGATTCATCCCACGCGAGCGAATCCTTCTCACGACGAATGTTTTCATACCCAACGTGTCTTGTACGCGACTTGAAAGCGGGACTCCCCTTTTTGAAGGGATCGTTGGCGTCCACTGCACCGGGCTGACGAGCGTATAAGGCATCGTAGTTTCCAAACTTTCCGTCGTGACCTTCGAGTCGCACGTCAATCTCACCAATCCAAAAAGAGCGGTGATGTGGGTACGGTTCCGTTTTTTGGACTGTCATAGAGCGTCCGCTGACACTGTGCCAAGGATAAAAGTGTGGCACATCGACCGCTGCATCGTAGATGTACTCAAAGAGCGTCTTGCCATCAAGAACGATGCGCGTAACACCGCGAGTGGTGTCGTCTTGGAACGCAAAACGCGACTCATCAGCCGCATTAGCCATTCCAACCCAACAACACAAGTTCAACAGTAGGCAACTCGTGGTGACAATGTACCAAAGTGATTTGTGATGCGACATTGGATTATTCCTTTCGTACTCAAGAAGGGGAGTAATTGTTCACGGTTTATTTCGTCATTCCTGCGGAGGCAGAATCCAAAGAGAAGACATCATCGAAGCGTTTGCACAGGCTCGCATTGAATCCGACGCCCCAAAGGGGCGACAAGAACTTAGCCGTGGGTGAGCGGTATTCCGCGAACCCACGGTACGCGACACCCAAAATCTGCAAAGCCCCAAAGGGGCGCAAGAATCTGTGCCGCATCATTTCTTTCGCCCCGTTGGGGCTCTCTGGATTCTGTAGTCTCCGCACCGTGGGTTCGCTTCGCTCACCCACGGCTAAGCTCTTGCTGCCCCGTTGGGGCAACCGCTGTCGCGTTTGCATTACCGATGTTTAGCTGTGCAAGGCATCAACGGCTTGCGGTGATTGGCGTTGTCAAATACTCGTTTGCTTCGGGGCTATTGCTGAACGTCTCTTTGTCGGCGTCCCATCGCAATGGTTGTCCCGACCGAATGTCACTCGTCCGAATGGCAATGTGTCCAAGAAGACACGTCGAGGTGACGCAGTGTCCGATGGCGGCGGGTTCCAGAGTTTCTTGGCCTTTGAGAACCGAGTCGATGAAGTCTTCCTTTTCCGAACGGAGTGGAAATCGTACTTCGTCGTCACCGATTGTCTCCTTGAGCAACGATTCAGGCTCGGCCTTGATTCCTTCAAACGTCACCTCAATCGTCCCCTTCTCGCCCTCGATTCGGTAGTATGGTTTCTCCGTTTTGTAGACGACTTCTACACCCTGCGGGTAACGGTAGGTGATCTCGAACTTGAGGAGAACATTCCAAAAACTTTCGGGGTTTGGATAGACGCCCGTTCCTTCGATCTCGACGGGCCACGTTCGATCAAGTCCGAGAGACCAGAGCGCACCGTTGAGGAGATGTGTTCCCCAGTTTGTCACCATTCCGTCACAGTAATAGAGGTGTCGCATCCACCCGGGCCGAGCTGCGATGTCGTGTGGTTTGTGAACACGATTCAGCGTGTAAGGCGCGCGCAAAGCAGGGCCTTGCCAACGTTCGTAGTCAAGCTCTGCGGGAACACTCATCTCGGATTGCGGCGGACACGCGACATCACTTTCGGGGACGCAAACGAGGACGCGATGAATCTTTCCGAGTCTCCCGTTGCGAACTAGCTCCGCAGCACGATGCGCACCCGCACCGCTGCGAAACTCGCTGTCTACGCGAAAGATACGCTGTGTTTCAGCGGCAGTTTTCACAAGGCTGCGTCCGTCGGCAAACGTCCGAATGATCGGCTTTTCGAGGGCGACGTGTTTCCCCGCTCGCATCGCTTCGAGTGCCTGAACGGCGTGCCAATGGTCTGGAGTCGAGATCATGACCGCATCAACGTCGGGACGCTCCAGTATCTCGTGATAGTCGATGTGAGTGCTCACGCTTTTCGGACGAACTGCCGCAAGCGACGCACTCTTTTCATAGAGTTCAAGAACCTTCTTATGACTCTCCGCCAGCCGCCACGCATCGACATCACAAAGGGCCACCACTTGGCACCGTTTGTTCCGCACAAATCCGGGGATGTTATGGTGATAACACTGGCGACCCGTCCCGATCATTCCTAGTCGCACAACATCGTTGGGGAGCGGTTGTTCTTGGGCCTGCGCGCACGTCGTAATCGTCCGCGCAGGGACAATCAGCGGTGCCGCGACAACCGCCGTCGTCGCAGCGGCAACCTTCAAAAAACTCCGCCGCGAACGACACACGTTTCAGTTCTTTCTGTTTCATAGAGCCTCCCTTTCGCGGACATTGTAGCTGCGTCCTGCGATTTCGTCAATTGCAATTTTGGGTCTGCTCATTTCTTGTACAACTGGAACTCATTGATCGTTGGTACATCCGATGCAGATAGGATGTTCAAACGAAAACTCGTTGCATTAACCGGTGGGAAATTGAACCACTTCTCTGGTCCCAACCTGCCACCTTCAATGATCGTTTTCCAAGAGCCATCTGCAAGATACTCCAGCTTGAACGATGTTGTTCGCTTGAACGATGACTCGTCAACGACGGCGTAATCGACGGTGGTTGGTTTTTCAAAGTCAATCTGCAACCAGCCCGACTGGCTGTTCGCTGCCGCACCCCAACGGGTCCCCTGCTGGCCGTCATTGGCGACTTCTGGGCCATACGTCTTGTCATCTTGCCATACCGACGAGGCAGTGATGGTTTTCACTGGCAGCGGAACTGGCAACGCCACTTTGTCACGAATCATCTGACCGACTTCGCGCAACGTCTGTATGTCAACGTCACGAAACTTTCCGGCGTAGTTTGGCCCAACATCTAGCGCAAAGATATTACCAAACTTGACAGCACCGAGGTAGTCCTTGTAGAGTTTGTTGGCAGAGTGGACTAGGTTTTCGTGTCGCGCGAGTGAGTAAAACCATATTGCCCCACCTTCGTGAGGCGGAAGAATCGGATAGGTAAACTCGGCGAGTCTATACCCCTTGTAACCAACCATATGCCCATGATTGAATCCGGCAGCACTGGTGTCTTCCAGTGGGCCTGGGCGTCCCATCTCGCCTAACCGGATGTCGCCAGCAGCCGGACCGTGATTGAAACCAATGAAACAAGCAGGCTGCAACTCTTTACAAAATTTAACCGTCTCTTCGTGGTTGAGACCACCATCGCCAATCGCGTGGTCGAACCAGATGTACTCTATTGGACCGTATTGCGTCAATAGCTCCTTGAGTTGTGCTTTCTTCATATCGGGATTTGGACCACCTTTTGAGCCGAGTTGGCTTCCTTTCCAAGTCCAGTCACCTTCCGAAAAGTACAGTGCGAGCTTGATGCCGTACTTGTCGCATGACTTTTTCAGGTCAGCCAACACATCGCGCTTTAGTGGCGAGTTTGTCACCTTGAGTTCGGTTGTGGCGGTATCCCAAAGACAAAATCCGTCGTGGTGTTTTGTGAGAAAAAGGACATAGCCCATCTCAGCTTCCTTCATCGTCTTACACCATTGGTCGGTATCGCATCCTGTCGCGTTGAAAAGGTCGGGACCGTGCGGATCGGATGTCCATTCCTTGCCGGAAAATGTGCTGAACGACCAGCAGATAAACGTACCCCATCGGAGGTTTTTAAGCTCCTCGGTACGTTTGTCCATGTCCACTTTGGATGGATTGGTCTCGATGAAGTAAGCGTCATTTGCTGTTGATGGAGTTGGAGACTCCGCCTTGGCGATGAGACAAACTGGCGACACCGCCACCACGAGACACAGCAAAACACAAACCGATTTTCTCATAAACACCTCCGACACATCGTACTCGACCCGTTACGGGGCTACCCAAACATCGTTCAGACACAACGTCCTCGCACAAACGTGCCAACGATGCGCGGCATTGTAACCGTGTCCTACGATGTTGTCAATTGCAATTTTCGGTCACGCATGTTGTTTTTCGGTCACGGCGTGGCCCCCATGAGCCATAGATACGGCGGATTTTGTGACGGATGCAAAAACATCGCCACTCCTTCCCAGTCACAACTTGGAGTCGGTGCAGAGTAATCAACCCAAGAAGCAAAGTCTTGTCATCTGTTGCCAAAGTGATTTGTGATGCGACATTGTATTGTTCATTTCGTACTCTCAAGAAGTGTGATGATGGGTGTAGTAAAGTTCATTGCATGCGATGTGTGCAATGAACTTTACTACCCTCTTCGGTTGTGGAAAATCACATCCGGCCTAGGCAACCGATTGTCGCTGCGATATACTGGGCACTGGGCTCGTTCGGAAACTTGCACTCACACTGCGGTTCGGCATAGCCGAACCCTCCAAACGCCGTGCGGCGTATTGACGTGGAGGGTTTGGTTATACCGAACCAGAATTACTGTGGAGGGTTCGGCTATGCCGAACCGGAATTACTTTTAGGACTAAACAATGACAACAGGTTTCGGTATCGTAGGATGTGGGATGATTGCGGGGTTTCACGCGAAGGCGGTTGCCGACGCGGGCGGACGGGTCGTTGCGTGTTACGACCAAGTCCCTGCGGCGGCAGATGCGTTTGCCACGCGGGAGAAGTGCGTTGCGGCGACGAGTCTTGAAGAACTCGTTCGGAATCCAGAAATACAAATCGTGACGGTCACGACGCCGAGCGGTGCGCATCTCGAACCGGCTCTTGCGGCGGCGCGTGCGCGGCGACACGTCATCATCGAGAAGCCGCTTGAAGTCACGCCCGCACGGTGCCAGCAAATTATTGATGCGTGCAACGAAAACGGTGTCACGGTGACGACGATTTTTCAGTCGCGTTTTCACGAAGCGTCGCGGACGCTCAAACGTGCCGTCGATGCAGGACGTTTCGGAAAGTTGACGCTCGGCAGCGCATTTGTCCGCTGGTTTCGCACGCAGCAATACTACGACAGCGGCGCGTGGCGCGGGACGTGGGAACTCGACGGCGGCGGCGCACTTATGAACCAAGCGATCCACTCGCTCGACCTCTTGATTTGGCTGATGGGCGACGTGCGGCGAGTTCAGGCGAGTACGGCACTTCTTGCACACGAACGGATCGCCGTCGAAGATACTGCGGTTGCGACGCTTGAGTTTGCAAACGGTGCGCTCGGCGTAATCGAAGCGAGCACCGCGTCGTACCCCGGTTACTTAAAACGTGTTGAGATTTCCGGTTCGCACGGCTCGGCGGTTCTCGAAGAAGAAGACATCGTGAAGTGGGATTTTTTGACTGATCTTCCCGAAGACGTGGCGATTCGTACACATATGTCGTCGCGGAAGTCTGGTGGCGGCGGCGCGGCTGACCCCGCCGCAATCGGACACCACGGTCACACTCTTTTATTCCGCGACGTTATCGACGCGATCAAAGACAAGCGTTCGCCGCAGGTCGATGGTTTTGAAGGTCGCCGCAGCGTTGACGTTATCGCCGCAATCTACGAAGCGGCGAAGACGGGCAGCGCGGTTGTGTTGTGTTAAGAAGTAGTAAGCATTCACGGATTTTTGAGGAGTCTCACACAAAGGCACAGAGGCACGAAGAGAAGATGAATCCTCCACACGTTTTAGCAGTTCTTTTGTTGCGCACGAAGGACGCAAAGGACGTTGTCAAATTCAATCCTCTTCGTGTCATTTGTGCTCTTTGCGTCTTTGTGCGAAACAAAAGAGCCGCTCGAAAAGTATGCGATCATGCTTCGTGCCTTTGTGCCTTCGTGTGAGAAAAAGAACTGCTCGTAAACGTAAAATCCGTGAACATTTACAAGAAATGAAAACGGGGTTGCAATGTCACCACTGATTGAAGGTGTTCGCGTTCGGAATTATCGCGTTCTCAAAGACGTGACGTTGGGGCGCGTGACGACGCCAGCCGCCGAGCCGCTGACACCGCTGACCGTCGTCATCGGTAAGAACGGATTCGGAAAGAGTACGCTCTTCGATGCGTTCGGTTTTCTCGCCGATACGCTGGAGAGCGGCGTCGAAGTCGCATGCGGACACCGAGGCGGTTTTTCGCAAATCGTCTCGCAGGGAACCGACAAAAAACTTGAGTTTCAAATTCGTTACGGCGACCTTATCTACACGGTCGTCATCGCCGCCGACAACTACGGATCGCCGTCGGTCTTCGCAGAGACGCTATCGCGGGGCGAAGACTTTTTTCTCAACGAGTTGCGTGAAGGGAGCGACGAACGTCTCACGTTCTTCTTTCGTGAAGGACACGGACAAGTCATCCGCGCCGACGGTGCCAAAGTTGGTACTACAGTCGGTTCTGGTGGCGACGAGTTTCACCTCGCCGACAACCGTCGTCTCGCGCTGGCCACGCTCGGAAATTTAACGCAGTATCCTGATCTTGTTGCGTTCAAAAGATTTCTTGATGGCTGGTATTTGAGCCACTTTTCTGCTCGCGCCGCGCACTCACTCCCGCAGACCGGGCCGCAGCGGCGACTCACAACTCGCGGCGATAACCTCGCCAACGTCGTGCAATATATGGAACGCGAACACCCCGAACGACTCAAAAATATCGTGCGTCGTTTGGGAGAACGCATCCACGGACTCGGAACGATCTCAACGAAAGAAACCGAAGACAGGCGGCTTTTGTTGTGCTTTCACAATCGCGGTTTCGACACGCCGTTTTATGCGTCGCAAATGTCGGACGGAACTCTCAAACTGTTCGCCGTCATACTCTTGCTCGGCGACCCCGATCCGCCGCCGTTTGTCTGTTTTGAAGAGCCGGAGAACGGACTCTATCACAATCTTCTTGCCGCGTTTGTAGGCGAGATTCGTGACCACGTTGAGCAACGCTGCGGTTCGCAGTTCTTCATCACTACGCACCAGCCGTATCTCGTCGATGCGCTCTCGCCGGAAGAGGTCTGGATTCTCGACAAAGGCGAAGACGGTTTCGCGCGAGTTCGCCGTGCGAGTGAGATGCTTGACGTAAAAGAGATGGTCCGCGAAGGGACGCCGCTCGGTGCGCTCTGGTGTAGCGAGTATCTTGAAGACGATGGCTGCGATACCCGTTACGGGTAGATTTGTAGGCTTCGCCCTCCGTCGTGCCGCGGCTTGCGGCAATGACGCCTCGATGGGCCGCTACCGTTTTGGTACGGGAAATTCAAAACGTCTTGAGTAGATTGCGGTGGCGTCGATGGTCTTCTGTGATGTCACCTGTGTCAGCGTGATTCGATCACGGCGGCGGTGTCGGCGAGCGACGCAAGTGTGGTGGCGGCAACGGAGTCGGTGTCGATTTTGATTGCCACTTCCATGTTCTTCTTCCACAACGACTGTTGTCGTCGGTCGAAGATTGTCGCGCCGCGCGTTAGAGTTCCTTCGAGTTCGACATCGCCAGCCATCACGCGAGTTACTGGTGAGTCGTTTGAAATCGCAACCAAATACGCAACGAGTTCGTGAACGTGGATCGATTCGCGTCCCAGTTCACGATGCGACGCCGCCAGCGTCGGCAGAAACATCCCACGCAATAAACTTCCAAGAAGCGTCGTCTCACTTGGAAACTGTTGTATCTGGCCGAGCGTGAACGAAACAGCGTTGGTCACGTCGAGCGGGATGAGCGTTTTCGTGCAGACCGATTGAAAGACGTGTCGCGCACTTTCGGGGTCGGAGAAGATGTTGAACTCGGCTGCCGGTGTGACGTTGCCACCACACGCAACCGCGCCGCCACAGATGTAGAGGTGCCGCACGAGCGAAGCGAGTTCGGAATCGCGTGCAAATGCGCGGGCGATGTTTGTTAGCGGGCCGAGTGCGATGATCGTTAACTCTTGCGGGTGCTGCCGAATCATCTCGGCGATCAATTTGTCCGCTGGATATGGCGAACGAACTCCCGTCACCGGAAACGGCGGGTTTCCCAATCCGCTCGCGCCATAAATGATTTGGCGGTCTGCGGGAAGTCCACCTTCCGGATCGGTTCCGAATCCGAGACGCGGCTGTCGAGGCGGGTCAAGATAGTGTACGAGCGATTGCAGATTCTTCGCCGCCACTTCCGACGGAACGTTGCCGCCAACACTCGTTACCGCTACAACGTCGAGCGACGTGTCGAAGAGTGCCATCGCAAGCACGGTCGCCTCGACCACTCCGGGATCAACGTCAAGAATTATCTTTTTGGCCATTGGTTGCGCTCGTGATGTTCTACTCAACAGGGATCGTTCCAGCCAACAATTCGGCGACACGAACGCAGAAGTTTTCGTTCATCACCAACACTTCGCCGCGTGCCAGCAAACGTCCGTTGACGTAAATATCAACCGCGTCACCGGCCATCTTATCAAGCGCGACGACTGATCCGCGACGCAGACTCAAAACGTCTTCGAGATACATTTGCGAACGTCCCAACTCGATCTTGACATCGAGTTCGACTTCGCTGATCTGGTCGAGTGTAGCGTGATCGGACGATGGTGTTGAACCGCCAAACTCTGGAAACTGAAACTCGATCACCTCTGCGGGCAACTCTGGTTTACTAGAAGCAATCGACTGAATCGCTTCGTTTGCACGTTTGAGGAGGTAATTGAGGTCGCCGTGCGGGATGCCTTCTTCATCGCCGACGGGTTCGGCGTGCTGCGGAATCTGCGGCATGAAAACAGGCGGAGCCGCCGTAAGTGGTGACGCCGCAATAGGCGGCATCACTGGCGGTGCCGCTGCAATCGGTGGCATCACTGGCAGGGCCGCTGCTAGAGGCGGCATAGCTGGTGGCGGCGGTACTAGCGGTGCCGCTGCGACTGGTGCTGGCGGAAGCGGAGGTGCGGCGGCGGCAGGTTTTGATGGAGTCGGTTTGGGAGACCCACCAAGACCACTCATCAGCGCGTCGAGTTCGCTCTGGTCGAGAAATGCAGTCGTCGCCGTATCAGCCGCCGGCGGTGGAGTGGGCGAGGGCGGAGGTGTTGAGGCCGAACCGCCACCACCACCTCCAAGAAGGCGTTCGATCTCGTTTTGATCAAGAAAACTGTCGCCGCTCATCGAATCCATTCTCCGAAGGGAACTCCAATCACGAGCGAAACCGCCCACGACCAGTTCGTACTCTCAATTCACATTCAACGAAACGTCGGAAAAGATGACTTGTTGGATGTAACTATGACCCAAAATCTCATTAAGCCGGACTCTGATACTGTTCCGAATCACGGTGAGTTTAGGGTCAAGTTTATATTCTGACTTCGCTTGACGCAAGACCAAATTTATTTCTTGACGAATCGTCTGCTGATTTGCGAGGTATAGGGCGTCCCATTTTGCCACGTCGCTCTTATTTATGCGGGCGAACAGCTTGACTTCAAAGACTTCAATACGGTCGGGCGACGCGGGGTTTGTTGTGGTTGCCTTGAACTTTTCTTCACCGAGCGGACGCTCAACTTGGTTGGACGGGAGGACTGGGCTAACCTCGCTAACTGGGGCGTTTAGCTTATAGTCCATCGGACTTTTGAGGCGTTCATCGGCAGCATCGACAACCGCGTCTGCAACCTGGCGAGGCGATGGCAGCAACAGAACAAACAACAGCAACTCAAGTCCGACTATGGCAACAACGGCCACCGTGATCATGAGGCGATTTCGCGGGGCAAGCCCCGGTTTGTCGCTCGCTACGTCAGTCGGTGCTGGCGGAACGGCAGGTGGTGTTTTAGTTGTTGCGGGCGGCATAGGTTAACTACACTCAAAACTGTTTCAATTGTCGTAACGACATGAATCGACTTGCCATGAGGCTACTTATCAGCATTGATTCCTTCGGGCGTAATCGGAAAGTTGAGGGCTTGATAAACTTGAACAAATGCGTACTGCGCGATAGGAACTCGCCCCGGCAATCCACCGATGGCTGTGTTAGTGTCATCGCCGATAGCTGTCAGTACAATCGCTTTGGGGTCAATACCGCAAGCGATAAGGGCGTCTCTAACAGCGGTAGCGCGGGCATACGCGAGGTAGATAGGTTGTCGGTAGATCGATTGTGTTTCTAGTGACGAGGCGTGTCCTTCTATCCAGATACGATATGGTGAACTAGCAATGTGAGTTGCCACAAGGCGAATTTGTTCTTGCGTCGCGGTCGGGAGGTCATCGCTGTGTGGCACGAAGACGATTGTCCCGTCAGGGACGGCTTCTAGCTGTGGGCGAACACTCAGAACCTGAACTTGGTCTCCCGGTTGTGAAACAATCGGTTGTCCACCTGATATTGTCTTGTTTTGTCTTGCACGCCCAGTCCGCGAGACACGAGTCACGGACGAAGCCGCAGGACGCGGACGCGGTGACATCGAACTCCCCATGTAACCAAAGGCGTCATTGAGTGACTCTACCGCCTGCTTGAGACGAGGTACGTCGATGACGCTGATTGCATAGAGCATGATGAAAAAACACAACAGCAGCGACATCATGTCGCCGTATGTGAGAATCCAATCCGGCACGCCTTCCGGGCACTTGATTTTGCGTTCAAACTTGGCCACGAGAATTGCGACTCTCCGCTGGTGTGCTCACGTTCCACGACTCCGCCGGCGCGGTCACGTTCCACGACACACCGCTTGTGACATTACTCCCCTCTTTTTGGTAAATGAGATCGTTGAGGAGAAGCATGAGAAAACCGACAAGAATGAAGAGCACCGACAGTCCCAAGATGAGCGTGTAGAGATCGGGGCGCACGTCAACTTTCGGCTTGGCCGGTGTTGGAGCCGATGCCGCCTTTGGTACTGGTGCCGGTTTACTGTCGGCGGCGTCTTTCGGTTTTTTCTTGAAGAGAGCCATTGATCACCTCGCGTGCTGAAGGACTGTCTACTTGATTACCGGTTCGGTCATGTCGATGTAACCGACAGTGTCGTCACGCTGAACTGTCCCCCGACGATATTCGGGGAGGATGATGCAGGCGGCCTTGTCGGGTTCTGTACGAACGACTTCGATCTTGCCGACGTAGACGCTTTGTCCGTTGGCGTCGCGTGATACGTCGAGACGTTGCCCCTTCACGAGTCCGGCATCGGTGCCGACGGAGATTTCGACCCAACCATTTGGTCGAACTTCAGTGATGATCCCTTCGAGACCTTGTGGCGGCGTTTCTTGATAGAGACTCGGAATCGGTTTGAGGCCGAACTTCTTGAGAACATCGACGGCATCGCGGTAGTCTTGTGCAAGTTTTTCGCCGACGGCGCGGTAGGTCGCAAGTTTGAGTGCGAGGTCGTGTGCCTCGTCGGTTTTGTTGATCAGGGCTGTTTGTTGCTTCGCCCACGCCTCCTGCGCTGCCCGCATATCAACGCGGAACTTTTCAAGCTCGCTGCGATACTGCGAAAGATTTTCGTGCGCGAGAACAACGGCAGTAATGCCCGCCTGTTGTCGTTCAAGCAGTTGCTGGCGATCTTTTTCGAGGGCTTCAAGGTCGCTGGTCATCTTGGCGACGGCAGTGTTCAGCGCATCGATTGCCGTCCCTTTGCGAGTTAGCTCATCTTGAAGATCGGCTTCAAGAGCCTGTTTCGCCGATTGGAGCGCAGTGTATTCCTGCTGCTTCGTCTTTAGCTGGTCGGAAACTTTTGTGTGCTCCTGCTTCCAGTTGGTGTGCGTCTGATAGACGACGAGCGCGAAGGCCATGAAGATTATGCTCATGACACAAATCAGCCCGACAAGCAGCTTACCGATGAAGTTCATACAAAAACCCTACTCTCATTTTGTTGTAAGTTCTCTCAAACAACCTGCGCGCAGCCACAACTTGGGACGCACCGCTTTCGGACTATGTCAGACTTTTCACGCCTCGGTCTTGACTCCGTTCGGCCTCGTCGTGCAATTCGCCAAATGTTGTGACCTGCGACGCACGCATTATGCGGATATTCTACCCACTTTCACATTGCCTTCAATGGCAACGCCAGACGATTTTGCTTTCGATTGCATCCGCTAACTTTGTGAACGGTCAACAGTTTGACCGCTATGCGTCCCCATGTTAATTTCCAGCGAATCTGCTAGTGCAGCTTCAATCTCTTCGATTGATGGCAGGCAAGTATCGAGTGGTTCGGGTAGCGCGCGGACAAGTTCATATTCCGCAACACCTATCGGCTTGTTGATTCCCGATAGAGCGTACTCGGCGACCAACCGATTCTTCGCCTTGCAAAGCAAGAGTCCGATTGTTGGCTTGTCGTCTGGTGCTTTGATTTGTGCGTCTACAGCGGAAAGGTAGAAGTTGAGTTGCCCTGCGTGGGATGGCTTGAACTCCGTTGCCTTCAGCTCGACAACGACGTAACACTTGAGTCGCGTGTGGTAGAAAAGGAGGTCGATAAAAAACTCGTCGCCGCTGACTTCCAAACGGAGTTGCCGCCCAACAAACGCGAAACCCGCTCCGAGTTCCAACAGAAATCGTGTGATGTGTCGAACCAAGGCGTTTTCGATGTCGCGTTCTTCAGCTTCGTCGCCGAGACCGAGAAAGTCGAAATGGTACGGGTCTTTCAGAATTTGGACAGCCAAGTCTGCGTGCGGTGCGGGCAAAAGCTCACGAAAATTGTTGACCGCCGCTCCTTGCCGCTGGTACAGCTTGCTTTTGATGCTCGACTCCAACGTACTGCGTGTCCATCCGCCACGAATTGCCTCGCCAGCGTACCACTCACGCTCGACTGGCTCGGAAACCTTCGTCAACAGTAGCACGATGTGAAACCACGGCAACTGATCGACCGTTGGCGGGATTTGTGAAGCAGTCTGCCTCACAAATGCGGCGGGGGGCAATTGCGCAGTGATCTGCTGCGCAATTTGGTCAGCAGTCTGCTGACCATTTGCTGGGATAGTCAATTGGGCAGCGCATTGCTGCCTAAATCGCAGGTCTGGATAGCATTGCGCAAAGAGCTTCATGTATTTGAGGTTAGTGCTTGAAAACCCTTTCATGTCTGGGAATGCTTCGCGCAGGTCGGCGGCGAGTCGGTCAATGACTTTGGCGCCCCAGCCTTGCGATTCTTGACGCTCCAGAATTTCGCGTCCGATTTCGTGGTAGAGCCGAATTTGGGTCTGGTTAGCGGCGAGAACAGCCTGCTGCCGCGCACCTTGTATGCGGGATTTTAACTGGGCAAACCAGTCACGATAATCGGCGGGGATTTTAGCGAGAGAAGAAGTTGTCATTGGCTTTGGATCAGAGTTCCAAGTTTGAAACTTGTTCGCAGTTTAGCTTTGGATTACGTCCCAAATTATTTTTGCAACTTCGTTGGCGGGTGGAGTGGCGTCAACGATGTGATACCGTTTCGGGTCGCGTGCGGCGAGGGCGAGAAAACCGTCACGGACTCGCTGCTGATAAGCGTCGTCTTTGGATTCCATACGGTCGGGCGTTCGGGCGTCGCGGTTCATTCGTTCGAGTGCGACTGTTCGCGGAACGTCAAGAACGATGCCAACGTCGGGGAGCGTGTCGCCGATGGCAACGTTTGCAACACGTTCAATCGCATCGAGCGCGACGCCACCAGCACACCCTTGGTAAACGAGCGTCGATAACAGAAAACGGTCGCAGAGCACCGTCAGGCCAGCGTCGAGCGCGGGGCGAATCACTTCGCAAACCATCTGCGCACGCGCCGCCATAAATAGTAACATCTCGGAAATGTCGTCGATCCGGCACAACGCGCGATGCAACAGAATCTCGCGTATCTGCATTCCCAGTTGTGTACTTCCGGGGTCGCGGCAGAGAACAACTTCACGTCCATCGGCGACTAGTCGTTCGTGAAGACGTTGCAACTGCGTCGTCTTGCCGCAACCATCGCCGCCATCGAGTGTGATGAACATTTGGAACCACGTCTCCCACAAAAAGTTGGAGCCGCAGCGAACTGCGGCTCCAACCGAAAAAACTTTTGTCTCTGATTCGTTCACGCACTACATCGGTGCCGCTTCGGGGCCGCCGACGCGGTGGAAGTGATCAAGGTCGATGTAGAGCACTTCGATTGCGTCGTTGTTTTCCTTCGTGTACGGAATCGGCCAACCGACATTGGTACGTTCTTCAAAATAAACAGTACACTTGTAGTGGGCGTGGTGCAACTGCGCTGGCCCGATGAGCGGGACGACACGCGGCGGGTCAACGTAGTCGGCGATCAGTTCTTTGGTGATCCCTTTGACATTGCGGAACGACGTTTCAAATCCCGGAACCCCACCCGCAACCGGACGTGCCTTTTCAAGCAGACGTACGACTTGGTCGTCACACGGCGGGTCAAGCGCGACGTGATCGCCCTCGGTGATCGGCCCCATTATAACGACCTTGTTATACCGCTCTTGTTCAAAGGCACGCGACTCGTAACCTTGCTGGAAGTAAGGTGAGACCGGTACCGGAACTGTTGCAACGCCATATAGCGATGAGGAACTCATCATTGGCAGTCCCATCGTTGGGCCAGCCGCTCCCATGCAGCCGCTCAAAACTATGGTCGCCGGTGCGGCGGTCACAAAGACCAGACGCACTAACCACTTTTGCATTCGAGTAGACATATCAAATCCACCTTGTCCTTCCTAGTAGGTGTAGCGCATCGGTTGACGAAAAACAGGCGAGAACGGTCCTTGGTTCGTGCCGTCGTCGAAGTCCATCCACCACCATCCATCGTGCCATTCGAGTGTCGTCTTGCGCCATCCGAGCGGGACTTGCGGATATGGATAGTACGGGCCGATGAACGGCCACGCACCAGCAGCGTGTTGCCGCGGATAAGCGACTTCGGCGTAGTTCGGATACGCGGCGTAACTTGGCCAAGCGTATTCTGGCATCGTCGGTTGGTTGTATTGACCGGGGACTGGGCGACCGTTTGGCATAGCTGTCGTGCTCTCCGGCATGGCGACCGCTTGTGCGTACATCGGAAGTGGTGCTGCTTGTTGCGGTGGCATCGGTGCAGGACGCGCCGCGATCGGTGTTCCGACGTTTACACGTCCAGTATTCTGTCCGCCAACGCTCAAGGCGTTATCGACGGCATCAATCTGAATGCCGTTCACACGGCGAACAGTGGCGACGACTTTGTCTGCCAGCTCTGGCGACGCGACGCGCCCGACGAGCCGCACCTTCCCTTTTTGATACGACACAGCGATGTCGTATTCGGGATACTGCTCTCCCAAGACCTTGGCGATTTTTTCAGCCGCAGCTTGATTGGTATTGGCCCAAGACGCTGGCACCATAACCACCGTTGCTATCGCCACACAAAATACGACAAACGTGTCTCTCATTTGCAAATCTCCCACAAATTGCCGAAGGTCTCAGCTCTACGTTTAGAACGCCACCTCATCAAGAGGCTTACGCAGAGCCGATTCGCATACATTGCCGCAAAATAGACTCCGCATCTTTCCCCAAGCATCGGAACCTCGTGTGATTCCTCTTGAGGGAAATCAGCAAGATTCTACCCAAGTCTGATTAACGCCAGCCCCGTGAGAAGATGGGGAACGGTTTGAGCGAGACAACGCTGAGAAGATGGTGAATAGACGGTAGCCCACGTCTGGTAGACTCGTTCGGATGCACCCACACAGCGGTTCGGCACAGCAGAACCCTCCAAACGCCTGCGGCGTATGACAACTGGAGGGTTCGGCTATGCCGAACCTGAACTACTGCGCAGGTCACCTTGGATTACGACGGGTCTAGCTGATCCCCGGAAACTTGAACCCGCGGCAGAACTCTGCGATCTCGCCGCGAATTTTTGGGGCGACTTCGTCGATCTTCTCGATGTTTTTGCAGACGCGGTCGATCCAGCCTGCGACACGTTCCATGTCGTTCTCTTTCATACCGACACTAGTGAGCGCGGGCGTACCGAGTCTAACGCCGCTGGTTACGAACGGGCTGCGATGGTCGCCCGGAACCATGTTGAAGTTTCCGATGATTCCGGCCTTCGCAAGTGCTTGCGACGCCTGTTTGCCGCTGAATTCTGCGGTTCGGAAGTCGATGATGATGAGGTGATTGTCGGTGCCGCCGCCAGCGAGTGCGTAACCTTTCGCAAGTAGCGACGCTGCGAGTGCCTTCGCGTTTGCAACGATTTGTTTGCCGTACTGGCGAAACTCCGGCGTACTCGCTTCTGCGAACGCGACCGCCATACCCGCGATGATGTGGAGGTGTGGGCCGCCTTGAAGTCCGGGAAAGACTGCGCGATCAACACGCTTGGCAAGATCGAGTTTGCTGTCGGCGAAGTATTTTTGCTGGTAACGGTCTTCGATCTTCGAGAGCAAAAATCCAGCCCGCGGCCCGCGAAGCATCTTGTGACTCGTACTCGAAACGATGTCGCAGTGCGGAACGGGATCGGGGTGAACGCCCGCAATAATCAGTGCGTTTATGTGTGCGATGTCGGCGACGAGATATGCGTCGATCTCGCGGGCGATTTCTGCGAACGCGGCGTAGTCGAGCTGGTGCGGATACGCCGTCGCGCCGACCCAAATCATCTTCGGACGTTCGCGCTTTGCCGTCTCGCGTATTTCATTCATATCGAAACGCCCCGTCTCCGGCGACGGACCGTACGCAACTTGTACATAATCGATCCCCGAAAAGTTAACTTTCCATCCGTGCGTGAGGTGTCCGCCTGCCGGAACGGGCATTCCCATTACTTTGTCACCGGTCTTGAGAATCGCACGATAGACCGCCTGATTCGCGGGACTTCCGCTGTACGGCTGAACGTTGATATGCTCTGCGCCGAAAAGTTTTCGCCCACGCTCACACGCGAGATTTTCGATCTCGTCGGCGAACTCGTTCCCTTCGTAGTACCGCGCACCGGCGTAACCTTCTGCGTATTTGTTCGTGAAAATACTCCCGCACGCCTCCATCACACTCTCCGAGGCGTAACTCTCCGAGGCGATCATCTTGAGCGTTGATGATTCAAACGACGTCTGCTTTTCAATGATGTTATAGACGGTTGGGTCTGTCTTTTGTAGGTGGGGATATGTCAGTGACATTTGAGCTTTCTACAGATGAAATTGGACTTGTTTGGAAACTTGCGCTCGTACAGCAGTTTTCACGCGCCGGGGTAAGTGATGAGGCACGATACGTTATCGGTCTTGAGAACTTGGCGTCCGTTTAGGCCAGCGAGTTCCATCAGGAACGCCGCGCCGACGACGTTGCCGCCGTTTTCGGTGATCAGTTCGCGGCACGCTTCCATCGTTCCGCCCGTGGCGAGAAGGTCATCGACCAGCAAGACTCGCGCACCGGGGCGAATTGCGTCTTCGTGCATCTGCACGATATTCGTTCCATATTCGAGCGTGTACGACTTCGAGACCGTGCGAAACGGCAGTTTTCCCGGTTTGCGAATCGGCACGAACCCCGCACCAAGAGCGAGGGCGAGTGGAACGGCAAAGATAAAACCACGCGCCTCCGGTGCGGCAACGACGTCGATCTTCCCCCACGACTTCACCGACGCAACCATCTGCGTCACCGTATCTTGCAGCCCCGCCGCGTCTTCGAGAAGCGGCGTGATGTCGCGGAAAATTATCCCCTGAATCGGGAAGTCGGGAATCGAACGAATGTAGTTTTCGAGTGAGTTCATGGGGAGTGATTAGTGGTTAGTGGTTAGTGGCCAGAATAAGAACGCGAAGCGTAAGCGAGTGCCCAATGGCGAGCGGTGGCTGTAAAGCCACCGGCAGAATCTTCACACGCTCAACCGGCGGCATCACTGCCGCCGCTCGCCTTCGGCCTCGAGCACGATTGCGAACGAGCGTCCCATACGGGTTTGGTTGAGTTTGAGGGCGAAGCGTTGCGGACGCGCGAGCGGCGTTTCGCGGACGGCGTTGATCGGGCAGTCGGCGGCAACGTTGTCGCAGTGACAAATCGGCGGGACTTGCTTATGTTGTAACGCGAGCACCGACGCTGCAAGTTCGATGGCACCAGCACCGGCACCGGCGTCGCCGAAGTTCCCCTTCGGTGCGAAGACGGGTACGTCGCCGAGTTCGGCGTGTATGGCGGCGGCTTCGATGGCGTCGTCGTGTGGTGTTCCCATGCCGTCGGCGTTGACGTGTGCGAGTTGTTGCGGCGATATGTTGCTCGTTTCAAGAGCGATGCGAATCGCGCGACGAATCGCTTCGCCGGTCGATTTTTGTCCGTGAAGGATCGCCTCGGTTGTCGCGGCGAAACCGCGCACGGTGGCGAGGATCGTTGCCCCGCGTGCCTCCGCGAACGCGCGGCGTTCGAGAACATACGCACCCGCACCTTCGGCCAAGACGCACCCGCAACGATCAGCGTCAAACGGACGCGGCACCGACGCCGGATCACACGACGCCGCAGCGAGTTCATAAGAACGACCGCGTGCGAGAAAGTCGGGATTGACGCGGTTCCCAACACTTCCGCAGACCATCACGTCGGAAATCCCGCGTTCGATAGCGCGAATCCCTTCAAAAATTGACGCCAACGCCGAGCCGCGACAGACCGTAACGGTGTTGCTTGGGCCGCGTGCGTCCATTGCGATAGCGATGTGACAGGCGGGCATGTTTGGGAGGTGTTTGAGCATCCAGAGCGGGAAGACTTCCCGCATCGCGGCTTCGCCCCAAGTATTGAAGTTGTGTTTGCCGTTTTCGATTCCGGCTTTGTAGGCGTCGAGAAGGGCGTCGATTTCGGCACCGATCAGGTCGCTTCCGAAAACTACGCCGATTCGGTCGTGGTCAACGCTCCGCGTGTCGCCTTCGTAGACGAGGCGTGCCTGCGTTGCCGCCAGCATCGCAGCGACAAAACCGAGCTGAATATCGCGGCTCATCACCTTGATATTTTTTCGCGGTTTGATGTAGTCTTTCGCGGGAAAGTCGGGGACTTCGCCGCCGAGTTGCTGGCGGCTCTCGTCCGTCACGAACGACCGAACGCGGCCAATCCCGCTCGTCCTCTGGCAGAGGGCGTCCCAGTAGGTAGCGAGGTCGATCCCAATTGGCGTCAGCACGCCCATTCCGGTCAGTACAACTTCGTTGGAAGAATCTTTTGGAGACAATACAGCCATCTCGTTTTCCGTACGGGCAATAAACATTAGACCCGTAACGGGTCGATTTGTAGGCTTCGCCCTCCGCAAGGCCGCGGCCTCGATGGGCCGCTACCGCTTTGGTACACGAAGAATCAAACCGTCTTGGGTATACAAACACGACGCAGAGAAAAAACGCCTGCGTATTCTACCGACGAGACTCCGCTTGACAAGGTGCGTACACAAACCTTGCAGCGGCGCACCCACCGCCACTAGAAAACCCCGCCGCAAACGATATACTTGCGGGCCGTTCGGAGTTTGAGAAAACTTTCTTTGATTGGAGAACCACAATGAACACTTGGATCGCTTCACTATTGTCTCGGCGGCCCCGCGCGGCGATGCCGATCTTGACCAGTCCGGGAATCGCACTCATCGGAAAGACTCCGATGGAGGTGTTTCGTTCTGGCGAACTGCAATACCAAACAATTCACGCACTCGCCAAACGCTTCCCGATGGCCGCCGCGCTGACGATGATGGACCTCTCCGTCGAGGCCGAGGCGTTCGGTGCGCCGGTGAAGTTTAGCGACAAAGAAAATCCGAACGTCGCCAGTCCGATTGTACACCAGCGCGACGACGTTGACCGTCTCGTCGTCCCAGCGGTCGGCGCGGCGCGGACGGCGGAGTGTCTGCACGCTGCGAAACGTTCCGCCGCAGAAATAACCGACCGCCCGACACTCGGCGGACTCATCGGGCCGCTCTCGCTCGCGGGTCGTCTCATCGACGTCAGCCGCGTGATGCTCCTCGCTGCGATGGAGCCAGAGACCGTTCACGCACTACTCGAAAAGACGACGGCGTTTCTGATCGAGTACGCCCGTGCGTTCAAGGCGGCTGGGTGCGGCGGACTGATTATGGCCGAACCCGCTGCGGGACTCGTCTCGCCCGCGATGTGTCAGCAGTTTTCGTCGGACTACATTCGCCGCATCGTCGAGGCCGTTGCGGGCGACGACTTTGCGTTTGTGTTGCACAACTGCGGCAAGACGGAGAAACAGGTAACGTCGATGCTCTCGACAGGTGCGTCGGCGATTCACGTCGGGAACGCGGTTGACATCACGAAGATTCTCGAACAAGTTCCGCCGCACATTCCGGTCTGCGGCAACATCGACCCCGCTGGCGTCTTCCTCGCTGGCACTCCCGACGACGTTGCCACCGCGACCCGCAACATTCTCGCCGCGACGGAGTCGTATCCACACTTCGTCATCTCGTCCGGCTGCGACATCCCGCCAATGACGCCGCTCGCCAATGTCGATGCGTTCTTCAAAACCCTTGCAGAGACGCGGTGATACCCGTTACGGGTAGATTTGTAGGCTTCGCCCTCCACAAGACCGCGGCTTGCGGCAATGACGCCTCGATGGGCCGCTACCGTTTTGGTACGGGAAATTCAAACCGTCTTGAGTAGAAAATGAAAAAGTTGCAAAAAACGTCTATTCGCTTTTTTGGCGACAAGGAAGTGCGTGCGGTTTGGGACGACGAACAGAGCAAGTGGTTTTTTAGCGTTTTGGATGTTGTGGGTGCGATTCGCGGGGAAGAGAGTTACGAGAAGTGCCGCAACTATTGGAAGTATCTCAAGGCGAAACTCAAGAGAGAAAACAGCCAGTTGGGTAGTGGTACTACCCAACTGGGTAGTGGTACTACCCAGTTGAAGTTCACTGCGCCAGATGGCAAAAAAAGGCTTTCCGACGCTCTCGATGCCGCAGGAATTATCAAACTGGCGGCGGAGTTTCCCAACAAAGTTGGTGTCGCGTTCATACATTGGTTCACCAGCAACGACGAGAGCATTGACGGCAAGAGTAAGCAAAAGGCGTATGCGTTGTTTGAGAGTTCGTTGATCGATAGCGTGGAGGTCGGAACGGTTAAGGGTTTGCAACAGATTCATGCTTATTTGTTTGGTGGTTTATACGATTTCGCGGGTCAAATTCGCAGGCTCAACATTGCCAAAGATGGTTTTCAATTTGCTCCGGTTCGATTTTTGGCGAACACCCTCCAAAACATTGAATTGATGCGCGAAGCAACTTTTGACGAGATTGTCAACAAATATGTTGATATGAATATCGCCCATCCATTTATGGAAGGGAACGGACGCAGCACGCGGGTTTGGTTAGACCTTATTTTGAAGAAGAACCTCAAAGTGTGTGTGGACTGGAGCCAAATAAGCAAAAAAGACTACTTGAACGCAATGAAGCGAAGCGTGGCAAATAGCACCACGCTAAAAGCACTATTGAAATCGGCTCTCACCGACAAAATCAATGACCGCGATGTCTTTATGAAAGGCGTTGATTATTCGTACTACTACGAACAGGAAGACGTTCACGTTGAAACGTAGCGTGAACGTAGCGTGAATGACGCATACAACATTTGCTGTGAGCACACTTTTTTGAGGAGTCTCGTGTGAATTCAATTCTGATTCGAAGTACGGTTGTAGCTGCACTTGGCGGGCTGCTGTTTGGGTTTGATACGGCGGTGATTTCCGGTACCACCGGTTATTTGGAGGCGGTCTTCGCGCTCGACAAGGCGTGGCTCGGATTCACCGTGGCAATCGCGCTTCTCGGTACGATGGTCGGCGCACTTCTCGTGCGGTCGCCCGTTGACCGTTTCGGGCGTCGCCCGACGCTCATTTTGCTCGCGGTGCTCTACGCCGTCTCCGCCATCGGCACCGCGTTTCCGTGGGACTGGTACTCGTTCCTCTTCTTCAGGTTCGTCGGCGGACTCGCAGTCGGCGGCTCGTCGATTGTGTCGCCGATGTACATCGCCGAAGTTGCACCGGCGGAGCATCGCGGTCGCCTCGTCGCATGTGCGCAGCTCAACATTGTGCTCGGTATTCTACTTGCGTTCGTCTCGAACTTCTGCCTCGTAAACATTGTCGGCGGCGACGACGTTTGGCGGTGGATGTTCGGCGTCGAAGCGATTCCGGCGATAGCGTTTTTCTTTCTGCTGTTCACGACGCCCGAAAGTCCGCGATGGCTCGTCGGGCGTCGCCGAACGAGTGAAGCGAACGCGATTTTGCAGCGACTCGGTTTAGACGAAACGAACGCCGCACGCGAAGTGAGTGCGATTGAAACGTCGCTCACACAAAGTTTGCACGGCGAAAAAGTCTCGCTTTGGAGTCGTCCGTACACGCGACCGATTTTGTTGGCACTAGCGATCTCCGCGTTCAATCAACTCTCTGGGATCAACGCCGTGCTTTACTACGCCCCAGAGGTATTTCGACTTGCGGGGACGAGCGAGGCGGTGGCGATGTTTCAGCCGGTGATTATCGGCGTCGTGAACCTGCTTCTGACCGTTCTAGCGATGACACTCATCGACCGCATCGGACGACGAAAACTGATGCTGATCGGTTCGGTTGGGTACATTGTGAGTCTGACGACGGCGGCTTGTGTCTTCTTTGCGAAGAGTGGATTCGAGTCTCGTGGCGAAGTGTTTCCAGAGTGGGGCGGACTGCTCGTGCTTGTTGCGATGGTTGTTTTCATTGCGTCGCACGCCATTGGTCAAGGCGCGGTGATTTGGGTTTACATCAGCGAAATCTTTCCGAACGCCGTTCGTTCTTCGGGTTTGGTCTTGGCGGGTTTCACTGTTTGGGCACTCAACGCGGTCGTCTCCGGCACGTTCCCTTGGCTCGCCGCGACGCTAGGCGCGGGTGCCGTCTTCTCGCTCTACGCCGGACTAATGGTGCTGCAACTTGTGTGGGTGATTTGCGTTATGCCCGAAACGCGCGGTGTCCCGCTGGAAGAAATCAGTCCACAAATCGGACTGAATGCGAAGGGTTAGTGCTTTGGAAAATTGAAGTTTTTGGATTGTCTTTTTTTAACCACGGAGACACGGAGGGCACGGAGAGGATTTGTCTTCTCTGTGGTCTCCGTGGTTAAATTTCGGAGCAATCCCAAGATTTAACATTCACAAAGCACTATCAATAGATCACACAAATCGTGCACGATTGGCGAAACTTGTTAGTGGACTGGAGCGGTTGTCGGGTTTCGCAGAATGTCCATTGACACCAACAGAGTCAAACGTAAAATGAAGGCGGTTGATGAAGAAAGTCCGTATTTGGTTAACACCATGAGAGGTAGATTATGGGTGCTTTTTACTGTTCGATCAATGTTCGTTGCGACAATCAACAAACGGTCAACGAGGTTTTGAAAACGCTTTTGCGTCCGGTGGTCGCGTGTTTTATTAGCCCTTGCCACAATGGATGGGTTTCCATTTTTCCCGATGAGTGCGATGCAGATGGTCTGTCAAAACTCATATCACAACAAATGACAACATCCGTTTTGTACGTCAATGTTCACGATAGCGATGTGTTTTGTTACTCATACTACAGAAATGGACAGGAGATTGATTCGTTTTGTTCCAATCCAGATTACTTCAACCAAATTTCACTGGAACTAGAACAGGTCGTCCTCGAAAAGAACAATGGACATTCAGCAGTATTTCTCGAGTTGCTGTCGCGTTCTGATGATTTGGAAAAACTGGAAACCGCTCTTGAAAAAATGAAGACGATTCCGCTGTGTGAAGACGACTCCGATAGATTTTTTTGTGAACTATTGGGACTGGATGGGGCGTTGAATGCTTATTCCTACTTGAAAAACGATGGCTTTGGTCACGAAGAAGGGTTTGTCCACATCAGCTCCAATGACAGCCAACCCCAAAACAGTTTGGATGAAGTCAATAAACGCGCTTCGTATAATTTGATTCGTGCTTTTGAAACGAGTCCACGTCATGGTCCTGCGGTTGCTTTCAATCAGGCTGCGGCACATCAGTTGCCGAGCGAGATTAACCGAATGCTTGACGAAGGAATTGATGTGAATATCCAAGACCAACTGGGCAACACCGCACTTCATTGGGCGACGTTCGCACCCACTACGAAGATCATGAAGAAGATCATAAAGTTGTTGCTCGAACGTGGAGCAAATCCGAACATCCAAAACAGGCGTGGTGAGACCGCGATAGATTTGGCGGAAGCGTGTGGTGACGATGCCATCGTGCAATGTTTTCGAGAACATTGTTCACAACGGACGAAAGCAACTTGAGTGTAACGTCATCATCACCATTCACGCCAGACTCGCTCCAAGGGCTGGAAAAAAAGAGATGGTGTCGTTGCATGGTTACAAGCAGGTCACATTGCCGCGCTCGTCGTTATTCAGCCAGTCGATTCGGGACATTGAGTAATCGCAGGCTGTTTGAGTTTCACCGATTTTTTTGCACACGGGGAAAATCATGCCGAACAGTATCGAAGTCGAGGTTGCAAAAGAAGTCGCGTGTCAAAACGCTCCACGGCAAAATCTTTTTGTGCCGCTTCAGTCTGTCGAAGAACTCCTCGATCTTGCGGGAAATCTCTTGGAGACCGGCGGGAACTCCATCGAAGTCGAGCGATTTGTTGACGGCGTTTCAAGGCTTTACTCCGAACGAATTTCGAAATGGTCGGCGAAGACAAAACCGCTCACCAAGAGGTTGCTTGATCTCTACAACAACGGCTATTCTCCAAAAATCGAGACAAATTTATGGCATTAGATCAATTCCTGATACTTGTCGAAAAAAAGTTTCATGCCAACCTCATGGATGCGGAGGCTGACGAGGTTCTTACGCTGGAGGAACTGGTCGTCTATTTGGAACAATTTACGGATAAAATGCCACATTCGCAAGATGAATCCGACCGCCTATTTCAAAACAAAGTCGCGGAGTTACTATCAATTGTTGTTCATGAAACCGGTATCGACGAATCCTTGGTAACGCCGACGACCGACCTTGCAACAGTTCTCAAGCCAATATCGCTCCGGCGACGTGTCTGGAAAAAGATGCAACGAAGTTTTTCCGAACACATTCCACCGTTGGCAAGCAAGGTATATGGCATCGTCGGCGGATTTGTTAGTGTTTGCATCGGACTTGTCGTTGCCGCTTCCGTCGTGTTAGGACAGAATCCGCACAATCCGAACCCGATGCCGAATGCAATTCTGCTTGCCTGTATGGTCGGTGGCTTGGCGGGCTTCATGTGCTATTGGGGCGGCAACATCCTGTTCGGACCGCTTTTTTCAAAAATCCCCAAAGAAGGTCGGACAATCAAAGATATCGTTCGATATGCGATTCCACTGAATGTGTGTCTGGATCAGGACGGTCAGGCTTGGACTCGTGAATCAATTGAAAAGGCGGTTTTGAGAATCGCCAGCAAGACATCGGGGGTTCCGCTGGAAAAGATTTCCCTGTCCATGCCGATTACGAAAACGTGACGTCATGCTCTACAAAACCTTCTGCAATGTCCGACACGGAAGCGTTCGTCGCGGGAGCCGACGTAGAGCATTTCGTGCGAATCAGCGAGACGTGTCGAAATGTACCTGTCCGTGGTACGCGAAACACCAAGGCGAACGTGGCCCCTGCAAACACGTCCTCGCCGTGCAACTTATGCTGGAAGAAAAGAACGAGCCGTGAATGGTTACGCACCTCGCCAAACTTCCGCCCCCCTTTTCACGCGGCTTGAGGCGTGTAAGATGCGCGTCGTTGTTCGGTAGTTTCATATTCAAAATCGCCCCCGCTTCAACAATGCCGTCAAAGAAATACAAGAAAACCAAGTTGACGTCCGAAGACCGCGAGCAACTGCTCAAAGACTTCAAAATCCGCCCGAACTCCGATCTCTTTTTCGCAACGTACTTCTCAAACCCGAAGCACGAAGAGTCGCTCGTCAACTTCATCAACGCCGTTCTGCTCGATTCAAATGATCGCCTCATCGTTCGAGCAGACGTGCTCAACCCGTTCAACCTCAAGAAGTTTGCGGTTGACAAGAGCATGGTTTTAGATGTGCGCGTGCGAGACGAACGTGGGTACATTTTTGACATCGATATTCAGGTGGCAACGCATGCGGCGTTCAAGGAACGGATGCTAGGATACTGGGCGGACACCTATTCGTCACAGTTGTTTCGCGGCGGCGAGTATACTGCTCTCAAACCGGTGATTTCGATTCTCATCACATTTGACGATCTTTTTCCGCAGCTTGTGAAACGTCATCAGTTGTTTCATCTGGTGTCGGACGAAGACCCGAATGTTTGGTTTTCGGATCACATTGCTGTTCATGTGGTGTGTTTGAGTGGAGTTCGTATTGGGCATCAGGAAAAGATACGCGATTGGAACGATGCCTTGCAAGGTTGGTCGTTGTTTTTGTCGTGTGAACCGGAAGAGTTGGAGGAGCAGATGTCGGTGATAAGCAAGAAGAATCCTATTTTGGGTGAGGTTGGCAAGGAGTTTCAGCGTTACGCAAGCATTGAAGAGGTGCGTGAGCTTGAGCGTAGCCGCATGCGTTATGCCGCGATGCGTCGCATTGAACTTGGCGAGGCAATCGAACGAGGCAAGGCTGAAGGTATTGCAGTTGGCGAAGCCAGAGGTGAAGCCAGAGGCAAAACAGAAATTGCCCGTAGGTTGCGTATGGAAGGATTTAGCTCAGACGCCATATCGAAACTTACCGGACTGTCGCTGCAAGAAATAGACGCGGTTCGGTAGCTGTTTGTCACCGTCGTGTGTCGGAAAAACGCAGGTCAAACCTATGCTTGATTCAAACAAACAGAACGCCGCCGCTGATGACGATTTTCAAGAAACGTCTCAAGAGAAACGCGGTTTGAGTGGGTGGAAGTTGGTACGTCTGAAGTTGTTGGCAGCACTTTTTGTTGGTGTTGTCGCGGCGGCGGTCGGGTGTTTGATCGGACTTTGTTCTCTCCGGCAACCGTACAGTTGGGTCTGTCTCCCGCAGCGGCAGACCGTTTTCCCGAAAATGTTCCTTCTTGCCAAAGACTTGGCCGAGTACAAAGAAAAGTTTGGTGTCTATCCGCCGACACTAACCGAACTTGCCAACCAGCAAACAGACAGCGATGGTAAACCGCTAAAAATAGACGCCCCGTGGCTTGCGTACTACATTCAAGACGGCTGGCAAAATCCGCTAAACTACACGTCGGACGGTACAACGTGGGAATTGGTATCGTATGGCGAAGATGGTAAACTCGGAGGAATCGGCATCGACGCAGACATTCGGTGTACGGACGATAGCAATCCGACGCTTGGAGGAGATTTGTTCACCAAATTGATGACGCCTACAATTTCGCAAATATTCCAGTCGAAGCGTTTTCACGCTACCGCACTCTTCAGCGGGTTATTCGGAATCGTTGCCTTCATTGGCGCGGCTTACCAAATGTTCTCCAAGAAGAGTAAAAGTCGCGTAACGATAACGAACAGACGCGAAGCTATCGCTGCGGCTATTGGGATTGCAATTGGAGCGTCGCTTACCATTGCCGTGCTGGTCGCTATTCAGTCAGTCGCTTCGGGACATTGAGTAACCACATGTCACTTGAGTTTCACCGATTCGGTTATTGCCGCGACCCGTTGTTTTTGGTTTGCGTAATTGTTTACGTTGTCAATCGTTTCTGTATCAAACCGAACTGCGACATCGTTTTTTTTCACGCCTATCTCAACGACGTGATTTGCATTCCGTTTACGCTGCCGCCGATGCTTTGGTTACTTCGGCGACTGCGACTTCGATTCCACGACGGACCGCCAACGTTTTTAGAAGTGGCAATTCCGCTCTTGTTAATTTCGTGGGCTTTTGAGATTTACCTTCCGAACACAGCGACATTTCAGAACGTCACAGTCGCAGACCCCGCAGACATCGTTGCGTACACTCTCGGTGCAATTTTGGCTGGCACGTTTTGGTTCTTTCTGTACCTTCGGCGAACGTAGACCGTGAGTTGCCCAGCCCGAACGCAGAACGTCAAGTTAGACCGCAGTTACCGAAACAGCGTTCGTGTATAATCCACAGATGACACAGATTTTCGCGGATTTTTTGTATCTGCCAGCAATTCTTTTTTGTTCACACCAAGCCACGAAGAAGAATTTTAACGCTGAAAACGCGGAAGAACGGAAAGACGCGGAAGTTCAGAGTTCCGCGCCTTCCGTTTTTCCGCGTGTTTCGCGTTCTCTTCTCCCTTTGTGCCTTGTATGATTAAAACTTCACCCTTGCACGCCGCTACGATTTTCGCTACAATCGCGGCGGAGAACACTGCGTATGGCCGACGAAGGCGGCGAGAAACAACACGATCCAACTCCACGGCGACGTGAACAGGCCCGCGAAGAGGGGCAGGTTGCGCGCAGTCAAGACCTCGCCGCCGCACTCATTCTGCTCATCGGCATCATTCTCTTGATGACACTCGGTCGCCAAATTGCCGACCTACTCGCCAAGTTCACAGAACACAGTCTAGGCGATGTCGTTTTCTTGGGGCAGCCCGAAGCGGACGGCGGACTGTTCATGTCGGTTATGGCGCACTGCCACGGTACGCTCAAACAGTTTCTGTACCCGATCAGCATTATGTTTTTCATTTTCGCTGGCGGCGCGGTACTCGTCAACGTCGCCCAAACAGGACTGCTCTGGCTCCCGAACAAACTCTCAATCGACTTCACCAAAATCGATCCAATGAAAGGGTTTGAACGCATCTTCTCATTTCAGAGCGTGATGCGGCTGATGATGGGGATCGTTAAGATCATAATTTGCGCGTCGGTCGCCTACTATGCCGTACAGTCACACATCACGACAATCATCGGTACCACCGAAATGGACGACGGCCAAATCGCCAACTACATCGTTTGGCTCATTCTTTGGACTTCGCTCAAAGTCGCCGTGGCACTTGTGATTCTTGCGATTCTCGACTTTGCGTACCAAAAATGGAAGTACGAACAAGACCTCAAAATGACGACGCAGCAGATACGCGATGAGATGAAAGACACACTCGGCAATCCCGAAGTGATGCAAAAACGGCGACAGATTCAGCGAGAGATGGCGAAACAGCGAACGAGTCAATCAGTACCGCAGGCCGACGTTGTCGTCACGAACCCGACTCACTTCGCCGTTGCACTCAAGTTTGACCCGCTCACGATGTCAACGCCGATAGTCGTCGCCAAAGGAGCCGACCACATGGCGGCCCAGATTCGACGCATCGCCACCGAACACAAGATTCCGATCATCGAACAAAAACCGCTCGCGCAGTCGCTATTCAAAACGGTCGAGGTTGGCGAACAAATCCGCGAAGAACACTACGTCGCCGTCGCGGAAATCTTGCGATACGTCTACGAAATCACCGGCAAGAAGTTGCCGCCGCAAGTGGCAGCGTAGCACAGGCACAATTCGATAAGACATATAGGACGTATACGACCTATATGTCTCATTTGTCGGGCGTCAGCAATTTTTCACCACAATCGCGCCGTTACCATCGGCGTCAACGGTGATTGCCTTCAACGGTACGTCGCGTGATTCGAGCAGCATCACCGCGAGACGATTTTGTATCTCACGCTGAATCACTCGCTTGAGAGGGCGCGCGCCATATTCAGGGATGTACCCCTGTTCGGCGACCGCGTTTTTCGCAGCGTCGGTGACGGTGAGCGTGATCCCCTGTGCGGCGAGCTGTTGTACGAGACGTGCAAGTTGCAGCGACACAATCTCCGCAATCTGCGACTCGTTTAGCGGATGAAACACGATCCGCTCATCAAGCCGGTTCAAAAACTCTGGCAGAAAAACGCCCGCGAGTGCAGCGTCGATGGCGGCGTTGACGTCGGCGCGCAAACGTTCGGGACTCTTTTTCTTGCTGGCCGCTTCACGCTGCGAAATCTCTTGAATCGCCTGCGAACCAACATTCGAAGTCATCACAACAATCGTGCTGGTGAAGTCAACAGTGTGACCGTGACTGTCGGACAGTCGCCCGTCGTCGAGAATTTGCAGCAAGATGTTGTAAACGTCTCGATGCGCCTTTTCGATCTCGTCGAGCAAGACGACGCAATACGGTCGCCGGCGAACCGCTTCGGTCAGCGCGCCGCCTTCTTCGTAACCAACATATCCGGGCGGCGCGCCGATGAGACGACTAACACTGTGCTTCTCCATAAACTCACTCATGTCGAGACGCACCATCGCCGCCTCGTCGTCGAAGAGCGACGCGGCAATCGCCTTGCACAATTCCGTTTTGCCAACGCCCGTCGGCCCCAAAAACAGGAACGAACCTATCGGACGATGCTGGTCTTGAAGCCCCGCACGACTGCGGCGAACCGCATTCGCAACCGCCGTCACCGCTTCGTCTTGACCGACAACTCGACGGTGCAAATCGTCTTCGAGTCGCAACAACTTCGCACGCTCCGTCTCCAGCATCTTCGTTATCGGAATCCCTGTCCACTGACTCACGACTGCGGCAATCTCCTCAACACCGACTTCCTGACGCAGAAGTTTTTTGTGTTCGTTCTTCGGTGCGTTCTCGTCGTTTGCATCGTTCGCTTGCTCGGCTTCGCGCGATTCGAGTTCGGATTGGAGACGTTTTTGTTCGGAGTCGAGTTCAAACAGTTTTTGGTAGAGCGACTCGGAAACGATGCGTCCTTGCGACTGTTCTTCTTTGATTTGTCCGCTCAAACTTTGAAACTGCTGCTGCGTTTGCGCGAGTTTTTCGGCGAGTGCGTGGACGTTTCCGACGCCGGACTTTTCGCGTTCCCACTGCGTTCGCAGCGACTTTTCTTCACTGCGAAGTTGCTCCATTTCGCGGAGTAGTTCGGCGTGACGTTTGCGTGCGTGTGGTTCGTTTTCTTCGGCGAGTTGTCGCGCAGCGAGTTCGAGCTGCATCAAGCGACGCTGAACTTGGTCGATCTCCGTCGGCACGCTTTCAAGCTCCATCGCAAGACGACTCATCGCTTCGTCCATGAGGTCGATTGCTTTGTCGGGGAGAAAACGGTCGGCGATATAACGGTGTGACATTTCCGCCGCCGCGACGAGTGCGGCATCTTTAATTTTGACGCCTTTGTGATGTGCTTGGTAACGTCCTTTGAGTCCGCGCAGAATTGCAATCGTGTCGCTGACGCTCGGTTCGTTCACATAGACCGGTTGGAAACGGCGTTCGAGTGCGGCGTCTTTCTCAATGTATTTGCGATACTCGTCGAGCGTGGTCGCGCCTATGCAGCGGAGTTCGCCGCGCGAGAGTGCGGGCTTGAGCAGATTCGCCGCATCGCTCCCACCTTCGGCGCGACCCGCCCCAACGAGTGTGTGAAGTTCGTCGATGAACAGAATCACGTTCCCTTGCGACTCCTCGACTTCGCGGAGAATCGACTTGAGACGCTCTTCAAACTCACCACGAAACTTCGTACCAGCAACGAGCGCACCGAGATCGAGTCCGACGACGCGCTTCTTTTTGAGACTTTCGGGAACGTCGCCGCCGACGATTCGCAGCGCGAGTCCTTCGGCGATTGCGGTCTTTCCGACGCCCGGTTCGCCGATCAATACTGGATTGTTTTTCGTTCGCCGCGACAAAACTTGAATCACGCGACGAACTTCGTCGTCGCGGCCAATGACTGGATCGAGTTTCCCTTTTTGCGCACGTTCGACCAGATCGATTCCGTACTTTGCGAGTGCTTGCAACTTCGATTCTGGGTCGGAGTCGGTAACGCGGGAGCTACCGCGCACTGCCGCTGCGCCTCGCAAGATCGCGTCGCGGTTGATTGCGTTCAGTTCAAAAATCTTTTGTGCTTTGGACGCGACTTGTGCGAGTGCGAGCAATAGATGTTCGGTTGAGACGAACTCGTCGTGCATTGACGTTGCTTCGTCGTCGGCTTTGTGGAAGACACGTTGCAGGTCGCCGTTTGGTTGTGGTGCTGAGCCGCCTTCGATTTTCGGGAGGTGAGCAAGGTCGGCATCGACCATCTTTTGCATTTGCCCCAAGTTCGCGCCGATGTGTTGGAGAATCGGTTTGACGTTTCCGTCGCGTTCGTCGAGTAGCACGGCGAGGAGGTGGAGCGGCGTTGTTTCGGGATGATTACGTTTGATCGCAATCCCCTGCGCGGATGAAATAGCTTCTTGTGATTTGGTTGTGAATCGTTCTGGTGTGAGCATGGGAGAGGCTAGGTGTTAGAGGTTAGAGGCGAGTAACGAGTAATCAGAACACGAAGCGTAAGCGAGTGCCCGAATCGGGATGGAATCCCCACAAACAGCAAACGCTATGCCACTTCCAATTTGGCAGAATCGTTCCGCAAAAAATCGCCCTTGCCGCCACGCGACGTTTTGGCTACCATTCCCGCAAGTGAGTGCCGCCACGGGCACTCGCTTACGCTTCGTGTTCTGATTCGGACACTGATTCGGGCACTGATTCGGGCACTGATTCGGGCACTCGCTTACGCTTCGTGTTCTGATTAATCGTCACTCGCTTACGCTTCCCGCTCTGATTGGTTATTTCCCAACAAAGGTGCCCCATGCTCAAGACAATGGATTTGAGTACCAGCGGACTGGTCGCTCAGCGAATCAGAATGCAGGCGATTGCCAGCAACATCGCCAACGTAATGACAACCCGTAACGAAGAAGGTGAACTCAAACCGTACGAGCCGCGTTTCGTCCTGTTTCAAACCGACGACACCATCGGCCCAAACAACTCCGCTGGCGTCATCGTCGCCGAAGTCGGACGCGATACGAACCTGCCGCCAATCCGAAAGTACGCACCAACCCACCCCGACGCCGACGCACAAGGCTTCCTCAACCTGCCACGCATCAACACAATGACAGAGTTCACCGACGCACTCGAATCAGGACGCTCATACGAAGCCAACCTCGGTGCTATCGAAATCACAAAGTCAATGGCAAACCAAACGCTGCGGATTATCACATGAGCGGATTTGCAATCGGAAGCAGTCTCACAAGCCTTGGGCGTACCGACTGGATCGCGTCCGGTGTCGGGCCGCCGATGCCGAAACTGGTGCCGCGCGTCAACGACAAGATCGCCAGCGAACTCGGAAGCCAATACCCGATCCCGCCGGAGATGCAACGCGGTATCCCGTTCCGCGACATCATGCTCGGTGCCGTTGACGAAGTTAACCTGATGCAACAAAACGCCGACTACGCCGTCGAAAAACTCATGACCGGCGGCGACATCGGCTCCGCTGAAGTCCTTGCCGCCGTCCAAAAAGCAGACATCGCATTCAAACTGCTCATGCAGATTCGTAACAAACTCGTCGGAGCGTACCAAGAGATTCAAGGGATTCGCGTGTGATTACGTTCCCCCGCGTACCACAACGTCATTCCCGCGAAGGCGGGAATCCATCCTGATTCGGGCACTCGCTTACGCTTCGTGTTCTTATTCACTCGCTTACGCTTCCCGCTCTGATTCACTCGCCACAAACCACTGACCTCTCCACATGGACACCATCCTCGCCTATCTCAAAAATCTCTACTCACAACTCAAGGACTTGTTCGTCGGTATGACACCGGGGAGCAGGATCATTGCGGTTTTGCTCGTGGCGGTGCTTGGAACGTCGTTTTGTTTTTTGATCATTCCGCCGACAACAACGTCGCCGTCGGGGAAGTACGTTTTTCTCTACAACAGTCGGGAGTTCACGCAGATCGAGCAACTCGCCGTAGCCAATGCTTTGGCGAAGTCTGGTCTCTCCGACTACACTTGGATCGAGATGAAACTGCAAGTCAAAAAAGTTGACCAGCACAAATACGCACTCGCTATCGCCAAAGAAAAAGCGATACGCGACATCGGCAGTGCAACCAGCGACATGATTTCGTCGCTCTCGCCGTGGGACCCCGCAAAAGTCATGGGCGAAAAGGCCCGCGTCGCCGCGCAGACCGACGCCGCAAGAATGATCGAACTGCTCGACGAAATCGAAACCGCCACTGTCCAAGCAGGTGAACGAGTCGCAATGGACGACAAGTTTTGGATCAAAAAGAAAATTGTCACCGCCGCCGTCACAGTTATTCCGGTCTCGACCCGTCCGATCACCGACGAACTGGTCTCGACAATCACGGCGATTGTGCGGTCAACGCTTGCCATCGCCGACATCAAAGAAATCAGCATCACCGACGCACGCACCGGACTTTCGTACCAAGGGAGCGACGAGTACCTCATCGGCGCGGCGCGAAACTATCTCGGCGAAAAAGAAAAGTACGAACGCGAATGGCGCAAGAAACTCGACGCACTCCTCAACTACATTCCCGGTGCGATTGTTAACGTTGACGTCGATCTGACGAAAAATAGCGAAGAGCGTTCGCTCGTGATTGATCACGAGAAGTCGGTTGCGATTATCAACGAACAAGTCAAGACGATGGAGGCGAAGAGTGAAGGTGTAAGCCGAGCGTTCCGTCCGGGTTACGTCGCCCAGCAAAACACGCCGCTTCCGCTCACGATGAACAATGCGGGGTCGGGCGGGAAGTCGTCGGAATCGCTCGACGAGACGACGCGCACAATGGCCCCGCGCGGCAGAGAAACGACCATCACCGTCGCGCCGTTCACGCCGACGAGTATCCGTGCGACGGTGCAGATTCCGCGTGGTTACATTCGCAAAGTGGCGATGGATCGCATCGCCAAAACGCAAGTTGCTGCTGGTCAACCACCGCAAGAACTCACCGACACTTATCTCGCCACTATCGAGGCCGACATCCTTGCGAACGTTCAAAAGACGGTTACAAATCAGGTCGGGATTTACAAAGAAGCATCGCCGATTGAACTTGCCGAACAGGTCACGACAATCGTCTACGACGACATGCCGACTCCGCCGCCGTCGCCGATGACGTTCTGGGGCGAGCTGGCGCAGTGGATCAATCGCGAGTGGCAAACGATGACGCTGATCGGTTTTATCGGCGCGGGTTTGCTTGTGCTTTGGTCGGTGACGCGGCCCGTTCGTCCTGAACCGATAGTGATTTACGAGTCGCCCGACTTACCGATGCCGACACCCGAAGAACTCGCCGCACTCGACGATCAAGAAGAATCGGCCAGCCAAAAGAAGTGGCAACGAACGCTCAACAGTTTCGACAAAGGTGCGCGTTCGCTCCAAGAAGAAGTGTTTGAACTCGTAGAAGAAAACCCCGACGCCGCCGCCGCCGTTCTGCGTCAGTGGATCGGAACCGTCGTTCCAGTGCCGGAGAGTTGATGTATGCCGATAGTCCCCGGCGGAAAAAAACCGAAACAGGAGCCGCCGCAGCCGCCTTCCGTCATCACTGAAGATATGGCGAAGGAGATTGCGGAGCTGGCGGGTATTCATCCCGACGACCTCGGCCTCCTGCTCCATGCACTCTACCGACTCAATCCGCAAGCGAAGGTGAGTCTTCAGCGCGGCGGTACGGTGCTGCGCGGACGACAAGAACGACTGCCGATCAACGATGCGTCGGTACAGGCAATCGAACGCGGCGAAGAACGACGTGAACGCGAAGCGAAATTGCTGGCAAACTACAAACGACTTCGCATTCGTCAAAGTCCGCCGCCGCTGGAACGGCCAGAGTATCCGAAACCTGTTGGGCAGGCCGACCTCGGCGTGACGATGGAGACGATCCGAAAACGTCTTGCCGCGCTCGATGTCAAAGAGACACCGCCCGCTGACGTTACGCGAGTTGAGATCATTCTCAAAGTTGTCGAACTACTCAAACGGCTTGAAGCCGCACGCATTTTGCACTACGTCGCCGACAGACAACGCGAAGTGTTAACGTCGCAGCAAAACGAAGAAACGAAAACCGAAACCGGTCGCCGCTACGAAATCCTCGACGAAGACGAACTCCAACGCCGTGCCCGCCGCACACTCGAAGGGTTCGGTAAAGGTGGACTCAACACACTCATCGACGAAGCATCCGAAGTCGTTCACGAAGACGCCAATGCCGCCGCAAAAGTCGTCGCGCAATGGATCGGGACGACTACACCGAAAACCGACGGAGAAGGAAGTTAATCGAGTGTAAACCGCATCTCGCATCCATAGGACATATAGGCCCTATATGTCCTATAGGGCCTATTATGAGTTTCACTCACTACCAGCCACTAACCACTCACAATGTCAAACATACGCAAAGTCGCACTATTTTTTCTCGGTCTCGATCTCAAGACGGCGGACGTGTTGATGCAGCGTCTCGACCGGCAAACTGCGCACGCCGTTCGGCGCGAGATGCTGGCGATTCAAGATGCGTCGCCGCAAGACGTTGCGAACGTTTCCAAAGAGTTTGTACGCGAAGTGAGTCGCAACGTCTACCAAGGGAAAATCCCCGCAGCGGCACTCGCCACGCATACAAACGCGACAACGAACGCGACGGTGAACGCGCCGAACGACGCCGGAATCTACTCGCGTCCTGTCGTCAAACGAACAGCGTCGCACTTCGATTCGGTTGAGTTTTCGGCGGCGCATCACGTCGTCTTACCGCCGTCAACCGCAGACGCCGTAGCCGTGCAGCCGAACGATGGTGCGGACGCCGCACCGTTTGCGTTCTTGAAAAATGTTGCAACGTCGCTGATTGCCGAAGCACTTGCGGGCGAGAGCGTGGCGACGCTTGCGGTCGTGCTGGCGTACATCGACACGGACGTTGCACGCGAAATTCTCGCAACATTCCCGACCGAACAGCAAGTCGATGTGATGCGGCGTCTGTCGCAGATAGACGAGGCCGATCCCGAAAACGTCCGAATGATTTCTGAAACGCTGGAACATCGTCTTGCGTCGAAGGCGAAAATTATCAGCGGCACTTCGCGCGGTCTCTCGTCGGCACGGCAACTGTTCGCGTCGCTCGACGCAAACACACGCGACGAAATTCTCCAGTCAATCGACAACGCAACTGACGCTGCCGCGCCGACGCCACAAACACAAAGTTTACCTGAAACGTCGCGTCTTGCTGGCGACCAAATCGTTGCCGAACTCGAATCGCTAGACGACGACATTATCGCCGCACTGGTTCGGCGTGTTGATCCGTGTGCGGTGATGGTTGGGATCGCGGGGACGAACCCCGTCTTCATCGAACGCATCTTGACACACTACTCGCCGATGGAACGCGATTATGTTGCCGAACAACTTCAACGCTTCGCCCCACTCGAAAAGCAAGACACCGATGTCGCCCGCCTCGTTTTGGGGAACGCACTCCGCGAATTGAGACGCGAGAAAACGTCGCGGAAAACAATTTCGTCGCGGCAAATAGAAGCCGGAAAGGAGGCGTACTCGCCGTATTGACGGGAACGGCGTGTAATTTCTCCATCATCTTTTTTCGATCCATAAATACGTTACGCTCCTCATTTTTTCGATCCGTCAATACGCTACGCTCCTTTCCGGCTGTTATTATATGCCACTAACTGCTCGCACACAAATCTCACCATACAACTTCGTTGACCTTGAAACAAAGGCGACGGATTATCTCGCGCGCGTTCGCGGCGAGGCTCTCGGAATGATGACGCAAGTTCGTGACGAGATTCATAAGTTGCGAAAACAAGCAGAGCTTGAACTGGCGTCGGTTCGCGCGGAAGCTGAAGGTACACGCGCAGCGACACTGTCGCTCAACGAACGTCTCGCAAACGAAACGCAGACGCTCGAAACGATGCGAAACAAGGTCGAGACCGAGGCACACGCCAACGGTTACAAAGAAGGGTACGCCACCGGATACGCCGAAGGAAAACAACAAGGTTACATCGACGGAGAACTTCAAGCCCAAATCGACTACGCCGACAAAGTACGCACCGAAGCGGAACTACAACTCGCCGCAAAACTCGAAACGCTCATTCCCGCGATACAAATGATGATCACAAAACTCGGCGAGGCGCAGCACGGTTTTCTCGGCGAGTGGGAAAAGAGTGCGATTCACGTTGCGACGGAAATCGCTCACCGTGCGATAAACCGTCAACTTCCAGAGATGATCGACTTGCCGCTTGATATGGTCCGCGAGGCTCTTGAACTCGGCGTCGGAAGTGGTCAACTCAAAATCCGAATGAATCCGCTCGACCACGAAACGCTGCTACCGCAAGTCGAGACGTTGGTGCGCGAAGTCGCACACATTGCGAGTTGCGAGATCGTCGCAGACCCGAAAGTTTCGGCGGGCGGGTGCGTGATGGAAACGTCACTCGGCAGCGTCGATCAGCGCATCGAATCGCGGTTGCACAGAATTGAGTGCGAACTGGTGTAGACCTCTAATACGCCCCCATCCCCGGCATCATCACGCCGCCGCGGCCAGATTGCGATTGACGAATCACGCTGATCGCCTGACGAATCACCGTCCCCTTCACTTCAAGCGGGATCACCTGAATCTTGCGGCCCGGCTCGGTCATGATTTTCTTGTCGAGTTCTTCGGCGTAGTCTTTGAGTTCTGTCGCGAGCGGTTCCGGCGCGATGATTTCGAGCGAGTTGTTGAGCTGGTTGATCGTAATCCGAGGAACAACTCCGCCCGGCAAACTGATCGACTGAATCTTCTGCTGGTAAACGTTCATGACCTGTTGCCAAATCAAGTACGCATCGGCGTTTTGAATCGTCACGCGAATCGGCTTGAGAACGACACGTTCGCCCGGAAGCTCCGACAAATCGTACATCGCAATCAGCCGCCCGACCTCTTTGCGATCAGCCTTCGACCCGCGAACGTAAATCGTGTTCGTCGAGAGATCGGGGACAATCTCCAGCGGAATCGCCGCCTGCTGCGTCTGCCAGCGCGGCGCGGCAAGCTGCTGTTGACGAGACGACATACGCGAACGCAACACCAACTGAATTTTTTGATAGACCGTCATCGCACTGATATTTCGCACAGAATAGATCGTGTAGTCACGCCCCTCATCGACAATGCGGCTGTTGATTCGCGTGAGGATGTCTTCGAGAATGTCGAGTGCCTCTTCGTCGTATGAGATGAGCGTGAGCGAACCGTCGTCGCCGATGGTCATGTAGACGCCATCGGGCCGTGCGGCTGTTTCTGCTTCTGTTGCGGCGTTCGTTTCGGCTGGCTCGCCAGCAATGTCTGCAAACGCTTTCGTCGCTTCATCATCGGGAACAGAAAAGTTTCCGTTCTCCTTCTTCTGGATGAGCGGACGACTTTCACGCTGAATAATGAGCGGACTGGCACTCATCTGCGGCCAGATGCGTTCGAGTTCGCGGATCGTGTTTGCAACGTTCCCCTCAAGCCGAAGGACGCGGATTTGCCCCGAATTGCTGCGCGGTGCATTGTTGTTGATGTTGTTGTTCAGAAACGTCGGGTCGCCTTCGATCAGTTGCGGTTCGCCCATCTTGACGAGCGTCTTTCGCGCCGCCTCAATCTGTTGCTTCGTACCCTGAACAAAAATCGTCGATGAGTACGCATCGGTCTGAACAACCGGACGTGTGTAGTACGACTCGCTAGAATAGAGCGCGGTGAGTGCCATCTGCGCCGATTCGAGGTCGATGTTTTGGAGCACGAAGACTTCAAAGTCGGTCTCGCGCGTCCCGACTTCGCCGATCAACTTCTTGATCGTCTCTTGTTCTTCAGCACTGGCGACGACCATCAACCGATCACCGGTGTAGTCATACGAGATGTCAGCGGCCATTCCGCGATACGAAACGAAGTCGCGCACCGTCGCATAAACCATCCACGAAAGTCCACGCGGAACCGGATAGAAAACAACGTCACGACTCGCTTCCTCTTTTTGAAGACGGCCAACAAACTCCTTAATCTTCACCTGATCCGACGGCTTCGCCCAGACGATCATCTGGTTTAGTTGCGTCCCATCGACGAACGTTGCGTTCGGGGCGATGAGTTTCATCAGCCGCCGCGTCTCTTGCGCGAAGCCGTTGGCGAGTGTGTAGATTTCCATCGTCGAACGAGATTCAGGACTCTCCGCAACGACCTGCTTCAAAACCGATTCCACTTTGCGTTGCTCTTCGTCCGTCCCCCAAACTACGATCTGCCCCGGAACGCCCGACCCAAGAACGACAATCCCCGGAATCGCCTGTCGCAACGAACTGACGTTCCAGAAGATGTAGTTGAGTGGCAGGTCACTCAAGTCGTAAACTTTCGGAGTCGGTTCGACGTCGCTCGTGAGCGGAATGTCGATCTCGGTTAGTGCCTTTGCGATTTCGGCTTGATCGCTTTTCGTCGCAAGTGCGATTAGGGTATGCGAGACCGGCGCGCCCGCTGGTGCTGCGGCGACACTTGAATCCATCTTGCCACGTTCCGCGCCGCCAGCTTCGATAGATGCGTTCGGGCAGAGGTCTTTGATCCACTTCACTGCTTGCGTTGCCGGAATGTACTTGAGCGGATAACTCTTGATGAACGCCCGCTGGTCTTCGGGGATGTCACGGCAAAGTTCGTTGAAGACGTTCTCAATCCGTTCGCGCAAATGCGGGCGTGCCCAGAGCGTAATCTGGTTCGGCTCGGTCCCCGCCGCAGGATCGGCGTTCGGATAGAGTCGCGTCAGTGCTTCTAAAACTTTCGCGCGGTCGATGCGTCCGCCGCTCGGTAGCGTGAGAACAATTAGTCCACGTTGTCCCATCGTCGATGTCGCTTCGTTGAGTTCTTTGACAAGCTGCTCGATCCGAACTTGGTCAGCCTCGCAGGCACTTGCAATGAAGTCGCGGTACGATGAACGATACGACGAGTACCAATCGTCGCCACTCCGTCGCGCAACCGGAACGTAGATCGCACGGAACATCGCCGACGGCGCAACTTCGCTGAAGAGTTCTTCTACTTCATAAAAGCTCGTGTCTTCGAGAACGTAACGCTTCGTCACCATCTTCGACGCCTCTTTCGACGTAACGCTTGCGATCTCTTCAATCGCTTTGCCGATGACAGTGTGTTCGTCGTCGGCGAGATAGGCGTAGACGCTGCGGCTCTTGAGATCGACTTTGAAAAAGCCAGTCTTCTTCTTCACTTTCTGTGACGCCAACTGCGATCTAACGTCCCAGAATCGCTCGTATGCGTATACGGAACTGAGCTGGAAGATGAGCGAGTCCGACGAAAACGACTCCGCATCGGGGAACGCACCGCGGAGATACGCTTCCAGCATCACCGGATTGCTCTCGCCGTAAGGATACGCGCGGAGTGTGCAACGATGACCGATGCCGCTCGTCTTGATCTGTTCGATCAGTTCACGAATCCGCTCGTGTTCGCTGCTCCGCGCGAGGACGATGATACTGCCAGCCTCGGTGTCGCCTTGGATGTTAACGTTTGGCAAGAACGCCTCGATCATCTTTTTCATTGCCGCAACGTCCATGCCGGTGAATGTGTACGCAACGAACTTTTCCGCAAGCTCTGCGTTGGGGTCGCCCAGCACGGTGGCGTTCGCCTGCTCGATAATTTCGCCGATGCGAACGTGTTCTGGTGCCGTCGCCCAAACGAGTAGCCGCCGCGTGTCTTCAACGATTTTGAGACTCGGATAAACCGTTCGCACCAGCGATGCGAGCGTTGCGGTGGTCGTGCCAACGGCGGGGTACGCGAACAGTTGTCGCCCGTCGCTCTCTTCTTGCGAATCGAGCGTGACGGTAACTGCGTCGATGACTTCCTGCGGTGCCCAAACGAAGAGACGATTCCGCTGTGCATCGGGAATTAACTCGGCTTCGGGGTGCGACTTCGCCAAAAGTTGCTGCGTCGTCGCCAAGTCGTTCACCGCAAGCGTGAAAACCTTCAGCTTCATCGGCGACTCTTGTTCACTCTCGGCGAACTTCGTGTTTACAGTATTGAGCAGTTCGTGCTCTTTCGGCGTCGCCCAAATCGACATCTGGCCCGGCGTCGTGTCGGCGACAACTTGCACCGTCGGCAGTTCCGAACGCGCGGTCGTGATGAACGCATTGAGTCTTCGCTGCTGCTCCGCAGTCACGCGATAGATTTGCAGAATCGGCTCTTCGGGGAAAGTGAACGACGCAAGAATCGTTTCGATGTTGTCGGCGACAAGTTTCTGATCGACCGGACGCGCGATGACCATAATCTGCTTGTTCGCAACGTCGGGGACGATCTGCGCCGCTGGCACGAGTTGACGTAACGGCGCGAGGAATACTTCGGTCGGTTTCGTGTACAGAGAGTAGAACTTCACTTCCGGCGCGTTCGGACTCGGTTCGTCGGGGTCAAGCGACTTGAGCAGTGTTGCGATCTTGTCGAGAACGATGGGCGACGCTTCAACGGAAATGATGCGTCCCAGCGAATCGTAACTCGGTGTCGCCGACGGATAGAGCCGGTAAATCATCGAGATCATCGAGTACGGCTCGGCGTGGTTGACCGTGAAACGGCGTATTT
>JBOFSQ010000059.1:0-12977 GCA_051651625.1 Thermoguttaceae bacterium | reverse complement strand
TCACACAAAGGCGCAAAGAGCACAAAGGTCACGAAGCGGATTGGAATTGAAAACGTCCTTTGTGTTCTTCGTGTACTTCGTGCCTTTGTGAGAGAAAAAGAAACTGCCAACAATGCGTAAAATCTGCGACAATCTGCGGATTCATCTCTTCTCCGTGCCTCTGTGACTCCGTGTGAAACTCCTCGAAATTCCGTGAACGGATACGCCAAATGTATACTCCCCAAAACACATATTCGTCGCACAAGACGCTCACTTCACCGGAATCGCTTGCTGCGTTTTTGGCCGACCAGCGCGGTGCAGCGTGGGTGGCGTTCGACACGGAGTTCATCTCCGAACGGCGTTACTTACCGGAACTTTGTCTCGTGCAAGTCGCTACGCCGTCGTCGCTGGCGATCATCGACCCGTTCACCTGCGGCGACCTCAAGCCGTTCTGGCAATTCATCTGCGACGGCGAACGTGAAGTAATCGTTCACGCCGGACGCAGCGAGATGGAGTTTTGTCACCGTGCCGTCGGTAAGATTCCGCCCAACGTCATTGACGTTCAACTTGCCGCTGGTCTGATCACGAACGAATATCCTGCGGCGTTCGGGACGCTCGTGAAGCGTTTCCTCGACGTTCGTCTCTCGAAAGACGAGACGCGAACCGACTGGTCGCGGCGTCCGTTCACGCCGCAGCAAATACGTTACGCACTCGACGACGTTCGTTATCTTCCCGATCTCGCCAGCCGACTTCGCAAACTGCTTGTGAGGCAAAAGCGTTTGGCGTGGTTTGCGGAAGAGTCGCGCACGGCTTGCGACAAATGGATTGGTGCGCTCACGGGCGAGACGTGGCGTGGCGTCGCGCGGTGCGGGACGCTTCCGCCGAAGGCGTTGGCGATTGTCCGCAGTTTGTGGAGTTTCCGCGACACTTGGGGACGCCAAACGAACCACCCCGCGCAGCAGATTCTCCGCGACGATGTGATTGTTGAACTGGCCCAGCGTGGTTCGGCGGACGCTACGAAAATCGCGTCGCTTCGTGGTGTGCCGTCCGGTGCAAGGCTCCGCGACGGGATTGTCGATGCGATAGCGGACGCGCTGTCGCTATCGCAGTCGGAGTGGCCGCAACCGCTGCGGCGGACATCGTATCCGCAATATGCGTCGGCGATTGCGTTTCTGCACACCGTACTTGGAATCATCTGCCGCCGCGAGTCGATAGCACCGACAATCGCGGCAACGACGTCTGACCTCCGCGAGTGGGTTGCGCACGCCCACAACACGCTGCCGCGCGACATCGTTCCGCGACTCGCGCACGGCTGGCGACGCGACGTGATCGCACCGCTACTCGAAGGCGTCCTCCACGGACGCCTCGTTCTCCGCCTAAAACCGAGCCACGACGACTCCGAAATGGTAGAAATCGTTTCGGCTGAGAGATTTGAAATCGCAGAATCCAAATCAGAGCGGGAAGCGTAAGCGAGTGCCCGCGTGATGCGGTGCGTCCAATAAGACATATAGGTCATATAGGGCCTATATGTCCTATTGGACTTTGGGTTGCACTTCACTCGCTTACGTTTCGTGTTCTGATTTTGGGCACTCGCTTACGCTTCGTGTTCTGATTTCCCAATCTGATTTCCCAACTCGCTCCACTACCTCCACACTCGATTGACGTCTTGCAAGACATGCGTAAAATGGTATCTCTTGCGGACTCTCGGCACATGAACAACAAGCCAAAATCACACAGCACCACGGGACACGTCATGAAAAAACGGAGCTTGCGTCTTCAAATTTGGGGATTGGTCGCGGTCGCGGCGTTCCTGTTTGCTACACTCATTGGGCTTGCACTCTTGCAACGAAGTTGTACAGAAGACAGGGTAGCGTGCAAAGAACGCGGAAATCAGATCGGTGCAATCATCGAGGAACTGCGTCTATCGTCACGCGACTTGACCCGGTTCGCCCGCGCGTACTGCCAAACAAAGCAGGAACAGTTCGCACAACTCTACAACGACATCATCGCTTGGCGAAGTGGAATCGCGCCACGTCCGCAGGAACTCAACCCAGGTCTCACCCGCGCCGCCGGAACAGACAAAATATCACTCGACGACATGCTGGCAAAGTTTGAAGCCAACGAAGACGACCTCAAACAGTTTAGTGCCACCCTCGCGCTCAGCGACGAATTGGCCTTGATCGAAAAACAAGCTATCGAGACGGTGAAAACTGGTAAAATCGCCCCGGGGCCACTAGAACCAGAGGCAGACGAGTCGCCCAGTCGCTTTGCCATCAATGCCTTATACAGTCCGGCGTATCAGTCGGCACTGGACGAAATCTCCAAAAGTATCAACTCGCTCGCACATCAACACGACATCCGACTCAAAGATGCGGTTGCCTCATACAAGCATGTCTACGCACTAATCGCTACAGGGAACTTCGTCCTCCTGATCGTGACGATTGTCGTCCTAACACTCGGCGTCACTCGCATCGGACTTTCAATGCGACAAAGAGCCGATGCAAACATCCATCTGATGTTTGACAGTTCACCTATCGCCTGCAAAATATGGGACGCCAACGGACACCTGCTAGATTGTAACGACGCGGTAATAAAACTCTTCGGTGCCAAAGACAAACGCGAACTCTTCGAACGGTATCCGTCGCTTAGTCCCGAACGGCAACCGAATGGGCGTCTGTCGTCCGAGATGAGAGACGACCTCATCCGCGAAGCTGCTCACGATGGCGAAGCCAAACGGTTTGAGTGGATGCACCTGACTGTCGATGGCGAGCCGCTCCCGTGTGAAGTGACGCTGGCAATCATCATTCGTGGCGATGCCGAAATTGTTGTCTCATACACACGCGACTTGCGGGAAGAGAAGGCGGTCAAAGCTGCGCAAGAAGAGGCGGCCAATCGCATCAAGACACTCCTCGATTTGACACCACTCTCCGTCATTCTCTTCGATGAAAACATGAAGGCGGTCTACTGCAACGCCGAGACCGTGCGGATGCACGGCCTCGCCAGTCGAGAGGCTGTAATCGGCAACTTCATGTCGCATCATACACCGGAGTTTCAGCCCGATGGACGCCGCTCTACCGAGGCCCTGCGAGACTACTTCAATCAGGCGATCAAGAACGAACGGGTACGATTTGAGTGGACTCGCAGAAAGACCAGTGGCGAACCGCTCCCGCTCGAAGTGACGCTCGTAAAGACGGAGCTAAACGGTGCCACCGTCTTGGCAAGTTACGCCCACGACCTCCGCGAGATCAAACAAGTACAGGCCCAACTCGCCGCCGAACAGGCCGAGCTAGTGCGTGCGAAAGAAGCTGCCGAGCAGTCGGCACACGCAAAGAGCGAGTTCCTTGCAAATATGTCGCACGAAATTCGTACCCCGATGAACGCCATCTTGGGACTGACATATCTCTGTTTGCAAACCGAACTCAACGCCAAACAACGCGACTACCTCGATAAAGCACAAGACGCCACAACAAAACTACTCCGCATCATCGACGACATCCTCGACTTCTCAAAAATTGAGGCTGGCCGACTCGGTATCGAAGAGGTTCCGTTCACGCTGTCGGAGACGGTCAACGACGTGATCGACATCCTAGGACACAAAGCGCATCCGAAGGGACTCGCTTTGAAAGTCGATATTGGCAGCGATGTCCCCGACAGGCTCATCGGCGACCCGCTCCGGCTGCGACAGGTTCTCTTGAATCTGGCCAACAACGCCGTAAAGTTTACCGACAGCGGGAGCGTCTCGATTTGCGTGCAGCGGTCGCAGTCGCCAGCAACGACTTCGGACAACACAAAATTGGAGATCGAGTTCTCTGTCCAAGATACCGGCATCGGAATGACTGCCGAACAGTTGCAACGTCTCTTCACTTCGTTCACGCAAGCCGACGCATCGACGACGCGGAAATACGGCGGCACCGGACTCGGACTGGTCATTTCAAAAAATCTTGTTGAGCTTATGGGCGGCAAGATTAGCGTCTCAAGCGTCGTCAACGCTGGGACGTGTTTCCGATTTACGATATGTCTGCTCGAAGACATAACGGCTGCGATGGGCCAAACGGCGGAAAGCGAGATGGCTGCTTGGCGTGTACTCATCGTCGATGACAGCGCGACCGACCGCGAGTTCATCAGCAAGGTTGCACGCACGATCACGCCGTATGTCGATCTGGCTGAGAGTGGCGAACAAGCGATCAGCGAGATACTTCGAGCGATTTCCGACGGCAAGGAATATGATGTCGTCCTCGTCGATTGGAAGATGCCGCGTATGGACGGGCTGGCGACTATTCGCAAGATGCGATCCAATCCGGTGATTGGAAATCCGCCGGAGGTGTTGATGGCGTCGGCATACGACAAACACGACTGCCTCCAGCAGCTTGAAGGGCTTGATGTTGCGGGATTTCTCGTCAAGCCGATTTCGCCGCAGTCGTTCAAGGAGGCGATCCTTACTGCGATGACAAATCGTCAAGCTGCAAAAGAAGGAGGAACGGCGACATCGTCGGGGATAAGACCAGGCCGCGACATCAGCGGTGCCAAAGTCTTGCTGGCCGAAGACAACCGTATCAACCAGATCGTCCTCGAAGGAATGGTCGAGATGTACGGCATTAAGCTAACGATTGCAAACGACGGACTTGAGGCGGTTGAGCTAGTCAAAAACAACGACTTCGATCTGGTCTTGATGGACGTTCAGATGCCGAATATGGACGGTCTCGAAGCGACCAAGGCGATACGTCAACTCGACAAGCCGGGGATCAAAAAATTACCGATCCTCGCCATGACCGCCCACGCGATGGACGCCGACTACCGCCGCAGTCTCGAAGTAGGAATGGACGACCACCTCACAAAACCAATCAACCCCGACAAACTCCGCCAAGCACTCGAAACGTGGTTGCGGAAGTGAGTGCCCACATGAAGACACTTTTGGTTCGCCGATTTTGGGTCGTCATGGCCATTGTGGTTGTGGCGTTTGGTGTGCAGGGGCTACTCTTCTGGGAGCAGCATCAGCGAACGCACGAGCTAATCCGTCTTGTATCGGGTCAGGAGTCTGTCGTCCGGTCGGTGCGTGAGTTCAGCGGCGTCGCTCAACGCCTGATGAGTTGTGCCCGCATCTATTGTGTGACGAATGATAACGCTTTCTACGACGAGTTCAAAACGCTCTGCGACAAATACCGCGGCGTTATCCCGCATCGGAAAGAAGACAAAACTTATTTTGGGCAGCGGTTCGACGCCCAGTCGCGCTCGATGCTCGATGCCTTCCGAGACGAAAACCTCACCAAAGAAGAGTTCGCCAAACTCCAAAAGGCCGACTCGCACATTACGCGAATCGCAGAAGTCGCTAACGAGGCGGTAGATTCTGTACATGCGGCGCACGCCGATTCCCCCCAAAGCACCAGTGGCGAATCATCGCCAGCGTTGGTGGAACTCTTGTGCCATTCTCACGAAGCGATGCTGCGTGAAATCACGTCGCTGATTCAAGAGTTTGACACGGAATATCACGACCGAATCACCGCGACGCGGAACGTCATCCGCAGCCGACGTGAACTGTTCGGTTACGGCTTCATCGTCACGCAGTTTGTCGCGCTTTTGGCGGTCTTGATCGTCGCGTCGGAGGCGTTGTTTGCGTGGCGGCGCAAAACTTTGCTGGAGTCGCAGTCGCACGTCACACGCATTCAAAACGAACACGAACGCCAACTCGATCACGTCATCAATCAGACCGAAAACGGTGTGCTGGTGATCGACCACGACTTGGTTATCCATCGTTCTAACAGCGTTATCGAAAAGGTGTTTCAATCACGGATGCCGCTTGTCGGCCACGTCTGTTACGAGCGGCTTTATGGGCGAACGCAGCCGTGCCCGCAGTGTCCCGTGATTGAGACGTTCCGAACCGGCTGTCCCGCGACGCACCGCCGTTTCAGTGAGCCGATAAAGAAGCACATATCTCTGTCAACGTCGCCGCTGATCGACCTCGATACCGGCGAAATAAACGCAGTGTTTATGACGGTCCGAGATGTGTCGGCCCAAATCGAGGCGGAACGGCTCCAGCGCGAACACGAAGAGTTCGTCCGCGACATCTTCAACAGCATTCAAGACGGCATTTTCGTAATCGATCACGACTACACAATTCTGCGGACAAACCCGACGTTCGACAAGATGTACGCCGCCTACGCACCGCTCGTTGGGAAGAAGTGCTGGGAGACATCGGATTGCAACAATGTTTGTGACGACTGCCCTGCGGTGAAGATGTTTTTGAATGGGGAACCAGAATACGCGATCCACCAAGACCCGCCGACAGCTACTACGCCGGGGATGTGGCTTGAGCACTACAGCTATCCGCTGCTAAATGCCGATGGCGAGATCATCGGCGGGATCAACTTCGTTCGCAACATCACGCAGCGGAAGGCTCTCGAAGACTCACTCAAGCGGTATCAGCACGAGCTTGAGGAAATCGTCAGCGAACGGACGACCAAACTCGCGTGGAGCGAGTCGAAGATGGCGGCGGTTCTCAATGGAAACGTCCCGATATTTTTCTATTCGCCAGACGGTACGATTGAGACGATCAATCACGCTATGGAGCTGTTGCTCGGATTTTCCGAGAGTGAGATGCGCGGACGAAAGCTGCACGAGTGTTACCGCGATTACGCCCGTGAACAAGGTCTGGCGATACGACACAAAGGCCTCAAAGAGCGTCAGACGGCGTTGCGTATGGAGTTACCGCTGGTTCACCGTGACGGCCATACAGTTTGGGCTGATTGTTCTCTCACGGTCGCTTATGGAGCCGAAGGCGAACAGACCCAACTGGTTCTGATGTGTCTCGACATCACCGAGAAACACAAACTGGTCAACAGTCTCGAATATGCGCGTCACAGTGCGGAACGTGCCTGCCTTGAAGCGGAGCGAGCCAACCTCGCCAAGAGCGAGTTCCTCGCCAACATGTCACACGAAATCCGAACGCCGATGAACGCCATTCTCGGTATGACATATCTCTGTCTCCAAACCGAACTCACGGTGAAACAGCGTGATTATCTTGAAAAGTCGCAAGGCGCGACGACCAGTCTGATCGGTATCATCAACGACATTCTCGACTTCTCGAAAATCGAGGCGGGAAAACTTCTGATGGAAGACATTGAGTTCAGTCTCGGTCAGGCACTTCAGGAAGTCGCCGACGTACTCGAACATCGCATCGTCGAAAAGGAACTGATACTACAAACGAAGGTCGATCACAGCGTCCCCGACGCGCTCGTCGGCGACCCGCTACGTCTCAAGCAAGTGCTTCTCAATCTTGTCGGCAACGCCGTTAAGTTTACCGAACACGGCGGAATTACTATCCAAGTCACTCGTGAAGAACTCGACGACGATGTTGACTCCGCCGGTGCGGTCATCGTTCTGGCGTTTTCGGTTCAAGACACTGGGATCGGAATGGAGCACGATCAACTGGAGAAACTGTTTACGGCGTTCACGCAGGCCGACACGTCCACAACGCGAAAGTACGGCGGCACTGGGCTTGGGCTGGTCATTTCCAAAAATCTCGTTGAGCTTATGGGCGGTGAAATGACTGTCAGCAGTACGCCCGGAATCGGAACGACGTTCCGATTTACCGTCTGCCTGAAACGCGACAAATCTGAGCGAGCTTTATTCGAGACAACTTCGATTTACATACAGCAAGATATTTCGTGGGCGCAGGTTCTCTTGGTTGAAGACAATAAAATCAATCAGATTGTCGCGCGTGAATTGCTGGAGAGTTATGGCGTCAAGTTGCGTATCGCCAGCGACGGACTTGAGGCGGTTGATCTTGTCAAACACAACGACTTCGATCTGATCTTGATGGACGTGCAGATGCCAAACATGGACGGTTACGAAGCGACTCGCACGATTCGCAAGATGGACAAACCGGGGATGGCCAAACTACCGATCCTCGCAATGACGGCGCACGCGATGCAGTCCGACTTTGAAGACAGCCTCGCAGCTGGAATGAACGACCACCTCACCAAACCGATTGACCCGTCGAAACTCCGCAAAGCCCTCGCCAAGTGGCTGCGAAATGAGAGGCGTCGTGAATCAGAATCAGAGCACGAAGCGTAAGCGAGTGAAGTGCGACCCAAAGTCAAGTCCCATAGGACATATAGGCCCTATATGTCCTATGGGGCTTTGGGTTGCACTTCACAAGACACGCGATTTCACATCTCTTTTCGCATTGCGGCGATGCTGAAGCGGAGTGAGAGGTACGCCTCGGCGAACAAGAGCCACGGTTTTGTCAGCACGTTAAGCGTGCTCGATACGATGCGTCCTTCGCGGAGGCAGCGGAGCGTGTCGCGTCGCCAGTCGTTCACACGGCGACGCAGTGCAACGTAACGACACGTCAACTCCTCGTAACGCGGCGCGAGACGATCTTGTATAAACGCCTGCGTTCGCTGAACGAGCGAGAGGTCTGGACTCGCCGTCTCCATCGTCGCCAAATACGCATCGATCTCGCTGGCAACCGCTTCGAACGACTCCGCGTCGCGCTGACCCTTCGCAGAAAACGTCCACGCAAACGGCTCACTCGCCTGATGAAGCGACGCCGAAACGTTCGCCAAAAACGTGCGCATCTCCGTCACCAAGTCTTCACACCGTCCCGACAATTGCGACCACGCCAACTTCTGCTGAAGTGACGCCCAACGCTGCGACCACTCGGTCGTCGGGAGATACGACACCAAAGTTCGCTCTGGGTCTTTTCGCGTGAGAAACCAAATCTCTTGGAACTCAAAAAAGAGTTGCGTGTATGACGCCGCGTCGCTGAAAAACTCGCGGACGCGCCTGCACGCAAATCGCAAGACCGATTCACGCGGCAACCCCGGACGCCGCTCCGTCCGGTATTTCTTGCGGAAAAATCCGGTCATCATCGGGTGCGTCGCCGAAAGAACGCCGCTGTAACGGTACCAAATCAAGTTCCAAAAGACGAGCCAGTAGTGCTCGCGCGGTGTCCGCCGCAGAATGTTTACGATGTTTTCCTTCGAGTAAAACTCACTATACGCCGCCTGCGTCGCCGCCTTCCACTCGCCGGCGTGCATCTGCGGGTGCGAAAACGTCTCGTGAAACGAATCGTATTTGTTCCAGTCGGGGTCAATCGCCTCGCCACCGTTCATCGCACTGTTAACCATGTTGAGATGATCAACGCTCCCCGGAAGCGGCGTCATCATAAAGAACGACGCAAGATCGACGCCAACGTTGTCGCGCAAGAATCGCACGTCGTTAGCGACCGATTCTTGCGTGTCGTGCGGAAAACCGATGATGTAACCGACGTGAACCATCACCCCAAGTTCTTGCCAGTGCGACACCATCGGGCGATACTGTTCGACGCTGTTTTGCGACTTGTTCGACGCGGCGATGTTCTGCGGATTGACGCTCTCCATCCCGACGAAAACACTGCGGCAACCGGCCTCTTTCGCCTTCGCAGCAAAGTCGGCGATACGATACGACTGCGTATCGACCTGCATCATAAAACCGATTTTTTTTCCTTCACGCTGAAGCTCGATGAGGCCGTCAAAAATTTCTCGCCAGTGTTTTGAACGTGCGAAGTTGTCGTCGGTGAAAAAGAAGTTGACGACGCCGCGGGCGTAGTTTTCCCGCACCGTTTTGAGTACCGTCTCCGCACTTCGGCACCGCATCTTGCGTCCTTGAATGTTGATCACCGTGCAAAACGAACAGCCATACGGGCAGCCGCGACTCGAATCAATCGTCGCCCACTTCGCGCCGAAGTGATCGATGTACTTCGGATTTGCGGTCGGCAGCGGGGCGTCGTCGAGTGAAGGTGCGAACGGAAAACGGTAGATGCGTCCGGTGACGTTTTGTATTCTCGCATGGTTTGCGTTGGTTGGCAGTTCTTTTTTCTCACACAAAGGCACAAAGGCACGGAGAAGAACACGAAAATCTCGGAAAAACGGAAAACGAAAACTCCGTATGTTTCCGTCATCTTGTGTTTGCGGCGTTAAAACTCCTTTGTGCCTTTGTGCCTTTGTGTGAGGCTCCTCCTCAAGAAGTCTGTGAACAGTGACGGCACTGTCTTCGTCAAGAAAATCGCCGAAGAGCGACTCCAAAACGCCAGCCGTTTCGGCCTCGCCGCAGACGAGTGAGATTCCTTCGTCGAGAAGTTGTTGCAAGTCTGGCGGCAGTGTCTCGAAGAGATTGACGACGCCGGTCACATGAAATCCGCCGATCAAGACCGGAATCGCGTGCTGACGAAATTGCCGTGCCAGATCGACCGCGCGCGGAAACTGGTTCGTCTGCACGCCAACAAATCCGACGACGACCCGCGTGTCGCTCCGCTTGTGCAACTTCACGATCCGTTCAAACGGAACGCGTTCAACGTTGTCGTCGTAACAGTGAACGTGGACTGTAACGTCGTCGCCGAACGGTTTTCGTTCGGCCATCGCCTCGGTGAGACAACTCACGACAGCCAGCGAATGCGACGGCACAACACCATAAGTCCACCGCTGCACATAACCGTCGTCGTCGTAGCGAGATGGAACAATGTAAACGATTTCAAGATTTTTCACGGTGGTATTCACGGTGACACTCCTTTGTGCGATTGCAATAGACGATTTGGCCCCACCCTATAGGACATATACGTCCTATAGGCCCTATAGGTCATACTCGACATTACGTCTCACTTCGCCCCGATTTTCGGAAACAACTGTGGTGGAATTACTTTGCGTGCTTCGAGCCATTCGTGCCAGCCGTCGCGCCAGAGGAGCATGTCGCCGGAGAGACGCTTTTCGCGGAGCCACGAAAAGAGAACTTCACCCGTCAGCGGACCGTATTGTTTGCCGCCCGGAATTTGGAGAAACCACTCGATCCCTTCGACCGCAAGACAAGGCGGAATGCGGCCCGATGCCGCACTAGCACCGTGCGGGGTTGGCGGATCGTCGTCGTCGGCTTCGAGAAGTTCCACAATATCTGCGTCGGCGAAGACATCGTTGGCAACATTGTTGTCGGCGAGAAGGTCGTCGTGCGCAGCGACGCGAACGTCGTCGTGCGGATCGACCGCTTCGGCGGTTGCCGCTGCGATTGGTCCGCCGCCGAGTTTGCTACTGAGTCGCGTACTGGTCATCGGAATGACCAGACGTTCCCCGCAGTCTGGACAGTATCCAGCCATCCCAGCGAGGTGCGACTTGACGTTGAGCTTGTGTCCATTCGGACAGAAGAAACGAATTCCCATTTGGAAAACCTCGCTACCTTCACGCCTCGTTCCACTGCGACTTCAGGAACGCGATTGCCTTCGGGATTTCGGTGTCTTTGTCGCCACGGACGCCGCACTCGAAACTGCAAAAATGTTGATAGCCGATCTCCTTGAGACCGCGAAAACCATCGACGAAGAGACGACTGTTTTGTCCCGGGATTGTACGCGACGGGTCTTGCGGGCCGCCAGCGAGGTGGACGTGTTTGAGATACTTTCCAGCCGAGAGAAACGCGCCGTGGTCGCTCGTCTCTTCGATTGCCATGTGATAGAAGTCGCCCATCATTCCGAGGCCGTCGGAGTTTACGTCGCGGCAAATTGACGCGGCGTCGGCGAGTTGGCGTAGGAAAAACGCCTCGCCGCGATTGAGCGGTTCGAGGATGACGCTCGTGCCGAGTTTCGCCGCGAACTCGGCGACTCCGGGCATAAACTCAAGCAGCAGTTTACGGATTTCTTGGTTGGTGAGTTTGGTCTGTCCGTTGAACGCGGGGACGTAGATCACGCCGACCGCTTTGAGTTCGGCGGCGGCTTCGAGTTGTTCTTTGAGTTTGTCGATTCCGGTTTGACGCTTTGAAGTGTCGTCGCTACAGAGGTCGCCGTTGCACGAACCCCAGCAGATTGCGGAGACGACGAGTCCGGCGTCGCTGACCATTTTTTTGATCTGCGAAACGTCTCTCCCTTGACCGCCAAGTTCGACGGCTTCGCACCCCCATTCTTTCATTTTTTTGAGTTTTGCCGCATCGTTTTCGCCGGGGATGATTCCGAGTTGGCTGGAGAGGCGGAACTTTACATCTGTCGCGGGCGCGGCCAGTGCGACGTTTTGTTGTGCGACGTGTGGCACGGCTTGCGTGGCGGCGAGACAGGCCGTAGTGGCGGCGGCAGCGGTCAGAAAGTTGCGGCGGTTCATCGGTAACTCCTTGTGAAAAAATGTTGTGCGGGTCGTGGCAACGTTTTCTTACACATGTCGGAGAACGTCCACGGGCGACAGCATTATATCACGCCGCTTCGGTGACGGGAGTAGGGCGTGGCGGGGTGGCTGAATATGCCCCCGTTGACGTCGTGGCGAGTCGTGTTACAATTCCGGCCACATCGTTTTCGCCGCTGCAACTTTCTACAGTTTGTCAGCTTGCGATACGTTTGCACGCGACATTTTACGCACCCCTAGCTCAATTGGATAGAGCATCGGTCTACGGAACCGAAGGTTAGTGGTTCGAGTCCACTGGGGTGTAATAAGCGTTGCTTGCCGTGTGACGCGTTGTCTCTGGTGCTGTAAAACACGGGGTTTCAGGAAGTGCGTTTTTCGCGTCTTGCGTCAAATATGCCCGTTTTTCACCCTGCTTCACACACTTTTTCACACACCTGTTCTCCGAATTCACACCCGAATTCGCCTCCGCAACGTTGCCAAACGACGCAACCAGCGGCGCGAAAAAAATCAGAACACGAAGCGTAAGCGAGTGCCCGAATCTGAGCGGGAAGCGTAAGCGAGTGCAGCGTGAGAGTATAACGTCTGAGAAGTACCGTCAGGATGGATTCCCACCTCTGCGGGAATGACGAAACGAAGCGTTCACTCTTGGACTTCACGCCACACCAGCGCAACCGCCTGCTTGTTTTCTCTGCCGCGTTTTTTCGGTGTATTCAAAAGACGAAACCACTGTTTCGACTTCAAATCCAATCGCATCAAGCCATACGCGAAAGCTCGCGTGTAACGTGAAGAGGTTTTGAACGATGAGGGCTTCGGCACCGTAACGAACTCGCACTGGTTGCAAGTCGCCTTCGGGGTTTGCGTGTCTCGCTT
>JBOFSQ010000058.1:0-8607 GCA_051651625.1 Thermoguttaceae bacterium | reverse complement strand
CACAACTCTTACGCCCCGTTGGGGCTACGGATTTTGTTGTGGATGCGTACCGTGGGTTCGCGGAATACCGCTCACCCACGGCTAAGCTCTATCGCCCCGTTGGGGCGAAAATACCAGACAACCAATGTTCTCGTGCAAGTAGATTTTACTACACCCACTCAAAGCCGGTTTGAATTTCGCGTCCACAAAAACTTCCCTTGACTCCGTTTCGCTGATTCTGTAGAATCCGCGAGTCTGTCCACTTTCTCTAGCGACTTTTGAAACAAAAAAAGAGGGTGCGTGTTATGAAACGTGTTGCATTTTTGGGAGCGGCGTTGCTGCTGGCTTGTGGTGTTGTGTTTGGAGAAGAGGCGAAACCGGTGCGGCGCGTTCCGCTTTTCGACGCGGTAAACCAAGGGTTGGCCGAGACGTATCTCACCGCCTACAGTGCGTTGTCGGCCCGCGTGACGCTCAAGAACAAAACCGACGAAACACTCGAACTCGTCCTTCCCGATGCGTTCGCAGGGATTCCGACCGCACAGTTCGACGACTTCGGTGGCGGTGGATCGTCAGGCCGTTCGGGTGGTCGTTCGGGCCGGAGTGGTGGTGGTGGCAGCAGCTACGGCGGTGGCAATAACAGCTATGGTGGCGGCGGCGGTGGCTACGGTGGTGGTGGCGGCAACCAGATGATGGGCGGCGGAATGGGCGGCATGGGTGGATACGGTGGTGGAATGGGCGGCGGAATGATGGGCGGAATGGGCGGTGGCAACTACGGCGGCGGTGGCGGTGGAATGTACAGCGTAGCTCCCGACCAGCAGCCGACGGTCATTCTGAAACCGAACAGCAGCCTCAAAGGCGACGTGCGAACCGTTTGCCTCGAACACGGTAAGCGCGACCCGCATCGCGGAGTCAAGTACACGCTCGCCCCGATAGAACGGGCGACGGACAATCTTGAAGTACAAGCGTTGTGCAGCTTGCTTGCGAACCCGACGGTCGATCAGCAGGCAGTTCAAGCGGCGGCGTGGCACCTCAACAGTGGACTTTCGTGGGACGAACTCGCAAACAAAGTCAATCGCCCCGACCCGCGTCGTCCCGTAGCTTATCCGTGGTTTAGCGGCCAGCAAGTTTCGATTGCGAAAGTGCTCGTCTCGAAGACGCGCGAGTACGTCGCCGCACAACAGCGCGACGCATCGCAACAAAAACCGACGCAATACGAAAGCCGCGGTAGCGAGACAACACCGTAGAAATGAAGACTCGTTATCGCCGTCGTCGCCCACCGCAGGAGGCAGGTGGGATGGAGGGAGGTCAGGACTCGTTCCTCGACATCACCTCCAATATCGTCGGGATTCTTATCATTCTCGTGATGGTGGCGGGGGTGCGTGCAACGTCGTCGCTCGGTCTCCCGCTCACGTCCGAAGACGACGACGCACATCGCAAACGTCTCGTCGCGCTCAGTGCCGATGCCGACGCGCGTCTCACGAACGTCTACGACGAGACGCTCAACTTGCGTACACAGTCGCAGCAAATCGACGATGCTATCTTTAGAGCAGAAGTCGAGCACGCCGCCGCTATCGACGTTATCTCGTCGTTCCGTGCAGCGATAGACATCGCCCGCAGCGAAGACCAGTCGCAGCAGAGTGTTGCAGCGACGCTCAAGTCGCAGCTCGATGCAACGAGCGAACAACTCGCAAAAGCTGAACACGAAATCGCGTGGCACGCCGCGAATCCGCCCGCAGCGCAGACGCTCGAAAATCGTCCGACGCCGCTCTCACGGCAAGTCGATGGCAAGGAAGTCCACTTCCGACTCGCGGGCGGAAAGGTCAGCGAAGTTCCGTGCGAACTGTTACTTGGAAAGTTGCAGATCGAGATCACGTCGCGGCAACAAGAGTACATGAAGGAATCGGTCATCGAGAACCAAATCGGCCCGATTCAAGATTATATGATGCGTTATCGCCTCGTGATTTTCGACACGATGGCTGGAAGTCGCGGGTACGGGCGACGACTTGAACTCGACTACGCCGAGTTTGAACCGCTTCGTCAAGACCAAGGCGAAGACATCGCAACCGCACTCAAAACCGGTTCGCAATTTTGGCAACGTCTCGCGGTTTACAAACCGAATGAACGAACGATAACGCTGTGGGTTTATCCAGATTCGTTTGAGGCATACCGGCACGTTCGTGAGACGCTTGTTGCACGCGGTTACCAAGTTGCCGCGCGACCGTGCGGGCCAGACCAACCGATCAGTGCCTCACCACGCGGCAGCAAATCTTCGGCGCAGTAGAGTGATGCGCCAATTTAGGTTCGGCATAGCCGACCCCTCCAGTTGTCATACGCCGCAGGCGTGGAGGGTTCGGCTATGCCGAACCGCTGTGCGGTTGCAAGTTTCCGAACAGGTCTAGTATATCACCAAACTCTGTCGAGGAGCGAGTTGTGATTGCACTGGAGAAAGTGTGCGGCGAGTTGTTGTAACGTCTCGCCGCTGGCGACAACGTGAACCGTCTGCCGCCGCTGCGTGAGCGACCCGCCGTGATCGAGAACCTGTGCTGGCGATGCGGTGTCGATCTGATAAAAACGCGGATGAAATTTCTCCGTGCGACGCATTCCGCCCGATGCGTAGATGCGAACGGCGTCGCCATTCTCATAGATACCGCTGTCGTAGTCACTCGCTTTGTCATCAGTCGGCTCGGACGAACTGTCGTGCGGCTGGTCGGCTGAACACGGTTCGTTCACAAGATAATACGGTTCACTCGCACGCGGTGGGAGCGTCCACGTCACCAGAGTAATCGCACCGCCAGCGAAGTCGATGGCACCAACGAACGGTATAGCACAGAAATACGTCGCACCGACTTGTGTGCGGTGTTCGCCATCGGCACGCACGGCGACACTCCGTTCCGTCGTCCAGAGACGCTGGTGTGGTGCAAGACCGAAATAGTGTGGCGTCACTCCGTTACGAATCGCACACTCCGATTGAAACGGGAGCACGGCCACCGTGCGGTCGTTGGCACCGAACATCCCAACAATACGCGGCGCAACAATCCCTTCACCGCGCTGCATCGGATTGCCACGATTGGTAAGCACGCTAAAAGTCTCGAACGCGACGAACGACGTGTCGTCTTGCTCTAGTGCGTTTGTGAGAGTCGCTCCGAAAGTCTGTTCGAGATCACCTGCGGCGAGAAGGCGAACGCTTCGCTCAACATCGAGCGTGAACGGCGTCCCCAAACGATTGGCGAGTGTCACGCGACGCTGCATCGAAATGTGCGCGTGTGATTCGCCGCTACTATTAACAGCGAACGCACCTTCCGTGAAACTTGCGGGGACACGTTTGGACGCAAAATCGTCAACACTGAAAAGTCCACCTTGCGGCGAGAGAGCGAACTGGTCTTCGCCGCCGAGAAACTGCGTCCCTTGAACTCCGCGTGCGGTTTCGTTTGGCGGGAGTTGTTCGATTCCGTCAACGTGCAAAAATCCAAACCCGTCGCCTTCGATTCCGTCGCACGCGCTGGTCATCACGCGACCGCTCCACTGCGGACAAACAGCGACACGACCACCATAGTCGTTGCTGAGTTCCAACACCTCCGTCTTGGAGGCTAGATAGTGAAGCGAGTCACGATACGACATCGGTCATTAGTAGGCGTTTACGGTTGATTTTCCTTCCGTCACCCCCGCGTACTCGGCGGGGGCCTAGAGATAACGCTTTGTGGTTCGCTTGCGCGAACTTCGCTATCGCGTCTACTTGCAGGGTTGTTCTCTGGATGCCCGCCGAGTACGCGGGCATGACGAAATCAATCGTGAACATTCACGTCTACTGAATGTAATAAGGTTCGCGTGACGGTTTTGGTTTTTCGTAGGTGTCGGGGATTTCGCGGACCCAGATGTTTCGGAACTTTGTCAGGTTGCCGTGGTCTTGTAGGCGAATCGGTTCCTTTTCGCCGTGCGGCTGGTACGCTGGCGGGATGTGGTAAAACGTGTCGCCTTCAATCGGGTGATTGTAGACTACGAGAACGCCGTTTTGAATGACGGTTATGAACGCCGGACGCACGACCTCGACGACTTTGCCGTCTTCGATTTTGAGTTCGGGGCGTGTGAAGATTACGTCGTAAGTTTGCCATTCTCCCGGTGCGCGGCAGGCGTTAACCAGCGGCGGACGCTGCTTGTAGATTCCGGCGCACTGGCCGTCGTAATATGTATCGTTGTTGTATGAATCGAGAATTTGCACCTCGTAGTGGTCCATAAAGAAGAGGCCGCTGTTACCGCGTCCTTGGCCGGAACCTTCGACCTTCGTCGGCGTTGCAAACTCAAGGTGGAGTTGAACGCTTCCGAACTTCTGTTTCGTGGAGAGGTCGCCTTTTCCCGGCGCGACGATCAGTTCTTTGTCTTTGACAGTCCACTTTGCGTCTTTCCACGCATCGAGGTTTGTGCCGTCGAACAGTATAATTGCGTCGGCTGGTGGATCAGCGGCGGTCGCCCCCGGTGCGACGACGGCTGGTTTTTCCCAATCGATCCCGCTCCGCCAGTCGTTTGCTTGTGTTGTGACAACACTGCACGCGGCGAAAGTACACAATACGATCCACTTCACGTTCGTTGACATGTTCTCTGTTCTCCTTCGTTATGTTTGCACGCCAAAAAATCGCCCGACTCACTCACATCGAGCACCCGAACGGTTTCGGAGTATATCACGCACCCCTCTTTTCGCTAGGGGTGTGAGTGGTGAGTCTGGTGTACCAACAGACCGCTAACCAGTTTCGCCAATTGTCCACAATTTGTAATCCACAGGTAGTTCTTTTTTCTCATACGAAGGACACGAAGAGGAGAGAACGCGGAACACGCGTTAAAACTCTTCTCCGTGCCTTCGTGTGAGGCTCCTCAAAAATCTGTGTGAATCTGCGGATAGACCAAATGAACATCAATTAGGTAGCATCGTACTTCTCACTTCCTCTTGAGCACTTGAACGGCGTGTTGGCCCAAGAGTTCGGCGAGTTGTGTGCGAACGTTTGGCGTCACTGAAATTGTGCGCGTCATCGGCGTAAATATCGCAAGCGTGCCGTCCGCGAGACGGACGTAGAGTGCAACATCGCCGTCGCCGGGGTGTTCGCGGAAAAGCTCCGCAAGCAGCGGAAGTTTCTCGCGTCCGTCCTGCTTCTCTTCAACCAACAACGAAAAACCACGAACAAGCGAACCAGCAGCGTCTATCGAAAAAACTTGATCGACAATCAAGTTGACGTTGCCGGTGTCGTTCTCGTCCGAACAGCGGCTACGATCAAGACGCCCAACAAGAATCACTCGCGCATCGGGCTTGATCAAGTCTTGGTACTGCGAATAAGTTTTTGACCACGCTATCGAACGAATCGTCCCCGACGCATCTTCAAGCGTGAAGTTCGCATACGGACTCGGCGTCTCCTTTGACGCCTTCCCCGGTTTCGGCTTCGGCATCTTCGTATTGAACTCGCTCACAACTCCGCCAAGCGTCACCACCGCGTTGTTGCCGAGAAGAAGTGCGTCGCTAATAGCGTGCGAACGGAACATCGCAAGTTGGTCGTCGATCTCGATGAGCGGATTCGACGACCAAAACATTCCGAGAACCTCCTTCTCGCCAGCAGAAATTTCTTTCGCTGTCCACGCCGGAATCTTGCGGATCGATTCGGGGATCGTTTCGGTTTTGCCAGCGGTGGTATTGTCGTCGTCAAGCGTGCCGAAAAAGTTTGACTGTCCGCGCTGGCGGTCTTCGGCTTCGTTCGCCGCCGCCGCTAACACCGAGTCAATCATCGCCATCATTTGCCATCGCGGTACACCAAACGAGTCACACGCACCCGATTTAATCAGCGGTTCGAGAATGCTGCGTCCGCAGTCACGTCGGTCGGAGTAACGACACAAATCGGCGAGCGAACTGAATCGCCCGTGCTCTTCACGCGCCGCGACGATTGCCTTTGCTGCCCAGTCGCTGCAACCTTTGATCGCAGTCAGCGCGAAACGTATCTGCCGCTTCTCGCGGTTGACGTGATAGAGTGGAAACGACTCGTTGATGTCGGGCGGTAAAACTTCGATCCCCATCCGTTTGCAGTCGTCGATGTGTTCAACGGTGTCGTCGCGGCGGGCGAACGTGCGTTTGGCGATGTCGCCGCAGAGAAGAGCCGCCATAAACTCCACCGGATAATGAACCTTCAAATACGCCGTCATATACGCAAGCAGCGCGTATGCGGTCGAGTGCGATTTGTTGAAACCGTAACCGGCAAACTTCTGAATCATCTCGAAAAGTTCGCGTGCGTTTCGCTCGTCGATGCCGTTTTCTTTCGCGCCGCGAATGAACGCCGCTTGGCTCTTGTCGATGATCTCGATCTTTTTCTTGCTGATCGCCTTGATGCTCGAATACGCTTCCGCAAGCGGGATTCCGCCAAGGCGATTGAGAATCTTCATGACCTGCTCTTGGTAGACCATGACGCCGTGCGTCTCGCCGAGTATCTCTTCCATCACCGGATGCAGATACTGCGCCTTTTGCCGCTTGTGTTTAACGTCAATGTATTGATCGACGAGTCCGCCGCCGAGTGGGCCGGGGCGATAGAGTGCGTTGGTGGCGATGATGTCACCGAAGTTGTCGGGCTTCATCCGCTGGAGAATTTGGCGAATCCCCGCACTTTCAAACTGAAACACACCCTTCGTTTCGCCTCGCTGAAACAGTGAATACGTCGCAGCGTCGTCGAGTGGGAACGAGTACGGATCAACCGTTTCGCCGGTCGTCTCTTTGATGATGTCGATTGTCTGCGCGAGGATTGAGAGGTTGCGGAGACCGAGAAAGTCCATCTTGAGGAGGCCCGCTTTTTCGACCGGCCCCATCTCCCACTGCGTTACGCGGTTGCCATCTTTGTCGAGCAAGAGTGGTAAGTAGTTCATCACCGGACCGTCGCAGATCACGACGGCGCAGGCGTGCGTCCCTGCGGATCGCGTTATCCCTTCGCAGCGCATCGCGCGGTCGAGCAGCAGCTTGATGTCGGACTCGTTTTCGTAACGCTTTTTGAGTTCTGCAACTTCGTCTATCGCATCTGCAATGGAGTCGTGCTTGTCGATGAGTGCGGTGATCTCGTTGACTCGTGCGAGTGGCACTTCGAGTGCGCGAGCAATGTCTTTGACCGCGCCTTTCGCACCCATCGTACCGAAAGTCCCGATGCGGGCGACGCTCTCCGCACCGTACTTTTCGCGGACGTAAGCGAAAACTTCGTCGCGCCGTTGGTCGTCAAAGTCAATATCAATATCAGGGGCTTCGACGCGGTTTTCGTCGAGAAACCGTTCAAAGAGAAGGTCGTATTGCAGCGGACAGACGTGCGACATGTTGAGCGCGTAACAGACCAGCGCGCCGACGCCGCTACCGCGCGCCGTGCGGTGAATCCCGCGTTCTTCCGCGAACCTGACAAAATCCCACACGATCAAAAAGTAATCGACAAAGCCGAGTTTTTCGATCACGCCGAGTTCGCGGTTGAGACGTGCGAGAACTTCTTCTGAAAGTTCACCGCCAACGTTCTCGTCGTGCCAGCGATACGGAACATTTGCGTAACGCTTTCGCAAACCTTCGAGACAGAGCCGCCGCAAAAACTCCGCCGACGTTTCACCGCTTGGCGGCGCGAACGTTGGAAAATACCGTTTTTTGAGGTCGAGTTCGCAGTTGCACCGCTCGGCGATTTCGACAGTTCGCTCAATTGCGTCTTCGTGTTCGGGGAGGGCGCGGAGCATCTCGTCGCGCCCTTTGAGGTAATACTCTTTCGAGTCGTCCATTCTGAACCGGTCTGCGTCGTTTACGTTTTTGCCGGTACCGACGCAGATGAGTAGGTCTTGGATTTCGTCGTCGCCGAGGTTGACGTAGTGGACGTCGTTTGTGGCGACGGTTTTGATGCCGAGACTTTTCGCGATTTCAACGCTTGCTTTGAGGATTGGTTTTTGGATTGGGAGTCCGGTGTCCATCAGCTCGATGTAGTATCTGTCGCCGAAGAGATTTGCGTACCACTCGGCGATTTCGGTTGCTGTTTGGAGTGAGGCGTCGCTTGTGATTGCGCGTGCGAACTCGCTGGCGGCGCATCCGCTCAAGCAGATGATTCCTTCGTTGTATTTTGTGAGGAGTTCGCGGTCGATTCGCGGTTTGTAGTACATTCCTTCGAGGTACGCGAGGGACGAGAGTTTTATCAGATTTTTGTAACCGGCGTGGTTCATTGCGAGGAGTGTGAGGTGCGACTCTTTTTCGCGTTGTGCTCCGCCGGTGTGAATGTGGCGGCTGCCGATAGCCATATACGTTTCGAGTCCGAGGATCGGTTTGACGCCGACGTTTTTCGCCGCTTGGTAGAACTCCAAAACGCCGTAGAGATTTCCGTGGTCGGTGATAGAAAGTGCTGGCATTTCCAGCTCTTTCGCGCGACTCAAGAGGTCGCCGACTCGCCCCGCTCCGTCGAGAAGCGAGTACTGAGTGTGCGTGTGAAGATGAACAAATGACATGAAAACTTCCTTGTTGTTGAGAATTTTCGGCATTATACCAGATGCCGCGTTTTCGCACAGAGGGAACGTGTCGCATCGCCATTCCCAAAATAAGAACACGAAGCGTAAGCGAGTGGCATTAAGAACGCGAAGCGTAAGCGAGTGCCAGAACCGCCA
>JBOFSQ010000057.1:0-33149 GCA_051651625.1 Thermoguttaceae bacterium | reverse complement strand
CACAACTCTTACGCCCCGTTGGGGCTACGGATTTTGTTGTGGATGCGTACCGTGGGTTCGCGGAATACCGCTCACCCACGGCTAAGCTCTATCGCCCCGTTGGGGCGAAAATACCAGACAACCAATGTTCTCGTGCAAGCAGATTTTACTACACCCCAGTCCGGTTATAACCGAAACTCCCGCTAGATTTACGAAACGTTCCGGTTATAATCGGAACGCTCTACAGGGCAAAGAATAAAGAATAAAGAATCTGGTGGAGGTGCGAAAATGTTGTTGCGTCAAACGTGTCCCGCCGCTGTCGAACAGAAACCGCGACGCGGTTGTGGCGGCTGTCTGTATTGTTGTCTCACGCGAGTTGGGATTGCGATACTCATTCTCGCCGTACCGTTCTGGTATTTCTGCCTCTACGCGCCGCCGCTGCGTATCTCGAAAGAGACGACTTATGTTCTCGGTCCGCTCACCGCCGACGGAAAACAGGTCGATTACTTCCGCGCTTTTGAAGAGATTACCTATCCCGCCGAAATGAAAACCGATGACAACGGTTATCGCGTACTCGTTCGCGGAGCCGGCGTCGGCGATGCTTACAACGAAAAAGAGTTTCCGTGGCAGCGTCCGCAAATTTACGAAAAACTTGGACTCGATCCAAATGTCGCGCCAACGCTCTCGCTCATCTCGCCTGATACTTTTTTCACGCGACAACTCAAAGAACTTGACGAGTCGTCCGACGCCCACAAAGAACTCGCCGCGCGGCGAGACGCCTACTGGCATCAAAACAATCCGTGGCTAAAGTGCTCGAACCATGAAAACATTCCTGTTCCGCCAGAGTGGCTGGAGCAGAACACAGCGGGGATCGACCTCCTCGGTGAAGCGGTACGCAAGCCGTTTTTTTGCATGCCGTATTTACGAAAAAACGAGAGCGAGTGGAGTCCCTTGGCGTTGGTAAGCTTTTCCGACTTCCAACGCCTCCGCGAGTTTGCGAGAGCGTGTACTGGGCGGGCAATCTATCGCATCGGAACTGGCGACATCGACGGTGCCATCGACGACATCATCACCATCTATCGTCTCGGTCGGCATGCGGGGCGACACCCCATGCTTGTCTCGTGGCTTGTCGGTATCGCCATCGAAGGTGTTGCAGCTTCCATCGACATCGCCGGCAATCCCGCGTCACCGCCGAGCCGCGAACAGTGGGAACGGTTCCGCAGCGAACTCGCCGCACTCCCGCCGAGAATTACCTGTGCTGAAGCACTCGAATCCGAACGCCTCTTCGGACTTGGCTGTCTCCAATCACAAATGAATGGGCAACCGATTGTTAACTCTCTTCCGCTTTTGACGCGATTACTTTTGTCGCGTGTGATGGTCGATCAAAATGTGTTGTTCAAAACTCTTAACAACGGTTACGACCAGATGCTTGGCGCGGCTCAAGGGACGATTGACGACGATACGCTTCAGAAGTGGTTGTTGTCGTTGTTGCGTCCGAGTTTCAATCCGCTTCGTTGGCTTTCGATGAGCGGGCGTTCGGAGCAAGCTGGTCAGGTGTTTCTCTCACTTTTGCTCCCCGCCACGCAGGCAGCCCGCGAAGCGGAACGCCGCGCCACTTGCACGATAAACTTGAAGCAACTCACGATTGCTCTCATGCTCTACGAAAAAGATCACGGTGCAATGCCAGACGGCGACTGGCGCGAGGCGATTCGTCCGTATTTGGGGGAGAATTCTGACCAGTATTTTCGTTGTCCGACGCATCCCAATCTTGCAGCCGACGAGACGGCATACGCGATGATCCGCCGCGAAGATGGCGCGACATCACTGTCCGCACCAAACTCGCTGTTGCTGGTAGAACTGCGTGCGCCAATGAAGTTGTCGGGAAACGACGGCACGATCACCGAAGCCGCCGCACGAGCGACTGATCCTGATCCGTACCGCAAACCAGACGCCACCGACGGACTCAGCAGTTATCACGCGGGCGGTTACAACACATCCCTGCGCGGTGGCGGAGTGCAGTTCTTCCCGCAAACGATGTCAAAAGAAAAACTCGCCGAAGCGATTAGTGGTGAAGAAGTGCCGTAATCGTTCAAGGTTTGTTTTGTTGTTGCGCGAAAATTGAACTCTTTTTTTAACCACGGAGACACGGAGGGCACGAAGAGTTTGTCAAGTTTTTTCCTTTGCCCGTAGGGGAAGTAGTGTTCACGCCGCTTTGTGTCCTTTGCGCTCTCCGTGCCTTTGTGCGCAAAAAACAAAACTGCCAACAACGTTTGAAAACATTGCAGACTCTTCACACGCAATCCATACACCGACGTTGGTTTCCAAAAGCAGAAAGAGCCTAACATGTCTACAAAGTTTTCGTTAGTGATTGTGTTTTTTCTCTTGATATGTCTGCCGACATCAGCGGCGGATTCCCTGTTCGACACGGACGGATTTTCATTCTCACAGGCGGTTGCGAATCTGTACGATTCAGGAAAGTTAACCGAACCGGAAACCTATCACGAGTTGCGACGAGTCATCGTTCGGCAAGCAATCGCAGAGAACAAAGTTTTGCTCGAAAAAGAATGGGGAAAACCGTCCGCGCCTTTCGTCCGCTGGCTGGAAGAACATCCAGGATTGCTCGAAACGTTTCTCACGGCGATCAAACCGGAGTACGACGATCTCTCGTCGTCACTTGGCCTCATGCGGAAGCTCTGTACGGATTATCCAGATGAAGTCGTGAAGTATCCCGGACTGGCAGTTGCCGCAGCGGTCGTTTGGGATCAGCCAGAATCCAAAGGGTTTGCCCACGACAGTCATCAACAGTTCAAGGCGACACCACCGAAAAGTCTCTGCGTTGCCATCGACAATTTTATTTTCTACACTGATCCCCAGCATCCGGCGGCAACCAGATTGCAGCAACTTCCGTGGGAGATGCTGGTGTATGTTGTCGCCAACAAGCGGTCTTTGGAGGAGCGTCGTTGGGTTCTCGAACAATATGTCAAGGACGGCAACATTGATGGTAACGTTCCGGGCAAGGCATATAACGACGTTCACTACAACGAAAACGATTTGAAACCCGGCGAAGATGCCGCCTTGGCGGGACTGGAGTATTCGCTCCAAAATATCAAACAACATGGTGGCGTATGCACGGCTCGGTCAGATTATTCGCTGCCGGTTGCGCGAACGTTAGGAATCCCCGCGTTTTATGGTGGAGCCGGATTTCCGCGATACAAAAGCGGCCATTCGTGGATTATGTGGCTCGACATCAAGGAGGTAAGTCCCGACCGCATCGAATACGAATTTCGAGAAGAAGGACGCGGAGACCCCCGTTTTTATGTTGCGGCGTACGAAAATCCACAAACAGGACGCTTGGAAACCGATGAAGAAATCAGGTTGCGATTCCAGCGGCTCGGAAAGAATGAGGCCGCGTTCCGACACGCTAATCTTCTCATGCGCGTTTATCGACCGCTTCTCGAAGCCAAACAACTCTCGACAGACCAGCGGATTGACTTGCTCTTAAAAGTTAACGGTTTAGCTCCACAAAATGTTGAGGTTTGGCGTGAAATTGCCGCTCTGGGCAAGACCAGACAATTTACGTTGCAACACCGTCAAACGATTCTTGATTTGGCAAACAAGATGCGAGAAGACCTGCTCGACTTCCCGAACGAATTGCCGGGCTTTACGCTGAATCTAATCGATTTCCCAGAAATCCGTGAAGGGCATTGGGACAATTATCGTTGGACCGTTTTCGAGCCACTTTTCAACGCCGTCTGGTCACGACGACGGCCAGATGTTGTATTCACGACGACGATCAATTTTAATCGGCTTCGTACCGCTGGTATTCGGGATAAATCTGGTGTCGAGGTGCCGACCGATCTGCACGTCCGCCAATTTTACGACCGGAAAGATCAGGAATCGGTATTCAATGCAATTTTCATGTTGAAGAACCTGTTTCACAATTATCCGAACGAGATTACACTGATGGACGCAGTGTTCGACGAAATGGAATCGACCGCCGCGATTCGAAAATTCGGGGCGGAAAATATCGTTGACCTGTATTACGGCGAATTCGCCAAACGGTTGACGACCGATTTGTCAGGCCTTCCCAACGATTATAGACGTGCTGTCTTCCAACGAATTCAACGATACGCCATACAGCACGACTTTCCTAAAAGAGTCACCGAGATGACAGAAGTGCTCGAAAAATTGGACAAGACCGAAGAGAAAAAATTGTAACCGTTTACAGGATTTTCTCACGTTGAATCTGGCAATCTGCCCCGACGTGTCACACACGCCGCGTGTGCGTCAAATACAAACCGTGAACAGATACCAAGAATCTAAAGCGAAGATTGGCGTCAGCAGTGGTACTGGTCACGCAGCGCGGGCGTGGTATCATAGCGTCCGTCGAACGTGTTTTTCATGCTGCGTGCTCTCACGGAGTTTTTGCGATGAAAAAGTTTCTGCGTGCAATTTCTGTGTCTGTTTTGTGTTTGGTTTTAGTCCAAAGCGGCCTTCTAGCGGCAGACAATCTCCCCGTCTTATGGCTCGAAGCGGGGACGGAACAAAAACTCTCGTTCGTCGATTCGCACCAATCACGCGATTGGACGCTCGAAGCGGGACACCGTGTCATCGCACGCGGTAGCGTTCTGGAAGTTCCGCATGCACAAGCAGTTAACCTTGTCCAGATCGCCGTCAAAACGCCGCCGCTAAAACCATCTGTCACTCTTGAAGCGACACTTCTCTTGGGTGGCGTTCCGGTGCGCAAAGTCATCTTGGCTGCGCCAAGTCCGTTCGTTGACGTAGATCAGTGGTGCAAAGAAAACCCAATCGCACTGTACGATCCCGAAGGCAAAACCGCCAAAGTTTTTGAACGCGAAGAGATTGCGTTCACATCGCTTCGCTCCTTCGCGGAAATCGAGAACAGCGAAAATGCCGTACTCGTCATCGGTGCCGAAACAAACTTTGACACCGAAAAAGGACTCGCCGACTTGCTGTTTGCGAAAGCTCAAAGTGGTGGCAAAATTCTCGTGCTTCCGCCAGCAGAAAAGATTTCACTCGCTTTTTGCTTCGCGTCGTTAGAATCAACAGAATCATTCGTGTTGCAAAAAAAGTCCAACTCGCTTGATATTCGCTTTGACTCTGGCAGAATGATTTTCGATTCGCAGTTACAACCTTCTCTGTGGAACAGCGATGTCGAGTCGCGTTACTACTTCAAATCTCTGGTCGAAACCCTTTCCAAAAATGAGGAGCCTTAAAATGAAACTGGAAATGAAACGGTCGTTGTGCTTGCTTGCGACTTTGTGTGTCTGTCTGTCGGCTGCTGTTCTCTTTGCAGACGAAAAACCTGCGGTGTCGGATGCTGCCGTGTATCCGATTGCGGTACTTCCGTTTCACGAGCGGAGCAAGGAAGTTGCGGGGCAAGGTAGCGTCGTGGCAGATATTTTGTTTGCCAATCTGGTCATCGATCCGTCGCTGCTTTTGGTAGACCGCGAAGACTTTGAGTCGGTGCTAAAAGAGCAGGAGATCAACATCTCTGGTGTCGTTAGTCCGGAGCAAGCGACGCAAATCGGCAACATCATTGGCGCAAAAATCATTGTGACAGGAAGCGTCATTCGGGAGAGTCAAACGATTTATCTCGTCGCAAAAATCATCGGAACGGAAACAACTCGCGTGCTGGGCGTTTCGGAAAAATTTGGGATTGGTGATCCCGTAAGTGAAAAGGCGGAAGCACTTGCGAAAAAAGTTGCCGAAGCAATTTTGCAAGACGGGACGAAGCTGGTAGCGAAACCGCTGACGCGAGAAAATCGGCTCGAAATGCTCCGCACAAAAATCGGGAGCAAAAAACTTCCGCCAGTGATGATTGACATTCCAGAGTCTCATTTGAGTCAACGTGTTATCGATCCTGCGGCGGAAACAGAGATGATTCTTTTCTGTACGGAATTGGGGTTTGACGTTCTGGATAACAAGTCGCCCGATAAGAGTAACGCCGAAATCGTGCTTGTTGGCGAGGCGTTTAGCGAACGTGGAATGCCGATAGGAAATCTTGTTTCGGTGAAGGCGCGGGTTGAGGTCAAGGCGGTTGATAAGAAGACGGGAAAAGTTTTGGCGATAGACCGTCAAACGACGGTCGCCGTTGACCTCGCCGAGACAATCGCCGCAAAGACAGCGTTGCAACAAGCCGGTGCCATCCTCGCCGAACGAATGATTCCAAAACTTGTGAAGTGATCGTGTACGGTGAATCTAAAGCGCGAAACATAATCGGAGCGAGAAGCGTAAGCGAGTGGCCCGAATCAGAACACGAAGCGTAAGCGAGTGCCCGAATTTGCTGCTGGCGCGTCTGTGTCACCGTACTGTACAATGTATCTCACCACAACAACTCTCGTGAAAGGAAACAGCGTATGAAACGACTTCTCTCTTGGAATCGAATGCTTCTGGTGGTCACAGGCTTGGTGGCTGTCGCCGTCGCCAACGTGGACAGTGCTCAAGGTGTCCAGCCGCGTGATGGGCAATACAAATCATTTGCCTTGACGATCCTCGATGAAACGGGTCAGCCGGTTCCTCGTGCGAAGTTCATGTTCGGTGGGATGCCCGCTCCCTTGGGGGTGGAGAAAACCATAAATGATATGGATGCCGGAATAGGAAATGCCGAAACCGACGAAAACGGACTATACATAATGACGTTTCCTGTCAACGAACTCAAAGACATTCGTTGCCTCTTTTTCTGGATCGATACACCGGGATACGCTCCATATAACGGTTACTGGAACCGCCCCGAAGCCGATCCGATTCCTTCGGAGTTTCAAGTGAAGCTTGAAAAGGGAACAACCATCGGTGGAATCATCATCGACAAGGACGGAAACCCCGTTGCTGATGCAACACTTATGATGAGTATCGAGTGGGAAAACCGCCATCGGGGAGAAGTGAATTCCAATGGTTATCATTGTGAAGTGCAAACAAATGCACAGGGCGAGTGGAGATATGAATCTCTTCCTCTCACCTTACTCAAGAGTGACGAGCCCGAAAACTTCTTTAGGATTTCACATGAAAACTTCATGACAACCGAGAGCATGCATCGTTTTGCGGAGTTTCTTCCAGAGACGAATGGCAAGTTCACGAAAACAATGATTCTTGTCGAAGGGGTGCCCGTCAAAGGGCGGGTTATCGACGAAAACGGAAAACCGATTGCCGACGCACTCGTCGTCGGTCATTACCGTTCAACTATGGGGATCGCTCGTAAAAAAACGGACGCAAACGGCGAATTCCTGATAACCAATTGGCCAGAGCATCAGGATTTTGGGGGAATCAACAGTTCCTATGTCGCCGTGCGTAAGCCGGGCTATAAAACGGCGTTGGAATCTTTTGACATTTCACGGAATCGTCCTCCGGTTGTCAATTTTACGCTCAATCCGGTTGGCAAGCCGATCAAAATCAAGATCATCGACAAGGAAGGCAAACCGGTTGCTCGTTATATGATCTTCATTGAGCAGTGGAAGAAGAGCCGCATGATCGCGGAAGACATGCTGACTGGCGAAGAGGATAAACACGTTTTGACCGATGAAAACGGAGAGTGGACTTGGATCGAAGCACCTGACGACGAGGTCATCTTCGACATGTGCGACGGAAAGCACATGGACTTGCGACAGAACTCCATGAAGGCTCGCGATGAGCCATACGTTTTTACTGTTGTCCCGGGACTCAAAATTTCTGGCAATGTCGTCGATGCCAAGACCGGACAAGCCATTCCCGAATTCCAAGTCTTTCTTGGCGCGGTTTGGAACGAGGAGTATCCAATCGAGTTTGAATGTGTTCCCAACGTTGGTACAAATGGTCGGTACCTGATTGACGAGACCTATCCCAAACATTATTTTCAAGTGAAGATTGAAGCGGACGGTTACGAACCTTCAACTTCTCGAAAAATCCTCTCCGACGAAGGCGCGATAAACGTGGACTTCAACTTGAACAAGCTGTAAGGGTCATAATAACCATGAAAACCATCTTGAGTTTTCTCATAGCGACTCTGTTTGCAAGCACGCTATTTGCGGCGGAAACGCCGCGTTTGGCGGTGGTTCCGGGCGGTAACGCCGTGGAGCTTTGCGATCTTGTCGAGGCGAAGCTGTTCGACAACAAAGGTCTCGAACTCGTCGAGCGAAACGAGATTGATGTCGTTCTTGCTGAACGGAAGTTGTCGGGGCTGTTCGACACCGCAAACGCCATTGAGCTTGGCGGTATTTTGAAAGCCGACTTGTTCGCCGCACTTGAACCGAACTCGCTCGTCGTTTTCGACGCGAAAACTGGTTTACGTTTTGTTGACGAAACGTTGCCCGAAAAAAGTGTGGAAGAAACCGCACAAACTGCCGCAAAAGCTGTCGGTACTGCACTCGAAAAACGTCGCAAGTTCGCCGAACATAAACTTGTGATGTTCGGAATACTTTCTATCCGCAACGCCGAGTTTTCACGCGACAGAGATACTTGGTGCAAAGCTCTCGTCAGATTGTTAGAGCGAGAGTTAATGACGCGAGATTGTGCGGTTCTGGAACGTTCGCGGCTTGGGCACGTCATCGAAGAGCGGCGACTCAACGGCGACAACGCAAACGATTTGCTCGCCGCAATGAAGTTGCTCGACATCGAATTCTCTCGCGGCGCAGAGCCAAACACGTTCAAAATAACGGCACGAATCGGCGATGAGGTTTTTCGTGCCGAATCGCCAATCGACTCGCCACTTGACGCCGTTGTCGCTATCGCCGACAGGCTCGCCGGTACGCAGTCAAGTGCGAACCAAGCCGACAGACATAACGAAGCGAAACGTTTCTTCGACGAAGCGAACTTTCTCGCGGGGCTATCGAACTACGAACCCGCACTAGAACGGCTCGACGCGGCGGTCGCGCTGGATTACGCCTCGATCCGTTATCGAAACAAACAGGCGTTGCTGCTCATTCTGCACGCAACCTATCAAATGAATCCAGAGTTTATTCGCGTGATGCCTTCCGCGCCGGATGGCTATCCGCCCGTGGAGCAAGAATCGTTTGAGGCAGCACTGGTGCTTGTTCGTCGTGCGGTGGATATAATCGAATCCATCCCCGGCAGTTTTCTCGGCGAGTCGGTTGACGAAGAAGTTCTTAGAGAGTTGTCTCGCATAAACCGTATTCTCGCCGGGATGATTTGGACGTTTGTTGACTTTGGTTCACAGTCGCCGAAGTCGTTGTTTCCAACGCAGTACGAAAACGTTAACCGGCTGCTCGACGACATTCTCGTAGTTTGGGAGAAAACTTACGATGAAGTTGTCGCCACGGTAAACGACGCGGCTTCGTTTGCGAAGTATTGCGAGTTGATACGGTATCGTGAACAATTTGCGCCGCTGCAACAGACACCGAAAACTGCGCAGTTGTACGAAAAACTGATTGGCGACTTGATTCGATTCACCGAGCGATGGCAAGACGTGCCGGAAGCGGCGGCAGTACGAAATGAACTCTGTCGCGACTTTGCTTACTTTGCCGCCGACTTCAAAATCGCACGCGAATACCTGCTCGCCCGCAACGACGGTACCACTCGCACTCGCCAAATCGAAGAGTCGATAGCTCGCGTTTGCCGGTCACTTGATTCCGCGCCGCTCGCGGAATTCGGTACATATTCCTATCTCGCGCAAAACGGTTTTGAATTCTCGCCCGACCAAGATGCGCCTTCACGGAAAGACCGTTCCAAACAAGAACTACTGAAACAAAGAATAGCTTCACTGCCACCAAATCAAAACGTGAACGACATGGTGATGCTGTTTGACGAAGCGGTGGCATGCTGCTTTTTCGAGACGGATGACTACGTTGCGTCGGTTGAACACTTTTTCGATTTTGTCGAACTGGCGAACGAACGTTCGGTACCTGCCAGTCATTTGGCTATAAGTTTACTAGACCGACTGGAGGCCTGTCACGTTTTCTATGCCAAAGATAAACCCGAAAAACTCATCGACCTCCGAAACAATCTTGAGCGTTATTTCAAAGCGGTAGAACGTCAAGTCGAGCTTGCCGCATCCCACAGGTTAGCCTACGCTCCTGAATGTGTCGAAAATAAGCTCAATAACAGTAGGTCTCTTTGGAATCCACCTGCCACTGAACGTCTATGGAAAGAAGAAGTGCCGATATGGACAAGCAACGATATTCATTATCATGTGAACCATATATGTCTGTATGATAACACTCTATTTATGTTTGTTTTTGAGTGGAATAATGAATTTTGGAACGTTCGCATCGACGAGTTTGATTGTAAAAATCGTATTTACAAAAAGGGGAATACACCGCTGTTCAAAAGAGCGAGGGCTTACTTGGGCAATGAACTGCCTGATATAAACATTGCCCGCGATTCGTCTTGCGTTGATGCTCGCAACATATTTTATGGAACACACGGCGAAGGCATTTTTGTCATTCCGCGTGATGGCTCTGCTCCTTGGCGGCTGACACAAGAATCTGGCTTACCGAGCAATCATGTCCAAACGCTGGCGGTGATGAATGGGACGTTGTATGTCGGACTCGGCAGAGACAACCAAGAAAGCTGGTTGGTTTCTGTTGACACAGAAACGCGGAAAGCGAACATTTTGGCGTCGAGTGCATCTATCGACAACCATCCATTTTCAAACTGCTCGCCAGCTCCGATGTATGCCCACTTTGAACCCGACACAAAACGCAATCGACTTCTCATGCTGATAAAGAAGCCATTTGTTGGCAATCCCGATGGCGGATTTGGACTTTGGACTCTTGATGTTGGAAGTACCAACGTCGTGACCCAACGTTTTCCATTTTATTTCCATGATGTGGTTCCGGGGCATATTTTACCCAATGGCGACCAGTTTCTGATTCAGGATTCAATCGCCACACTGCTTGTTGATCTTGACCAACTCGACAAAGGACTTGAAAGCATTCGAGTTGTGGGTGTGTCCGCTAATTATGATTCTTATCGCTCAATGTACTCACCACAGGTATCGCAACAAACGGGTCAGGCTTTTGGCATGAAGTGGGGGACGATTCGGAACGGCGAGTTCTGGGGTGGAGTCACCTTTAACGATAAAACTCTACGCAAGCGATACGGCGATAACCCCTATTTTATGCGGGCATCGCTAGAGAGCAAAGATGATTTTGAATTTCTCACCACTCCCACAAAGGAGCCAGGTCCGGGCTGGAGCAACATTCAATTTTGTCGTGTCGTCAACGATGGCAAAGACCTTCTTTTCGGACAACACCACGAAGGTATATTTTTGTTGCGATTTGAGTAGCCCCTGCGCTTGACGTTCTGTGTTCACACGGTAACATTGTCGCCGCTGGAATCAAACCAACACCGAACGAGAAATGGGAAACGTCCAATGAGCAGATACATCAATCCGTATACCGACTTCGGTTTCAAGAAGCTGTTCGGCGAAGAGGCGAACAAAGATTTGCTGATCGACTTTCTCAACACGCTGCTTCCGCAGCGTCATCAGATCAGTACGATCAAGTTTCGCAATCCCGACGTGCTTGGCGAGTCGGTCGAAGACCGCCGCGCGGTGTTCGACATCTACTGCGAAAACGCCGATGGCGAACCGTTCATCGTTGAGATGCAGAAGGCCGAACAAGAATACTTCAAAGATCGCAGCGTCTACTATGTCGCGCACCCGATCCGCGAACAAGCCGTGAAAGGCAAAGCGTGGGACTACCAGCAGCGCACCGTCTACTTCATCGGCATTCTCGATTTCGTGTACGACAAACACGATCCGGCACCAGTTTTGATTCGTGAAGTTTCGCTCAAAGACCAGTTCGGCAAAGAGTTTTACGAGAAGTTGCAGATGATTTACGTTCAGATGCCGCTATTCACGAAAACGGAATCAGAACTTGTCACGCGCCAAGACAAGTGGTTATATTTCCTGAAGAACCTGCCCGACTTGAACCACATTCCAGCGATAATGAAGGAGGAGGTTGTTTTCGAGAAGGCGTTTCACACGGCGGAAATCGCAGCGATGGACGAACGCGAGCGTGCCGCATACTATCAAGCGGTGAACGACTACTGGACATACTTGGCAACAATCGACTTCGCCGAAAAAACAGGCCGCAAAGCTGGCCGCAAAGTAGGACGCGAAGAGGGTCGTAAAGAAGGTCGAAAAGAAGAAAAGTTCGAAATCGCCCGCAACATGAAGGCGGAAGGTTTCGACACAGCAATCATTGTCAAAATGACCGGACTTTCGCCGCAAGAGATAGAAGAGATTGAACACAGACCATAACCACCAACGAATTGCGTTCACTCGCGTCACCGCACGTCGATTTCGCCAGCGACGATCTTTTTGTAGTCGGCGTAGTTGCGGGCGAGAAGGTCGGGTGTGTCGAGACCGTATGGACACTTGCGGCGACACTGTCCACAATGCGTGCAGTCTTCGATCTGCCGCATCATCGCCTGCGACTTTTCCGTGAGTTGTCCCTCGGCGGGAAACCGGCGAATGAAGAGCGACATTCTTGCACACATATTGATAGTAATCCCAACCGGACACGGCATGCAGTAACCACACCCGCGACAGAAGTCGCCCGCAAGCTCGTAGCGTTCGCGCTCAATGAACTCGCGGACTTCGCCCGTGAAAACAGCGGGGGCGGCCATCAGTCGCAGAAACTCTTCAAGTTCGGTTGTACGCTGGATTCCCCAGATCGGAACGACGTTTTCAAACTGCGAGACAAACGCCATCGCCGCAACGGTGTTGCGAATCAGTCCGCCTGCGAGTGCCTTCATAGCAATGAACCCCATCGAAACTCGCTGGCAACGCCCCGCAAGCGCGACCTCTTCCGGCGACGAAAGATAACTGAACGGATATTGCAGCGTCGCGTACAACCCCGAATCTATGCACTCGTTCGCAAGTGGAAGCGAGTGATTTGTAAACCCGATGTGCCTGATTTTGCCAGCACGTTTCGCTTCGAGCATGCACTCGTACATCCCCGTTCCGTCGTCTGGGCGATAACAGCGACTCGGCCAGTGGAATTGATAGATGTCGATGAAGTCGGTCTTGAGTTTATCGAGCGACGTTTCGAGGTCGCGCCAAAAATCTTGCGGCGTTTTGGCGGTGGTCTTCGTGGCGATAACGACTCTGTTACGGACGGCGTGAAACGCGAGTCCGAGTTTTTCTTCGCTGTCGGAGTATGCGCGTGCAGTGTCGAAGAATGTCATGCCGCCGTCGTGTGCGGCGTGCAGAAGTCGCACCGCAGTCTCGGTGCTAACTCGTTGAATCGGCAGCGCACCGAACGCATTTTGAGGCGTCGTGATTCCTGTTGTGCCGAGTGTGATGTGGCGAATGGACATACTGATTGTGGAATGTGTTGAAAATGTGTTATCCGTTCACGGAACTTGACAGCGTTGACGTTGGCGTCTTTGCCCCGACGGGGCAGCAAGGCTGCGTACCGTGGGTTCGTGGAGTACCACTCACCTACGGCTAAGTTCTTGTCGCCCCTTCGGGGCGAAAACCCGACGAACCAAATGTTTGCGTGCAAGAAAACCTTACTACACCCCGCACAAAACTCTGGATTTCTTGCCCCTTGTCGCGGATGGTTCGGCGACTATAATAGCCGCCCGCTTTGGGTTTTCACGAGAACTTCATTTCACTTTTGATTCCAATGAACGATTCACTCTTCAAGACATTTGCGGTGGCGTTTGGTTTGTGTGTTGTCTGTTCGGTTGTGGTGGCGACGGCGGCGGTCGTGCTCAAACCGGTTCAAGAACGGAACAAACTGCTCGACAAACAGCGTAACATCCTCGTCGCGGCGGGGCTGCTGAAGCCAAACGAATCGGCGTCGGCGGTCGTCATTGCGGAGCGGTTCAAGTCGATTCACCCCATCGTCATCGACATCGCCACGGGCGAAGTGCTCGATGGTGTCGATGCGACGACGCTCGATACTCGCAAGGAGTCTGCTGATCCGTCGCAGAGTCGCGCCGTTGACGCAAGTGGCGACACGGCGAAAGTTCGCCGCATCCCGAACCGTGCGGCGGTTTACCTCGTCGAAAAAGACGGGCACGTTGAGCGTTACGTCTTCCCGATCTACGGCAAAGGACTTTGGTCAACGATGTACGGTTTCATCGCTCTTGAGTCCGACCTCACGACGGTGGCGGGGATAACATTCTACGACCACGGCGAGACTCCGGGCCTCGGCGGCGAGATCGCAAACCCGCGCTGGCAAGCGATGTGGGACAATAAAAAAGTGTTCGGTTCTGACGCTGGCGTACCGGAGATTGCGGTTGTTCGCAACGGCACTCCGCAGCTAAACGATCACCAAATCGACGGCATCGCCGGAGCAACACTCACCGGCAACGGCGTCACCGGAACCGTAAAGTTCTGGCTCGGCCAAAACGGATACGGAAAGTACATAGCACTGATGAAGTCGGGGAAGTGAATGTAGACGTGTTACCATTTGTCGCGTTGTCGTGAACGCGACGTGTTCTTGCCCCGACGGGGCAGCAATTTCAATAACCGTATGCAAGCGGTACTCCGCGCAGCTTACGGTAGCGACACCACAAAAACCTTGCGTCTGTAGGACGCCACTGACCGCACGATTGACACAAATGTTTGGTAGCGGTCCTACAGACGCACCGGATTTTCGTTCACGTCACCGGCGGTTGCGCTTGCCGCTATCGCGGCGGCACTTACCGCCGGTTATTGAGATACTGCCCCGTTGGGGCAAATGTGCCATGCACGCAACGCCAACACTACCGCGTGCAACCAAAACTTTACAGCACCCTTTTGACCAAACAAACCAAACACATTGAGTCTCACCGTGTCACCTGACGATCTTCTCGAACTTTGCCAGAAAAAAATCCGTTATCGTTTTCACGATCAGGAACTTCTCCGTACAGCCCTGACGCACTCGTCTGGCGCGAACTCGCCCGTTGAGTCGAACGAGCGGATGGAGTTTCTCGGCGACGCGATCTTGGGGTACACCATTTGCGAACGTGTCTACCGGCAGTTCCCCGACATGCGTGAAGGCGACTTGACGAAGATCAAGTCGTCGGTTGTGAGTCGTGCGACGTGTCAGGAGATCGGTGCCGCGCTCGAGCTTGACACGTTCCTGATCTTGGGGAGCGGACTCGGCCAGTCGGGACGGCTGCCGAATTCTCTGCTTGCGAACGTCGTCGAGTCGCTCATCGCGGCGATATATCTTGACGGCGGTTTGATTTCGGCGCAGAAGTTCATTATGAACAACTTCGGTGACGCCATCGACCGTTTGCAATACAACGCCGATCTTGGCAACTTCAAGTCGATATTGCAGTCGGCGGCGCAGCAGCATTTCGGTATCAATCCCGAATACCGCATGCTCGAATCGACGGGGCCGGCGCACGGTCGTTGTTTTCACGTTTCGGTTCGGATTGGGCGCGACGATTACCCCGCCGCGTGGGGGAACACCAAAAAAGAAGCCGAACAGCGTGCCGCCGAAAACGCCATCGCCATCCTCGCCGGAACCGAACCGCCGTATCAAGAGTGAGTGATGTGTGATGCTTGGCCCCACGATCCACAAGACCGAGGCTGGCGACAGTGACGCCTTGCTAGGGCACTTACCGTTTTGGTGTAGGAAAGTCGAGCAATCATAATACGAAGCGTGTGACTTGCGAAACCTGTTGGTGCCTACGATGCAGCGTCAAATTGTCAGCTATCTCGACGCGGACACTACCGCACCGCTATTCTTGTGTGGCGACGCGCGAGAGGTTGTCGGTGAGATGCCTGCGAACAGCGTTGACGTTTGCATGACCAGTCCGCCATACTGGGGAAAACGAGAATACGAAAACAAACGCGGCATCGGATTGGAAGTCGACTTTCGTGAGTACACCCAAAATCTTATGCAGATTTTTGAAGGTGTTCACAGAGTTCTCAAACCAACGGGGAGTTTTTGGCTCAATCTTGGCGACAGCTATCACAACAAAAACCTGCTCGGTATTCCGTGGCGAGTTGCAATCCAATTGTGTGACGAGCAAGGCTGGATACTGCGGAACAGTGTCGTCTGGAACAAGATCAAAGGCGCGCCAGACAACTCAATCGACAAATTGCGTAACGTCCACGAGATGGTTTTCCATTTTGTGAAGTCCAAGAAGTATTACTACGATGTCGGGAAAGTCCGGCGAAACCCGCACAAGGCGAGAATTGAAAACGGCGCGGTTATTTCTGCGACTGGTGTGACAGGTGTCAAATACAAGCGGCAGATCGAGCTATCGACGCACTTGACGGATGAACAAAAAAAACAAGCCTTTCATGAGCTCAACACGATACTCGATCAAGTGAGAGATGGAGCGATTTCCGACTTTCGCATGGTCATAAAGGGACTCCATCGCACAACGCACTCCGACTCACAAACCGTATCTGGCCGCGCGAAAGAATTGGATGTGAAAGGATTTTACTTCCTCAAATATCACCCAGACGGGGCCAAGATTGGCGACGTGTGGGACATCATCCCCGAAGACACACAAGGGCGAAAGTTACACTTCGCTCCGTACCCAACCGACTTGTGCCGCACACCGATTCTCGCAACGTGTCCCGAAAACGGTATCGTTTTGGACCCGTTTTGTGGAACAGGAACTACGATGATGGTTGCCTACGAAAATCGTCGCAAATCGATTGGGATTGATATTTCTCAAGTCTATCTCGATTGTGCCATCGAAAGGTTTGAACCACATGAGCAAGATCAAGGAACTCTTTGGCGTTTGCACCAAGCGAAACGCGGAAGACTGGAAGAAAATCGTTACAGAGCAAAATTGCCCTTATATAAACAAGAGGTGCGTGAAAGTTAGGAAGAGTGCTGCGGATGTCGCCATCGGAATTTGCTCCGTTGCACACGGAGATTGTGACGGTGTTGTGATTTGCCCGCATCGGCTCTTGGAACGCAGGCAAGTGTTCACCGATTGCGTTCATCTTCTCACTTTGCACGAACCGGGGAACGAACTCCGTCTACTGTCCGAGGTCACTGTGCCGGGAGGAAGTGTTGATTACTTTCTATTGTCGGTGCGGAACAATCGCGTTGTAGACTTCGTCGGTATTGAACTCCAAACGCTCGACACCACGGGGAGCCTGTGGTATGAACGAGCAATGTTTGTGAAACGTCACGGCGTGTCCGTCAAAAAAAGTGATCTTGTCGAGAAGTCCTACGGAATGAATTGGAAGATGTCGGCAAAGACGATTCTCGTTCAGATGCACCACAAAATCCAAACTTTCGAACACCTCAACAAACACTTGGTCTTGGTGATACAAGATTGTTTTCACGACTACATGACTCGCGAGTTTAACTTCTCGCATATCGTAAACTCACGTCTCGGCGACCCACTTCACATACACACTTACCAATTCGACACCAACAACGCCATCCCGTTACGTCTTCACAAGCGATTCAGTACCGACGCCAGTGGATTGGCGGTGTGTCTCGGTCTGAACGCAGAAGCAAATGTCGCGCTCGATGAAATCGTGAAGTACCTTGAGACGAGGATTTCAGATAGTTCCCTGCTCCAGTTGGTGTAGCTCATCACGCATCGACACAACTCACAATCGTTCCACCAATGAAAATCACCGCCTTTGACATTCAGCGTTTTGGTATTTGGGACAGTCTCACGATGCCCGACGTTTCGGATGGACTCACCGTCATCTACGGCCCGAACGAGGCGGGGAAGACGACGCTACTTGAGTTCTTCCGCACGATGCTTTACGGTTTTGGCGACGTGCGTTCGCGGTATGTTCGGCCACGCGCACTGGAGTACGGCGGCGGCGCGGTCGTCTTGGGCGAGACGCTCGAAGCCGAAGACGACGCCGGACGCGGCGGCGAACTTGTCGTTCACGGGCCGACGGGCGTCTACAATATTCGGCGAACTTATCACGCCGCCCGCGCAGGTTACGAAGAAACGACCGAAGTAACCGGACGCGACGGCGTACTTCGCGGCGAACACCTGTTGCGAATTCTCGCCACCGGAATCGACGAGGCAACGTTCAACAATATCTTCGCCATCGGACTGGACGAAATCCAAAAACTCGCAACGCTCGGCGACTCCGAAGCCGCTGATTTGCTGTTCCGTTTGAGCGTCGGCCTCGACCGCGTGTCGCTGATGGAAGTCCTCCGCGACTTGCGGCAAATGCGGCACCAAATCGTCGATCCGCTCGGAAAACCGGCGCACCTCGCGCGGCTCCTGAAGAAAAGACGCGAACTGAATCTGGCCGCGCGTGCCGCCGAAGTTGCGCTACGCGACTACGCAAAACTCGCCGCCGAACGCACCGAAATTGATCGCACCGTCACGGTCATCGAGACCGAACTTACGCAGCGAAAACGCGAAGCAACTCTCGCCGAAACGCTCCTCCGCGTCTTGCCGATTCACGACCGACAAAACGAACTCACTACCGCAATCGAAGAGTACGGCGAAGTCGTCGAAGTGACAGACGCGACGATGAAACAACTCGCGTCGCTCGAAAGTGTGATGCTTGAAAAGTCGCGTCAACTCGACGCCGCAAAGTCGCAGCGTTCGCAGGCACGCCGCGCGCTGGCCGAAATTGTCGTCCCCAAAAATATGCGGCGGATCGGGCCGCGTCTCGAATCGTTACTCGACGAAGAACGCCGCATCATCGGCCTCGACGAACAGATGAGCGTCTTGCGTGCGGAGATCGCGCAGCTCGACAAACAGATTCAAGAACAAGAATCGTCGCGCGAAGTGCCACGCCGAGTTGTCGGCGAACGTGCAACAGCCACACCGACAGTCACGCCCTCAACCGCACCGTCAACCGTACCGCAGCAGCAGTCGCAAAATCCGGCGGAGTTCAAACCGCTCTCGACTCGCCTTCGCAAGGCGCGTGTTCGTTACAACAAATTCAAGGCGGTTCACACGGAACTCGAAGACCGATTCATCTCGCTCAACAAAAAGTTGATGGCCGAACTTCAGCCGCGCGGCGTCGATGAAATCGGCGAGGCGATGACGATTGTCAGCGACGAAGTTTCGCAGTTGCGGCGTCGGCAAACGGTCGCGCAGCGGCTCGGCGAGATGATTCAATATCACCGCGAAGCGACTGCGGCGAACCAGCAAATCATCGCACATCAAGCGTTGCCGCTCTGGATGCTCGGCGGTCTCGGTCTGGCCGTCATCATCGGCGTTACGCTCATCGGACTGGCACTTGCGGGGAAGATCGAACTTGCGTTCAGCGTCCTCGGAATCGGTGCGATAGTCGCGGGCGTGGCGACGAAGATCGGTCTCGAACGTGCGAGTGCAACGCGACTGGAGCAGAGTCAGCGGCAGTTGCGTTCGCTCATTCAGCAGATCGAGCAGGCGAAGAGTGAGATCGCGGCGATTGATCAGCGTTACACAAATCCGAACGAGTCGTTCGACGCACGTCTTGCGCGGGCGGAGCAAGAGTTAACGAATCTCGAATCGCTCTTGCCGCTGGAGGCGAAACGGCAATCGCTCCGCGAACGTGTGAAGCAATCTGGTTTGCGGCTCAAGAAATCAAAACGTCTTGTAAACGCCGCGTCGCAACGCTGGAACGATTGGCTCAAAAACGCTGGTCTTCCGAGCGACTGGAACGCCGATCAAGTCAGCGACCTTCTCAACCAGACGCACGTCACGAGCGAACTTCGCCGCGAACGCGAGCACCGGCAAGATATGTTGGCGCAGCGAATCGACGAGATGCGGCTCATCACCGACAGAATCGACGTTGCGGCGGTCGATGCGGGGATTGCGGTTCCGGCGGCGAGTAGTTACCTCGATATTTTGAGTCTGTTCCGCGAGCGGCTTGCGGAATATCGTTCGCTCGTCGCGCGGCGGAAGCAACTGCGACGCGAACACCACTTGCTTGATCGCGGTCGGCGAAAGACGCTTTCCGAACTTTCGTCGGCGCGTAGAAAGTTAGAACTGCTTTTGTTCCCGTTTGGCGTCAAGACGCCCGCTGCGCTGCGAAAGTGTTACGACCATTTCCGCGCGTTTGGCAAACTTGTCACGGATCGCGACGCGGTGTCGCGCGAGTTTCGTGCCGGACTCGGTGACGTTTGCAGTGAATCCGATGCGTACATCGCACTCGCACCGGAACGCCGCGACGAAATCTCGCCGCGTCTCGCACTCGTTCGCCGTGCTATCGAAACGCTTTCGCACCAACTCCACGAACAACTCCAACTTCGCGGACGACTCGACGAACAAATCCAGCGTCTCGAAGACGACGCCTCGCCGATGGCGCGGCAACGTGAGATTGTCGTCGTCGAAGAGCGTATCCGCACGATGATTCAGGAGTGGCAACGAGTTGCGGTTGCGGGGCTTTTGCTCGATGAGATTCGTCAAACTTACGAACGCGAACGTCAACCGCAAACGCTGGCCGACACGTCGCTCTATTTGAAGCGGCTCACCGACAATCGTTACGTTCGCGTCTGGGCACCGCTCGGCGAAGAGACGCTCTACGTTGACGACGCCGCTGGCCAAACGTGGGACGTGGCGTGGCTTTCGCGCGGGACGCGAGAACAACTTTTCATCGCGCTTCGGCTTGCGTTGGCGTCGTCGTTTTCGCGGCACGGTGCTTCGCTCCCGATCATTCTCGACGACGTACTCGTCAACAGCGACACGCAGCGTGCCGAGGCCGCCGCCGAGCTGTTACTGGAGATGGCCAGCAGCGGTCAACAAGTTTTCTTGCTGACGTGCCACGAACACATCTGCCAAATTTTCCAGCGCAAAAAAGTCTCGGTGTTTGAACTCCCGTCGCCAACAGCATCGTCGCCACATACACGCGACATACGCACCAAAACCGTTGTACCCGAAACAGTGGCGAAGATTTGAATGTGGCCTGTACCTGTTAATTTTCATTGAGGAGCCTCACACAAAGGCACGAAGGCACAAAGAAGAGTTTTAACGCGGAAATCGCGGAAGGACGGAAAGACGCGGAATTCAGAGCTTCCGCGTCTTCCGTTTTTCCGCGTGTTCCGCATTCTCTCCTCTTCGTGCCTTTGTGCCTTCGTGTGAGAAAAAAGAACTACCTACCACACCCCTACCAAAGATGCCGCCGCGTGGTACGATTCACGACTCTGTTTGCACTGTTTTTTTTGCGACTATGTTGCTGGAGGTATTTTGATGATACGAAATTTTGAACCGCGTTGCGTGTCGCGTGCGGGGGCGACTTCTGTTTGGGTGATGGCGTCGATCTTGATCGTCCTTACGGTCGCGGTCACTGGAATCTGCGGCGTCTACACCGGACGCTGGCAGAGCGAGAAACCGATGGTACTCGCCGCCGAACGTCTCAAGACACTCCCGACGACTATCGGTGAGTGGGAGATGTACGAGGAAACGACACTGAAACCAAACGAAGTGGCGATGCTCGAAGTCGAAGGGCGTTATCTGACGCGACGTTATCGGCACCGCCAAACGCAGGAAGATGTCGGTCTGATGATATTGATCGGGCCGTCGGGAAAGATGATTGTTCACACGCCTGAAGTCTGTCTCGGCGGTGTCGATTACGTTTGTGACGCTGGTCGGCTTCGTGTCGCTATCGCGTCGCACTCGGAGAAGACGACGCTCAGCAACGAAGATTCGTTCTGGAAGGTGAGTTTTCAACGCCAAAGTTCGCGTGGTGATCGAGTCCTGTTTTACTATGCGCTCAGTTCGGGCGGCGATTGGGTTGCGTCCGACAATCCGCGTATGGAGTTTCGAGGTTGCCAATTCCTCTACAAAATCCAGCTCGATACGAAGGTTCCGCCCGGAGAATCGCCGACTCTCACCTCGACCGACGCCGCCGCACGATTCCTCGACGACGCCCTCCCCACAATCGACGCCATCATAAAAGGAAGTGCGAAATAATGATGGATGATGACAAGAACACAGCTTCAGGTGACGGCGTTATTCGTAAACCGTGTCCGTCGCCCGTTGTTGCGCCGTATAACTACCGGGGGAAGCGAGTCCTCGATCTTTTTCTTGCTGCTGTGCTGCTGCTACCGATCTCGGTGGTAGTTGGGGTGGCGATTGTTCTGATTCGTCTCACCTCGCGTGGTGCCGCGATCTACTCACAAACCCGCGTCGGAAAAGACGGTCACAACTTCACGATGTACAAACTTCGGACGATGGTCGTCGATGCCGAAGCGAGTGGCGGTGCGGTCTGGGCTGCGGCTGGCGACCCGCGAATCACGCGGCTCGGATACGTCTTGCGAAAACTCCACATCGACGAGTTTCCGCAAATCGTTAACATCATCAAAGGTGAGATGTCGTTCGTCGGCCCGCGTCCTGAACGGCCAGAGTTCGTCGCCTCGCTCTCCGAGGCGATTGACGGTTACGAATACCGTCTGCTGGTTAGACCGGGCGTGACTGGGTTTGCACAAGTCAACCTTCCAAGTGACCGGACGCTCGACGATGTACGCCGCAAAGTTGCACTCGATTTGGAATACATTGAAACGGCGTCGTTGGGGTTTGACATACGTCTGCTCCTTGCGACGCTCTTCCGTTTTGCGCGTGTGATTGGGCCGGTGCCGGTGAAGTTTTTTGGTGTTCGCCGAATGATCGCCGACTGCCCGTGGGCCGCCCCGCTCGGTGCTGCAAAAGACGACGAAGAAGAAGTCGTCTGGCTGTCAGGCCTCTTCTCGGCAAAGAAAAAGTAGACCTGTTCGGAAACTTGCACCCGTACAGCGGTTCGTCATAGCCGAACCCTCCAGTGTGGAGGGTTCGGCTATGACGAACCGGAACTTACGCTTCCCGCTCTGACTTTCTGACCCCTTGCCTTTCCATGATCCGCACACGTTTCGCACCGAGTCCGACAGGTTACTTGCACATTGGCGGCGTTCGCACCGCGCTTTTTTGTTGGCTCTTCGCACGCCAACAAGGTGGCGAGTTTATTCTCCGCATCGATGACACCGATCAGCAGCGAAATGTCGAAGAGGCACTCGCGCCAATCCTCGACGGGCTTGAGTGGCTCGGAATCAACTGGGACGAAGGGCCGCGCGTCGGCGGGCCACACGCGCCGTATTATCAGTCGCAGCGAGGTGAAAAATATCAGGCCGCGGTTGATACGCTCATTGCGAACGGTGCCGCGTACCGCGACTTCGGAACGACCGAAGAAATCCAAGCCGAACGCGACGCAGCAATGAGCGAGAAACGCACGTTCACTTACTCACGCCGCTGGATGGCAACCAGCGACGCCGACGCCGAACGATTCCGCGCCGAAGGACGCAGCGGCGTCGTCCGTCTCAAGATGCCGCGCGAAGGGACGCTCACAATCCCCGACCTCGTTCGCGGCAACGTCGAGTTCCAGTGGAGCGACGAACAGGATCACGTCATCCAGCGCGCTGACGGTTCGTTCATCTACCATCTCGCCAGCGTCGTTGACGACGCCGACTTTGAAATCACGCATGTTATCCGCGCCGAAGAACACCTCTCAAATACGCCACGACAGATTTTCATGCTCACCGCACTCGGCTACAAAATGCCGCAGTACGCACACCTCCCGTTCGTCGCCGAGCCGGGAAGCAAGACAAAACTTTCCAAACGTAAGTTGGAAAAATATCTCAAAAACAAAGATTTTGCCAAACTCGTTGAGCACGGACTTTCCATTGTCAAACGTATGGGACACGAAGTAACGAGCGAGAGTTTCAACCCTGTAATGACGGCGTTTTACGAAGAACTCGGTTACTTGCCGGAAGCGATTGTGAACTACCTCGCACTCCTCGGCTGGTCACTCGACGACAAGACAGAGTTCTTCACGCGCGACGAACTCACCAAACTCTTCACGCTCGACCGCGTGACAAAAGGAGCGGCGTCGTTCGATCCGGCGAAGCTGTTTGCGTTTCAAGAAAAATACTTCGTCGCACTTGCGGTTGACGAAAAAATCGCACGATGCGAACCGTTTTTGTCGGCGGCAAAGATCACGCCGAACGCGAAGCGGCTGCGAGACGTGATCGTTGCGGCTGGAGACCGAATCAAAGTCGCTGGCGATATTCTCGACTGGACAGATTTTTTCACCAGCGACGCCGACATCGTTTACGACGAAGCGGCGTTCAAGAAACGGATCGTCGAACCGACCGAAGCGAAACCGTTGCTTGCAGAGTTCGCAAACGTTCTCGAACAGCAAACCGACTTCACTGCCGCCGCACTAGAACAAACTCTCCAGCGATTTGTCGAGTCGAAGTCGATCAAGGTCAACCAAATCATTCACGCGCTGCGCGTTGCGGTGACGGGAAAACCAAACGGACTCGGCATGTTCGAGACGCTAGAAATCTTGGGCCGCAACGCGGTGTGCGCGAGAATCAACCGCGCGCTCACGCTTTGAGAACGTGAACGGATGATAAGCGGTGTAGTAAAATTTACTTGCACACGTCGCGTCGAATCCGTAGGGCCAAAGGCCCGCACTAACGTCGGGATTAGAGCGGGCCTTTGGCCCTTTGTTTCTTGTGGGGAACGCAAACCTAGGGCTATCGCCCTAGGCTGGGATGGAGTGCCCCGTTGGGGCTACGGATTTTGTTGTGGATGCGTACCGTGGGTTCGCGGAGTACCGCTCACCCACGGCTAAGTTCTGTCGCCCCGTTGGGGCGAAAATACCAGACAACCAATGTTCTCGTGCAATCAGATTTTACTACACCCTCTAGGCTGCGAAAAAAACGCCCTTGCCGTGAAACGGAAAATTGGCGATACTTGCGTTTGCGGTCTCGACTGTCGGGGCCGCGATTCATTTTCGCGTCGTTTCGGCAAACGATGAACTTACACAGACTTCCTAGCTTACGCCGTCTCGCCATTCACCACGACTTCGTGGTGTATGTGGTGTTGTCGTTCGTTCTGGCGGCGGGTGGATGTGCGTCGTATCAGCCGTTCACGCAGCAACTTTCGTGGGAACTCAAGGCACCAACTCACAACAACCCCGTCTTCATCGAGACCGACGACTACCAAAATCTTTGGGAGACAATTTGTGCCGTCGTCGCGCTGCAACAATTCGACATCGTTGAAGACACGCCGATCCGTCGCTACGACAGCATTCTCACCGAAGGACGACTCGCCACCGCGCCCAAAATCGGTGCCACCATCGCCGAACCGTGGCACAGCGACTCGGCCACAATGCGGAAACGACTCGAAGCGACGTTCCAAACTATTCAGCGTCGCGTGATCATTCGGGCCGTTCCAGAAGGGAACGGGTTTCTCGTTGAGGTGATCGTCTACGAAGAACTTGAAGCACTCGAAGCCCCTGCTGCGTCGTCTACGAGCCACGCGAGTTTGCGATTTGAAAATGTACCGCAAACGATCACGTCACAAATCGACCGCTCCGCCGACCGCGCCGGATGGATCGTCGTCGGGCGCGACGGCGACTTTGAAAAACGTCTCCTCGGTGAGATTCTGTTCCGATTTGAACGACGCCCGCTCACGCTACGAAACGCAGTTGCGCCGAGGAAGTAGTACAAAGTTACCGAATTGACATTCAACACCGCTCACAGTTATCACGCATAACAGCCCGAAACGTAGCGTAGCGATAGCGGAGCGTAGTGAGGGAAGCGAAGACTTTGCGTTCACAACACTGATGTCAACGTCGTCACTTCCCTCACTCCGCTCCGCTACGTTTCGGGCTGTTGTTACGAAGTGTATTTGCGAAACGATGTAGTAGACACGTTACGAGGCTGCAAGGAAATAACATCTATGACGCCACCAACTCACCCGCTCCGCGAAACACTTTGGGCACCTTGGCGGATGGCGTACATCACCGAGAGTGAAAGTACGCCGTCGCAGCGAATCGAGACGCAGCCGCTCGACACCGCACTCTTTGACCAGTCGCAAGATGCAAACTGTTTCATCTGTCAAGGCGTCGTCGATCTTGCCCACGACGCCGAGCGACACATCGTCGTGCGAACTTCGGAGACGATCACGCTTCTCAATCGGTTTCCGTACAATAACGGTCACTTGTTGGTTGCACCGCGTCGGCACGCCGCGCGGCTCGACTTGCTCGCCGCGACCGAACGCGCCGCGTTAACCGAGTCGCTAAACGATTGGATGAACATACTGCGCCGCGTGATGAATCCCGACGGTTTCAACGTCGGTCTCAACGAAGGTCACGTCGCCGGTGCGGGGCTTCCGGGCCATCTCCACTGGCACATCGTACCGCGCTGGAACGGCGACACCAACTTCATGGCCACACTCGCCGAAACCCGCGTAATCCCGCAGTCTCTCGACGCACTGTGGACAATTTTACGAGGCGAATGTCGGTGAACGATTGCCCGCCGTAGACACCGCTACCGATCCTTGCGCCGCCTCTCGGCGGCTTGTCAAGGTGCGGAACTCTGTTACAATTCCCACCAATCTCGCCAGTCCGGCGATAATCCGTCACAGTATAGAAAGGAAGAGTATGACCGTTAACAAATCGCGTTCCGCTGGTTCGAGTTCTACGTCTCTGTTCGACAAGTGTCTTGCACTTGCTAACAACCTTTGGTGGTGTTGGCACCCCGAAGTCGTCAACCTCTTTCGCTCGCTCGACCCGATTCGCTGGCGACAACTCGGCCACAGTCCGATCGCGCTGTTGAAAGAGTACACGCCCGAACGGCTCGAACTCCGCGTCTCGGAGTTGGTTCTCAACACGCGAATCGATCAGGCGTACCGTCGCCTCCAAGAATACCGCGACTCGTGGACGCCGTGGGCACGCGCCAACGCCGGGGTTCTCGGCACGAAACCTGTCGCATACTTCTCGCTTGAGTTCGGGCTGCACGAATCGGTTCCGATTTATTCTGGCGGTCTCGGCGTTTTGTCGGGCGACCACATCAAGTCGGCCAGCGGACTCGGCGTGCCACTCGTCGCCGTCGGTCTCTTCTACGACCAAGGTTACTTCAAACAAAATCTAAACGAAAACGGTTGGCAAGAAGAAGAATATCTCGACACGATGGTCGAATATCTTCCGTTCGAGTCGGCGGTAGACAAACACGGTAACAAAATCACCGTCTCCATCGAAACCCGCAGTGGGACGATCTACGCGAAAGTTCGCAAGATGCGAGTCGGGCGCGTTGACCTCTACCTTCTCGACACCGACCTCGAAGAGAATCTCCCCGAAGACCGCGAGTTAACGAGTCGTCTTTACGGCGGAAATAATCGCACGCGGATTCGTCAAGAAGTTGTGAGTGGTGTCGGCGGCGTCCGTGCGCTCAAGGCACTCGGCATCGATCCCGGTTGTTATCACCTCAACGAAGGTCACAACGCATTCGCCACGCTCGAAGTCATCCGCCAAAAGATGCACGAAGACGGAATGACGTTCAACGACGCCGCAACCGAAGTCGCCCAGCACACGATCTTCACGACCCACACGCCGGTTCCTGCTGGCCACGACCGGTTCGACAGCGGCCTCATCGACGAACACCTCGGCCCGCTCCGTGAACAGCTCGGCATCACGCACGATCATCTGATGTCGCTCGGTCGCGTCGATACGGCGAACCAAGGCGAACCGTTTTGCATGACGGTTTTGGGACTCAAAATGTCGCGTTATGCGAACGCCGTAAGTTCGCTTCACGGCTACGTTTCTCGGAAGATGTGGCAGAGTCTTTGGCCGTCGCGCAGTGAAGACGCCGTCCCGATTGGACACATTACAAACGGTGTTCACGTCCCAAGTTGGATGGCGTGGCAGATTAAGACGCTCTTTGAACAGCGTCTTTCGGGGTGGTCGATTGAGTCGATTGATCCGGCGAGTTGGGAAGGTGTGCGGTCGATTGATCCGGGCGAACTTTGGGAGACACACAACGCACTCAAAACGTTGATGGTCTCGTTTGTGCGGCGTCGTTTGAGTCGGCAGTGTCGGCGTCGGAACGAGTCGGACGAGATGGTTGATCGTGCCCGCAACGTGCTTGATCCGCAGTGTCTCACGATTGGTTTTGGTCGCCGCTTTGCAACTTACAAACGGGCGACGCTCATCTTGAGTGAACTTGATCGTATGCTGCGACTCTGCAACGACGCTGATCGTCCGGTGCAATTTGTCTTCGCAGGCAAGGCGCATCCTGCCGACAATCCGGGGAAGGAGTTCATTCAAACGATTGCCAATCTCCGCAACGACCCGCGTTTCGCCGACCGATTTGTCTTCGTCGAAGACTACGATATTAATGTGTGTCGTCACATGGTTCAGGGTGTAGACGTTTGGCTTAACAATCCGCGTCGTCCGCTTGAGGCGTCGGGGACGAGTGGTATGAAGGCGGTGCTAAACGGTGCGCTGAACTTGTCGGTTCTCGATGGCTGGTGGGCTGAGGCGTATGACGGCACGAACGGTTTCGCCATCGGCAAAGGTACGCAGCACACCGACGACCGCATCACCGACCAGCGCGATGGCGAGAGTCTCTTCGACGTGCTTGAGAACGAGATCATCCCACTCTACTACGCGACGGACGAACACGGTTTGCCGGTTGGTTGGATCAAGCGGATGATGGCGTCGATCAGCACGCTGGCGTGGCGATTCAGTGCCCACCGCATGGTTGCCGACTATGTCAACACCGCGTACATCCCCGCCGCCGGCGGCACAAGTAGCATGATGAAACCGTCGTGGTAAAACGCAGGGGCGAGAGATTAGACGCGATGGGCGAGTTGTGTCCATCGCGTCCACCAAGTCCATTCGGTCCATCGCAGCGTTTAACCGCCGAAAAACGCTGCCGACACTCGAACGTGTGATTGCAAGAGAAGGAGTGTTGTTGTATGAACGTGGATGAAATACGCCACGGAAACAGGAGAACGCAAAAAATGTCAACTATCGCTGATATTCAAGAGACCCTCGACCGCACTACGCGTTTATACGAAGAAGCTGTGCGCCGCGACGCGGAGTACCGAACCGAAGCCGCGAGGCGCGATGCCGAAGCCGCGCGACGCGACGAAGAGTGGAAAGCGGAATTCAAAGCGATTCTCGCGGAGAACGCCCGCCGTGACGAAGAACGCAAAGCGGAAGCCGCACGCCGCGACGCGGAATACAAAGCCGCTGAGGAGCAACGCAAGAAAGATGCCGAGAAACGCGACGCCGAATACAAAGCTGCGATTCGAAAGAGCATGGGACATTTCGATAGCCAGTGGGGACGATTTATCGAGGCGTTGGTCAACAACCAAATCGTGAAAATCTTTCAAGAGCGTGGGATTCCAGTAACGCGAACTTTGGAACGCGAACGAGGCCAATTTGGTAAACGCCAATTCGAGTTTGACATCATTGCCAAAAACGGTCACGCAATAGTTGTGATAGAAGTGAAAACCACGTTGCGTCCGGATGATGTGAAAGAGTTTCTCGACGAACTTTCGCACTTCAAGGAGTGGCTTCCCGAGTACGCGCACCTCACGGTCTATGGCGCGGTGGCTTACTTGCGTGAAGATTCCAAGGCGTCGCAATACGCTGCCCAGCAGGGACTCTTCACGATTCTCGCCACAGGAAAGAGTGCAAGCATTGAGAACGCGGCAGACTTTGCCGCGAAAGAATGGTGATGCGTGAACGCAGCGGTTTAGCCCCGTGACGGGGCTATTGAAGCGATTGCAGCACATGCGGCGTTCAGTTGCCCATACACAGGCCACAACAACGATGCGATGTTGTGCAATCGTGTTGTCAGCACGTTTAGTTTGGATTCCTGCCTTCGCAGGAATGACGGACGTCGAATTCAACTGTGAACGAATACAAAAGTTTTAGCACACGCATGGAAACCTACATCACACCACTTACACAGCGTTATGCGTCGCCGGAGATGTGTCGTCTTTGGGGGGCGCAGCGGAAGTTTTCGACGTGGCGACGCCTCTGGGTCGCACTCGCCGAGACCGAACACGAACTCGGTCTGCCCGTCACGACCGCGCAGATCGAAGAGTTGCGTGCAAACGTTGACGCCATTGACTTTGAGAAGGCGGCAGCCTACGAAAAACGGTTGCGGCACGACGTGATGGCACACGTTCACACCTACGGCGATCAGTGTCCGCTCGCGCGACCGATTATCCACCTCGGTGCGACAAGCTGCTTCGTCACCGACAACACCGACGCACTCCTGCTCCGCGAAAGTCTAACGATGATCACCCAGCGAGTTGCAAACGTCATACGAAAACTCGCCGCGTTCGCAACGCAGCATCGCGCAGTGCCATGTCTCGCGTTCACGCACCTTCAGCCCGCGCAGCCGACAACCGTCGGAAAACGTGCAACGCTCTGGGCCTACGATTTGATTCTCGATCTCGACGACCTCGAACATCGTCTCGCAACAATTCGCACGCTCGGCAACAAAGGTACAACCGGAACGCAAGCGAGTTTTCTCGAACTCTTCAGCGGTGATCACGAGAAGGTAAAAAAACTCGAACGCCGCTTCTGCGAGAAAATCGGGATGCGTCCTTATGCCGTCACGGGGCAGACGTATCCGCGAAAACTCGATTCGCAAGTCGTGAACTGTCTCGCCGACATCGCGCAGAGCGGTCACAAGTTTGCAACCGATCTGCGCATCCTCGCCCATCGCAAAGAGATGGAAGAGCCGTTTGAACGCGATCAGATCGGGTCGTCGGCGATGGCGTACAAACGCAATCCGATGCGGAGTGAGCGGATGTGTTCGCTGGCCCGCTTCGTGATGAGCTTACAATCGTCGGCGGCGATGACAACGGCGACGCAGTGGTTTGAACGAACACTCGACGACAGTGCGAACCGTCGCCTCATTTTGCCGCAGTCGTTTCTCGCCATCGACGCGATGCTGATTCTCTATCAAAATATCGCCGAAGGACTCGTCGTTTATCCGAAAGTGATCGAGCGAAACCTCCGCGCCGAACTGCCGTTTATGGCGACGGAAAATATTTTGATGGCCGCAGTCGAACGCGGCGGCGACAGGCAAGATTTGCACGAACGAATCCGAAAGCATTCGCAGGCTGCGGCGCAGGTCGTCAAACAAGACGGCGGCGACAACGACCTCTTGGAACGTCTCCGTAGCGACTCTGCGTTCAGCGGAATCGATCTCGACGCGACACTTGAGCCGAGTCAATTTGTCGGTCGCGCACCGGAACAGGTCGATGAGTTTCTACGCGACGAAGTCGCCCCGCGACTCGCACGCTACGACGCTGACGCGACTGCGGCAGATGTGTTTGTGTAGCAGGAAGTAGTTCTGGTTCGGCATAGCCGAACCCTCCAAACGCCTACGGCGTATGATAACTGGAGGGTTCGGCTATGCCGAACCGATGTGCGAGTGTAAGTTTCCGAACAGGTCTAGTATATCCGCCGCATCGTCCGCTCCGACAGTTTGCGTGTTGTCGAGTGAACGAAACCACGTTCGTTGTCGTTTGGCGAATTGGCGAGTTCGGATGATGATCGCGTCGGTGGCGGCGGCGAGCGATGTTTCACCGCGTAAGACCGCGAAGAGTTCACGATAACCGACCGCCTGCATCGCGGTCTTGCCGAGTTCGCGTCCGGTTTCGTCGCGGCGTTTGAGGAGTTCGCGGGCCTCGTCGAGCCAACCAGATTTGATGAGCAGTCGCGTCCGCTCTTCGATGCGACGGTTAACTTCGTGCGTTGGATGCGTGAGAACGAAGACGGTTTCTTTTCGCTGCGGCTGCGAAAAGTTTGTTTGCTGCGTTGCCAGCGAGACTCCGGTCAAGGTGAAAACTTCGAGTGCGCGGACGATGCGACGTGTGTCGTTCGGATGGAGTCGCGCCGCTGTCACCGGATCGACTTCGGCGAGACGCCGGTGCAAAGTGCCAGCCGGTTCGCGTGCGGCAACGTCGAGCATTTCCTGCCGGAACGCAACATCTTCAGGCGGCGAGTCACACATTCCGCACAGTATCGCCTTGAGAAAGAGCGGCGTACCGCCGACGAAAATCGGCGTTCGACCACGCGAAATGATGTCGCGTTCGGCGTTGGTGGCGGCGGCGAGAAAGTCGGCGACGGAATAATTCTCTTCGGGTTCAACGATGTCGATCAAGTGGTGCGGCACTCGCGCACGCTCCTCGCGCGATGGTTTCGCGGTGCCGATGTCCATACCGCGATAGATCGCCATCGAATCGACCGAGATAACCTCTCCATCACACGCCTCGGCAACGGCGATGCCGAGTGCCGTCTTACCGCTCGCCGTACAACCTGTCAAGAAAATCGTCACAATGTTTTTCCGGTGGGGGGATAGACGCACGGGGAATGCCGTAGACAATACCGCAGAATTGTATCGGACGTTCACGCAAAAGACAAGGTGCGTGCCGATGCACACCAACAACAATTCTTGCAGGAGCGATTTTACGATGCGACTTTCTGAAACCGTTTGTCAGGTGATTCCGTGTCTTGATGTCAAGCACGGTCGCCTTGTTAAGGGTGTAAACTTTGTAAACCTTCGTGAACTCGGCGACCCCGCCGAGAGTGCCGCCGCTTACGACGCCGCTGGTGCAGACGAACTCGTATTTCTCGACATCACCGCAACGGTCGAAGATCGGCGGCAGCTTCTCATCGAGTCGATCAAGCGAACTGTCGCGGCGATCAAAATACCGCTCACCGTCGGCGGCGGGATTCAAACGCTCGACGATATGAAGCAGATGTTCGATATTGGCGTGTCGAAAGTTTCGGTCAATTCGTCGGCGGTCAACAATCCGGGACTGATTACGGAAGCGGCGAAAAGGTTCGGTCCGAACAAAGTTACCGTCGCCATCGACACGAAAAAGAATGCCTCGCTGCCGAGTGGTTTTGAAGTTGTCGTTCGCGGCGGGACGCAGGGGGCGGAACGTGACGCGGTGGCGTGGGCACGCGAAGCCGAATCGCTCGGCGCAGGGAGCATCCTCCCAACAAGCATGGACACTGACGGCAAACAAACCGGCTACGACATCCCAATGACCCGCGCCATTTCCGACGCCGTAAACATCCCCGTCATCGCATCGGGCGGCGCGGGGACACTCGAACACCTCGTCGAAGCCGTCCGCGACGGCCACGCAACGTCCGTTCTCGTCGCGTCTATCGCCCACTTCGGGACGTTCTCAATCAAACAGATGAAAGAGTTTCTCGCCAAGAACGGGATCAAGGTGAAGTTGTGAGCACATCGGTTCGGCTATGCCGAACCAGAACTACCAAATCGCTCCAATTTGGTGTTTCCTACCAAGTCTATACTCAAAATGGGGTGAAACTGTCGGTTCACGAAAGTTTGCGATTGCATTTCCTAGTCGCGTAGCGACGACCTACTTGTAGCCCAAGGCAAGCGGTATTCCGCGCAGCCTTGGGTTGACGTCCACCACAGAATTCCTAGCTCCGTAGGAGCGGCCTAACCGACGCTTCAATTAGGCCGCTCCTACGGAGCTTCCGACTTTGTTGGGGCCGCTAA
>JBOFSQ010000056.1:0-10482 GCA_051651625.1 Thermoguttaceae bacterium | reverse complement strand
AGAAACGTCATCAAGTATTCCATTTGGTGTCGGACGAAAATCCGAGCGTGATGTTTTCGGATCATATTGCAGTTCATGTTGTGTGTTTGAGTGGAGTTCGTGTTGGGCGTGAGGAAAAGATACGCGATTGGAACGACGCTTTGCAAGGTTGGTCGTTGTTTTTGGCGTGCGAACCAGAAGAATTGGAGGAACAGATGTCGGTGATAAGCAAGAAGAATCCAGTTTTGAGCGATGTTGGCAAGGAGTTTCGTCGGTACGCAAGTGACAACGAGATGCGCGAGCTTGAGCGTAGCCGAATGCGTTATGCCGCGATGCAACGCATTGAAACGGGTGCAGCATTTGAACTCGGCGAAGCCAGAGGCGAAGCAAGAGGCGAGGCAAGAGGCAAGGCAGAAAGCAGGACAGAAATCGCCCGTAAGCTACGGATGGAAGGATTTGGTTCAGACGCCATATCGAGGCTTACCGGACTTTCGGAAAACGAAATCGCGCAGCTAGATTGACCTCGCTCCCACCGTCGTTCCTGCGTACACACCAAAACTTCCGCTCCCCCTTTGCGTGCGGCTTGAACCGTGTAAGATGCGCAACCTTGTTCGCTTTGGGTGTCGTTTTCGGTTCGCCCTCTTCGGTGAAAAAACGACGCGTTGTGTTAGATGTTATTGGAGGACTATGAACTGATGTTTCCACCGGCTCATCGCCGGTTTTACAATCAAATTAATCGCAAGTATTTGCCCCTGAAACCATCGAAAGATGGTGGGCTTCTTCCATACACAACCCGGCTCGCCGGTTGGAAGGACAAAGAATTGCCGACCCGATCATGCCCTCCCAGCAATGGGAGCGTCATGGGGTTGGCTTGCGGAGCATCGTGCGGCGGCAGTGTTCTCGAATCTTGCCGTTCGTATTGGTTAGTGCGCAGGCATAACCGCTTCCAGTTGTGTGGGAGGATGTCTTCGTGTATCAGGGGCACATGGCGTTCCCTCTTCTTTTCAGAAGACGGCTCTCGTCTCTTATTTGTCGATTCTCGACAACCATTGAATAGCTTCACCCCGCCACGTCCTCAACCGCTTTTGACTCCGATGCCTGTCCATTACCGCGATTTTATTCATCCCGAAGATGATGCCGCACGGCAACAACTTGAGGCGATACCGGGGTTTCAAACCGTTGTGAAGTACATTCTCAGTCTAGGTGTGGAGAAGTATTTTCACAATCTATACATGGCGCAACATATTCGGCTCTCGAACAAACAACTCCACCACATCTACACGCTGTTACCACCGATCTGCCGAAAATTCGGAATAGACGAACCGGAGTTATATCTTGAAATGAATCCGTTTCCCAATGCGTACACGCTTGGTGACAAACAGACTTTTGTAGTTATCACGAGCGGGTTACTCGACCACTTGAAAAATGACGAGGAACTCAAGGCGGTCATCGCCCATGAATGTGGGCATATTCTTTGTCGCCATGTTTTTTATCGAACGATGGCGAGCATGATTGTGCAACTCGCGGATTCGCTTGGTTTTCTCGGCAATTTGGTAATGCCGGTTCAAATCGCTCTGAACTACTGGTCACGCCGTAGCGAACTTTCTGCCGACCGTGCCGAACTCGTTTATTTGGGCAATTCGATGCCGGTTGTGGGCGCGCTAGTGCGACTCTCTGGCGGCCCCGCTTCCATTACAGAGAGTATTTGCATTGCTGAATATGCGGCTCAAGCTCAGTCATATCTTGATCTTCAACAAAACAAGTGGGACAAAGTTTTGCAAACGGCTTCCGTCGTGAACATGTCTCATCCGTTTTCAGCGATTCGGATTCACGAAATCCTGAAGTGGGAACAGAGTGACCAATATCAACGCTTGCACAAGGCGATGTTCGACCCAAATGAAGTGTCGTGTGCGCATTGCGGAAATGTCATTACCGAAAAGACGCACAAGTTTTGCCGTCGTTGCGGCAAAGTTTTGTAGCCCCTCACCCTCGATTCTTTAGGAGACCAGAAAATGGCAAAACATGATCTACTGGAACGATTGACGACAATGGTTTCAGAGCGACAAAGTTTTTTGGACATTATGGAAGACGGCATCGTCGAAGACCGCGAAGTTGTCGAACAGGCTGACCGTGTTAACGGACTTATGCAGCAGGTCGAAGCCAAACTATCCGCAGAGGATTTTGAATTGGTTTCCGAAATGATTGCGGAACTAGCTGTTCTGCAAGTCGTAACCCATATAAACTCTCTTCATTGAAGTCAACCTCACTATGAAAGGTGTTCCATGGCTGTTTTCAAATCGACTCGAATGTTTTCTGCCAATCCGAGCCTCATTCCGCTGATCGCAACGGACTTGATGATGGCGTTTCAAGCCGAAGGGTTTGAGGTAAAGAAAGACGAACTGTTGGCAGGTAATGCAGAAGTATCGATTACCAAAGGTGGAATGTTTAAGGCGGTGCTGGGTTTGAAAACAGCACTGCGCGTCAGTCTCCGAGGTGATGGTACACAGCATATTGTAGCTGAAGCTGGAGTTGGGATTTTCGGACAACAGGCGATTCCAACGGTGATTTCAATGCTGTTTTTCTGGCCCGTACTGATAACACAAATCTGGGGCATATACGACAGAGCTATTTGGATAACCGTGCAATGACGTTGATTGAAGAGTCCATTGCACGCAACCAAGGCAATGGACAAAACCTGCGTAGTGATGATCAAGTTACATTGGCTCCGCGCACCGCTGGTCAATTTTGCCATGAATGTGGAGCGAGTGTCGGGAACGTAAAGTTCTGTCCCGAATGTGGAACGAAAATTGGTTGAACTTTGTGACTATACCCGTTACGGGTAGATTTGTAGGCTTCGCCCTCCGCAAGACCGCGGCTTGCAGCAATGACGCCTCGATGGGCCGCTACCGTTTTGGTACGGGAAATTCAAACCGTCTTGAGTATATCACCGTCAATTTTTTAGGAAAGTGCAGTAGACGAATGAGCACCAACAAACAAGCGAACACCGATGTCAAGAACATTATCCGGCAATGCTGGGGGCAGTTTTGCGAGATTGCGAAAACGGAAAACCGCCCAGAATTGATCGAGCGGTTCGAGCCGGAAATCAAGCGGTTTGAACTCGGTCTCTTTCGTATCGTCATCATGGGCGAAATCAAGAAAGGCAAGACGAGTTTCATCAACGCCCTGCTCGGTGCGCCCGACTTGCTTCCGGTCACGAGCGACATTGCGACATCGGTCGTTTTTCAGATCATGTATGGAGCAAAGCGGACATTCCAAGTTTTCTTTCAGCCCGACATTGATACGGGTAAACGAGATGACCCGATTGAGATTTCACAGAATCAACTCCGCGACTATGGCACCGAAGACGGTAATCCGCGTAACGAGAAGCGTGTCGATTTTATCGGTGTCTCGGAGCCATCGCCGATGTTGGAAGAAGGAATAGTTCTTGTTGATACGCCGGGGGTTGGCGGAATGTTCAAGGCCCACCGTGACGTGACTTGGCGTTACGCTCCCAATGCCGACGCGATATTTTTCGTGCTTGACAGCGTTGAATCGGTCATGAGTCGAGATGAAGTCGCGTTCCTCAAGGAACTCAAAGATCAACTTAAAAAGCAGGTCTTTTTCGTCCAAACGAAGATTGATGCCGTTGACAGTGAACAGTCGGAAGGTTGGCGGAATCGAAACCAGAGCATTTTGCAAAACGATGTCGGCATCCCAGAAAAGAGTATTCGGTACTTCCCGATCAGTTCTTTGCTCAAGAACGAAGCTGCCGATTTGCAGGACGATTCGCTGTTGGAAGAGAGCGGTTTCCCGGCACTGCTTAACTTCATCCATCGCGGACTGATAGCGAAGAAGAACGACATGCTTGCCAGTAGGCTCGCAGCATCGTTGGCTGCGACGTGCAACGAAATCTACGGCGATCAGAAGAACCGGCTCGCTCTGCTCCAGACGCAAAGCACCGAAGAACTCGCCAACATCCGCGCGAAACTCGACCAAGCGAAGTCCGACATGACGCAGTGGGAGCGTGACACTTTTAAGCAAGAACAACAAAACCTTCGCATCGGGTTCGACAACATCAAACGAAAGTATCGGCGTATTGTCCAAGAGGAACTCGATCCGAGCGGACCAATTGTTACGGAAACCATCAAAAAACTCCGAGAAGGAAGTTTGTCGCCGAAACAACTCGTCGAGAACTCTGAAGCAATCCAACAGGACTGGCTTGCCAGTGCCGCTGAACAAACAATGGGAATGCAGGAGGCCTACAACAACGAAGTCGTTAGCTTAATCGGCGAAGTGTCGCAGCGATTGAATCTCGACTCGCTATCGTCGTGTACTGATTTGGTGCCAGCAGAATCTGGTTCTGGTGGGCCGCTGATTTCGCCGGAAAAAATCCATTCCACCTTCAGTAATTTTGACTCGATGAGAGGGGTGATGCTCGGAGCAACGGCTGGTGCGACGATGGCGATGGTAGGCATCGGGCTTGCCAGCGTGATTTGTCCCCCTATTGGAATCCTTGCGAGTGTCGCGCCGTTGTTTGGCTTGGGGATGGGAGGATTGTTTTCAAAACAATCTGCTGATGCGAACAAAAAAGAAGAGGTGCTGAACAAACTCAAACAACAGCTTCACTCGTTGGCTTCGCGCGTACTGCGATACACCACAAACCACCTTGACGAACTCGGCGTGAATTACGAACGTCAAATCTCTGGTCTGTTCCAAAACGCTGTTGCCGATGCTCGGAAGCGGTTGGACGAACAGGGCGAGCAAGCCAAACTTGCTATGTCGCAGACGAAAGAAGAAAGCGCGCGACAAGTTGAAGACCTCAAACAACGAACTTCGACGGTCGAAGCCGTTTTGAAAACATTAGCCCGACTGCTTCCGCAACAGAAACCAACTCACCCCTGAAAACCGCCATGAAAACTACCACTCCGAAACTTGCAATCGACTTCGGTACGAGTCGCACCAAGGTTGCCTATTACGATGAGACGCAGAAGTGCCCGAAACTGATCGACATGGGAGAACGACAGGCGATGCCGTCGGTCTTTTATGTGCCGAAAGAAGGTGGGGGCGCAATCCTCGTCGGTGACGATGCTGAAGGAATGCTCGAAGAAGACCCAGAAGGATACGTCGTCGCTCTGAAGATGGAGATTCACAAGCCGGGTACCAAGCGGCTCGGTGCGGGGCGGAAAATAGACAGGGTTGAGCTTGCCTCCCATCTTTTCCGCCACATCAAGGCGTTCTTGGAAAAGAACGAACCACATTTTTACCATAGCAACATAGACACATGCACGCTGACAGTCCCCGTCGATTTCTCCGATTCACAACGGAACGCGATTCGCAAAGCAGCAGAACTTGGCGGCTTCACAAACATCGACATCATTGAGGAACCCGTTGCGGCGGCGCAGGCTTGGCTGGCGGCAACGCATCAGCAGGGAATTGATTCGGTCGTCGTCTGCGACATCGGCGGAGGCACGACGGATTATGCCGTCGTGAGATACCGCCACGGAATCTTTCAGCCGATTCCCGAAGTACCGACCAAAGGAATGGAATGGGGCGGCGACCGGCTCGACGAAATGATCATCGACCACGTTCAGGACGAAGACGAAGAAGCTGATACCGAAGAAAAGCAGGGATTCTGGAGCAGAATCGGGAAGTGGAAGGGAGCCTTTAAGTCCAAGGTTCGGCTCATCAAGGAACGTCTGACGAAAAGACCCAAAGACATTTACGAAACCAAAATTCAGGACACCAAGCTACCCGTCTCGAAGGAAGTCATCCAGCGTTGCATCGGCGATTTCACTGATCACGTCTGCGATGAACTCCAAGGTTATCTCGTGCAGTGCCGTGAAAAACTCGCCATCGAAAACATTCCGGTTCTGCTGGTCGGCGGCTCGTCGAAACTCCCCGGTCTCGAAGAAAAAATCAAGGAATTCGCCGGCGACGAAAATGTCTTTCACTGGAACCACTCCGACTACGCCATCGTACTCGGAGCAACGTATAACATCGCCGACATCGACAATAAGAAAGCGGAACAAAAACCAGAGCCAAAACGAGAAGCGATTGAGAACGCCAAGGAAAACCTATCGCAAAAATCCGCAGCGAAGACGACGCAGCGTGCGACAATCAAAACTGCAAAAGGTGTCATTCGGCTTGAACTCTTCAGCGAACAGACGCCGAAGACGTGTGCCAACTTCGAGAAGCTCTCCCGTGACGGATTCTACAACGGTCTGAAGTTTCACCGTGTCATCGCGGACTTCATGATTCAGGGCGGCTGTCCGAAAGGGAATGGCACCGGTGGCCCCGGCTACCAGTTTGAAGACGAGTTCGTTACCGAGTTAACTCACAGCGGTCCCGGCGTTCTTTCGATGGCGAATTCCGGCCCAAACACCAACGGTTCACAGTTCTTTATCACGCACGCTGCGTGCCCGTGGCTCGACGGAAAACACACCGTCTTCGGTCACGTCGTTGAGGGACAAGATGTCGTCAATGCCATCTCACAAGGCGATGTGATGATCGAAGTTGTTGTTGAGAACGTAAAAGAAGGCGTGCAGGAACTGAACGGTAATACGGAGCGGATAACCTCACCACCTCCAACCGTGCCGCATAGTACAAACAACCAAACACAAAGTAGTTTGGAAGATAAACAAGATTCGCAGCAATCGATGCCTCATAAAATTGCACGCGGCGAAGTCGATTACCAACAGGGTCGTAACGACAAAAAGCGATGCCCAAATTGTGATAGTTCAGTTTTTTGGAATGGGCAATCCTGCCAAAATTGTCATTATTCCGTTGAACCATGTCCCAGTCAGGGGCATAACGACAAAAAGCGATGCCCAAAATGTGATAGTTCAGTTTTTGGGGATGGGCAATCCTGCCAAAATTGTTATTATTCCGTTACAGGTGACGACCGGTACGGCGGGAACATCGTCAGACATGAGCCGAAGACGAATAACAACGATGGTGGTGATTCCGTCGAGACCCTTGGCGGTGCAGATACTTCAGTTTTGCAGGCTGGTGAGCGCAAGGTGTTGACGATCAAAGGCGTGGAATACGCCTTCCGTTGGTGTCCACCGGGAACATTTACGATGGGCAGTCCGATGAACGAGAAGTACCGCAGTAGTGGCGAAACCCCACATAAAGTAACATTGACGAAGGACTTTTGGATGCTGGAGACGCAGGTAACACAGGAGATGTGGGAGAGTGTGATGGGTAACAATCCGTGTGAGCGCAAGGGGAAGAGACTCCCTGTGAATGAGGTGAGTTGGGATGACTGCCAAGCGTTTCTCCGCAAGCTGAACCAGCTAACAACGCCAAGTAATGGATTTCGGTTTGCTTTACCCACGGAGGCGCGTTGGGAATATGCGTGCAGGGCAGGTACGACAGGGACTTACGGTGGCACTGGTGTTCTTGACGAGATGGGTTGGTACACGAGTAATTCTAGCATAGAGCACCACGAACACGGAATTGATATGTTGTCCCCCGCGTCCCATGAAGTCGGTATGAAGAAGCCGAATGCTTGGGGACTTTATGATATGCACGGCAATGTGTTTGAGTGGTGCAGTGATTGGTACGGCGATTATTCGGGCAACAGTGCTACAGACCCTGCTGGACCGTCTACTGGCTCCCACCGAGTGTTTCGCGGTGGTCACTCGAACGGTAATGCGGGGGACTGTCGGTCTGCGTTTCGGGACAGGCTTGTTTCGTCGTTTAAGTACGGGTTTAGTTGGTCGGGCAAGCGCGACTACATTGGTTTCCGTGTTGCCCTAGTTAGCGAATAGTAGGATGTAGGCAGTATTTCCGCTTCTGAATCCACCGCCCGAGTAAAGCCGCAATGAGTAACGCAAATTCGCTCCAATTACCCACACGAGACGAGTTAGAAAAACTCTCTCCGCACGCCTGCGTCGTCTATGCTGCTATGGCGGCAAGGGTGGTACAGCCGTTGTTCGGAAGTGGAAAGTATCAACCCAAGGAAGATAGTGTCGAAAAGATTGATGAGGCGATTAGGTCGGCAGAGGAGTTTGTGCGAAATGGTACACGTCCCACAATCTACTCGCTGGGAAAATTGGCTCCTACTATTCAGGGAGAGAAAAATAATTTTGCAGAAGGATACAATATCATAGGTGCAGCACAGCATGCGCTGTCTGCGGCTAACGCAGTGAGTAACCATGAGCCAACAATAAACTATAAGGTTAATGAGTGTTACAAGAATGCGTTTGAGGCTGGCGAGCTATCTATGAAAGCGGCTGGTGTTCACGGCAACGATATTTGCATGGCACTACGAAACATTTACAATCAACTGCTTGCCTACTCATCGGAAGACAAAATTGACATTGATGCCATCAAGCTGTGGTCAGACAATAACCCGCCTGATTGGTACAACCAAGCTCTGAAAAATAATAAGCTGTTGCGAGAATACTGGGATGAAATCCACAAATACCGTACCGGCGATAAACCCAATATCATCTCCAAGTCTTCTCACGATAATCCTCCTTGCCTAAACGCCGACAAAATCGCCGAAGCGTTGGCAGACGTACTTGAAGATTCGGAAGATGCGGTTTGCTTCGGACTCTTCGGACGCTGGGGACGTGGTAAAACGTACCTCGCAAAACAAGTGGCAAAAAGGTTAGAGAAAAAGAAATACGCGACAATCGAGTATGACGCTTGGAAATATCGTACCACGCCAGAATGCTGGGCGTTTTTGTACGAAACTTTTGCGGAAAGACTCCGCAAAGAAAGCTGGTTCGCCGCACTCCGAGTCGCTCTGAACCGAAATGGATGTTGGCCAATAATTTTTGCGCTATTTCTATTTTTTCTGTTTTATTTTTTGCCATGTATTTTACGGAATCTCCATGTGAACACCACTCTGTCTGAACTATCTGACGCAATTAGTCTGATTGGTGGGGTATCTGTTATTGCTTGGGCACTGAACAGATTGTTTTGCTGGTTTCGACAGAGTTTCGTACTTACTCGTCACGACGACAAACTCGGACTCCAAGCGGCGATAGGTAAGGATTTTATTGCCTTGATTAAGACGTGGGTAAAAATCCAAAAAACCAAGCGTCTCCTCTTAATCGTTGACGACCTTGACCGGTGTGAGAGCGAGAGTATTCTGGAAATCATTGAGTCGATCCAGATTTTTTGCCGCGAAGATGACCTTGGCGGACGACTGAAAGTAATGATTCTTGTCGAAGATAGGACGCTCAAAACGCAGCTTGAAGCAAAGTATCGGTCGCTCTTGCCGTCTCTTGATGGTGTTGATCTTGGTGATACAGATAGTCCAAGACTGCGTGAGTATCGCCGGGAAGCCAAACGATTGGTTGCCGAGAATGTCGAAAAAATATTCGACGCTCACATCCGCTTGGACAAGGTGCTAGATGCCGACTTGTGGAACATGTTTGATGGAATGATTCGGGTAAAAGAAAATGAGTCCACTCCAACTGAAACTCGCCGAGACACGAAAACTTCGGCACCAGATACAACAGCTACTGGGCCTGAAGACTTGGAGGCTATACAACAACTGCCAACAAAAGACGATGGAGAATCCAAGGAAAAGACGGAGGTTACTCTTACGGAGGACGAAAAGCGACTTCTTACCTACATAGCGTTAAATGATTTTCATTTTCCTTCTGGCTATTGGACTCCGCGAGCGGTTCAACATTATAAGATGCAGTACCAACTTGCGAGAACAATTTGGCAGAACACGCAGAACAAGAAAACGCTCACCACCGACATGCAGCAACAAATTATCATTGAGATTTTGAACAGCCGTAATCCGCTTACCCGTGTTGAATTGCCCGTTAGGTTGCCCGAAAAAGAGAAAGCTCTCCTCACCAAGGTTGTCAACATGGTTATTTGGGATAACGATTAGCGAGATAATGCACGGCATTCACGCACTCACAAATACCGTTAGAATTGTCGTAACCGTTCACGGAATTGACCGCGTTGGGGCATTTGCCCCGACGGGGCAGCAATCTCAATAACCGGCGGTAAGTGCCGCCGCGATAGCGGCAAACGCAACCGCCGGTGACGTGAACGAAAATCCGGTGCGTCTGTAGGACGCTACCAAACATTTGAGTCAACCGTGAGGTCGGTGGCGTCTTACAGACGCTCGATTTTTGTGGTGTCGCTACCGTAAGCTGCGCGGAGTACCGCTTGCATACGGTTATTGAAATTGCTGCCCCGTCGGGGCAAAAAAACATGCCTGAAAGCCCAAGCGTATGACCGCTCTTCATTTTGATGCGTTTCACGCATTGCTCGACAACTACTCGCGGGAATTGCCGCGAATCTTGGAGCGTCACATGCTCACGCAGAAACTCGTTTCGCGTGTCACGGACGGACTTGTGCTAAATGAGTCGCCGTTTACCGTCGCGGTTGTCGGCCAGATGCGTGTCGGTAAAAGTTCTCTACTGAACACGCTTGTCGGTGCTGACCTTGCCGTTACCGGAGTCAATGAAACAACAGCGACGATCAACTGGTTCAAGTACGCTTCTGAAGACAAGCGTGATCGGT
>JBOFSQ010000055.1:0-13367 GCA_051651625.1 Thermoguttaceae bacterium | reverse complement strand
CTTCCCCCCCGATTACTAACAGGGGGGTGACATTGTACACCGATACCGATCCCGCATCGGAGCCGGACGGTACAAATCCCGACGTTTCGCCCGCTCCGCAACGCATAATGGGCGGGTATGATGGCGGCGTCGTTGTCGGCTTCAATGGCAAGTGGCATACGCAAACGTTTGCGCAACTCACGGAGCGATTCGAAGAGGCCCGCGAACGATCACAAAAAAAACGCGGCGGCGACCCGACCATCGAACTTGACGGCTTTACGTTTCGGATGCAACCGCACGGCGGCGGCAAAGGTGTCTACTATCGTTACATTCTTGAAGCGGGCGGCACGCAAGTTTTGATACACGCAAACCCGACCGACAAAATACAACCGATTCGTATTCGTTACGGTGCGGAAGCTCTAATCGGACAAAACCTCTTCGCGGTACACGCGAGCTTTCGCGGCTGGCTTGATGCGATTGGATTTGAAGTCGAGAAAGAAATTGTGTCGCGTGTCGATTTGCAAGTGATGGTCGAGCGCTCGGTCGGCGAGTTTTTCAAACTCATCAATTCACGCCGCGTCATCACGAAGGCGGGGAAGTGGGCAACTCACGGACGTTACGGAGACGCAGAAACATTCAGTCTCGGCAAAGACATTCAAGTTTGCATCTACGATAAGGTTCGTGAAATGGAGAAAATGATGGTGTCGGAGCCGGTCAAGTTTTGCCGGATGGTCGATTGCTGCTTCGGCGGTGACGAACACTTTTCACAACCGGTAACGCGCGTCGAGTTTCGTTTGCGTCGTGACGCACTCAAGTTTCATCGAATCAACACGATACGCGATTTGCAAGAAATCGAGCCAGCTCTTGTTGTGTGGCTTACGACTCTTTGGTTTCGTCTTTTGAGCGCGCCGAAAAAGCGCGGCAGAGAAAACAAGCAAGCGGTCGCGCCGGTGTGGCGCGAAGTTCAGGAACGGTTTCGAGAATACTTTCCGGGCGTTGACGGTGTACGGCGTGAAGTTGTCCCGCGCCAGAAAGTTGCATTGGATTGTTCTGCGGATGCTCTTTTGAGACAGGCGAGCGGCTGCTTGGCTGCGGCAATGGCGATTCTTGGTATCGAAGGAGACGCAAAACAAGTTGGCGAGACAGCGGCGAATGAGATGCGCAAACACAAGGAACGCATTCACGAACGGCTCGTTGAGCGTTCCGCCAAGATGTCGATTGCCGCGAACTCGCTAAAACGCGCTGGGTAAGAACGTCCAAAATAGTCATTGAAGGTTGATACGCGATAGCGATACCGTATCATTTCGGAGGAAGCACGGCGCGAAGACATTTCCTGCCCCGATTGACGCCCGTTTAGACTGCGATAGAATGCCCACCCTCGTTTGTCATTTTTCAAATCACCACACGGAGATTTTTTATCGAAGAGTCCGTTTAGTTCGTATAATTAGATTTCGCGTAAGCGATTGTTGAGCCCTCGTAAATACAACCAGATTCAAGGCATACCAACAATATCGTTGCCGCGTCCCGAAAGGGGCGTTTGGTCGATGTTGTGGTATGTGCCCTTTGGTTGGGGTAACGAGGGCGACACGGTCAAGTCGCCCCGTTTTCGTTTCTGGGTGTGCTTGATCGTGAGGTTTGCAGTTTCCGTCTCTCCATCCTCACTTCTTTGAAAGGGCACACTATGAAAATCCAGATTCAACGCAATGGAACGTGGCAGAAAGTCTCGAAGCAAGAACTTTTGGAATTGGTCAGCGCGGGCGTAGTTCGCCCAGATACTGCGGTACTTTTTAACGACCAACAAATTGTTGCCGCGAGAATCAAGGGACTCGTTTTTCCGAGCCAAGCTACCGTTCCGCCGCCCACCGCGTCTCAAGCAGCACGAACAGTTCCAGTGCCGCATTTCGCACCGAAACAGTTGTATTGCACGAATTGCGGCAACGCCATTTCAGAACAAGCTGCCGCATGTATGGCGTGTGGTGCCAAGCCCATCGGACACAAAAAGTTCTGCCGCCAATGCGGCGTTGCGCTCAATCCTGAACAGGTTGTTTGTATCAAATGTGGAACCAGCGTCGCTGTGCCTATTATGGCGGACGCCAAGCGAGTGGTGCAATCGGTTATGTCTTCCTCTGCACCATTCATCGAGAAAACCAAACTATTGCCCAAACCAGCAATCATCGCGGGAATCGCGGGCGTTGCCGTTGCGGGAATCGTATGCCTCGCGCTGCTTCTCTCTAAAACCGGTGGTGGGAATGTTAATAACTTAAGTTTGGGTGACATTGTTCCAGCCACATTGACCGTTGCAGATGTTGCTCCCCCAGTTTTAACCGCCGCAGAACGTGCAGAAACCGACAAATATATCGCAAATTATGGAAGAGATGCGATAGTGCGCTACCTGATGAGTTTGGGGAAAGACAAGAGTAAGAATGCGGACAAAAATCTTGTCCTTAAATATCTTATGTTTTTTGTTTCACAAGGTGCAGATGTTAATGCGAAAATTGAGACGAAAAACAGCGACGGTGTGACTCCGCTCCATTGGGCGGCGGGATTTGGGAATGCCGCTATCGTTAAATTTCTCGTTTCTAAAGGAGCGGATACCAAGGTGGTTGAGCGTGGCATTACGCTGCTCCATATAGCGGCGGAGAATAAGGATGTCGAAGTTGCTAAATTTCTTATTTCCCAAGGGGTAGATGTTAATGCGAAAGCCGAAGAAGACGGCGGCTCTACCCCGCTCCACGCAGCGGTGGAGGAAGGAAACATTGAAGTCGTGAAGTTTCTCGTTTCCCAAGGAGCAGATGTTAATGCAAAAGGTGGCAGAGATGAAGGAGATGTATATGGAACTCCGCTCAATAAAACCCCGCTCCATATCGCAGTGGAGAAAGGAGATGTCGAAGTTGCTAAATTTCTTATTTCCCAAGGGGCAGATGTTAATGCGAAAGGTGGTAATGACAAAACTCCGCTCCATACTGTCGTAGAGGTATATTCGTGGAAAAGAAACACCCTCGACCCAAGTAAACGCGAACAGATGATTGATATTATCAGATTTCTTGTTTCCAAAGGAGCAGATGTAAACGCGAAGTCCGGATATGATCCTCGGGGAATGGGAGTGGGAATGGGAGAGACTCCGCTTGATCTGGCAAAAGGAGCAGATGTAAACGCCAAGTCCGGATATGATCCTCTGGGAATGGGAATGGGGCAGGGAATGGAGGAAATTGTACAGATTCTCTCCGCCGCCAGCAACAGTGCCGGGCAAAGAGAGACGGCTCCGCCTCCGCGTGGAGATTCATCTCAGCTCCGTGATGATACGCAACGCCGCGGCTTTCCTCGTAATTGACTGTTGCCAGTTAAAAAACGTGTCAGATATGTAATACGCGCCGTGTGCAGAGTGGCGGCTCATCATCGCGCTTTGGCGTTTCGGTGGGCTTCGTCGTTGCTGTGAAGTTTTGCGTTTGCGGTGGACGGACGTTATCTGGGACAAGTCAATGCTGCGTGTGCATTCGACGAAGACTAAGAGTGAACGCTTCGTACCGATATTTCCTGAAATAATGCGTCCACTTTTGGACTGCGCCGAGCAAGCGGCGGTCGGTGCGGAGTGGGTGATTGAGAATCGTTGCCCTGCCTATATCAAGCGCAAACCTGATCGCAGCGGTAACATCAAAGCGGCGAATCTGGCTACGGTGTTTGACAAGATTTGCAAGAAGGCGGGGCTGCCTATCGTTCCGATGATTGGCAACAATATGCGTGCGAGTTGTGAGAAAGACCTGTACAGTGGCAAGTATCCCGAACTTCGCGGACGAGTCGATTTGATAGGTCAGATTTTGGGACACTCTCCACAAGTTGCGTTGCAATACTATCAGCGATTTTCGACGGACGATTTTGCGTCGTTGGTCGCGTCGTTCAAAAATGTTTCGGACGTAAACACTGAAAACAAGTGTGTGAACAAGTGTGTGAAGCAGGAGGAAAAATGGGGGCATTTGGCGCAAGACGCGACAAACGGACTTTCTGAAACCCCGTGTTTTGTAGCATCAGCGACACTAGAAAACACGGGGCGCAACGCTTTTTACCCCCGATTGGATTCGAACCAACGACCTACGGTTTAGGAAACCGTCGCTCTATCCCCTGAGCTACGAGGGCGTTTGTAGACTCGTTACGGGTCTACTCCATCTTCATTCCGATCTGTTCCATCACGAACGACCACATGTCGGTCGATTCGTCGATGATTTTGCTGATCGGTTTGCCAGCACCGTGTCCGGCGTCGGTCTCGACGCGGATGTAAATCGGGTTCACACTCGTGCTAACTTCTTGCATCGTCGCGGTAAACTTGAATGAGTGCGCTGGGACAACGCGGTCGTCGTGGTCGGATGTCATGACCAGCAGCGACGGATAATCAACGCCCGCCTTGACGTTGTGAAGCGGCGAGTAACGCAGAAGACACTCCACCATCTCGCGGCTGTCGGCACTGCTGCCGTAGTCACGCTTCCACGCCCAACCTATCGTGAAAAGATGATAACGCAACATGTCAAGAACGCCAACACGAAGAACACCAGCACGGAAAAGTTCCGGTCGCTGCGTCACGACCGCACCGACAAGCAAACCGCCGTTCGACCCGCCCATCACCGCGAGCTTCGCCGGCGACGTGTACTTTTCGTTTATGAGAAACTCCGCCGCAGCGATGAAGTCGTCGAAAACGTTTTGCCGCTGAAACTTCGTCCCCGCTTCGTGCCACGTCTGCCCGTACTCGCCGCCGCCGCGCAAAATCGCCATCGCGTAGACACCGCCGTTCCGCAAAAATACCAGCCGCTCCGCCGAAAACGACGGCTTCATACTCGCATTGAAACCGCCGTAACCATAAAGCAAAACCGGCATTTGCCCGTCGCGTTTGAGACCCGCTTTATGGCAGAGAAAAATCGGGACTTTCTTCCCGTCGCTGTTGGTGTACCAAACTCGCTCGGTGACGAACTCGGCTTGGTCGATGTCGATAGCCGCCGGGAAAAATGGCTCACGAGTGTCGCTGTTGATGTCGTTGCCGCGTTCGATGACGGTCGGATATGTGAACGACGTGAACGACTGGAAATACTGCGGCGCATCCGGTTCGCCTGAAAACGAGACGACTCCGAGCGTCGGCAGTGCAACGTCGCGGAGTTTTGTGCCGCGGTTATCGTAAACGGTGGCGACGTGCGCGGCGTCTTGCAACGTCGTCGCAACAAATCTCCCGCCGATGTACTGAACACTTTCAAGAAGCGACTCGCCTTCGGGGATAATGTCGTTCCAGTTTTCGGGCGTCGGTGCGGCGGGCGAGATGCGAACGAGTCGTTTGTTCGGCGCGTCGCGGTCGGTCAAAAAGTAAAACGCATCGCCGAAGACCGCAACGAGCGAGTATTCCGAATCGAACGTATCGACAATCGTAACGAACGCCGCGTTTATCGGTGCCGAAGTTGGACGAAACTTGAGCGTCTCGCCGTAGGTCGATTCGCTGGAGCTGATGAAGAGGTAGTTCTCGTCGTAGTCGGTTGTGGCGGTACGATTTCGCAGCGGATGTTCGCGGTCTTCGTCGATGAGAACGTCATCGGTTTGCGGCGAACCGACTTTGTGATAGTAGATTTTGTGGAACTCGTTTTTGCTTGTGAGGAGTTTGTCTTCGGGTGGTGCGTCGTAGCGGCTGTAGTAGAATCCGTTCCCTTGCCACGCGATACCGCTGAACTTGACCCACTCAACGCAGTCGGGGAGCGTTTCGCCGGTGGCGATGTCGATGACGTGAATCGTGTTCCAATCGGAGCCGCTCTTGGCGACAGAATACGCGAGCAGTTTTCCGTCGCGTGAAACCGAGACGCCGGAGATGGCGACCGTTCCGCCAGCCGACATCGTATTCGGATCGATCAGGACGCGCGGCTCGTTTGCGTTTGGAGCGGTCGTGTTTGGATCAATCGTGTAGAGTACCGACTGGTTTTGCAGACCAGTGTTTTTGAAGTAGAACAGTCGTCCATTTTTGCTCCACGGGAGCGAGTGTTTTGGATAGTTGATTGTGTCGGTGAGTTCTTTGCGGAGTTTTTCGCGGAACGGAATCGTGCGAAGATAACTTTGTGTGATTGCGTTTTCGTCTGCGATCCACTGGTCGAGTTCGGGCGACTTTTCTTCCATCCAGCGGTACGGATCGGCGACGGTGATACCGAAGTAGTCGTCGGTTTGCGTGACCTTTTTCGCGTTCGGATACGCAGGTTTCGGAGACATTTCCGCAGCGAAATTGTCCGCAGAAAACGCGAGTGAAAGTGTCGCCATCGTGAGTGCCAAGATTTTTTTTGATGTGGGGAACATGGTGGTGGAGTGTTGGGGGAGTGGGGAGAGTATGTGAATAACATGCGTCGCGCCATTATAGACTCCGCATCCACCAGCGTCAATGTATGACTAGCGCAATCTTTGCTCTTGCGCACTCTCCCTCCCTGCGAAGCGATTTTGTGATACAATCTCACGACGTTTGGTTTGCGTTTACAGTTCCTCACACCCTACTCACGGAGAATCCCAGTATGAGTCAACAACAACTTCACATGATCGACGGTAACGAAGCGACAACTCTCGTCGCACACGCCTGCAACGAAGTGATGGCAATCTATCCCATCACGCCATCGTCAACAATGGGCGAACTCGCCGACGAATGGGCAGCAAAAGGAAAAACAAATATCTTCGGTACCGTGCCGCACATCGCTGAAATGCAGTCCGAAGCCGGTGCCGCTGGCGCAGTTCACGGCTCGCTCCAAGCGGGTGCCCTCACTTGCACGTTCACCGCGTCGCAAGGGTTGCTCCTGATGATCCCGAATATGTTCAAGATCGCTGGCGAACTCACGCCAACCGTCTTTCACGTCTCGGCACGAACCGTCGCAACTCACGCACTCTCAATCTTCGGCGACCACAGCGACATCCTCGCCTGCCGCTCAACCGGATGGGCAATGCTCGGCGGCGGAAGCGTCCAAGAAACTCACGACATGGCAATGGTCGCATACGCGGCAACATACAAAAGCCGCATACCGTTCGTCCACTTCTTCGACGGTTTTCGCACGTCGCACGAAGTCAACGGCGTCACACCACTCACCGACGACCAAATCAAAGAGATGCTCGACATCGACGCGATCAAAGCGTTCCGCCAACGTGCCCTCTCGCCCGACGCCCCGAAACTTCGCGGCACCGCCCAAAACCCCGACGTCTTCTTCCAAGCCCGCGAAGCGTGCAACGAGTTCTACACCAAAGTCCCCGCGATTGTACAAGCGGAAATGGACAAGTTCGCAAAAGTCACCGGTCGCCAGTATCACCTGTTCGATTACTACGGCGCACCCGACGCCGACCGCGTGATTGTCATTATGGCTTCGGGAACCGGCGTCGTTGAAGAATATCTCGACCACGTTGGCAAGAATGAAAAAGTCGGGCTTGTAACGGTGCGTCTCTATCGCCCGTTCGACGCCGCCGCGATGGTAAACGCTCTCCCGAAGACCGTCAAAAAAATCGCCGTTCTCGACCGCACAAAAGAACCCGGCTCGCTCGGCGAACCACTCTATCAAGATGTTGTCACCGCACTGGTACAACAAGGTCGCACCGACATCAGCGTCATCGCTGGGCGTTACGGTCTCTCGTCGAAAGAGTTTACGCCAACGATGGTGAAGTCAATCTACGACGAACTTGCAAAACCGTCGCCGAAGAAAGTTTTCACCGTCGGCATCAACGACGACGTTACGAAACTTTCACTCGCGTTCGACCCGAACTACTCGACCGAAGCCAAAGACGTTACCCGCTGCCTGTTCTTCGGTCTTGGAAGCGACGGCACCGTCGGTGCAAACAAAGAAACAACGAAAATCGTCGGCGAATACACCGACAAGTTTTCGCAAGGTTATTTTGTATACGACTCCAAGAAAGCTGGTTCGGTGACGGTCTCGCACCTGCGGTTTTCGCCGCGTCCGATCAAGGGATCGTATCTGATTACGAGTGCCAACTTTGTTGCGTGTCACCAGTTTGTCTTCACCGAAAAACTCGACATGCTCGCGGGGATCGTCAGCGGCGGGACGTTCCTGCTCAACAGCCCATACAGCGCGGACGAAGTTTGGGGACACCTGCCGAAGGAGTTGCAACAAGAAATCATCGACAAGAAACTCAAGTTCTACGTTGTCGATGCGGTGAAGGTCGCCAAGGAAACCGGAATGGGGTCGCGGATCAACACGATCATGCAGACCTGCTTCTTCAAACTCGCCGGATTTATGAGCGAAGATGAGGCCATCGGTTACATCAAAAAGGCGATTCAAAAAGCGTATGGAAAGAAGGGCGACGCGGTCGTGCAGAAAAACTACGCCGCCGTTGACGCCTCGCTCGCCGCACTCCAAGAAGTGAAAGTTCCGGCGTCGGTGACATCGAAGTTTTCGCGTGTTTCGGGTGCGACGAACAATCCGCCGAAGTATGTGAAAGAAGTTTTGGGCGAGATTCTCGCGCAGCGTGGCGACTCGCTTCCAGTCTCGGCGTTTTCGTGCGACGGAACTTTCCCGACCGCAACGAGCCAGTACGAACGCCGCAGCATCGCAATCGACATTCCGGTCTGGGATTCAGCGACTTGTATTCAGTGCGGGCAGTGTTCGCTGGTCTGTCCGCACGCGGCGATTCGGATGAAGAAATACGACGCCGCACTACTTGCGAAGGCACCGGAAGGTTTCAAGTCTACCGACTGGAAGACGAAGGAATATCCCGGCGCGAAGATGACGATTCAAGTCGCGCCCGACGATTGTACCGGTTGCGGACTCTGCGTTCACAACTGCCCCGGCAAGAACAAGGCCGTCGAAGGGAAGAAGGCGATCAACATGGAAGACAAGATGCAGCATCTCGACACCGAGCGTGCGTGCTGGGACTTCTTCCTCTCGATCCCCGATGCGGAACGCGGCGAAGTCAACGCCGATTCGATCAAGGGTTCGCAACTTCTGGTGCCGCTCTTTGAGTATTCCGGTGCGTGTGCTGGTTGCGGTGAAACGCCGTACATCAAGCTCATCACGCAGTTCTTCGGCGACAGAATGCTAATTGGCAACGCGACTGGTTGTTCGTCGATTTACGGTGGCAACTTGCCGACGACGCCGTATTGTGTCAACGCCGATGGGCGTGGTCCGTCGTGGTGCAACTCGCTCTTTGAAGACAACGCGGAGTTCACGTTCGGTATGCGTCTTGCGGTTGATCAGCAAAATCAGTTTGCCCGCGAGATGCTCACCCGAAAACGCGACAAGATCGGTGCCGGACTTGTTGACAACATCTTGAACAACAAACAAGAGACCGAGGCGGAAATCACGCAGCAGCGTGAGTGGGTTGCGCAGCTTAAGTCGAAGCTCGACAAGTGCGACGGAACGACGTGTTGCCGCATTACCGGTGCGAATCTCTTCACCGCTGCCGACTCGCTTGTGCGGCGGAGTGTGTGGGCGTTCGGCGGTGACGGCTGGGCTTACGACATCGGTTACGGTGGTCTTGACCACGTTCTCGCTTCGGGACGCGACATCAATCTGCTCGTGATGGACACTGAAGTTTATTCCAACACCGGCGGTCAAGCGTCAAAGGCAACGCCGCTTGGTGCGGTGGCGAAGTTCGCTGCTGGTGGCAAGCCGACTCGCAAGAAGGATTTGGGGATGATGGCGATGTCGTATGGGAACGTCTTTGTTGGTCAGATTGCGCTTGGCGCGAATCCGAATCACGCGATTAAGGTGATCCGTGCGGCGGAGTCGTATCGTGGCCCGTCAATCGTCATCGCTTACGCCCACTGTATTGCACAGGGGATTAACATGACGACTGGTCTCGACTTGCAAAAAGAAGCGGTGGCGACAGGTTACTGGACGCTCTACAGCTACGACCCACGCAAGTCGCAGCCGCTCGAACTTGCGAGCAAAGAGCTGAAGGGGACGATCAAAGAGTTTGCGTCGAAGCAGAACCGCTTCGAGGTTTTGGCGCGTTCCAACGCAGCTGTCTACGACAAACTCATGGCGCAGGCCCAGCACGACGCCGAACAAAAGTTCGCCCTCTACACAACGCTTGCAGGTGTGAAGAACGAGTAGAGTTTTGCACCGTAGGGGCAGACCTGCGTGTCTGCCCTTACGAGGTTCAGGGCAGACACATAGGTCTGCCATTACAAAAGGTTTAGGGCAGGCACATGGGTCTGCCCCTACGTTGTGTTTTCGTAACCGTGATAGGGCATTTTTTTGTGGTGAGGAGAACAGAGTAATGAGTATTTTCTCGAAGATCATTGGTATTGCGGTTGCGGGGATAACGTTTGCGTTGCTTGTTGGCGCGATTAGTTTTTACACCGACCGCGAGGTTGATAGTTTGATGTCGCAGCAGTTGGAGTGCGACGACTTGCTTGCAAGTCTGATGCGTGCGGAAAAGGCGCACCTCCAGTGGCTTCAAAAGGTGGATCGCGCCATCATCACGCCACCAGAGAAACTGGCCATCGGCACCGATGCAACGGCGTGCGCATTCGGGCAATGGTACTACAGCGACGGTGAAGAAATCACCAAAAGAGTTGGCGGAAAGATACGCGAACTCTTCACCGATCTAGACAGCGATCACCACAAAGTCCACAATTTGGGCGGGAAAATGGTGTCGGTGTGGGACCCGACAAACACTGATTCTGTGAAGCTTATCTATCTGCAAGAACTCATCCCCACGCTCGACCTACTGCTCGGCAAACTCACTACGTTGGAAGACGAAGTTGTCAAGCTGCGGATGGAATGCCGCGACCTTGTGAAGGCCTGCATGCGCAAGCAAGAGTTTTGGATGTTGGGCGTTGTGCTGTTTGGGCTTTTCACGCTGGGGCCGTGGGCGTTTTGGACCGCGTCCGACATTGTTGTTGCTATGCGTCGCGCGGTACAATTTGCGAAGTCGCTTGAAGCGGGCGACTCCACCGTGCGCATGGCACTCAATCGCCGCGACGAGATCGGTGCGTTCACCATCGCACTCGACCGCGTTGCCCAAGCCTTCGACGAAAAGGCAAGCGTCGCCAAGGCAATATCCAAAGGAGACTTGACGGTTTGGATACCTCTCGCATCAGAACGCGATGGTCTTGGCTTGGCACTGATCAAGATGCGTTACGGGATTTACGACGCTGTTTGTGGATTGCAAACGATCTCGGCGACAATTTTTGAGAAAGGCGACCAGCTTCAGGTATCGAGTCAAGTGGTCAAAGAGCGTACTGCGTGGTGTGCCGACCAGCTCCGCGAGATCGCCACCGAGCTTGGTTCGCTTAACAATCAAACTCAAGAAAACTCGCGGAACGCCGTTGAGGCCGACTCTGCTTCGTCGATGGCGCGCGAGGCGTCGGCTGACGGACAGAAGAAAATGGAGTCGATGGTTGGCGCGATGGATGTTATCACGATGAGTGCTGGCGAGATCAAAAAGATCATTCGCGTTATCGACGACATAGCATTCCAGACCAATCTGTTAGCACTCAACGCGGCGGTCGAAGCGGCGCGAGCTGGCCAGCATGGCAAGGGGTTTGCGGTCGTTGCCGATGAGGTGCGGAATCTCGCGTCGCGTAGTGCCAAGGCTGCGAAGGAGACCGCCGAACTGATCGAACAGTCGATTCACCAAGTCAACGCGGGAAGTTCTATCGCAAAAGCTACAGCGGTATCGCTCACTACCATTACGCAGCAGGCGTCGCATGTTGGCGAGATCATTTCGCTAATCTCGCGTGAGTCGGCGAGCCAGAATCAGAGTCTCAACAATCTCAACGGCGTAGTGCGAACGGTCACTGATACAGCGGTTCAAAACGCGAACAGTGTTGCAGAGGTTGCGCAGGCCGCGACCGACATCAGCCAAACCGTTCACGAACTCGAACGCATTGTGAAAAACTTTACTTATAACGACGGTGGCCATGTCGCTCCGCCCGCCACCGAAGTAAAACCGATACTTGCGGGCGAGGCACTTGAGAAAGAGCGGAGCAAATGGTACAAATAGGCTGGACAACGAGTTTGTGCAATCTCTTTCTACTTTCGTTTTTTGTTCTTCGTGCGACGTGGGCGGAGGAATCAGTACCGCCGCCCGTGTCGCCATCTACACTGCGTCTTGCACTCACCGCACAGACGCCGCACGATTCGCAGGCGTTCACGCAAGGACTCGTCTTCGATGGCGGCGTGCTCTATGAGAGTGCGGGCGGTTACGGTACTTCGTCGCTGCGACGTGTTGAAGTGGCGACAGGAAATGTTGTCGAAAAAGTTGCGATTCCACGCGGCGTCTTCGCCGAAGGGATCGCGATTGTCGGTGACGAAATCTTTATGATTTCGTGGGAGAGCGAAGTCTGTTTTGTCTTCAACAAAACGACGTTACGCGAAGTGCGGCGTTACAAATATCGAGGCGAAGGCTGGGGCCTCACGTTTGACGGTACGTCGCTCTGGATGAGCAGCGGTTCAGCGACGCTCCAAAGACGCGATCCAAAAACTTTTGAAGTTGTCGATACCGTTAGCGTCGTCGATGGCACGACTCCGATTCGCGGTCTCAACGAGCTTGAATGGGTTGATGGCGAGATTTGGGCGAACGTCTTCGGGAGTTTACGGATCGCGCGAATCGATCCGAAGTCGGGCCGCGTCGTCGGCTGGGTTGATATGGCATCGCTGTTGCCGCGTGAGATTCCGCTCCGCGACGCCACGACACAACTCAACCGCGTTCTCAACGGCATCGCCTTCGACCCCACCACAAGGCGTCTCTACATAACTGGCAAACTCTGGCCGGTGCTCTACGTCTTGGAAATTGTGCAACCGTGAAGGGTTACAAAAGAAGTAAGCGTTCACGAATTTGGCTGCGTTGCCATTGGCGTCTTTGCCCCGACGGGGCAGCGATTTCAATAACCGTATACAAGCGGTACTCCGCGCAGCTTACGGTAGTGCCACGCAAAAAAATCGAGCGTCTGTAGGACGCCACCGACCGCGTGGTTGACTCAAACGTTTGGTAGCGTCCTACAGACGCACCGGATTTTCGTTCGCGTCACCGGCGATAAGTGCAGCCGAGCACACAATAAGAACACGAAGTGCCCGAATTAGTACAGACATATCAACGAAGTGCCGTCAGGATTCCCGCCGTAGCCTGCCCCCAGCGGAGTCGGGGCGCGAATGACGGAATGAAGCGTAAGCGAGTGAAAAATCGCCATTCGATGACGAAAGTGGGGAATCTCAAACGTCGTTCAAAAACAATTTTTGCACAAGTTCACGGATAATCTGTTGCCGTCCCGTCGGCGAGAGCGGTGAATGTTTCCGTTCGGGCCGCCGTCTGCGAAGTGAAGCGAACGGAACCGTTCGAATGCGCCGTGTTACATCCGCCCGGATGATTGCTGCAAAGACCAGTCTCGTTGCTCTCCGGTTTGACGAATCGTTTTGCGTTATCGCTTGCGATGCGTCCGT